>NZ_DAIDJE010000162.1 GCF_027451485.1 Bradyrhizobium sp.
TTCATCCAAATGTCTTTCTCGGGGCCAGCGCCCACTCGGGGCCAGCGCCCGCCGAGGAATGTCCGTTTCGGACCAACTCTAGCAGTGGCGAAGCGAGTGGCAAGGGCGGTGCAGCAATCCCTATATTAGGCATGCCCAATCAGCCGTTGTCGCAGCTAAAAGCGTGGTTTATTGGGGTCAAGGCTGCAAATCGCAGAAAAGACGGCCATTTTGGATATTTCGATGCAAGATCACACCTCCCCCACCTCCCTCGAAAACGCTCTTGCACTGCAAAAATACGGGGTGGGCCAGCCGGTCCGCCGCAAGGAGGATGACACGCTGGTCCGCGGCAAGGGCAAATATACCGACGATTTCAGCCTGCCCCGCCAAGCGTATGCCTGGATCGTCCGGTCCAGCCATGCCCATGGCGTGATCCGTCGCATCGACACCGAGGCCGCAAAAGCGATGCCGGGCGTGCTCGGCGTATGGACCGGCGCCGATCTGGTTGCCGCCGGTTACGGTCCCTTCACCTGCGCGCTGCCGCTGAAGAGCCGCGACGGCACACCGCTGCACCAGACCAACCGGACGGCGTTGATGACCGACAAGGTGCGCTACGTCGGCGATCCAGTCGCCTTTGTCGTCGCGGAAACCCTGATCCAGGCCCGTGACGCCGCCGAGGCAGTCGAGGTCGATATCGATCCCCTGCCCGCGGTCACCGATCCGGAGGAAGCAGCCCAGCCCGGCGCGCCGCAGCTCTACGATCACATCCCCAACAACGTCGCGCTCGACTACCACTTCGGCGATGCCGAGAAGGTGGAAGCGGCCTTCAAGAGCGCCGCTCACGTCACCAAGATCGACGTGATCAACAACCGTGTTGCGGTGGTGGCGATGGAACCCCGCGCGGCGCTCGCCTCCTATGACAAGGCGAGCGAGCGCTTCACGATTCAGGTTCCGACCCAAGGCGTCGCCGCCAACCGCGTCGGTCTCGCCAAGAACATCCTGAAGGTGCCGAACGAGAAGGTGCATCTGCTCACCGCCAACGTCGGCGGCTCGTTCGGCATGAAGAACATCAACTATCCCGAATATGTCTGCATCCTGCATGCGGCAAAGGCGCTGGGGCGACCCGTCAAGTGGACCGACGAGCGCTCGACCAGTTTCCTGTCCGACAGCCACGGCCGCGCGCAGAAGATCCATTGCGAGCTGGCGCTCGACGCCGAGGGCAGGTTCCTCGCCGTCAAGGTTTCGGGCTACGGCAACCTGGGTGCCTACATCACCGGCGTCGCGCCGCAGCCCCTGTCTCTCAACATCGGCAAGAACATCGCCAGCGTTTACCGCACGCCGGTCATGGCCGTCGATATAAAGACGGTGCTGACCAATACCACGCTGATGGGCGCCTATCGCGGCGCCGGGCGGCCCGAGGCGAACTACTTCATGGAGCGGCTGATCGATCGCGCGGCCGACGAGATGGGCATCAACCGCCTGACGCTTCGCAAGCGCAACTTCATCAAGCCGGCGCAGATTCCCTTCAATGCCTCTTCGGGGATGGTCTATGACAGCGGCGACTTCCAGGGCGTATTCGACAAGGCGCTGGAAATCTCCGACCACGCGAATTTCGCCAAGCGCAAGAAGGAAAGCCGCAAGCGCGGCAAGCTGCGCGGCATCGCCGTCGGCTCCTATCTCGAAGTCACCGCGCCGCCCAATGTCGAACTCGGCAAGATCGTGTTCGAGGACGACGGCTCGGTGAAGATCATCACCGGCACCCTTGACTATGGCCAGGGCCACGCCACGCCCTTCGCGCAGGTGCTGGCTTCACAGCTCGGCATTCCCTTCGAGCGCATCAAGCTCGAACAGGGCGACAGCGATCTCGTCCATACCGGCAACGGCACCGGCGGTTCGCGTTCGATCACCGCCAGCGGCATGGCGATCGTTGAGGCTTCAAAGCTCGTCATCGAAAAGGGCAAGCGCGCCGCGGCGCATCTGATGGAAGCCGCCGAAGGCGATATCGACTTTGCCGACGGCCGTTTCACCATCGCCGGCACGGACCGCTCGATCGACATCATGGAGCTCTCGCGCCGTCTGCGTGAAGGCAAGATGCCGGAGGGTGTGCCCTCCTCGCTCGACGTCGATCACACGACGGGCCCGGTGCCCTCGACGTTCCCCAATGGCTGCCACGTTGCCGAAGTCGAGATCGATCCTGAAACGGGCATCGTCGACATTGTGCGCTACACCGGCGTCAACGATTTCGGAACGGTGGTCAATCCGATGCTGGTGGCGGGCCAGTTGCACGGCGGCGTCGCCCAGGGCGTTGGTCAGGCCTTCATGGAGCATGTCAGCTACGACGCCAGCGGCCAGCCGATCACCGGCTCATTCATGGACTACGCGCTGCCGCGAGCCGAGGACATTCCCCATATGGAGATCGGCGACCACCCGGTGCCGGCCAAATCCAATCCGCTGGGCACCAAGGGCTGTGGCGAAGCGGGATGTGCCGGCTCGCTGTCAACGCTGGCCAATGCGGTGCTCGATGCGCTGTCGGAGTTGGGCATCACTCATGTCGATATGCCACTGACGCCTGAGCGGGTCTGGCGTGCCATTCGGGACGCCAAGGTGAAGGCGGCGTGAGATCATAGCGCGCCTTCGCGATGGCCGACTTGCGTTCCCGAATGCTGCGCAACGCGTCGCGTCCGGGGTGCGAGAGCTACGCCGCCGCCTGCTCGCGCGGCTGATAGATCGCCACATGCCTGCAGTGCGCCAGCGGCGTGATGCCGTTGCCAACGACCAGCGCATCCAGTTCGACGAAGCGATGGCCCTTCTTCTCGTAATTATCGGTGACCCTGGCGTGCGCGCTCAATTCGTCGCCGCGGCGCGCCGCATTCAATAGCTGCATCCGGCTGCCGACATGAATCCACGGCCCCAGGATGGCGTTGTCAACCAGCACCTTGTTCATCACCCGCTGCAACAGCCCGGGATGGCCGAGGCCCTCACGTACGTAGATCCCGTCGACCTCACGCACCTCGTCGAGATATTCGTCCGCGGCGTCACCG
>NZ_DAIDJE010000163.1 GCF_027451485.1 Bradyrhizobium sp.
CCGGCGGCAGCGCGACAGGATGGTCGGCAGTACCCTTCCCGGCGCGTGGCTGATCAGCAGAAACAACGACCGGCGCGGCGGCTCCTCGAGCGTCTTGAGCAGCGCGTTCGCCGCATTGGGATTGAGCTCATCGACGGTGTCGACAATGCACACCCGCCAGCCTTCGGCCGCCGCGGTCGATCCGAAAAACGCGATGGTCTCGCGCGTTTCGTCCACCGTGATCACGGTCCGCATCACGCCCTTTTCGTTTGCTGTCCTCTGGAGCACGAGAAGACCACCATGCGCCTCGGCGGCGATGCGCCGCGATACCGGATCGTCGGCGTCGACATTCAGGTTAGCCGCGCGTTGCACGGCGCCGGCGAAGGGATCGGGATGGGCAAGGACGAAGCGGGCCATCCTGTAGGCAAGTGTCGCCTTGCCGATGCCTTGCGGGCCGCCGATCAGCCAGGCGTGCGGAATTCGTCCGCTGCGATAGGCATTGAGCAGCGCCTGCTCGGCCTCGCGGTGACCGAAAAGATCGGTGGTTTCGCGCGGATGTGAAACGGACCCTTGCATCTCGGCCTTGCTGCTCATGCCGATGCCGCCGCGTTTCCCGTGCTCGTCTTGAAAAATCGTTCGCGGAGTGTCGACCAGATACTCGCCGCTACTTTCGCCGGCTCCTCGGTGGCGTCTATCAGCACGCAGCGTTCGGGCTCGTTCCTGGCAATCTGCCGATAGGCCTCGCGCAGCCGCTGATGGAAGCTGACGTCTTCCGACTCGAACCGGTCAGCGGCAGCGGTGCCGCGCCGCGCCGCGGCGCGCTTGAGGCCGATTTCGACCGGGACGTCGAGGATCACCGTCAAGTCCGGCTTCAGGTCGCCGATCGTGACGCGCTGCATGGCGTTGAGAATTCCGGGCGCGACGTGCCCCAGAGCCCCCTGATACACTCGCGTCGAATCGGAAAAGCGATCGCTGAGCACCCACGTGCCCTGCTTGAGCGCGGGTTCAATGACAGTGCGCGCATGGTCATCACGCGCGGCGGCAAACAGCAGTGTTTCGGCTTCGGGGCCGAGCAGCTTGCCCATTCCGGAAAGCACGAGATGACGAATGATCTCGGCACCCGGCGACCCGCCGGGCTCGCGGGTGACGATGGCCTGCAATTTCACGCCGGCGAGCCGATCGGCAAGAAGCTTGATCTGGGTCGATTTCCCCGATCCCTCACCGCCTTCAAAGGAGATGAAACGTCCGCGCCCCACGATGGCTTTCGCTGCGGCTTCGGCCATCGTTACAGCTTCGCGACGCCCGCGCGAAACAATGCGATCGCAAGTTCTGTGACGCCGTCAAACGCGCGCCGCAGTGTCGAGCCCCGGTCCACCGAGTCCATCGCATAGACTGGCGTCTCGACTGCAACGTTGGCGCCGCGCCAGACCTTGACCACACCAACCTTTTGACCGGCCTCGAACGGCGCGCGCACCGGCCCGTTGTAGACGACGCGAGCAATCAGCTTGTCATTGCCGTTCTTCTGCACCATGACTTTCACCGGCTCGTGGCTGGCGAGCGCGACCGAGCCGGTGTTGCCGCCGAACACCTTTGCATAGCCGATGGTCTCGTTCTCCGCGAAAACGGTCCGCACCTCGAAATTGCGAAAACCCCATTCGAGCATTTTCTTGGCCTCGTTGGCGCGGTCTTCGGGGTCCTCGAGCCCGTTGACCGCGACGATCAGGCGCACGCCGTTCTGAACGGCCGATCCCACCATGCCGTAGCCGCCCTCTTTGGTGTAACCGGTCTTGAGGCCGTCGGCGCCTTCAAGCGAATTGAGCAAGGGATTGCGGTTGGGTTGCCGGATCTTGTTCCAGGTGAACTCCTTCTCGCCGAACAGCTTGTAGAATTCCGGGTAGGTCTGGATGATGTGACGCGCCAGCATGGCGAGCTCGCGTACCGTCATCTTATTGCCGGGGTCCGGCAGGCCATTGGAATTGGCGAAGGTCGATCGGGTAAGGCCGATTTCGCGGGCGCGCTTGGTCATCATTTCGGCGAAGGCGCGCTCATTGCCGGCCATGGCCTCGGCCAGCACGATGCAGGCGTCGTTGCCGCTTTGGATGATGGCGCCATGCAGAAGATCGTCGACCGGAACCTTGCTGTGGATCGCGGCGAACATGGTCGAAGTGCCGGATGGCGCGCCGCCCCTGCGCCAGGCGTTCTCACTGACGTGGTACTCGTCGGTCAGCTTGATGTCGCCCTGCTTGATGGCATGGAAAACCACCTCGGCGGTCATCAACTTCATCATGCTGGAGGGCGCCCGCAGCTCGTCGGCGTTCTTCTCGAACAGGACGGCGCCGCTTGTCGCTTCGATCAGGATGGCGGTGGGGGCCTCGCCTTCGAACCCGCCCTCCTCCTTCTTCGCGCCTTGCATGCTGTTGCCGGCGGCCAGCAGCACGCTGTTCCATCCGAGCGCAGCCAAAATCGCGAATGCCAAAAGGCCCCGAATCAGGCGCCTTGTCGTGACGGCCGGACGGCGAAACCGCAATGTCGAGCGTCCCATCGAAACTGTCCTTGAATACGTCGGGTTCTAACAGCTGGAAACCCGCCGAACAACTCGACTTTCCGGCCCCAGGCGCACTTAAAGTCCTGCCTTCGATCAGCCGGCTAAGATGCTGTAATATGGTCATATACGCCATGCCTGCGCGGCGGCGCGAGGGTCGGGCGCCGCATGTTCAGTGCTGATGGACGGCGGGCGTTCGGGCAATCAATAGAGTCCGCGTCCGGCGAGGATTTCGCTTGGAATCTGCGGATCCATCGGCGCATAGGCCGAGACGGATCGCGTTACATAGTGCTCTTGGGATTCGTAAGAGGCCGTGTGCGCCTCGTCCTGGAAGCGTTCGTTTGAAGCCGAGCGCGAATAGGCCGTTCGTTGCTGCGGCTCTGCCAGCGCCGCCTGTTCCGGCTGGGTGCTGCCAAGGTCATAGGGCCTGCCTTCTGGAAGCGGGATCTCGCCGCGGATCGGCCGCCCCCGGCCGGCGATGTCGGGCACGAACGGACGGGCTGACGCAACCTGCACCAGTGAGGGAGCCGGCGCCGGCGTGCCCGTACGCAAGGTTGCCATCAGGAGCCGATCATCGGAGCCTTCGAGCGGCGCACGGCCGACATATTCAACGCGGACCCGCGCCACGCCGGTGCTCTTGAACCCCAGGAGGTCGGCGGCGCGGCTTGAGACGTCCATCACGCGGTTGGCGTGATAAGGACCGCGGTCGTTGACGCGAACGATCAGGGACTTGCCGTTGGAGAGATTGGTGACGCGGGCATAGCACGGCATCGGCAGCGTCGGATGAGCCGCGGAAAGCGAACTCATGTCGAAGACCTCGCCATTGGCGGTCAACCGTCCGTGAAAATCCTCGCCATACCAGGACGCAAGGCCTTCCTGGCGATAATTGACATTTTCCTCCGGAATATAGAGCTGGCCCGCGACCATATAGGGTTTGCCCACCCGGTATGTCCCCCCGCCCTTCGGCACGGGATCTCCCAAGGCAACCACGCGAGGGCTCGATGAAACGCCGTATCTGGGATCGACGCGGCTTGCGAGACCGGATGAGGAGCAATTGGCGAGGAGAAGGCACGCCGAAACGGCGGCAATTGCCCGCCGCGCGCCCCGAATCGGTGCTGACCCTCGAATTTGCATTCGCCCCAAGTACCCATTCCACCGGCCGCTGATTCCGCGTGCCCGGTGGCCCCGATGCCGTCTAGGCCAGCATCAACAAATATGTATACCGCAGCGGGAACACGGCGGAAATGGGGAGAGCCGATGGGCGACCAAGACTTGGTAAACTGTTTCTTGCGCCCGCAGTCCGCGGAACTTCAGCTTGAATTATCCACCTTCGACGTTCGCCGTCCGCTCTCGGCGCGCCTTCTCTGTCCTTGAATTTTCAGCGATCAAGTGATTGATACCGCTGCGTTGGAAGGGTGGCCGAGTGGTTTAAGGCACCGGTCTTGAAAACCGGCGTGCCTGCAAGGGTACCGTGGGTTCGAATCCCACCCCTTCCGCCACAATGATGTTGGTCCGCGCCGAAGCCAAGAGTAGCGGTACGTACCCTAAGACATCGCGACGACCGCGCGCCGAAGGGGCAATCGACCGACCGCGCCAGCCGCCGATTCTCAGGATGAGCTTGCTGGCTCAGCAGCGGATGGCTCCTCTTGGGCTCCATCAGACTGCCGATCCGGAACTCGCGCAAGTCGCGCGCATTGGTTCGCACTTCATTGAGCTTCTGCGCGAGCCTCATATCTTGCCACCGGCCCTTCAGACCGACATTCCGTTTCGACTCGATCGGCTTCCCTGGAGCCGCTTTCACCTGCTCGTCGTTCTTGGCTTGGGGATCACCTGGATCCTGGACGGCCTCGAGGTGACGATCGTCGGCTCGCTTGGCCCGGCGCTTCAAAGCCCCGATACGCTTCGTCTATCGAGCGCGAACCTCGGCTCGATCGCCTCATTCTATGTTGCGGGCGCGGTCGCGGGGGCGCTGGTGTTCGGTTGGACCACCGACCGGTTTGGACGACGCGTGGTCTTTTACGTCACGCTGATCATCTATCTGACTGGCGTGCTACTGAGTGCGCTGGCCTGGAATTTCTGGAGCTTTGCCCTTTTCCGTTTGGTCACGGGATTGGGCATCGGTGGCGAATATGCAGCCGTCAATTCGGCTATCGATGAACTCATTCCGGCAAAATACCGCGGCCGCGTCGACCTGATCGTGAACGGCAGCTTCTGGCTCGGTGCAGCGTTCGGTGCGCTGGCAACGCCGTTTCTGTTAAATCAGCAGGTTTTCGCGGTCAATCTTGGCTGGCGGCTGGGCTTTGGCATTGGCGGCGTTCTCGGGTTGGCGATTCTGATGCTCCGTGGATTTGTTCCGGAGAGCCCGCGCTGGCTGGTCACGCATTGCCGCAACGACGAAGCCGAAACGATCGTCAAGCAGATTGAAGAAAAGGTGGCGGCCGATACGAAGCAGTCCCTGGACGAACCAGAGCGGCGGCTGGAAGTTCATCCACGCAAATCGTTCGGTCTAAGCCTGATATTTTCGGCCATGGTCGGCAAGTATCGTTCGCGCAGCATTCTGGCGCTCACGCTGATGGTCGCGCAATCGTTTCTTTATAACTCTGTCTTCTTCACCTTCGGTCTGATCCTGGCTCATTTTTATCACGTACCCAATGAGAAGGTCGGCTTCTACATCTTGCCACTGGCAATCGGAAATTTCTGCGGGCCACTGATTTTGGGTCACCTGTTCGATACGGTCGGACGCAGGAAGATGATTTCGCTCACTTTCGGCGCCAGCGGCGTTCTCCTCATTCTGACGGCTATCTTGTTCGGCCTCAATCGTCTGACCGCGTTGACCCAGACGGGGGCGTGGCTGGTGATCTTTTTCGCGGCTTCTCCGGCCGCAAGCTCCGCCTATCTCACCGCGAGCGAGATATTTCCGCTGGAAACGCGTGCGCTCGCGATTGCGTGCTTTTATGCGCTGGGCACCGCACTTGGCGGCAGCATCGCGCCGTCGGTGTTCGGGCGGCTGATCGAAACCGGATCATCTTGGCAGGTCAGCTTCGGATATCTCGCTGCAGCTGCACTTCTGCTGGCGGCGGCCGTGGTCGAATGCAAAATGGGCGTAGATGCCGAGGGCAAGTCGCTGGAGAGCATCGCCGATCCCTTGTCTCGCTCGTGAAGGAGCCTGGGACCGCCACGCCCGCGGTCGCGGCGCCACAAGCGGCAAATTCGATCAGGGACGTCAGCGGAACTCAGTTCCGCTGACCGGATTAAAACCAGGCCTTCGAACGCAGTTTGCCTTGGCAAGGAGATCGGAAATGGCACCGCGTGCCTATTGGAGGGGGTCCTTGAAACTGTCGCTCGTGACCTGCCCGATTGCCCTTTACCCGGCTTCGACGCAGGCCGAGAAAACCCATTTTCACCTGATCAACACCAGGACCGGAAATCGCTTGCGGCAACAGATGGTGGACGTGAAGACCGGGCGCGTCGTCGAGCCCGAAGACAAGGGGCGCGGATACGAGCTTTCGAAAGACCGCTATGTGCCTATCGAGGAGAACGACCTCGACGCCGTCAAGCTCGAAAGCACCCACTCCATCGAGATCGACGATTTCGTGCCAGCCGATCACGTCGACGAACGCTATTTCGAGAGGCCGTATTATATCGTCCCTGATGGCAAGGTCGGAGCCGACGCTTTCGTGGTCATTCGTGACGCCATGCAGCGAAGGGACAAGCTCGCGCTGGGGCGGGTGGTGCTGGCCAGCAGGGAGCACATCATCGCCCTTAAGCCGTTCGGAAAGGGATTGCTCGGTATAACTCTGCGGTACCCCTACGAGCTGCGCGATGCGGAGGACTATTTCGAGGATATTCCCAACCCGAAGATTTCGAGGGACATGATCGAGCTGGCGGGGCATATTCTGGATCAGAAATCTGCCAAATTTGATCCGCGGAAGTTCAAGGACAAGTATGAGACCGCCTTGCGGGCGCTCGTCAAAAGGAAGGCGGCCGGCAAGACGATCGAGGCTCCGGAACCAGAGGAGCGCGAAGGCAACGTCGTCAATCTGATGGATGCGCTGAAGCAGAGCCTTTCCCGCAAGCGAGGCGGCACAAGACGCTCGGCCCATCCGGCCAGGCGAAGATCATCTTCCCATTCGCGCAGGGCCCGCAAAGCCGGCTGAAACCCAGATCATCGCTCACCCACCGGGGATCGCCGTCAATCAGTCCGTGCAGCCTCATCGGAGCGCGCCTTCCGCGCATCGCTCTCGCTGACGGGTGGTGCCTTTCCGAAGTGATCGCGGACATAGGTCGCAACCGCCGCGATCTGCGCGTCATTGAGCTGCCAGCCGAATCCTGGCATCGCGGGCCCGGTCGGCTCAGGCCCGGTCGACACGGATTGCGCACCCTGCAGGATCACGCGAAGGACTGTTGTTGGATCGCGGGTCTTGACGGTTGCCGTCTCCGCGAGATCGGGAAACAAGCCCGGAACACCCTTGCCATCCCGGCGGTGGCAGGCCGCACACAGATCCTGATAGATCGCGGCACCTGCCGAAACAACGTTCTTGTCGGGTGCGGAGCTTTGCGCCGCCGGCCCCGAGGTGTCCTTCAGGTACGTAGCAATCGCCTTGACATCGTCATTGGTCATTTTTGACGTCGAGAGTTTGACGACCTCACTCATCAGTCCCGCGGCTGCGGCGTACCGGTTGTGACCGGTTCTCAGATAGACCTCAATATCAGCGATCGACCAATCGGCCAGCGGACCCTTTCCGCTGGTGATGCCCGGCGCTGTCCAGCCTTGAAGCGTATAGCCCCGAAGCGCGTCGGAAGGTTTATCTCCGCCGAGAAAGGTCTTCGGCGTATGACAAGCGCCGCAGTGACCGGGACCGAGCGTCAGATAGGCACCACGATTCCAGTCGTTCGATTTCGAAGTATCTGGATGAAATTCTTCCGGCTTAAAGTAGAGCGCATCCCAGGCTATCATCGATATCCGCAGATTGAGCGGAAATGGCAACCGGTTTACCTGAACCGCATGACGGACCGGCTGTATCGTGTCCAGGTAAGCCCTGATATCCATTACATCCTGGCGAGACATTCGGCTGTAGTACGGAAACGGCATTGCCGGGTATAGCCGCGCGCCGTTTCGGCTGCGTCCGCCGCGAACCGCGGCATCGAATTCATCATCCGTCCAATCCCCAATACCGGTCTCGCGGTCCGAGGTGATGTTTGGGGCGACCAGGATTCCGAACGGCGTCTCGATTGGCCGGCCGCCACTAAATGGATGATTGCTCCCGGGAACAGTATGACAACTCCCGCAATCGGCGGCATCAGCAAGGTAGTGTCCACGTTCGACGGCGGCAAAGTCCTGTACGTCCGCGGCGTCGACCACGACCGCGCTTCCGCACAGCATGATCATTGCAATGGCGATGACGAGCCCGCTACGCATTGATCAGTTGTCCCGGATTTTTCAGATATTTTTGCCTGATGGCATCCGCCGCCCAGTACGCCAGCGCAGCCAGCGTGCCGGTCGGGTTGTAGCCCGCGTTCTGCGGAAACCCGCTTGCACCGGTCACGAAGAGGTTCGGGACGTCCCAACTTTGCAAATACCGGTTCAATGCGCTGGTGGAAGGGTCTGTCCCCATGATCGCACCACCACAGAGATGTGTGGTCTGGTATTTGGTAATGTCGTAAGGACCTTTGCGATATTCCTTGACGACCTGCTTGGCGCCCATCGCCTGGAAGATCTCGGCGAATTTGTCAGTCAGGAATCTGTTCTGCTTCAGCTCGTTGTCATGGAAGTCCATCGTAATCCGCGCCAGCGGACGACCAAAGCGATCCTTATAGGTGGGATCGAGATCGACATAGACGTCACGGTAGCTGTACATGCTGCCGTGAACGCCGGTCCCAGGTTTCAGCGCACTCAGGTAATTCTCCTTCACCGCCTTCTTCCATTGCGCGCCCCATCTTGGCGTACCCGGCGGCACCGGCGCGGTCTCGATCGGCCGGCCGTTGGTCTGCACCTGCCCCATATAACCGCCGCCGACGAAGCCGAGCGGCCCATGATCAAAATTGTCTCCGTTGAATTCATCGATGCACATACCGATCGCGCCTGAGGCGATAAAGGGATTGAAGATGAATTTTGCAGGATCAAAGAAGCTCGTGACGTCGGAGATGGTCTGATGGGTAAAATTTCGGCCGATCACGCCGGTATTTGCGGTTGGATCGTAGGGCTTGCCTATCTTTGAGAGGAGCAGAAGCTGCACGTTGAAGATGGTATAGGCCGACAGGATCACCAGATCGGCCGGCTGCTCCCACTCGTTGCCGTCGGTGTCAACGAAGGTGACGCCGGTGGCACGCTTGCCGGAGACGTCGAGGTTGATCTGTTTCACCTCACTATTGTCGCGCGCGATGAAATTTGGCTTGCGCAGCAGCGACGGCAGGATCGTCGTTTGTGGTGACGCCTTGGAGTAATTCCCGCAACCGAACCACTCGCAGAAGCCGCAAAAGGTGCAAGGACCTAGGCGTACTCCAAGCGGATTTTGATAAGGACGTGACATGTTGCCGGACGGCTGCGGAAACGGCTTGTAACCGAGTTCGCGCGCGGCCTTTGCGAACAGCGTCGCACCAAACGGTTGATCTTGCGGTGGATTGGGATAGGGGCGCGAGCGCGCCCCCTCGAATGGATTGCCGCCATCCAGGATTTGTCCGTTGAGGTTGCCGGCCTGACCCGACGTTCCGCACAAATATTCGAACCGATCGTAATACGGCTCCAGTTCGTCATACGTGACGCCCCAATCCTGAATTGTCATATCCTGGGGGAGAAAATCCGCACCGTAACGCTGGGTCAGATGCGTGCGCAGAATGAAATCGGATGGCAAGAAGCGCCAAGTTTCCGCATTCCAGTGCACGCCCCCGCCGCCGACGCCGTTCGGCGGCATAAAGGCGCCCCACGACCGGATCGGCAGTGCCGTCTCATCCATCTTGTTGCGAAACGTGAAAGTCGTCTGCTCCGGACGCAAGAAGAGCTCGTGGCGGATACGGTAGCGCAATTCATCCGGGGCGTAGTCGGGTGGATAATCGGTCGCCGTGTTGCGCCACGGGCCGCGCTCGATTGCGATCACATCGAGACCGGCATCAGCCAATTCATGGGCCATGATCGACCCGGTCCAGCCAAGGCCAATGATGACGACGTCCTTTGCTGGCAGCTTTCGCGGCATGTGGGAGACTCAGGATTTGTGTGGAGTCCAATCGGCGCGACCGGCAATACTGACCGGGGGATATGGATAACGTTCGTTGTGACGCTTAATCCATTCGCGGTAATCGTAGCGTATGCCGGGAAATCCGATCATCTTCCAGCCAGCCATGTCGCGATTGCCGCCATGGATCGGATCGGAGAAGAATCCTTCCGGTACGTCCTTCAGCAATGCATCGAAAAAGCCTTTCGCATCGATACCGTCGAGCTCGATCTTGCCGGTTTCGAGACCGCTCAACGTTTCGTCTTGCTGCTCTGGGGAGAGTTGATCGAAGCTTCTGCCGCCGCGAGTTGCCTTGCAATATTTGTCGAGCGCGGCCAGCGCCTTGCGGTAGAGCCCGGCAGGCGTCTGTGGTGACTGCGGCCCCTGTTCTTTGGTGCCCTTCTTGTAGGGTCCAAGCGTATAGAGACCTGCGGATGAGCCATACGGACCCTTTAGCTGGCGGTCGATGAACGTCGCGCAGCCGGCATCCTTTCCGCCCGGCGTTTCATCGTCGGGCGGAATGATGCGATCGACGATCGCTTCCATCACACGTGCTTCGTCGGCGGTGAAAAATTTCCATGGGCCGGGACGTTCAAACTCGGGGGCAGATGAAGGAAAAGGCGACCATGGCATGTGGTCGCGTATGATCGACGCTCGCGTCAGCGAGGTGGTTCCGATGAACCATATCGCGGACGAAACAATAAAGCTGCGGCGGTCGAACATGGCGCCATCCGGTGACGCCCTTGAACGCCGGGGTAAGTACGTTGGTTCCTAGGCACTTCGGATGGAGATCACGGAAACCCAGACGCCTTTCGAATAGGAACGAAGCGGATAGCGGACGCTTTGCCTCACAATCGCGGCGTTTGTAGAGGCGGCGATGAGTCACACACTGGATTACGTTCGAGCCCGTCGGTACCGGAGGCTTGCGCTTGTCGAGAAGGACCAAGCAATTGTTGCTTTGCTCAATCAGCTGGCCCGTGAAGCAGAACTCGGTATTTTGTTCACCTCGGACCGCCGATGGCGGGCGTCGTCTCCCCACCGATTGACGCAATCGGGCGATCATCCAGAAGGGCCCTCAAAATCGGGCTACCACAAAGAAAGTAGTTTCCGTTGGTAACCGGTTTCCCTTGGCCCGTCACGGATGACGAACTGGTGCTGAACAACGCGCTCGCAAGCGTCATGAGCGCCTATGCACCGCGCGGCGATACCGAGGATAGCTACGTCCGCGAGACCGCGGCAAGGCTGATTATCGATGCCTATAACCATGTCATCCGCGATCCGGACGTGCTCGCAAACTATGCTCTCAAAGCCCTGCATGGGCGGGACCCAACTGGCGGCACCCTCTCCAGCAGCAATTAGCCCGGCCTTGCCTTCAGTGGGCGTAGATGCCGAACTTGCTTGAGCGCAGCCTTCAGCAAGGTCTTGGAAGCTTCGTGTTCCTCACCGACCAGTATCCCCGCTGCAAATGAGCGCGCCCGGCGATCCTTTCGAGGCGCATGTAACGCCGCTCGGATCGCAATTTCCCTGTGCGACACGAAGTCGTTCAAGGCTCCCAATGCATCCTGGATTTTCTTCAGCCGCACCGACAGGTCTTTGAGCGCCTCTTGCGCCTTGTTCGGATAGCGGCTCTCAAAGAAATCGAGAGCATAGCGAACCCTTTTGACTTTTATCCTGAATTTATGTCGTTCCCGGGGGGACATGCTTTCGATGTGTCGCCCTTGCTTATACAGTTTTCGAAGCCGGCGCTTGAGGGCTTCTTCAGCGAAGGTTCCGATGCACGTTCTACCTGCTTTTTTTGGCGTCGATCTCAGGGTTTCAAGCCACTCCACGACATCGATCAGAAGATTGCGATAGCGGGAGCTTTCTAGCGCCTCACGGGCCCGCTGAAAGGCTTCTTTACGTTGGGTCAAAAACTGTTTCTCAATTGCCCGGCGCCCCCGTTTTGGCTCAACCGCATTGCCGATTGGTTTGACGCGCTCGGTAATAAAGACGTCGATCTCACGGGCTGGCGCCAGTGCGCGTGTCAACCATTTGAGCTCTGCCTTGATCTTTGCCGTGCGAGAACGAGGGAGAACATCGCTGAAAATCGAGAGCGCGGCACGCAATCGGCGCAGACCGACCCGCATCTGGTGGACGGCTTCGCCATCCGATGCGCGGACCGGATCGGCGTTGGCGGAGAAATGATGCAGCGTCGAAAAGGCGATGGCTTCGAAGGCCTGGCTTGCCGTCATCTTTCTTGTCAGAGGTATCGTCGCGGCGCGGACCGCACCTTGCGCTTCTCCATTAACAAGACGATAGCCCTGCTCGGCCTTCGTCCGCAGATCGAGCTCGGCGGCCATTCTTCGCTCGAAAAACCTCGCTATCCGAAAAAGTTGAGTCGGCCTTCCCGTCTTCAGCTCAAGCTCAAACTCGGCGATCGGCAGGTGTGCGGCTGCGGCAACCAGATTTCCTCGATCCACGGCGAGCTCGACTTCGCTTCGTCCCAGGCGAATTGCACGCGTGGTCCGGTGAACTGATGAGCGGAAAACCGGCTCGGCTATATGGCCGAATTTCCTTGTCGCGAGATGCCGAAGAGGTGTGGACCTGAGCGCATGAAGGTCGGGCTCACCGTGCTGGACGTTCGCCTCCCACTCTCCGCGCGCGAAGCTTCCGACCCTCGATGTCTTGACTGTTTGCGTATAGGCGTCCCCTACTCGCCTGACGCGTAGCGTGAACCCATGCCGGTGGAGCTTCTGCTTCGGAGTATCGAAGTAGGTGGAAGCGAGGTGTCGGTCCACACGCTCGCCGAGGCGAGCACCGGATATCTCGGCATCCGGGAGTCGCTCGAGTTTGGATCTCGGCACTTGAAATTTTAGTTCGGACTCGAGGCTCATATATGGATTGGCCCCCGGCCTTGCGCGGCGGGCCGCCTACCTGGCCGGCGCGCCAAATTTGTTCGCCTTGGCAAGCGCGGCGCTTTCGAACGTTTCAAGCGCAATCTTCTGGGCCAGCATGACGTCGCCAGCAACCAGGCAACAATCCGGCACCACGCACCAGCCTACTTTCGGAGTGCCATCCTCTGACAACTCCAGGACGTTCGCGCAAATCCCGAATTTAATTCGATACTTCTTACCGCTTTCACCGCCGACGACATCGAAGTGACCCTTCGCATCGAATTGGGCGAGTTGGGCCGGTGAAAGCCAGGATCGCAGCAGCCTCAGGCCGCGCACCTCCGGCGTATTTGCGTTCCTGGCACTCCTGAACAGTCCAACCACGGCCCGGGCGCGCCACTCGCACTCGGAGGCTTGCCGACCGAGCCAGAACACGGGACCTTATCCGCCAACCAAGCGGGGAAAGAATAGCGTCTCTTTGACGTTGGGATCGAACGACCTCACAAGGCGCGATTCGCCGGTGGAGGTTCGTGCCGCCGCGATAAACCCGGCGCCGGTCAACTCTTTAAAGCGTCGCTCGGCCTTGGCTAGCGCTTCGGCATCTTGGGGATCGAATTGATGGCGGCTGTCGCCATTCAGATCCATGACAATTTGGGTCGCCATGAGAACTCCTGACCTTCCGGGTTCAACGATGCCAGTCAACTCTTGCAACCGGCGCCGGGTTCCTAAGTCACCATAGGGTTAGGTCATCCTAGATGTTGATCAACGCTATTCCGAGATCGGCGCGCATTTTCCGGCGAAGGTGCCCGGCTGTTTCGGTGATTGTCACCTCGAGCGTCGGCTGAACCGAGCCGGAGAGGAAGTGTCCGCCCTTGACAGAGCCGTCCTGTAACCCCAGCACGGCGTGGAGGTGCAGGCTTGCTTTGCCATCCTCGCCTTGGGCAACGTCGCCCATCAAACTCAAAACCTCACACTGCTCATTGACCGCGGTCGGCTTGTACTTTTTTGCGGCGAGGTCAAACCAACCAACCTTTGCTTCGGAAAAGGCGCCGATAGCTGTCACCGAGGCGCCATCGATCCCTTCCCGATTGGCAAAGTCGGTGATCGTCTTGGATGCTTCTTCGCCCCGATCAAGGATCAGGACGAATGTCCGGTGTGGGCCGTCCTGGATTGAAGTCGATCTCATGATGGGCTCCTTGGCACGTGCATGCGGTCGCTTCTGCCCGAATTTTCGACCACGGCCGGATTGTGCACGTCTCTCTTCCTCGTCCTTGGCGCCCTGTTCTGGGCTCGCTCGGCTTGACAAGCCTTGCACTGCTGCTCCCTGCCCTCCTGCACCAAGCCGTCGTCGCCTCCACCCGCTTTAACTTGTCTTGAAGCTTGGCATTTGCCCCCAACGGTTCAGGTCGCCGCGATGGAGACCTCGCTACCCTCGACAATTTCCGGAACTTCGTACCGGGAAATCCGGACCGGGATGGATTTAGCCGCCGGCACCTTGCTCCCCTCCGCAAAATGCCAGAGTGGAATCAGTTCGTTCAGTTCAGGGTAGTAACCAGCCATGGCCTTTCGAGGAATGTCATAGGCAACCACCTGCAACTCACCGACCGAACGGTCGACGCCGTCGTTGGCGACCGTCGATACCGTAATGAGATCGCCGGACTTCAGACCTTGGCCCGCGAGGTCATCCGGATTCATGAAGATAACATAGCGACTGCCCTGGATACCGCGAAAACGGTCGTCCTCCGTGTAAATGGTGGTGTTGAACTGCCCGTCGGCGCGCAACGTCATCAGTTCGAAGAC
>NZ_DAIDJE010000164.1 GCF_027451485.1 Bradyrhizobium sp.
GTCAAATCCTGTTGCTCCGTAGACAGACACCAACCGATCACGGGCATATTCCGCATCGGACGTGCGCATCACCAGGTGGTTGGCGAGGGGAAAGGAACGAGAGGGCATCGTAAAATTTCTGGGGCAATCTGATTCCAAAGAGGACAATTCTGACACTTGGCATGATGAAAATCAGCCAATCAAAGGTTGCGCCGTGCCGCTTGGCGATGCTCACGCCGTGCCAAACCACTCATCAACTGCCAAACGTGTCGCAATGTTTGCGGCGGATTGATCCAGATCAAACAACGCTCCGGCCCTGACCGCAGGTTTGCCGCGGTCTGTATTTCCATAAGAGTTTCGATTCGTGGACCTGCAAGCATCCCGCCTCACGCCCTGCTGGAGCGATGCCCCGCCTCGCATCCGAAGCCTTTCCGGCCTCTTGCTCGAATCGCTATTCCGGAGTGCGTGATGGACTCGCAATTGAGGGAAACCATACTGGACGTGTTGGGTTCGAACCGGATCATGACGATCGCAACCAACCGGCCCGACGGCTGGCCGCAAGCGACGATCGTTGGATACATCAATGACGGGTTCTTGCTGTACTGCTTTGTTGCTCACAACTCGCAAAAGCTCGCCAACATCGGTCGCGATCCCCGGGTTTCGATCGCCATTGGCCCGGATTGCCAGGCCCCCCGTCAGATCAAGGCGCTGTCGCTTGCCGCCTCGACATCGAGGGTGACTGATCAGAGCGAATTCAGCTATGTCGCCGAACTCAGATTGAAGCGTTATCCCGAGCTTTCGTCCGAAGCCTCACCGGCGGAGAACAGAAGCCGGCCGGCTGACATCGCGGCGCGGCCGTCCCCGTCCGACGTCGTATTGCTCAGAATGACACCCGAGGTTCTCTCGGTCCTCGACTATTCCCGGGGCTTTGGTCACAGCGATCTGGTGGCATTTTCGAGCTACGATCTCAACGTCCACCTCAACGTCGCGCGACACCGGTGGGATGGTCCGTCGCCCGCGTGACAGGCGATTCGAGCTGAGTTCCGCATTTAATGCGAATTCGGCTGCGGCAACGCCTTCCCGCTGCGGGATTGGCGCTCGCCGCGCTGCCGGAGAAACCTCACTCCGATCTCCTCGCCATTGAGCCGAACAAGCTCGCAGCGGCGATACGCAAGCCCCGTCGGCGAAAGAACCAGAAAGAACTCCTTCAACTGGAGACCCTGCAAGGACCCGGTAACGATCAGCTTCGCCCCGCTGTTCGACGCGTCCTTCATGGTGCAGGCGCGCTGCCACGTCGCGTCGATTGCCATGATTCGGCATTCAAAGCCGTGATCAAACCTGACCCGGTTGCCGTCCCGCCGCTCCGCAGAAGATGTCATTCCGCCCTCGCGCGAGTGGAGTGGATTTGACATTCGCTGCCCACCGTGCCGCAGACTCTCAAAGAGAATGTCAAATCCAACACTCCACAAGATAGTTATATTTCCGAGTGGTCCTTTGATTCAGACATTTGCAAAACTGCCAGCTGTGAAGGCATGCAAATGTCAGAATTGAACCACTCGTTCGCGACAGACAAATAGCCGGAATTCAGTAAGAAGCGATTACTGTCAGGGAAACCCTCAGACCAGAATGAATGGCTGCAGGAACAGGCGCAACGCGCGAAAAATGCCTCGTGGCTTTACTTCGGTAAATATCGCTATCTGATTTGCGCAAGATTCCGACCGCCGTGGCAGAGCCGGACTGATCTGGCACGATCGTGCTTAGGCGGCCAGTAAATATACGACCGTATTCTGCCTGTGACCCGCAAACACTTCCAGGTGGAAATGGGGCCCTCCACCTTCGACGCCGAGCCCACCTGCCTTCGCAACCCAGCGAGGGTCAGTTGTGGATCATTCGCGTCCTGCCATAGGAAATCGTGATGATACCCCGCACTTTTTCAACCGATCATCATTGTGTCGGCTCGGTCGCCCAACAAACGATGGGCAACCGAAATATCTTCGACGAGCGAACCAAACGTTCTTTGGAAGAGCTCTTACAAATTTGATGCACGTTACAGGTGCGATTCATCTTGCACCAAATAGCAGAATATCTTGGACTTGCAGACATACGCGGGGTGCTATCGTGAGATTTTCATTTGGTGTGCGCGGCAAGGTGCTCTCTCTTTTTGGAATTTGCACATTGTTGTTCCTGTGCGGCGGCGCACTCGGATTTTCGCAGCTCATGAAATCCCTATTAATCTACAGTGGGGATGTTGTGCCCAGTCAGCAAAACGCAGTTGGCCTCGCTGCGACCGAAGCAGACTTCAAGAAGCAGGTGCAGGAATGGAAGGACTTGTTGCTGAGGGGCAAGCAGCCCGAGGCTTTGGAGAAATACTGGACCAATTTTCAGCAGCACGAGACTGACGTCCAAAAGGCAGTCGAATCGCTGAGTGCGCGCGTTGCGGATCGGGACGCCGCACAACTTCTGGCGCGGTTTCTCGCAGCCCATAAGAGCATGGGCGATGACTATCGGCGCGGGCTGCAAGCATTCAAGGATAATGGTTTGGACAGCACGTTTGGCGACAGGGCCGTCTCCGGAATCGATCGCGCGCCGACCGAGTTGCTCACCAAGGCCAAAGAGAGGCTGCTATTCCTGGCTTCCAGCCGAGCTTCGGAAGCAGCAGAGACGACGACCCGTGCGATATGGCGGAGTGTCGGATTGTTCATCGTGGTGCTTTTGGCATCTGTCGGGTTATTCTTCTTTACGGTGCGGAGGAGCATCACGTTCCCCCTTGCCCAACTGGACGCGGCTCTGGGCGCCATGGCTGCGGGCAATGTTGGCATCGCGGTCCCGAATCTTGATCGCCGCGATGAAATTGGGCAAATCGCCCGAACAGTTGGCGTGATTCGCGAGAATGCCGCGCGCGAGGCGGCCGACAAACAGGAGCAAGCCGCACGAGCCGAGGCGGAGCGAGCAGCTCAGCGCAAGGCGGACATGCATCGCCTGGCCGGAGAATTCGAGGCGGCAGTCGGCGAGATTGTCGAGACGGTATCGTCGGCGTCCACGGAACTTGAGGCATCGGCAAGCACGCTCACTTTGACCGCGCAGCATTCGCAGAACTTGGCGACGACCGTCGCGTCGGCGTCCCAAGAGGCTTCCACGAACTTCCAGTCGGTGGCGTCGGCAACGGAAGAACTATCGGCGTCGGTACACGAGATCAGCCGACAGGTGCAATCTTCCGCCCGCATGGCTTCCACGGCGGTCGATCAGACAAAAACGACGACCGTAAAGGTCAGTCAGCTGTCGAAAGCTGCGGCCAGCATTGGCGATGTCGTCGATCTTATCAACACGATCGCAGGACAGACCAATCTACTTGCGCTCAACGCGACAATCGAAGCCGCGCGAGCCGGAGAGGCGGGACGCGGCTTCGCGGTCGTAGCGTCAGAGGTTAAGGCACTTGCCGAGCAGACAGCCAAGGCGACCGGCGAAATCGGTCAGCAAGTATCCACCATTCAGGCCGCGACTGAAGAGTCTGTCCAGGCGATCAAGGAGATTTCCTCGACGATCGAGCAGCTTTCAGAGGTATCCTCGACCATCGCAGCGGCCGTGGAAGAGCAAGGCGCCGCAACCGAGGAGATCTCCCGTAATATCCAGCAAGCATCCCAGGGTACGCAGCTTGTGTCGTCGAATATCACGGACGTTCAACGTGGGGCTTCGGAAACGGGATCAGCTTCCGCGCTGGTACTATCGGCAGCCCAATCTCTGTCCATCGAAAGCAATCGGCTGCGGCAGCAAGTGGATCGTTTCCTGGCCAATGTGCGGGCAGCCTAGGCATCATGGCCGTTCGTCGGGACGAACCTCTATTCCAAGCGCGAAAGCTAAATACTCCCCTCGATCGGCGTCGATTTCGCCCCCGTGCGAACGACGTTGGATCACCTCAAACTGCCGACCAGGCTAATTGAACGATTATTTCGGAGACCTAGAGAAATGCGGGCCGTCAACGCTCCGATTTTGCTGCGGGCGATTGGTAAAGATTGCGAGTTTCGGGCCAAGAACGCTGCTGAGGCTGAACAGCGATCTGAGCTTGTCGACGCGGCTAGATGACATTGGTTGACTGCAGAGGCCATTAAGCCCTGCAGGAGAAACCGCATGTTGAACGGTCCGGATGGCGCGTGCGCTCTTTGCCTTGAGAGATGCCTGGATTGATAGTCGCCGCGGTTGGCAGGAGCGCTTTATGATGCCTGACGGTAACTCGGTTCGCCGAGTTTGATCGGCTTTACTGCATCTCGCTCTCAAGCGTTGAGCGATTTGGTCCGCTGCTGGGCATTTTCGACGGATTCATCAAAGATCGTGGGTACGCTGATGTCCGCTTCGCTGAACCGGAGTTGCATCACACAACCACTTGCCGCTGTCCATGATGCCGCTGTCCAGATGATCGACGCCTCCATTGTCCAGGTGCACAGCATGGAGCATGCATCAGAAGACAGGCGCAAATCGATGGCGGTCCCGCGTGGCTTGACGAGCAAAATCCATGCGGTGGTCGAAAGAATGGTCTGCCGGTACGGCCGGCGCTGATTCGACTTACGGAAAATTCCTATCTCGTCTGAAATCCGGGTCAATAATGCTTGCCGACCCTGGCCATGACGTAGGCTGGATCTGGCAACTTGCCATGTAGAAGGGCGGCCAACATTCCACCAAAAAGGCAAACGCAGTGATCAGCCCTGCTTCAGCCCGTACGTCGACCGCGCTCGCAATCGGGTCGAACGGTTCTTCAACGGTATCAAACAATGTCGAAGGGTGGCGACGCGTTGACAGGATTGCTGCCAGCAACTTGGCCGTCGTTCAACTCCCGTCAATCCGACTATGGCTGCGCCTCACTGAGTCCGCGTCCCAGTTCGCGACAGACAAATAGCCGGAGTTCAGTAAGAAGCGATTACTGTCAGGGAAACCCTCAGACTAGAATGAATGGCTGCAGGAACAGGCGCAACGCGCGAAAAATGCCTCGCGGCTTTACTTCGGTAAATATCGCTATCTGATTTGAGCAAGATTGCGATCGCGGTGGCAGAGCCGGACTGATCTGGCACGATCGTGCTTAGGCGGCCAGTAAATATACGACCGTATTTTCCCTGTGCCGCGCGAGTGACCCGATGTTGCAGTCATTCGCATGAGGCAGCAGGAGCCATAATGACTCAAAATACCGAAACCGGAAATAGCAATCACGACCGGGACACCCGTCTGCGATTCATGCGCATCGACCACAAAACGGGCGATGCGCTCAGAGAATTCTGGCCTGCCGTCGAGAAGGCGCTGCCACGGGTGCTGGAGGGTTTCTACCGGCATCTCGGCAGCGAACCGAACCTCTCCAAACTGATTGGCAGCCAATCGGACCGCCTGAAAAAGGCCCAAGGCACCCACTGGGAGCGCCTGTTCAACGGGCGCTTTGACGAAGCCTACATCCAGGGCGTGCGCACGATCGGTCTCATCCACAACAAGATCGGGCTCGAACCGCGCTGGTACATCGGCGGTTATGCCTTCGTGCTGTCGCACCTCGTGGAGATCGCGGTCGCAACCTACGGCTGGAAGAAAAAGCGGCTTGGAGAAGTGATCACAGCCGTCGACCGCGCCGTGATGCTCGACATGGACTTTGCCATCTCCATTTATCAGGAAGCGATGCTTGACGACCGCGCAAAGCGGCAACGAGCCGTGGACGGCCTGATTGCGGCTTTCGAGCAGAAGGCAACCGGCGCGCTCGCCGCGTTGTCATCATCTTCAAACGAACTCAAGAGCACTGCCGACAGCATGGGGCACACCTCCGAGCAGACCAGGCAGCAGGCGATCGGCGTGGCCTCGGCATCAGAGGAGGCTTCGGTCAACGTTCAATCCGTCGCCTCGGCCAGCGAGGAAATGGCGAGTTCCGTCGCCGAAATCGCGCGTCAGGTGAACGAATCGGCGCGGATCGCACGGGATGCCGTTGAACTGGCCAACAAAGCCGATGCGCGCGTGCATTCGTTGTCGCAGGCCGCAGGCAAGATCGGCGACGTCGTCGATCTGATCAGCTCGATTGCCGGACAGACCAACCTGCTCGCGTTGAACGCCACGATCGAGGCAGCTCGCGCCGGAGAGGCCGGCAGGGGCTTTGCCGTCGTTGCCGCCGAGGTAAAGAGCCTTGCCGAACAGACGGCAAAGGCGACCAGCGATATCAGCCAGCAAGTTTCCGGTATCCAGTCGGCGACCCAGGAGTCGGTTGAAAATATCAAGGAGATCAGCGGAATTATCGACCGGATGTCGGAGATATCCTCGATCATCGCTTCCGCCGTCGAGGAGCAAGGGGCGGCGACGCAGGAGATTTCCAGGAATGTTCAGGAGGCGGCGAAGGGCACGACCGAGGTTTCATCGAGCATCGAGGCCGTAAGCAAGGCGGCAAATGAAACCGCAGCAGCGTCGACGCAGGTCATGACCGCTTCGTCGCGTGTCGCGCAGGAGGGAGAGTTGCTGAGCGGCGAAGTGGAACGCTTCCTGGCGGAAATCCGCGCCGCATAATTACATCCGTCCGTTTTGATCATTTCTGTCCGACCAAAGGAAACGACCTTGCCAAATGTTGTAAAACTTTCAGCCAAGCCTGCGCGGATCGTGCCGCCTCTTCGCTCAGACCTCATGACGGTCGACGACGTCTGCCCCCAGCTCTTGAACCGGGTCCTTGAGCTGCGCGCAAGGGCGCATGGCGAACTTTGCCGTGTCGTCTCATTGCTCGACCTTTCGGTATCCAACATCCGGAAAATCTCCAGCCAAATTGCCAACCCCGCAGTCAGGAAAATCATCGAGAACGAGCTTGTCTCGGTCGAAGCAAAACTCAGGCTCGCCAAAGAAAAAGCAGTCGGGCTGTGAAACGAGAAGCCGCCGGCGCTTCGGCATCTCGCGTCGGAGCACCGGGGCTTCCAAGGCGACTTGGGAATTTCCCGGCGAGGGAAAGGCACAAAATGAAATCGTCCGTCACGAAGCGCTCGATCCTCGTTCGCGGTCACAAGACCAGCGTGAGCCTCGAGGAAGCATTCTGGATCGCGGTAAAGGAGATCTCCGGCGAGCGCGGCACGACGCCTTCCGCGCTTGTCAGCGACATCGACCGAAGACGCCAGCTGGGTAATCTTTCTTCGGCGATACGCTTGTTTGTGCTCGACCACTTCAGAACAGCGGCTGGCGCTATGCGGTCGACAGACAGTTTGCGACCGCCCGATGTGACGTTCTGAAACGGCGCTGGCGTATCAGGCGCCCGCTTGCAAATGGCAGATGGCCTGGTTCCGGCGGCAGCAGCCCTCTCGCCCCAACGCGACCGCGGCTGACCCCACCAGCGCCACAAGTACGCCCCATTATCATCCCTTCACGCCCTTAATTTGCGTGCCAATTCGGGGCGCTGTCGTTGGGGACTAAACTGAATGGGGAAGCCGCGGCCACGCGGCTTGTGACATTGAAGATCTGGCAAATAGGCTGCCTTGCCGGCGCGCTCGGCGCAACCTCGCTTGCCGCGGTTCATCAGATCGCGGCATCGCGCTTGCACGGGGCAAGCCCGAACGCGAGAGTTGCCGATGCCTTCAGCACGATGCCGCTGAACGTGACGGCGGTCCTGGCAAACCTCAGCGCAGCCGTTCCGGCCTCGGCCATCGCGGCGAGATTCGAAACAAGATCGTCGGCTAATGCGATTGTTGCGGAGGAATTCCGCGCCGCGGCACCGGACGCTGTGATGCCGTCCGATGCGGGCAGTTCGCCGCCGCAGGAGCGGGTGTTACAGGCCAAGCTTGACACGACGCTGCCCGAAGCCGAGGCCAGCCCCCAGCCGGATGTTCCGCTTGCGGCTTCGCCCAATCCGGACGAAGGCGAAGTGTCGTATCTGAAATACTACGCGTACTCTGAAATTCCGCCGCCGGAGAAACCCGCGAAGATCGCCCTGGCGGAATTGCACGACATTCCGCTCGGAACGCCCATCCAGGAGATCGAACGCGCCGCCAAAGCGTTCGGCCTCGACACCAATTTCATGAAAGCGGTCGCCAAGATCGAGTCCGATTTCAACCCGACGGAGCGAACCGGCTCCTATATCGGCCTGTTCCAGCTGAGCAAGTCCGAGTTCAGGAAGTTCGGGTCCGGCGACATCCTCAATGCTCGCGACAATGCGATGGCTGCGGCCTACAAGTTCGTCACCGAAGCCGCGCTCTTCGAAGCCGTGACGCACAAGAAGCCGACGTTTTCCGATCTCTACCTGATCCACCAGCAGGGCTGGGAAGGAGCCTCCGAGCACGTCACCCACCCCCAGCAGATTGCCTGGAAGTCGATGTGCGCGACCCAGGAAGGGGTGGCAAAGGGCGAACGATGGTGCAAGCGCGCCATCTGGGGCAACACGCTGCCGGCGGTCAAACGCGAGTGGAAGTCGGTCGATCGCCTCACCTCGGGCGCCTTCGTGTCGATGTGGCGTGACCGTGTCGACGCGCTCTCGGCGCACTATCCGGCCTCAACGCCGCGGCGGCCCGAGGCCTGAGGCCTGAATATTGCGGTGCGCCGCAAGGTCCGTCGATCGCATCCGCCCCTCAGGAACATGCGCAGCAACGGTGAGTTGAATTCCGATATCGGACGATTCAGATGTTGCAGGACGTCGAAGCCAGAACCATCGCCAAGGTCACGACCCGGCTCGTTCCGTTTCTTATCGTCTGCTACTTCATCGCCTATCTCGACCGGGTGAATGTCGGGTTCGCCGCGCTCACGATGAACCGGGATCTCGGCCTGTCGCAGACGGCGTTTGGCTTCGGTGCCGGCATCTTCTTCATCGCCTATTTCATCTTCGAGGTGCCCTCCAACCTCCTGCTCGAGCGTCTCGGTGCGCGCACATGGATTGCCCGGATCATGCTGAGCTGGGGAATCCTCTCCGGATTGATGGCATCTCTGCCCTGGATCTCGCACGTTTCCGGGCTCGGCAATGAGACCAGCTTCTATCTCTTGCGCGTATTGCTCGGCGCCGCGGAGGCGGGCTTCTTCCCGGGAATCATCTTCTATCTGACCCTGTGGTTTCCGTCAGAGTACCGCGCCAGGATCGTCGGCTATTTCATGGCCGCAATTCCACTCTCGACCGTCATCGGCGCACCCGTTTCGGGCCTCCTGCTCTATCTGCACGGCGGCCTCGGCCTCGCGGGCTGGCAATGGCTGTTTCTCATCGAGGCGATCCCGGCGATCATCCTGTCCATCGTCGTGTTCTTCTACCTGACGGACCGCCCGGCGGACGCGCTCTGGTTGTCGGCCGACGAGCGGGAATGGCTCAGCCACAGGCTGCTGCTCGAGCGTCGCCAGCGCGAGGCTGTGCGCATGTACACGGTATCCGAGGTCCTGTTCGATCCGCGCGTGATCGGCCTCAGCCTCGTCTATTTCGGTGCGGTCGCGACCAATTACGGCCTGAGCTTCTTTCTGCCGCAGATCGTCAAGGCATTCGGGATCAACACCTTCCTCACGACGCTTGTGTCTGCCGCGCCATACCTTGTCGGCTTGATCGCCATGGTCTGGTGGGGCCGGCGCTCGGATCGCGCCGCGGAGCGACGCTATCATGCGGCGATCCCGTTGTTCGTCGCATCCGTCGGCCTCGCGCTGGCTGCGCTTTTCGACAATCCCAGCCTGAAAATGCTCGCATTCTGTCTCGCAGGATTCGGCATCTTCGCGTGCCTGCCGGTGTTCTGGACCTTGCCGACCGCTTTCCTGTCGGGCGCGGCCGCCGCCGCCGGCATCGCGGTGATCAATTCAATCGGCAATCTCGCGGGATTCGCCGGCCCGTTCGCGATGGGCTGGCTCAGGGATCATACGGGCAGCTATACCGACGGCCTGTTGCTGCTCGGAGGCCTCGGCATCATCGCGATGGGGATCGTCCTGGGAATTGGTCACAATGATGCCCTCGAGCGCCCACCATCGTCAGCGCTGCCGGAATGAGCGCGACGAGGCAGTGCCTTCGCCAGCTCGTTGGCAGTCCGGGGACGATGACTTGTAGCGCAACGAATGGCAATTCCAGCAGACGCGGCCCAAGATCTGTATCGAACCGATAGGTGCATTGCTGTTCCCGGAAGGCGCGCCGCGCACCGATCAGGGAAGTTGAGCTGGATCAAGCCTGGTGCGCTTTCAGAGATGCATCCTTTGGCGTCGCATCGCGAAACCGGCCTGGCGCCAACACGATCCCTGCCCGGAGAACGAAGCTGAATTCCGTTCGCACGCCGCTGACGCTCCTGCTGATCTCGCTGGCTACGATCGCGAGCGTCTGGCGGTGGCTGGCTATACCGATCGATTTGACGAGCGCGCCGATCGACCCGAATGCCAGGCTGCAATGCGTGTCCTACGCTCCCTTTCGCGGCAACCAGACATCACTGGCCCCCGCGACGAAGGTGTCGCGAGAACAGATTGCTGAAGATCTCGCCGAGCTTGCCAAAATAACCGATTGCATCCGCACCTACGCGAACGATCTCGGTCTCGATCAGATTCCCGAACTTGCAGCCAAGGTGGGGCTCAAAGTCATGCAGGGAATTTGGCTCGACAGGAACCGGCAGAAGAATATGACGGCGATATCGACAGGCATACGCCTGGCCAGGGAATATCCAAAAACCATCACCGCGCTGGTCGTCGGCAACGAGGTCTTGTTGCGCGGCGAAATGACCGCTTCCGAACTTGCCGCGACGATTCGCTCGATCAAGGCGCAGGTCGCCGTCCCCCTCACCTACGCCGATGCCTGGGATTCATGGCTGCGCAACCGCGAACTCTATAACGCCGTCGACTTTGTCACCATTCACGTGCTGCCATTTTGGGACGACGTTCCGGTGCGGGCGAAATTTGCCGCCGCTCACGCCGACGCCATCCGCCGGAAGCTGATGGCTGCATTTCCGGGCAAGGAAATCCTGATCGGTGAAATAGGCTGGCCGAGCGAGGGACGGATGCGCGAGTCAGCGCTACCGTCGCGCACCAATCAGGCCCGGGTAATCTCCGACATCCTCGCTCTCGCCCGGCGAGAGAATTTCCGCGTCAGCCTGTTCGAAGCCTATGACGAGTCGTGGAAGCAACAGATCGAGGGTACGGTTGGAGGATATTGGGGCCTGTTCGATTCGAAGCAGCGCGCACTGAAATATCCGCCGGGCGTTCCCATCAGCAATTTTCCGCTTTGGAAGCTGCAGATGGCCAGCGGAATGGTTCTGACGATCCTGGTATTCGGGGCGGCATGGCTGGCGTTGCAACGCAAGCCCTGGCAGCCCCGGCTTGCGTCATGGCTTGCAGTCGGAATATCGGCGACCGCGGCTGGAATCCTGTTTGGTCTCGCTGCCCAGAAGATGTTTTACGAAAGTTACGGGGCCGGAAACTGGCTTCTGCGCGGCGCCTTTCTTTTGGCGGCAACTGCTTCGCCGGTCTTGGGCGCTAACGCGCTGCTGTCGGGGCGTCCACTCCTTACATTTTCGGAATTGTTGGGTTCTAAAGATTACCGGACCCTGTCGGCGCTGGGGACTGTTCACGGAGCGGTCTGGATCGCAATCACCTTGATCGGCACCGAGACAGCGTTGGGCCTTGTGTTCGACCCGCGCGACAAGGATTTTCCGTTTGCCGCCCTGAGCATGGCGGTCGTGCCATTTGCGGCCCTGGCGCTATCCGATCGGCCCAGGAACGGAGGCCGCCCTCTGGCCGAATCGATATTTGCCGGTGTGCTGCTGGTGGCGGCTATCTATACGGGGCTTAACGAAGGACCGGCCAACTGGCAGTCGCTGTGGACTTGCACTGCGTACGTACTGCTCGCGGCTACGCTGTGGCGCGCGCGTGCGGAGCGGGCCTGCCCCTGTTAATGACTTCCGCTATTCCACCGCTTTTACCTTGGCGCGAAGCTCATCGACCAGAACCCGCTTGTTTTCGGAATAGTCGATCGGCACGACGACGAGATGGACGCCACCGCCTTTGAAGGCGGCCTCCAGCGCCGGAATGAGATCGCTGCACTTGGTGACCCGCGATCCCCTGGCGCCGTAGCTCTCGGCATATTTCACGAAATCCGGATTACCGAAGGTCAAGCCGAAATCCGGAAAATTGTCGACCGCCTGCTTCCAGCGGATCATGCCGTAGGCGGAGTCCTCGAGAATGAGGACGACGAGATCGAGCTTGAGGCGAACCGCGGTCTCCATTTCCTGCGAATTCATCATGAAGCCGCCGTCGCCGCAGACGGCCATCACCCGCCGTTCGGGGTAGAGCATGGAGGCCATCATCGCGGACGGCAGGCCGGCGCCCATGGTCGCCAGCGCGTTGTCGAGCAACACCGTATTGGCAAAATAGGTCCGATAGTTCCGCGCGAACCAGATCTTGTACATGCCGTTGTCGAGAGCGATGATGCCGTCCTCCGGAACGACGTGCCGGACGTCGTGAACGATGCGCTGCGGAGTCATCGGCCAGCGGTCTTCCGTGTTGCGGTCGGCGATGCGGCTCAGGATTCCCTCGCGCAAGTTCAGCAGCGCATCGGCGCGACGCAACCGGCCTTCGAGGCGATCCGCGAGCAACTCGAGACTCGGCCCGACATCGCCGATCACTTCGCATTGCGGGAAATAAACCTGCTCCACGTTTGCCGGCGTGTAGCTGACATGAATGACCTGGGGTCCCTTCGGCCCCATGATAAAGGGCGGCTTCTCGACCGTGTCGTGGCCGATCGCAATGATGAGGTCGGCCCGATCGACAGCCTCGTGCACATAGTCGCGCTCGCTGAGCGCTGCCGTTCCCATGTAGAGGTTGGTGCCGCCCGGCACGGTCCCCTTTCCCATCTGGGTGTTGAAAAACGGGATCCGCGTGCGGCGTACAAAGTCACCAATGCCGGCGGTGCTTCGCGGCCTGGATGCCGCCGCGCCCAGCATGATCAGAGGCCGCTTCGCCGCAAGGATCAATTCCGCTGCGCGGTCAAGCGAAGTGCGATGCGCGACGGGAATGTCAATCGGATGCACCGGAATCATCGCGGCGGGTCCGGCTTCTTCGCCGGCGACATCTTCCGGCAACTCCAGCAGGACGGGGCCGGGCCGTTCCTCCACCGCGATCCGAAACGCGTCCCTCACCAGCGTCGGAATCGTGGCCGTGGAGACGATCTGGCGCGACATCTTGGTCAAGGGCCTGAAGGCGCTCACGACATCGACGATCTGGAAGCCGGCCTGCCGGCTCTTCATGATTCCCTTTTGCCCGGTGATCATGATCATCGGCATCGCGCCCAGCAGCGCATAGGCTGCGCCGGTCGTGAGATTGAGTGCGCCGGGTCCCAGCGTGGTCATGCAAACGCCGGGCTTGCCGGTCAGCCGGCCGTAGGTTGCGGCCATGAACGCCGCGCCCTGTTCATGGCGCGTAACAACGAGCTCAATCTGCGAGGTGCGAAGCGATTCCACGACGTCGAGGTTTTCCTCGCCCGGCACCCCGAAGATCCGTGTCACGCCTTCATTAGTGAGCGCTGCGACAAGCAGGTCAGAACCCTTGGGCATTTCAGGTCTCCATAGAATGGCAGAGCGGGTGTCGATACGCATGCCGGGTGCGCGTCAACGCCAATATAAGCGATTATCGGCGGCGAGGCGGCTCCGTATCCTCGCCGGCCGCGCAACATCGCATTCCCGGCAGATTTGCAGGTTGCCGGTGGCCAAATCCGCCGCGAGGTGGTCTTGGTCTGCCCGAATAATTTCCCGAGCTTGCCGAATTGGGGCCGCATTGCGACCCAGCTCGCGTTCGAAGGTCGCGCCCGGTTTGGGGGCGCAACACCGGAGTTTCCATGTCCGGCTATCGGCGCATTTGCGTTGCAGTTTCTCTGCTCTCTGCGGGGCTTTCGAGCTCGCCTGCACTTTCGAATCCGTTGACCGATCTGTTCAACCCACCTCCCGCAGAGGCCCCCGCGGCTGCTCCTGCTCCCGCCGCCAGAGAGCAGTGCCTGTCGCAACCCGGCAGGGCGACGGCGGGCCAGCACTGGGTTTATCATCTCGATGGTCACCGCAAATGCTGGTTCCAGACCGCCGAGACCGCTGTCTCGGTGAAGAGGCTGGTCCGTCACCGGACCGCGAAGCAGCCCGCGATTGCTTCCGAAGAGAACGAGGCCGAGCTGCGCAAGAAGCCGGTTGCGGATGCGCGGGCTCAGCTGTTGAGCGCCGCACCGGACGACGCGCCTCAAGCGGCGCCGTCCGCGCCCGCGCCGGTCGATACGGCTTCCGCATCCACGGCCGACAGCGCGGCGCCGCCTGTGGCGGCAGCGCCCGTCCTCGCTCAGCCCGCACCCGTGGCCGCGGCACCCGTCCTCGCCCAGCCCGCACCTGTCAGCGCGGCACCCGTCCTCGCTCGGCACGCGATCGATCAGCCCACGCCCGACCGCGCCGCACCGCACTCCGTCGACGTCGACATGCTCCTGGCGGAAGTCCCGCCACCCAGGAACACCGCTTCCTCCGCGGCGCCCCCGGCCCTTTCCGGCGCATCTTCCATGGCTGCCGCGGACGAGAGCCGGTGGGAATCGACCGCGACCCGGGCAGGCATGGCGCTGATCGCGCTTGGGCTCGTTTCGCTCCTGGCAGGATTGCTGCGGGCTCGGCGATTCCGCGATCCGAGAGCGGCGCGAGGCGCGGTTTGATCCGCCGAATTCACCTCAGCTGATCGCTGATGGCCTCGGCAAAGGTAATCGTCAGGTCGACGAGGTCCTTGTCGAGCGGTGGAGGTTGCGAGGACAATTTCGCGATGACGAGTTCGTTTGCTCGATCGACAAAGAGGTTCTGGCCGTAAACGCCGAGCCCCATGGCAATGCCTCTATCCCGGAGAACATACCACTTGCTGCGATAATGCATCGGGCGATCGCCGAAATAGGAAATCAGGTCGCCAGCCGCCCAGGCCTTCGAATCGCCGCCAGCGAACATGTCCTCGATCCAGGCGGCAGGGATGATCGGCGTGCCGTTTCGCCGCCCGTTCTGCACGATCAGCTGGCCGGCCCGGGCAAGGTCCAAGGCCGTTGCGCAGATGCCGCCGGCACAACGCGGCGCGCCGAGGCGATCGACGGTGATGTAGGCAGGGCATTGGGCGCCCATCGGCTTCCAGAGCAACGTGCTCACCAGATCGGCGAACCGGACACCGCTGGCCCGTTCCAAGATCCAGCCCAACAGGTCGGTGTTGGTCGAGACATAGTGGAACGGTCCGCCATCAGGCCCGCTGCGCTGCTTCAGACCGCGGAGGAATGTCCTGAGATCGCTTGGGCGCTCCCCCGGGCCGAGAGGATTCCAATTCGTCGCCTTGCGGTATTCGATGATCGGTCCGGACGTCGCGAGATAGTCTTCATCGAAATCGAGACCGACGCGCATATCGAGCACCTGGCGTACCGTCGCGCCGGAATAGACCGAATCCTCGAGCTCCGGAATGACCGAAACAACCTTTTGTTCCGGATCGAGCTTGCCCTGCGCAACGAGGATGCCGGCGACAAAAGCCGTCAGCGATTTCGAGACCGACATCAGAATATGCGGCGTATCCGCGGTCATCCCGTTGTCGTAATGCTCAAGAACGATCTTGCCCCGGTGCAGGATGACCAGACCATCGGTATCGGTTTCGCTCAAGAACTTGTCGATGCCGTACGGCTTGCCGCGGTGCTCGAAGCGAAACGAGGCAAAATCCTGAGGTTCGGAGGCGAGCTTCCACACATCGCCGGGCGCATTGGGAATATCTGCCGCCGGCACGATTTCGCGCACGTGCTGAAACGCCCATTTGATGTACGGGGCGGTGCGCCAGTTTGCCAGCGTCACCTGATTGGCTTCGGCCGGTGGGAAACCCGACATGAGTGTGGAAGGCATCGAGAGCTCCGATTCCGAAGTTCGCATACTATCGCGGCGACCTCTGATGCGAACCTCGGAATCAAAGGAGCTTTAGCAACCGATAACGTTTCCAGTGCAGTTTTGAATTTCAAGTCCTATGACGAACCGGCGGCGACACTGACAGGAGCTTCAGGTTCACCGCACTGGTACCGCCGATCCGACGTTCCTGCACTGGTCGTCTCCGGAAGGGCTCGGCGGCCTCCTCAAATCACGAAGAAGCCATGGGTGCCGTCGCGCTTCAGCTGTTCGACGAGTCCGTATTCCCAATCGAAATAGGCCTGCATGGCTTCCCTCGACGCCTCCGTGCCTTCATAGGGACGGCGGTAGCGATGCGAGGGATCGGGTTTCGGCAGGATTTGCGGCGGCCCGGCGTCAAGTGCGCCATCATAGACGCCCTCGAGCACATAGACTTCCCACCCCATCTGCGCGAGCCAGGACGCGGTCATATCGGCGCGCACGCCTTTGTCGTCGGTCAGCACGATGCGCGCTCCGCGCACCGGCGCCGCCATGTCGATCTCCTGCACGAGCTGGCCGCCCGGATAATGGCGAAAGGCGGGAATATGTCCGGCCGTATAATCTTTCAGCGGGCGAACGTCGAAGCGATAAAGCGTTCGCGTCGCATCGCTTTCGAGCAAAGCCAGTTCGCCCGTGCTCAAATGCTTCACGCCGGCACGGTAGGCGACGTCGCGCGCTTTATCTCTCGCGCCTTCAAGCTGGCCGATGCCGCCATGCCGGTCGGCGCCATGTTCGAGCGCCTGGTTGGCGAGTGTCCAGCCCATCGTCCCGTTGCGGAGCGCCACCACTTTATTGGCAATGCCGGCATTGATCAGCGACTGCGTGCCGATGATCGACCGGGTGCGGCCGGCGCAGTTCACCACGATGGTCGTCGCTGGATCAGGTGCGACGTCGCCGGCGCGAAGCACCAATTCGGCGCCGGGTATGCTCACCGAGCCCGGGATGTTCATCGTCGCGTATTCATCGGGCCGCCTCACGTCGAGGATCCGGATATCGGCTCGCCGCGCCAGCAGCGCGGCAACCTCTTCCGCCGACAATGAAGGCGTATGGCGGCGCGACTCCACCAGCTCACCGAAGGCCTTGGCGTAGGAATTGACGTCGATGAAAATCTCGAAACCCGCCTTCCGCCAAGCCGAAAGACCGCCCTCGAGCTGGCGGACATCGCTGTACCCCAAGCCAGCGAAACGAGCCGCGGCCTCCGCAACGAGGCCTTCGCCGGCATCGTAGACCACGATCGGAGCATCCTTGCGCGGCAGGCGCGCCTCGGCTTCGAGCGCGATCCGCCCCACCGCCATGTTGGCGGCAAACAGGGGGTGGCCTGTGGCAAAGGCTGCCTCATGGCGCAGGTCGAGCAGCGCGATTTCCCGGCGGAGCAGCAGCATGCTGCGGACCTGGGAGGGGGTAACGGGAGGGATGTTCATGGACAGGCAGCTTATCGGAGAGGAGGTCCAGCCTTGCACGGACTCCTGCAATATTTCAACACCTTGCCGGACGATCCGGGGCAGCCGCCGCCCTGGCGGGAACTTCTCCCCTCGCCGGGCGTTTATCGCCGTTAAGTCGGCGTCTTGAGCAGGGGACTTGCGTGGAGCACACGGAACGGCTGGAGGCCTCGAAATCGAGCGAAGGCCGCTTCCGGATGCTGGTAGATGCCGTTACCGACTACGCCATCTACATGCTCGATCCGGACGGCACCATCACCAGCTGGAATGCCGGCGCCAAGCGTTTCAAGGGCTACGAAGAATCCGAAATCATCGGCGAGAATTTTTCCCGCTTTTATACCGATGAAGACCGCAAGGCCGGTCTCCCCCAGCGGGCGCTGGACATTGCCGCGGGCGAAGGTAAATACGAAAACGAAGGCTGGCGCGTCCGCAAGGACGGCACGAAGTTCTGGGCCTACACGGTGATCGATCCGATCCGCGACGGGGCCGGCACCCTGATCGGCTTCGCCAAGATCACGCGTGACCTCACCGAGCGGCGGCAGGCTGAAGCCGCCTTGCGCCAGTCCCAGGAGCAGTTTCGCCTGCTGGTTCAGGGCGTCACCGACTACGCGATCTTCATGCTGAGCCGCGAGGGATTCGTCTCCAGCTGGAACCTGGGCGCGCAGCGAATAAAGGGCTATGCTCCCGAAGAGATCATCGGCCAGCACTTCTCGCGCTTCTATACCGAGGAGGACCAAAAGGCCGGCCTGCCGCGGGAAGCGCTCGCGGTTGCGGCACGGACAGGACGCGTCGAAAGAGAGGGGTGGCGGGTTCGCAAGGACGGAACGAAGTTCTTTGCCCATGTCGTGATCGATGCGATCTACAATCCCGACGGATCGCTATTCGGCTTTGCCAAGATCACCCGCGATATTACTGAACGGAGAAACGCCGCGCGCGCGCTGGAGGAAGCCCGCGAAGCGCTGCTCCAGTCGCAGAAGATGGAAGCAATCGGCCACCTGACCGGCGGCATTGCCCACGACTTCAACAATCTGCTGATGGCCATTCAAGGCAGCCTCGAACTCCTGCAAAGGCGGCTGCCCGGCAACGATCCGAAAGTCGTCCGCCTGATCGACAATGCCATTCAGGGAACGCGGCGCGGCGCCGCGCTGACCCAGCGGATGCTGGCCTTTGCGCGGCGCCAGGAACTCGAGCTCGCAACCGTCGATGTGCGCGACGTGGTGCAGCAAATGACCTATCTCCTGCAGAGTTCGCTCGGCCCGACGGTGCGCGTCGAAACCAGTTTCCCGCCCGAACTTTCGAAGGTGACCGCCGACGCCAACCAGCTTGAGCTTGCAATTCTCAACCTCGCGATCAACGGACGCGACGCGATGCCCACCGGCGGCACGATCACAATCGGCGCGACGGAGCGGGCGGATGTGCCGGGCCTGAAGGCAGGAAATTACGTCTGTATCAGCGTCACCGACACCGGCACCGGCATGAACGAAGAAACGCTCCAGCGCGCCATGGAACCGTTTTTCACGACCAAAGGCGTCGGCAAGGGCACCGGTCTCGGCCTGCCGATGGTTCATGGGATGGCCGAGCAATCCGGCGGGAAGCTGACGCTGAAGAGCCAGCTGGGCGTGGGAACGGTCGCCGAGCTTTACCTTCCGGTTGCGCCGGGCGTTCCGGCCGCCCCGGTGCAAGGCAAGGAGACCGTCGTTCTCTCCCCTTTCAACAAGAAGCTTGCGATCCTCACCGTCGATGATGATCCGCTCGTGGCGCTCAACACGTCGGCCCTGCTCGAAGAGCTTGGTCATACGGTTTACAGCGCGCCGTCCGCCCTGCACGCGCTCGACATCCTGCGGCAGGAAAAGAAAATCGACCTGATGATCACCGATCAGTTGATGCCGGACATGACCGGTTCGGAACTGGCCAGCCGAATCCGTGCAGAAAAGCCGCATATCGCAATCATCCTGGCGACCGGCTATGCCGAACTCGCGCCGGGCGAGGCTGAAGGATTGCCGCGGCTCACCAAACCTTTTAGTCAGCGCGAACTGGCAGAAGCCATCGCCCGCGCCGTCAGGCGTTAGTCCGGCTGCCAGCCTGTCAGCGCGACCTTTGCAGCGGTTCAAGACGTTCAAGATCGCAGGATGACAGGTCACGCCCGCGCATGGGTCTGCGCCGACGTCCCGCATGCGCGCCGTTTGACGATGACACCCAAGGCGCTAAAGTTTGCGGGAACGCGGGAGAAAAAAATGGAAGACATCGCGGCGCAGCGCGCGGCCGAATGGCTCGTGACCGAACACCTCGCCGGACACCGCTTCGTGACGCTGGGGCCGCCTGCTGCGCCTGCCACCGTTCCGGATGCTTATGATATTCAGGACAGGTATGTCGCGCTGTTGTCTCGTGAGAACGGCGCGCCGGTCGGCTATAAGGTCGGGCTGACATCGGCGGCAATGCAGGCATTTTGCCGGATCGATCACCCGATTGCCGGCGTCGTACTTGCCTCGCGCGTGCATTGTTCGGGAAACAGGGTGCAGCGGACGGATTTCGGGAGGCTCGGCCTCGAGTTCGAAATCGCCGTCCGCATCAAATCGGACATCCCTGCGGCCGCGGCGGCCCATACCGCCGAGACGATCGCGCCGCACATCGACGGCGTTTGCGCCGCGATCGAACTGGTCGACGACAGGGCGGCGGATTATGCGAGCCTCGACGTGCGCTCGCTGGTGGCGGATAATTCCTGGAATGCCGGCATTGTCCTTTCGGACTTCAAACCGGATTGGCCGGATCTTGCGCCTTTGCGCGGGCTCGCGAGCAGGGACGGCGATCTCATCGGCGAAGGGCATGGGCGGGACATTCTCGGGCATCCCTTCAATTCTGTCGCCTGGCTTGCCTCTCACCTGGCCTCGCGTGGCACGTCGCTGAAGGCGGGTCAGATCGTGATGACCGGGAGCGTCATGAAAACCGTCTTCCCCGAACACGAGGCGCACTATCGTTTCGAAATCGAGGCGCTGGGCGCAGTCGAGGTACGGGTCTGCTCCACTGCATAGTGCAATGGATATGGCATTCGCTACCGACCGCGCCGCAGAGCTCTCAAGGCGAATGCCAATTCGAAACCCCGTTAGGCACGTCTATGTGTTGATGGTCCTTTGATCCAACATTTGCAAAATTGCTTGCTGGGAAGAGAGCAAATGTAGGCATCAGGCCACCAGGCTCGGATATCTCAGGTTATCGCCACCAAAGCTGATCTGATGTCTTGTGCGAACGTCCAGCCCGCCATGGATAAACCGTCTTCGGCCGGACAAAATCGGCCACCTAAAATCATCGGGAGGATGGTCAGCCGGGGCGGACAAGAGCATTTAATCCGTGATAATTCGAATCAGGCCGTTACCCCAGTGACCAGCAGGCTGAAGATATCGTGAGCGTTCCCGGAACCCGCCCGTCGGCCATCGCGCGCATCCGGGCCCTGTTAAGTCAACCCGCCCACCATTACCGTCCGGCCACCACGGTTTTTCTCGACCTGAACGTCGATCGCGTCGCCGATGAAATCGGGCTGGCCACGCTCGGCACCGAGCGTGGCGCCGAGGACCGGCCGACTTCGGACGCGCAGACGATGGACGACATCGAGCACAAGATCGTCGAGCGCATCGAGGCGCACAAGCACGACGCGAACGTCATCTATCTCGACCAGCTTCATACCTACGACGAACGGATGAACGCGCTCTCTTTCGAAGAGCGTTTTGCCACCATCCAGCAGGCCGCGCCTGAGGCGGTCGGCGATTTTCGCGCCGAAGCGACTATCGGCCGTGACGAGCTTTTCGTTCTGCGCCGTCGTCTCAACGAGTCCGAAATCGAGCGCGAGCAGTTTCGCAAGCGTCACCGCATCGAACGCCCGGCGCGGCTGGCGAGTCCCGGCAAGATCATCCTGAAGATCGGCGTTCTCGCGATCCTGTTCATTATCGAGGTCGTGATCAACGGAAGCTTCCTCGCCAAGGCCAATCTGGGCGGCCTGCTTGGCGGCGCCGTGCAGGCGGTGACTTTCGCCGCGCTCAACATCGCTGCCAGCTTCTTCTGGGGCATGGTGCTGATCCGCCTGATCAACCGCCGGAACTATTTCTTGAAGCTGGTCGGCGTGCTATCTTTCCTGGTCTATCTAGCTTTCGCGATCGCGCTGAATCTGACGCTGTCGCACTTGCGCGAAATTCCACCCGCGGTCGCCTTGAGCGACAATGTGGGGCAGGAGGTGCTGCATCGCCTGCTCACCACGCCTTACGGCCTCACCGACATCAATTCATGGCTGCTGTTCGCGCTTGGCTTTGTTTTTTCGCTGATCGCGATGGCCGACGGCTTGATGTTCTTCGATCCGTATATGGGCTATGCCGGGCTTGAGCGGCGATGGATCGAGGCGACGCGCCAGTTCGCCGATGCGCGCAGCGAACTGATCGAGCGACTTCGGGATATCCGTGAAGACGCCACCGAGGCCATGAACGAGGCGGCACGCGACCTGTCGGTCCGGCGCAGCGAATACGATTCGCTGCTCCAGGGCAGGCAGCGGCTCGCCCAGCGCTTCGACCAGCACCAGAATCAGATCGAGCAGACCGCCCGCGCTTTGCTCGAAATCTACCGCGAAGCGAACCGCAAGGCGCGCTCGACGCCCGCTCCCGGCTATTTTGCCAGAGCTTACAGCATGGAACGGATCAGCTATGGCGGCCAGGAGCCGAGCGCCAGCGCGCGCGAGAATTTGCGCGTCATGATCGCGGAGACCCAGGCGTTGCTGAGCCAGCAGGTCAAGGCTATCCACGAAGCCTTCGAGCAGGCAATGCGCACCTACCGCGAAATCGACGAATTGCTGCCGGAGAAGAAGAGTGGCTAGGCGCCGTCCGAGGCAACGCAAATCCGCGGCGCTCGGCTGGTCGGGCTTCGGTGGCGCCGTGCTCCTGCTGCTCGCAATTGGTTCCGGCGGCGCGCTGGCCTATTTCTATTTTTCGGCCCCCGAACGCCCGGTCCTCGACGCCCAAACGCTTTGTCCGGTCAATGGGCCGAAGGGCATAACCGTGGTCCTGGTGGATACCTCGGACGACTTGCCCGAGACGACGCGGCGCGAAGTATTGGGTCAGCTCGACGACATGATCACGACGCTGCCGCCCTATTACAAGCTCGATATCCGTGTCCTCGATATCACGGGCGTGCGCAGCCGTTCGCTGTTTTCAAAGTGCAATCCCGGCGACGGCGCCGGCTTGAGCGAATGGACCGACAATCCCCGCATCGCGCGGCTGCGCTGGATCGCGGATTTTCGCAAACCCGCCGCCGAAGCCGTCCAGAGCAGCGTCTCCTCAGCCAGCGCGAACAGTTCGCCGATCATGGCCGCAATCCAGGATATCGCCATCAGCGAATTCTCCGGCGCGGCACAGGAAAAGGCCCGCAAAACGCTCTATGTTATCTCCGACATGATCGAATACACCAAGGATTACAGCCAGTATCCACGCGCGGGCGACCTGTCGTTCCAGCGCTACAAGCAATCGCCGGCCTACCTGAAATTCCGCACCGACCTGCATGGCGCCACGGTCATCCTGCGCTACGTGACCCGGCAGACCGGCAACCAGCAGATCCTCGACAGCACCAAGCACATGGAATTCTGGAAGGCCTGGATCGAAGACAACCGCGGCACGTTCGGCGGTGTCAAGCGGTTGCAGGGAGCTTGAGGCCATGGGGCGTTACGAATTCAAGCCCAATCTGCCGCCCGGCCTCGTGAACGGACTGTTGTTCTTTGCCGTCGTCGTCTTCGGCAGCGGGTACATCATCTTCTCGAAGCTGAACGATTTTGGCGCGATGGCGGTCACTGCGGTGCCGGTCATGATCATGATCGGCTATGCGGGCCTGCTCGGGGCGCGGTTGTTTCGCCTGCGCGACGACCAGTCGGGCGACAATCTCTACTACATGGGATTTCTGTTCACGCTGACGAGCCTCGCCGTGTCACTCTATCAGTTTTCGGCGGCCGGCTCGGCCGAACAGATCGTGCAGAATTTCGGTATCGCCATCGCCTCGACGATCGCCGGCATCACCTTGCGGATCATGTTCAACCAGATGCGGCGCGACCCGGTCGAGACCGAGGCTGCCTCGCGGCTTGAACTCGCCGAGGCCTCGCGGCGGGTGAAACGCGAACTCGAGAGCTCGATTCTCGAATTCGGGTACTTCCGCCGCATGACACAGCAATCGATCGCCGATGCGCTGGACGAGGTGCGGGAAAGCATCGGCAAGGTGCATGAGAAATTCGCCACCGATCTGAACAAGGTTGCGACAAGCGCGAGCCTGCCGTTCGAGGAATCTTCCAGGATCTCCGGCGCAACGCTGGCAAGCCTGAACAAGAGGACGCTCGAGGTGCTGGAGATTTCCCGGCAACTGGTGCAGGAGGGCGAGGAGCTGGCCAGGAACACGACCAGCATCGTCGAATCGATCGATGCGCTGTTTGCCCGCCTCACCTCGCACCGGACCTCCGAGGAAGCGATCGGAACCCAGCTGGTGCCGACGATCGCGCGCCTGACCGAAGCGATCGACGCGCTGAACGATAACGCCCAGCATCAGGCCCAGAGCGCAGAAATCAACCTGCGGCACGCGCAGGGCGTCGTCAACGCCATGAGGGAATTGCTGATCGAGATCCAGGCCACAAGACGCGGCATCATCCCTCGCGCCCTGGGCCTCATGACGCCGCGATCGAACGAAAGACCGAGAAGATAGAGCCAACACGGCTGCAGCGAATTGAATTTCCTATTCGCCTCAGGTTCATAGGAACTTCAAATTCAAAGCCGCACTGAATACTGATATTTGCCAGAGCTCCTTTGATCCCGAAGTTCGCATCAGAGGTTGCCGCAACGATTTGCGAACTCGGAATCGGAGCGATCGCCGATGGAAGGACAGATACTCCAGCAGCAATCATCGTACCGGCGCGGACTGGTGCTCGGCCTGACCATGGCCGAAATCATGATTCTTCTGGTGTTCTGTCTGTTGATCGCGATGGCAACCTTCCTGAAGCGCGAGGAAAGCAGGCGCATTGCCGCCGAGCAGGAACTTAAGCAGGAAAGGGCGCAAAACGAGCAGATCCGCAAAATGGTCAATTCGCTGAGCAAGAGCGCGGCGGTGGCCGAGAAGGTCGAGAGCCTCTCCGGCTTGAGCGATCCTCAGGCCATCGACCAGTACTGGCGCGAACTGGTGGATAGCCGCAGCGTCGTCAAGGAGATCGAGAAAACCCTGACAGTGAAGGAGCTTCGCGACGGTCTCGCCAATATCGCGGCGCTCCGCGCCAACAATATCGATGTGGACAAGGCCCTTCACGACGCCGAAATTGTCGCAGCGATCAATCGGACGATGACCAAGCCGGGCGAGCCGCCGGTTTCCGCCCAGGCTGTGCTCGATGCGTTGGCGCGCGGCATGGCGCCGGGCCCCGGCGGTCATCAATGGCCCCCGATCATCCGCATGAGCGAGGCTGATGGCTATTTCTTCAAATCGGGAAGCGCGGAGCTGTCGCCAAGCTTCCAGGAAACGCTGCTGACCAAGACTCCGCTCGAGATTCTCAACTACATCCGCAAATACGACGTCGATATCATCGAGGTCGTCGGCCACACCGACGAGCGCCCGATCGGCGTGCGCCAGTTTTCCAACCTCGATCGCGATCTGCTGCCCGTCCTGAAGAGCGAGGCCGGGGTCGTCAGCCTGGTGCCCGCGGATAATGCCGGACTCGGGCTTGCACGCGCGGTCGCCGTAGTGAGTGTGCTGCGTCAAAGCCCCCTGCTCGCCGGTTACAAGCTGATCCCGCTGTCCGGCGCCCAGCTCGTGAACACCGACGAGACGCTCGCGATTTCGCCCTCGCCCGGGGACATTCAGCAGCGCCGCCGTATCGAAATTCGCCTGCGCAAATCCTCGAGCAGCGATGCGACCGCCAGCATTCCCGCCTCTGCGCCTATGGTGCCGCACTAGGGTGATGATTTTGGTGGCTCGCCTTGATGGCTGGCAGCTCATCTTGCGGGCTTGCGGAGAGAGGTCGATCGCAAAGCGATCGGATGAGATGCGTGTTTGACGCACCGTGCTCTTGGACAATCCTCCTCGCCCCAACCTCTTCTAGCGAGCGGGGCGAGCGAGCTCGCTTCTATCGCGGTCAGACTTCCACTGACTTGATCTATTTGGCCGCCTAACGGCGTTCGACCGGCGGGTATTGCTGCGGCGCCTCGGCGCGGTCGTACATTGTATAGTCGCGCGTGATCTCGAAAACCTTGCA
>NZ_DAIDJE010000165.1 GCF_027451485.1 Bradyrhizobium sp.
GTACCGGAACCGGCACGCCCGGATGGCGGTGTCGTCACCGGCCGCTACGCCATCGCGCGGTTTCGCCTCGAGGCGGAGGGCAAGCCGAGCCATGCCGGCGCGCGGCTGGCCGAAGGGCGCAGCGCGATCGCGGAAATGGCCCGCCAGATTCTCGCCATCGAGGCGATGACCACGGCGGATGCGACGTTCAGCGTCGGCGTGCTGCGCGGCGGCGAGTGGGTCAACTGCGTCGCCACCACCTGCACCGCGCAGGCACTGACCATGGCACGGCGCCAGGCCGACCTCGACCGCGCCGTCGCCACCATGGAGGCGCTGGGGCCGATCGGTCAGGGCGTGCGGTTCCGCGCCGTGCGCACCGTGGTCCGCCCGGTCTGGGAAGCCGACGCGTCGACGATGGCGCTGTGGGAGCGCGCGAGCCGCATCGCGCACGGGCTCGGCTTCGCCATCCCGCCGCAGAGTGCCGGCGGCGGTTCGGACGCGAATTTCACCGGCGCGATGGGCATCGCCTCGCTCGACGGGCTTGGCCTTGGCGGCGACGGGTTCCACACGCTCGACGAGCATATCGACGAGGCGACGGTGCTGGCACGCACACGCCTGCTCGCGGGCCTGCTGGCGACGCTCGACTGAGGTGCCGCGCCACGGCCGGCGCCGCTGGCCGCCATTGCCGAGGCACGGGCGCGGCCGCATATAGTGCGGGACGAGGAGATGTGGACCCACGATGGAGCCCGAGGACTGGGAAATCCCTGCTAACCTGCAGCCGCACCCGGACGATTACCGCTTCGACCTGGAGCGGGCGCTCAACGCGGTGGTGGGACTGCGGGCCAATGTGCCGAACGACGCCTTCACCGCCGGCACGCTGGGCACGGAGCGCATCGGCAATGGCGTCGTTATCCGCGAGGACGGGCTGGTACTGACCATCGGCTACCTGATCCAGGAGGCTGAGTCCGTCTGGCTGATCACCGCGGACGGGCGTGCCGTGCCGGGCCATCCGCTGGCGTTCGACAGCAATTCCGGGCTCGGCCTGGTGCAGGCGTTGGGCCAACTGCACCTGCCGGTGCTGGAGTTCGGCGACTCCGAGGCGCTGGCGGTTGGCGCCGAGGCGATCATGGCGGCGGGCGGCGGGCGGCGGCACGCGATCGAGACCCGCATCGTCAGCCGGCAGGAATTCGCCGGCTACTGGGAATATGTCGTGGACAACGCGATCTTCATCGCGCCGGCGCACCCGTTCTGGTCCGGCTCGGCGCTGATCTCGCCCGATGGCAAGCTGCTCGGCACCGGCTCGCTGATCCTCCAGCAGGGCGACGGTAAGCGGCGGATGGACATGAACATGGTGGTGCCCGTCGCGGCCCTGCGGCCGGTGCTCGACGACCTGCTGACGCTTGGCCGCCGCAGCGGTCCCGCCCGCCCCTGGCTCGGCGTCTATGCGATGGAGGGCGAGGAAGGCATCGTGGTGGGTGGTCTCGCGGAAAAAGGCCCGGCGGCGCGCGCCGGAATTCAGCAGGGCGACCGGATCATCGGCGTGGGCGACGAGGATGTGTCGGACCTCGCGGCTCTGTGGCGCAAGGTGTGGCAGGCCGGGCCCGCCGGCTCGACCGTGCTGCTGCGCGTCGGCCGCGACGGGTCGCGCATCGCGGTGCGCATCACCTCGGCCGACCGGCAGAGTTTTCTGCGCGGACCCAAGCTGCACTGATGGTGGCCGGACCCCGGTCCGTGGCGCCGCCGCGTTGGGCGCCGCCGCGTTGGGCGCTGCGTGCGGCACAGGGGGCGGTGGCGCTGCTGCCGCTGTTCCTGTTGCATGCGCGCGCGTTGGCGGAGGTGGCCGTCGCCACCGCCGACCTGGTCTTTCTGTGGCAGATGGCGGCGACCCGGTCATGGCGCTGGCTGCGCGCGCCCGAGGTGCTGCCCGGGCTGCTGTTCTGGGCGTGGCAACTGATCTGCTCGCTGCCCGGCCATGCCGCCGGCGGCATGCCCGCCTTCATCCAGGCGCTGGCATCGATCCGCTGGTTCCTGCTGATCCCCGCGCTGAGCCGGGTGGTGCTGGCCGAGGAGGCCGTGCAGACCTGGTTCATGCGCATGCTGACGGTCGCGGTGCTGTATATCGGCGGCAATGTCTGGCTGCAGCAGTTCACTGGCTTCGATCTGTGGGAGTTCCGGCGCTGGGCGGATGGCTCGCTGACCGGCCCGTTCTATGAGCCGCGGGCCAGCGCGCCGCTGGTGCGCATGCTGTTCCCGGTGCTGCTGCCCTGGGTGGCGCGGGCCCGGCTCGCGGGTGCCACGGTTCTGTTGCTGCTGACCGTCGTCACCATGGTGTTGATCGGCCAGCGCATGCCGGTGCTGCTGCTGCTGCTGGGGTTGGCGACCACGGCGCTGCTGCTGCCACGCCTGCGCAAGCTGGCACTGGGCTTCCTGGTGCTGGTGCCGTTGCTGGTGCTGGGCACCGTGCTGTTCTCGCCGCAGGCGCATCACCGGCTGGTGACGCTGTTCGCCAACACGATGCTGCATTTCCCCGACAGCCCCTATGGCTCGCTCTATCTGCGCGCGCTGGCGATGGCGCAGAACCATCCCTGGCTCGGCTGGGGCTTCGACGGGTTCCGCCACGCCTGCGCCGATCCGCAGAATTTCCGCGCCTTTCCGGAGCTGGGTCAGCACCTGGTGGCGGGTGGCGGCGCGGGCATCTGCAACATCCATCCGCACAACATCTATTTCGAGGCGCTGACCAATGCCGGCCTGCCCGGGCTGGTGTTCTTCGCCGCCGCGGTGCTGGCCTGGATGCTGGTGACCGGGCGCGGCCTGTGGCGTGGCGCCACCACACCGGAACAGACGCTGCGGGCTGGGGTCTTGGTCGCGATCCTCGTGCATTTCTGGCCGATCGCCTCATCGAGCTCCGCCTTCGACGTCTATACCTCCGGCATCGGCTATATGATGGCGGGGTTCGGGGTGGCGCTCGCCCGGGCAGCGCCAGCCGCGCGCGGCGCATGAGGCGGATTCTCTTTGTCACGTCCAACCGCATCGGCGATGCGGTACTCTCCACCGGCCTGCTCGACCATCTGCTGCGAACCTATCCGCAAGCGCGCTTCACCGTTGCCTGCGGAACGGTGGCGGAGGGTGTGTTCCTGCGCATGCCGCGCCTCGAGCGGCTGATCCTGATGGAGAAGCGTCGCGACCGGCGGCACTGGCTGCCGCTGTGGGCGGCGAGCGCGTTCACGCGGTGGGACCTGGTGGTCGATATCCGCGCCTCGGCGCTGCCCTATCTGGTGCCGGCGAGACGCCGGGCCCGCATGCGCCGGTGCCAGGGGGCGAAAGTGGCGCAGCTCGCCGCCGTGCTCGGCCTCGATCCGCCGCCGCTGCCAGTGGTCTGGACGGCGCCCGAGGACGAAGCCCGCGCCGACGCGCTGCTGCCGCCGGGACGGCTTCTCGTGTTGGCGCCGACCGCCAACTGGACCGGCAAGATCTGGCCCGCGGAGCGGTTCGTCGAGCTGGGCCAGCGCCTGCTCGCCGGGGCGCTGGCGGGGGCGGCGATCGCGGTCATGGCCGGGCCCGGTGCCATGGAGCGCGAGCTCGCGGCACCGGTGCTGGCCGCCTTCCCCGCCGCGATCGACCTCGCCGGCCGCCTCTCGCTGCCGGAAGCGGCCGCCTGTCTCAAACGCGCCTCGTTGTTTATCGGCAATGATTCCGGGCTGATGCACCTCGCCGCCGCGGCCGGGGCGCCGACGCTCGGCCTGTTCGGCCCGACGCCGGCCGCCGAATACGCACCGGCAGGGCGGCGAGCCGCCGCGAGCATGGCCGCGGACGGGACGATGGCGGGTCTGCCGGTCGCGCAGGCGCTGGACGCGGCCATGCTCCTGCTGGGAGCGGCGTGATGCGTATCGCGCATATCATGGCAGGCGCGCGCGACGGTGGCGCCGAGCTGTTCTACGAGCGCATGGCGATCGCGCAGGCGGGCGCCGGCGAGAGCGTGCTCCCCATCATCCGCACCGACGCGCCGCGCGCGGGACGGCTGCGCGCGGCCGGGCTCGAGCCGGTGCAACTGCGCTTCGGCGGCCCGATCGACATCCTGACGCGCCCGCGCATCGGCCGAGCGTTGCGCCGCTTCGGGCCTGCGATCGCGATGACCTGGATGAGCCGTGCCTCGATGCATGCGCCGCGCGGCGACTGGGTCCTCGTCGGGCGCCTCGGTGGCTATTACGACCCGAAATACTTCCGCGCCTGCGAGCACCTGGTCGGCAACACGCACGGCATCGTGACCTGGCTGCGCGGGCAGGGCATTCCGCCATCCCGCACGCATTACCTCCCGAATTTCGTCGATGATTTCGATGGCGTGGCGGCCGCCGACCGCGCGGCACTCGGCATCCCCGCGGCCGCACCGATGCTGCTCGGGCTTGGCCGCCTGCATCGCGACAAGGGCTTCGACATCGCGCTCAAGGCCCTCGCGAGGATACCCGGCGCGCATCTCGCGATTGCCGGCAGCGGGCCCGAGGAGGCGGCACTGCGGACCCTGGCCGCGGAACTCGGCGTCGCCCAGCGCGCGCATTTCCTGGGCTGGCGCCGCGACGCGGGGGCGTTGCTCGCGGCATGCGACATCTTTCTCTGCTCCTCCCGCGGCGAGCCGCTGGGCAACATGGTGCTGGAGGCCTGGTCGGCACGGCGACCGGTCGTGGCGCTGGCGGCCCTTGGCCCCGCGGAGCTGATCGCGCAGGACGAGACTGGGATCGTGGTACCGCTTGAGGACGCGGCGGCGCTGGCGGCGGGGGTCGCGCGGGTGCTGGGCGACGCGGGGTTCGCGGCGCGGCTCGCCAGCAACGCGCGGGAGCGTTACGAACGCGATTTCATGCAGGCGCCGGTGCTGGCGACGTGGCGGCGCCTGTTCGAACAACTGATCGCACAGAAAGGGGAGACGCCACGATGAAACTGATGAGCTTCCGCGACGCATCGGGCCGCGACGGCTGGGGTGTGGTCGAGGGCGACAAGGTCGCCGACCTCACGGCAAGCGCGCCCACGTTGCGCGCGGCCCTCGCCGCTGGCCGGCCGATCACGGTGCCGGCGGCAGCGCGGCGCCTCGGCCTCGCCGGCCTGACCTATCTGCCGCCGATTCCGGACCCGGACAAGATCATCTGCGTCGGTCTCAACTATCTCACCCACATCCGCGAAGGCGGGCGCGAGCCGCCGGCGATGCCGACGATCTTCACCCGCTGGGCCAACACCCAGGTCGGGCACGGGCAGCCGATGATCCGGCCCAAGGTTTCGCCCACGTTCGACTACGAGGGCGAGCTCGCCTTCGTCATCGGTAAACGTTGCCGGCACGTATCGGAAGCGGAGGCAATGTCCGTCGTTGCCGGGTATTCCTGCTATAATGACGGGTCGATCCGCGAATGGCAGCGCCATTCCACGCAGTTCACACCGGGCAAGAATGTTCCGGCAACCGGCGCCTTCGGGCCTTTTCTCGTCACGCCGGACGACGTAGGCGACATCACCCGCTCGAGCCTGGTCACCCGGCTCAACGGTCAGGAAGTGCAGCGCGCGACGATCGACGACCTGGTGTTCGGCGTCGCTCGGCTCGTCGCCTATTGCTCTGGCTTCACGGTGCTGGAGCCGGGCGATGTCGTCATCACCGGCACCACCGGCGGTGTGGGCGCCTATCACAAGCCGCCGTTGTGGATGAAGCCCGGCGACACGGTGGAGGTGGAGATCTCGGGAGTCGGTACGCTGACCAACCCGATCGCCGACGAAACCTGAGCGGGGCTGCGATGAGCGGGGAACAGGATTTCGCCCAGCACACGACCGGGCGCATCACCGGGCGGACCAGGCTGCTCGGCATCGTGGGCGATCCGATCGCGCAGGTCGGCGCGCCCGCCATCTGCAACCCGCTGATCGCCGCCTCGGGCACGGACGCGGTGCTGCTGCCGCTGCACGTGAAGCAGGCGCATTTCGAGCCGGTGATGCGGGGGTTGATGCAGCTCGCCAATCTCGACGGGATGATCCTCACCGTTCCGTTCAAACAACGGGTTCTCTCGCTTGCCGATACCGTCCTGCCCACCGCTTCCCTGGTCGGTGCCGCCAACACGCTGCGCCGCGAGACGGACGGCACCTGGAGTGCTGACATGTTCGATGGCGCCGGCCTGTTGCGCGCGCTGGAGGGGCTGGGCCTGAGCGCGCGGGGGGCGGCGGTGCTGCTGCTGGGCGCGGGCGGAGCGGGGCGGGCCATCGCGGTGGCGCTCGCCCAGGCCGGGGTGGCGCGGCTCGGTATCCATGATCTCGATCGCACCAGGGCGGCCGGGGTGGCAGCCCTTGCACGGCAGGCGGCACCGGGCTGCGCCGCCACGACGGCAGAGCCGGTCGCGCGCGGCTATGACGTCGTTATCAACGCCACACCGGTCGGCATGCGACCGGGCGACGGGCTGCCGGCGCCACTCGGGCCGCTTGACGACGTAGCCGGGGTGATCGACATCGTCACCGATCCGGAGGTGACGCCGCTGCTGGCCGCGGCAAGGCAGGCCGGCTGTCGCGCCGCGGGCGGCAAGGCGATGATCGAGGGACAGGCCCGCGCGCTGCTGGAATTCTTTCGCATCCCGGTGTCCTGATCCCGATGACGCAGCTCGCGCGCACGCAGGTTCTGGTGGTCGGCGGCGGCCCGGTGGGCATGACGCTGGCGATGGATCTGGCGTGGCGCGGCATCGCGGTGACCGTCGCCGAGCTGCGCCACACCGGCGAACCGCCGAGCGTGAAATGCAACCATGTCGCCGCCCGCTCGATGGAGATCTTCCGTCGCCTCGGCGTCGCGGCGGCGCTGCGCGAGGCGGGACTGCCGGCGGACTATCCCAACGATGTCGCCTATCGCACCACCGCGACCGGCACCGAGCTGTCGCGCATCGCCATCCCCTGCCGCGCCGAGCGCTATACCAGAAAGGACGGGCCCGACGGCTGGTGGCCGACTCCCGAGCCACCGCACCGCATCAACCAGATCTATCTGGAGCCGGTGCTGGTCCGCCACGCCGCCGCCATGCCGGGGCTGCGCCTGCTTCATCGCACCGCGGTCGAGGGCTTCGTGCAGACGGATGACGGCGTCACCGCGACGCTGCGCGACCTCGACAGCGGCCAGGTCCGGCAGATCGCCTGCGACTATCTGGTCGGCTGCGACGGCGCGCGCTCGGAAATCCGCCACGCGATCGGCGCGCGCCTGGTCGGCGATGCGGTGGTGCAGCGGGTGCAGTCCACCTTCATCCGCGCCCCTTCCCTGCTCGGCCTGATGCGCGAGCCTCCGGCCTGGGCGACGTTCTCGATCAATCCGCGGCGCAGCGGCAACATGTATGCGATCGACGGGCGGCAGACCTGGCTCGTGCACAATTATCTCCGACCGGACGAGGAGGATTTCGAAGCCGTCGATCGCGATCGCTGCATCCGCCTGATCCTGGGCGTCGATGATCGTTTCGACTATGATATAATAAGCAAGGAGGACTGGATCGGCCGCCGTCTGCTCGCCGAGCGTTTCCGCGACCGCCGGGTTTTCCTGTGCGGCGATGCCGCCCATATCTGGGTGCCGATGGCGGGCTATGGCATGAACGCCGGCATCGCCGACGCGGCGAATCTTGCCTGGCTGCTGGCGGCCGCCCTGAAGGGATGGGGGACACCCGCGATTCTCGACGCCTATGAGGCCGAGCGTCTGCCGATCACCGAACAGGTCTCGCGCTTTGCCATGGACCATGCGCTGGCACTTGGCCGCCAGCGCGACGCCGTGCCGCCCGAGATCGAGGCGCCAGGGCACGAGGGCGAGGCGGCCCGCGCCCGCGTTGGCCGCGCGCTCTACGATCTCAACGTCAACCAGTATTGCTGCGGCGGTCTGAATTTCGGCTATTTCTATGACTCCTCGCCGATCATCGCCTATGACGGCGAGGCGCCGCCGCCCTATGGCATGTATGACTTCACGCCTTCCACCGTGCCGGGCTGTCGCACACCGCATCTCTGGCTGCGCGACGGGCGCTCGCTTTATGACGCGATGGGTCCGGATTTCACGCTGCTGCGGGTGGACCCCGACATCGATGTGCACCCGCTTCTCGCCGTCGCACGAAAGCGGAGGCTGCCACTCGCGGTGCTGGACCTCGATGCGCCGGAGACGGCGAGCCTCTATCCGCGAAAGCTGGTGCTGTCGCGGCCCGACCAGCACGTGGCCTGGCGTGGCGATGCGCTGCCCGCGGATCCGCTGGCCCTGATCGAGCGCGTCCGCGGTGGCGCTGCCTGAGGCGGGTTCATTTCGAACGCGCTTGCAAAGCTGCCGGGAATGGGCAAGCCTCGGCCAACACCAAGGAACACTCCGATGCAATGGAAAGCCGCAGCTCTCCTCGTGGTCCTGGCCGGGTGTGCCCAGCAAGGCGGCGCATCGGCCATGGCCGCCGGGCCCAAGGCCCTCGCCGCCTTCGTGGGAAACTGGAACGGCACCTGGGACGGCAAGCTCGCCACCACGCTCGTTGTTGAAAGCGTGACGCCGCCCACCGCGCGCGTCATCTACGAATGGGGAATCGCGACAGCGTGGCAGGTCGATAACCCCGGCTTCATACGGGGCACGGCCCGCTTCTTTGGCGACAAGCTGGTGCTGCACCTGCCGAGCGGCGCCACCGCCGTCTATGTCATGCAGCCCGACGGCACGCTCGCTGGCACGCTCGCCGGCCCCATCGCCGGCCCCTATGCGCCACAAGGTGGCGTCGTCCACGCGACGCTTGCCAGGCAGTAGCGCCGGGGCCAGCGCCTGCCGCCCGGCGAGGCAGCGCACACCCGGCGGTCATCGCGGCAGCGACAGGACGGCACGCAGACCACCCGCCGCTCGATTGATCAGCGTTATTTGCCCGCCATTGGCTTGCGCGATCGACTGCGCGATCGCCAGGCCAAGTCCGGTGCCACCGGTCTCGCGGCTGCGCGATGGCTCAAGGCGATAGAAAGGCTCGAACACGTTTTGCCGTTCGGCCTCGGGGATACCAGGACCTTCGTCGTCGATGGCGATCGTTATCGTGCTCGGCGATGCAAGAAGCTCGACCCGAGCCGTCTTGCCGTATTTGAGGGCGTTGTCCAGCAGATTGCTGACCACGCGGCGCAAGGCCCCAGGCCGACATTCGAGGATGACCGATTCCGTCGGGGTCATGCTGACCGCAAGCCCGGCATCGGCCATGTCGTCCACGATCGCCATCAGCAGCGCGGTCAGGTCGGTTCGTCGCAGGGGTTCGGTGGCGGCCTCGTCGCGCGCGAAATTCAGGATAGCGGCGATCATCACATCGAGATCGGCGATATTCGCGAGCATGCGATCACGCTCCTCGCGTTCGGGCAGGGCTTCAAGGCGTAGCCGCAACAGCGTGAGCGGTGTGCGCAAATCATGGGACAGGGCGGCCAACATGCGCGTGCGGGTTTCCAATATTCGTTGCAGGCGAGCCTGCATCTCGTTGAAGACCTGCGCCGCCTGGCGCATCTCGCGGCTGCCGGCTTCGACGATCGGTGGGGCGTTGACATCGCGCCCGAGGCGCTCGGCCGCCCGAATGACCGTGCCGAGCGGGGCGGTGACGCGCCGGACGGCCCAGAGCGAAGCGAGCACGACGATGCCCGACATCAGCAGCATGGCCACCAGGAATTGCCACGACGTCGAGGGACCGGATTCGGGTAACGCCGCGTTGAACAGGAGAAACTGCCCGTTGGTGAGCCGGATGCTCGCCCGCATGCTGCGCCAGTCGCCGAAGCGGCCGATGCCAGGCCCCATCATCCGAGCGAACATCGGTGCTCCCCGCCCGATCATCCGACCGAACATTGGCCCCCCTGGCCCCATTCCCGCGAAGGGCGGACCCAAGGTTCCGCTCACGGCGACGCGCAGCCCCGTCGCCAGCGCCGGCGGCAATTGTTCCGCCAGATAGCGTTGGAACGACCTGTCCGCCGTATCGGGCGCGGTTTGGGTATCCGGACGGGGCTGCGCGGACAACGAGACGCGCAGGGTCGGATCGCTGGCGGCAGCGACGATGCGGGCGCGCCAATCCTCGGGAGCCTCATCGATCAGCCGCGCTAGATTGGCGATGCGCTGCGCCGCCGCGTAGCCGCTGATGGCCCGCACCGCCTGCTGACGCTCGGCGGTGTAGAACCAGCCTGCAAGAAGGTGCGAGATCACGAGCCCGCTGAGCAGGATCAGAATCATCTGGCTGGCCAGCGTGCGCGGCAGAAATCGCGTCATATCCGTTCCACCGCCATCGCGAACATGTATCCGCCGCCCCAGATGGTCTTGATCATCCGCGGTTCGGCCGGATCGCGTTCGAGCTTCTTGCGCAGACGACTGATCTGGGTGTCGATACTACGATCGAACGCCGTGGCGGCGCGGCCGCGCGCCAGATCGAGAAGCTGCTCGCGGCTCAACACACGCTGCGGCCGTTCAACCAACGCCAGCAGCAGTTCGTATTCACCGGTGCTGAGCGGCACGGTGACGCCATCATCGCGCAGCAATTCCCGCCTTGCGGTCTCCAGAACCCAGCGATCGAACCGGTAGTGCGTCGATGCCGCCTGGCGTTCGATCGCGACATCGTTCGCTTGGCTGCGACGCAGCACTGCCCGGATGCGGGCGATCAACTCGCGGCTGCCGAACGGCTTGGGCAGGTAGTCGTCGGCCCCCATCTCCAGACCGATGACCCGATCCACCTCGTCGCCCTTGGCGGTGAGCATGATGATCGGCACACGGCTTTCGGCGCGAACGCCGCGGCACAGCGACAGCCCATCCTCGCCCGGCAGCATCAGATCAAGCAGAATGAGATCGATGCGGCTGTCGGCCAGGACCTTGCGCATGGCCTTGCCATCGGCCGCGACGCTCACACGAAATCCCTCAAGGCTGAGCACTCGCGACACCAGATCACGGATCTCGCGATGATCATCGACGATCAGGATATGCGGGCCGGAATTCATTGGTGGAACCTAGGTCGCTTTCGATCGCGGGTCCGCAGGATAATTGTAGCGAGATTTGTCCGATGCGGCGTCTGCCACATCTTGCCACAAATCGGGCGGCCGCCGGCAAAACCTGGTGACAGATGAGCGCCAGATAGGGCGTCGCGGCCGATACGCTGCCGCGGTAACACAAGGATCATCTCGATGAAGAATGTCACCAGGATCCTGGTCGTCGGGGCCACTCTGCTCGCAGCCGGCGGCATCGGCGCCATCGCCATCGCTCAGACCGCCGGTCCAGGCTTCGGTCCCCCGTTCATGCATGGCCCGATGGGCATGGGGCCGGGCATGATGGGAGGTCCGCAGGGGCACGAGTTCGGCGACCCTGCCGCCCGCCTGGGGGCCCTGAAAACCGCGCTCGGTATCAAGCCGGGGCAGGCCAATGCCTGGGAGACCTATACCAAGGCGATCGAGGCGACCGCGGCGCGGATGCGTGCCGACCGCCAGGCGATCGATCCGCAGGCAATCCGGGCGATGCCGCTGAAGGACAGGATCGCGTTCATGACCAGGCAGATGCAACGGCGCGATACGGCCTTGACCGACGTGAAGGCCGCCGCCAGCACATTGATGGCCTCGCTGGACGACGCACAGAAGGCCAAGGCGCGGACGTTGCTCCCAGGCATCGCGGCGCCTGGTCCCTCTGGCATGCCCATGATGCGACGGGGCATGGGAATGATGGGATCGATGCAAGGCGGCTGGCACTGACCGACCCGATCCCATCCGGCCGGGGCCGGCGGTGGTTTGCCGCCGGGCCCGGTCGGGTGGCTCACGCCCCCTTGGGCGTGGCGCCAGAAACCCGCGCGTCGAATTGCTCCGGCACCGGCTTGCCCGCGTCGGTATAGGCGCGGCGGATCGCATCGACATTGGGCCGGAAGATCGTATCGCGATTGGAACGGGTCCAGGCATTGGACGCGGCGATGGCGTCCGCGGAGCCCTGGAAGCGCGGCATGACCCAGCGCGCGAACAGCTCGTAGCTGCGCCAGGTCTGCTCACGGTTCGCCCAGTCATGGGCGCGGAACATCACCCCGCCGATGTCGCCGCCAGCGCGCTCGATCAGCTGCTCGATGCCGCGGGCGACGGTCTCGGGTGAGCCCACGAGCGTCGTACCTGCGGCGACACCCTCGCGTAGCGGGTCCTCGGCGCGGCCCGGTGGCCGGGCCAGCGTTTCCTCGAAATAGGTCACGGTCTCGAGCCGCTCGCCCACGCGCACCTCGGCCAGCGCCTGCTCGTCGTCCTCCGCCACGTGCAGGTTGAGTACGAGCCGCCATTCGCGACGGTCCATCGTCTTGCCGTGCTGGGCAGCGGTCTCCTCGGCGATGGCCCATTGTTTCGCGAGCGCATCGGCACCACCCGGCAGCCCGGCGCCGAGCGAGAGCACGCCAAGGCCGTGCCGCCCCGCCGCCGCGACGCCCGCGGGCGTCAGGGTGCTGGCCACCGCGATCGGGAAACGCGGATAGGTGTAGGGGGCGAGGTGCAGCCGCGCCTGGCGCAGCGTGAACCAGTCGGCCTCGCGCGTCACCGTCTCGCCGGCGAGCAGGGCGATGATCACATCGAGCGCCTCGTCCATACGCCGGCGCTGCACCGCGGGCTCGATGCCGAGCATGTAGGCGTCGGACACCAGCGCGCCCGGCCCACAGCCGAGCATGGCGCGCCCGCGGGTCATGTGGTCGAGCTGGGTGAACCGCTGCGCCACCAGGAACGGGTTGTGATAGGGCAGCGAGGTCACGCCGGAGCCGATGCGGATGTGCTTCGTCCGCTCCGCCGCGGCGGCGATGATCAGCTCCGGCGAGGCGATGGTCTCCCACCCCGCGGAATGGTGCTCGCCGACCCAGGCCTCGTCGAAGCCGAGATGGTCGAGCCATTCGATGAGGTCGATGTCGCGCCGCATCGCAAGCGTCGGGTTGTCACCGAGGCGATGAAAGGGGGCGAGGAAAATGCCGAAAATCAGACCACGATGGCGCATGGCGAGATGATTGCTCCGGTTGCGGCTTCATGATGCCCCGCCGCCCGCCAAGCGAAAAGCCCGCCACGGCGCCCGGCGGAACACGGGGCGCGGACCGCAGCTTGCGACGAATCAAGATAATACGACGCGACTTCCCTCTTGCATGGTGTGCGCGGCTTCGCCATAAAGCTGCCATAACACCGCCAACGAGCGGCGTGGGTTTCGCGGGTGCGTGGCATAGCGCCGCCAACGCGGTCCATGTTCACAGGGAGGATAACGGAATGGTCCAACGCAAGTCGGGCGGATTCGGTCGCCGTCGTGTGCTCCAGGGTGCCGCCGCCATCGGCGCATCGCAGCTTGCCGCGCCGTTCATCGTCTCCGCGCTCGGCGAGGTACCGATCAAGGTGGGGTTCGTTGATCCGTTGACCGGCAGTCTCTCGCTGCAGGCCGTCTCGGAGGTGGAAGGCGCGCGTTACGGCACCGCGGAGATCAACAAGAAGGGCGGCATCATGGGCCGGCCGGTCGAACTCCTCGTCGAGGATTCGGCCAATGACGTCGGCACCGGCGTCCAGAAAACGCGAAAGCTGATCGAGCGCGACCAGGTCAGTTTCATCATCGGTGACGTCAATTCGGGTATCGCGATCGCGATGGCCCAGGTCACCAGCGAGAAGAAAATCCTCCATATCGTATCCGGTGGTCACACCGATCCGATCACCGGGAAGAACTGCACCTGGAACGTATTTCGTATCTGCAATTCCACCGCGATGGACGCCAACGCGATTGCCTCGACGCTGATCGAGAAATTCGGCAAGCGCTGGTATTTCCTGACGCCCGACTATGCCTACGGTCATTCCGTTCAGGCTGGCTTCGAAAAACTACTGAAAGCCGCCGGAGGCACCTCCGCCGCGTCGCTGGTTCCGCTGGGGACGCCCGACTATTCGGCCTACCTGATTCAGGCGAAGGCTTACGCACCGCAGGTGTTGATCAACGTGATGGGCGGCGGCGACCAGGTCTCCAGCCTCAAGCAGTTCGTCCAGTTCGGCCTCGACAAGCAGATGGCGGTCGGAGGCACCTTGTTCGAACTCGAGAGCATTCGCGCCGTACCTGACGGCGCGCGTGTCGGATGGTGGACCATGGAGTGGTGGTGGGACCAGCCGGGGGTCCCTCATGTCGCCGAATTCAACGCCTCGATGAAAAAAATCACCGGCGCCTCCGCGACAGCGCGTAACTGGTTCGGCTATGCCTCGGTGCAGACCCTCGCGACGATCGCAAATCAGGAAAAGACGCTGGATTCCGTCAAGCTCGCCAGAGCGCTTGCGGGATTCAAGCTGCCGCCGGAAATCGCGCTTCAGCCGGGCGCACCGGCCTTCCGTGAAGGCGACCATGAACTGATGAGCACCGTCTTTGTCGGCGAAGCGCATCCCCCCAAGGGCGACCCCGACAACATGTTCACGGTGCACAACCCCGTGCCCGGAGAGAAAGCGGCTGGCCCTGCCGAGGCTACCGGCTGCAAGATACGTTGGCCGGCCTGAACTCATTTTAACAGTGGATCAATCGCGGCCGGAACCCTCGAGGTGACGGCCGCGAAATTCAAAACAGTAATAATAAGGAGGAGCGTTTTATGAGTTCGCAGACTTTCGGCCCAAAATTCAATCGTCGCTCGCTGGTGAAGGGCGCCGCGGCATTGGGTGCCTTCCAGGTCGCCTCACCCTTTCTGATCCAGGCACGTGGTGAAGCGCCGCTGCGCATCGGCATGGTCGATCCGCTTACCGGCGTCTATGCCGCGCCGGCCGGCAACGAGGTGATGGGCGCCAAGCTCGCCGTGGAGCATATCAATGCGAAAGGCGGCATATTGGGACGACAGGTCGAACTGCTTGTCGAGGATTCCGCCAACGACGTTGGCACGGGCGTACAGAAGGCCCGCAAGCTGATCGAGCGTGACCAGGTCAGCTTCATGATCGGCGACGTCAATTCGGCGATTGCCGCCGCGATCGCCCAGGTGACCAACGAAAAGAAGATCCTGCACATCGTCTCCGGCGGTCACACCGACTCGATTACTGGAAAGGACTGCAAATGGAACGTCTTCCGCGTTTGCAACACGACGCGGATGGAAGCCAATTCCGTTTGCGGCGTGCTGTTCAAGAAGTACGGCAAGAAATGGCACTTCATCACGCCCGACTATGCGTTCGGCCACACGCTGTTTGACGCCTGCACTGCCGATCTGAAAAAGCTCGGCGGCACGGTGACCGGCAACGAACTGACCCCGCTCGGCACCACGGATTTCTCCGCCTATTTGATCAAGGCGCGGGCCGCCAATCCGGATGTGATGATCTTGTTGGTGCAGGGCTCCGACATGATCAATTGTCTGAAGCAGATCGTGCAATTCGGTCTGAACAAGCAGATCCATGTCGCGGGCACCCAGCAGGAACTGGAATCGCTCGCGGGTCTTCCGCCGGAAGCACGGATCGGCACCTGGATGTTCGAATGGTACTGGAAACAGCCCGGCGTCGCCGGCGTCGACAAATTCGTCGCCGACATCCGCAAGGTCAACAACGGCCATGTGCCGACCGCGCGGCACTGGTTTGGCTACACCTCGGCGATGAGCTTTGCCCTGGTCGCGAACCAGCAAAAGACGCTCGACGCCGTCAAGCTTTCCGGAGCACTTGAGAATTTCGAACTGCCTGACGACGTCAAGCTGCAACCGAACAAGGTCTATTATCGCAAGGGCGATCATCAGTTGATGACGTCGGCCTTTGTCGGCGAGGCCCAATCCACCGGCAAGGACGATCCGGAAGACCTCTACAAAGTCGATGAAGTCGTTGCCGGCGACAAGACGGCGCCGCCTGTCGACGAAACCGGCTGTACGATCAAGTGGCCGACCTAAGTGCGGCTAACGGCTGACCGGCTGATCCGGGAGCAAAAGCCTCCCGAATCAAGCGTTGAAGGAATGTTCTCGGTGAATTATGACGCAACTGCTTCTGTTTAACGTCACCAATGGGCTCATCATCGGTGCGTTCTACGTGCTGATGGCACTTGGCCTTTCGCTCATTCTCAATCTGAGCAACGTCATTAATTTCGCCCATGGCGGCTTTCTCGTCATCGGCGGCTATATCGCCTACGCGATCACCCCCTATGTCGGCTTCTGGGGCGCGCTGGTGGTGGCGCCGCCGCTGACGGCGATCCTCGGGCTGATCACCGAGCGCGTGCTGATCCGGCCGCTTTACGGGCGCGATCCGCTCTACAGCCTGCTGCTGACCTTCGGCCTTGCTTTCATGATCGAGGACGGCACCCGCTTCATCTTCGGTCCGCAAGGCAAGCCGGTCACCGTTCCGCCCTTTCTGTCGCAACCGCTGAGCAACGACTTTTTCTTCATCACCGGCTACCGCCTTTTCATGGTGGGCACGGTGATGATCGCTGTGGCGCTTCTGTTCCTGCTGCTCCGCTACACGCGGCTCGGCGTTCGCATCCGCGCCGGCGCGCTCGACCTTGAAACCGTCGCCGCGCTCGGGATCAACGTGCAAATGTTGCGGTCGCTCAATTTTGCCGTCGGTATCTTCCTCGCCGGGCTCAGCGGCGTGCTTGCCGCCGGACAATTGGGACTGGAGCCGACGATGGGCACCGGCCTCCTGATGCCGAGCTTCATCGCCATCATCGTCGGCGGCATCGGCAGCCTCCCCGGAACGCTGTTCGGCGGACTTTTGATCGGCGTGGCGTCCGGACTGACGGCGGTGTTCTATCCGGCCGCGAGCGAGGCGGTCATGTACGTGCTGATGGCGGTCGTGCTGCTGGTGCGTCCGCGCGGATTGTTCGGCGAAGAAGGAATGCTGACTTGAGCGCCAAACAAAGCCGCAAGCTGATCGTCCTGGCGGCGATCTGGATCGCCTTGATCCTTGCTCCCTATTGGATGGTGCCGCTCGGCGGCTACACCGCGCTCGCCACCCGCGTGCTCGTGCTGGGGCTCGCCGCGATGTCGGTGAATTTCCTGTTGGGCTTCACCGGCGTGCTGTCATTCGGTCACGCCGCCTGGTTCGGGCTCGGCGCCTATGGCGCCGGATTGACGCTGAAATTCCTCGCCCCGAGCACGCCGCTCGCCCTCGTGCTCGGCATGCTTCTGGGCGGCGTTTGCGGCGCGGTTCTCGGCACACTGCTCGTCAGGCGGCGCGGCGTCTATTTTGCGATGGTGACGATCGCCTTCGGCCAGGTGTTCTATTACATCGCCTTCCAATGGAGCTCGCTGACCGGCGGCGACGACGGATTGCGCGGCTTCGAACGTCAGCCGATCGATCTCGGACTGTTCAAGCTCGATATCCTGTCGGACGCCAACGCCTTCTACTATTTCGTGCTGTTCTGCTTTGCGCTAGCGGTCGGCGCCATGGGATTCATCCTCGGCTCTCCGTTCGGCCGCACCATGATCGCCATCCGCGAAAATGAACGCCGCGCCCGTTTCCTCGGCATCCCGATCGAGCGGCACATCTGGATCGCCTTCACACTGTCCTGCTTCTTCATGGGATTTGCCGGCGCGCTCTATGCGCTGGTCAACAACTTCGCCGATCCCAGAGGCCTGCATTACAGCCAGTCCGGCGATTTCGTCATGATGGCGGTGATGGGCGGGATGCGCAACTTCTGGGGACCGCTGCTCGGCGCTGCGGTGTTCGTCGTCGTACAGGACTATCTGTCGAGCGTCACTGTGAACTGGATGTCTTTTCTGGGCCTGCTGTTTGTCCTGGTGGTGCTGTTCTTCCCACGTGGACTGCTGGGCTTTTTGCAGCGGGGCAAGGCATGAACGTCCTGGAAATCAACAACGTCAGCAAGCGGTTCGGCAATCTGGTTGCCGTGCGCGACGTTTCGCTCAACGTGGCCAAGGGCGAACTGTGCGCCATCATCGGACCCAACGGCGCCGGCAAGACCACCTTCTTCAACCTGATCAGCGGCTTCTTCCCCCCGACGTCCGGCAGCATCATTTTCGACGGCAACGATATTACGCGGCTTTCGACGCATGAACGCGTGGTGCGCGGAATGGCGAGGACCTTCCAGATCACCGAAATCTTCCCTGAACTGACCGTGTTTGAAAACGTCCGTACCGCCGCGGAGGTCGCCGGCGGATATCGCCTGCGGCCGTGGATCAGCCGCGCCGAAAGCCTGAAACTTCACCATCGCGTCGAAGAAACGCTCAAGCTGGTGTCGCTGGAAGCCCGCGCTGACCGACTGGTCGGCGAGCTTGCCCATGGCGACCAGCGCGCGGCCGAAATCGCCATGGCGCTGGCGCTCAATCCGCATCTGCTTCTGCTCGACGAGCCGACCGCCGGCATGGGCGACGGCGAGACGTATCAGATCACCCAGCTGATCCGCCGGCTGCACCGCGACAGCAACTACACGATCGTGCTGATCGAACACGACATGCGCGTGGTCTTCCATCTGGCTGATCGCATTTGCGTGCTGGACCAGGGCCGGATGCTGGCGCAGGGCACCCCGAAGGAAATTGCCGCCAACGAGACCGTTCAGGCCGCCTATCTCGGAAACGCCGCATGACCGCCGCACTCACTGCCGAAGGCCTCCACACCTATTACGGCAAGAGCCACATCCTCCATGGCGTCAGCCTCTCGGTCGTCGAAGGCAAGATCACCGCGCTGCTCGGCCGCAACGGCGCCGGCAAAACCACCACGCTGCGAAGCCTGATGGGGCTGACCGCGCCGCGTGAGGGCAAGGTTACGGTGTTCGGCCAGGAGACGACGCGCTGGCCGACGTTCCGCATCGCCGAGCTTGGGGTCGGCTACGTTCCGGAAGGCCGGCGCATCTTCGCCAATCTCAGCGTCGAGGAAAATCTCAAGGTACCGCTGGAGCGCGGCGGTCCCTGGACGATTCCGCGCATCTATCAGCTTTTTCCCCGCCTTGAGGAACGCAAGGACAACCGCGGCCGTCAGTTGTCCGGTGGCGAGCAGGAAATGCTCTCCATCGCGCGGGCGCTGTTGCTCAATCCGAAGCTGCTCATCCTCGACGAGCCTTCCCAGGGCCTCGCGCCGCTGATCGTGCGCGAGGTATTCCGCATCGTTCAGCAGATGAAGGCCGAGGGCATTTCGGTGCTGCTGGTTGAACAGAATGCGCGCATGAGCCTGGAGATTGCCGACGACGCCTATGTGCTCGACGACGGCATTGTGGTCTATTCGGGAACCGCGCGCGAACTCGCAGCCGATGATGCACGCGTTCGTTCCCTGGCCGGCGCCAGCGCCGAAGAATGGACGATTGCCTAGGCTTGCGCTCGTGATCGGTCTGCCGGACAGCAGGCCACCTGCCAGCGGCAATGCTGCAAAACCGGCCGACTTGGAGACGGAAGCCCCCAAGAAACCAGCGGCGGCCTTTCGCCTGAGGCGCTTTGCCCGTACAATTGACGAAAATCCAGGCGATTGGGTCTTTAGACAGTCTATTGAATGCGGCTTCCCCGATGAAGAAGCGCTCCGGCAATCTCGTGATCGGAACCGTGACGCTCGCGATTCTTGCGACGGGGTTCGTGGGTCTGCTCGGCGTGCGGAAATTCCACGCCGTCTCCAAGCAAACCCGGCTGCGCGTCGTGTTCGAGGGAGGCTCGGCGAGCGGCCTGCGCCGGGGCGGCAGCGTCAATTTCGATGGCGTGCAGGTGGGCGAGATCGTTTCTCTCAAGCTCGACAACCCGCGCAAGGTCATTGCCGAGGTGAGGGTCGATAAGAATGCGCCGATCCGGAAGGACACGGTCGCGGGGCTTGAGTTCCAGGGGCTCACCGGCATTGCGGCGATTTCCCTGATCGGCGGCGAGTCTGCCGAGCCGCCCCCGCCAACCGGCAAGAACGGCATTCCGACGCTGACGGCAGACCTGAGCGAAATCCAGTCGATCCGCGATACGCTGCACAATGTCGACCGGATTCTCGTCGACAATCAAACGACGATCAAGGATGGGCTGTTGAGCTTCGAGACCTATACGGCTTCGCTGGCCGGCCAGGGCGATGCCATCGATCAGGCCCTTGCCAGGGCCGATGCCGCCTTCGCGGGTTTCGATAGCGTGATTGCACGGATTGATAACGCATTTCCTGGATTCACAGATGGCAAGGCGGAGGAGCTATTCGATAGGATGCGCCAGATTCGCGAATTCGCGCGCACGTTTGACAAGAAGTCCGGAGTCGTCATGGAGGAGGCGCGGCAAACGCTGCTCGACGTCAGCGAAGGCGCCAACAAGATAACGATGAAATTCGACCCGCGAGCTGCTGTCAGCACTCCGCGGCCGCCGCGGCGGCAAGTCCCGCGCCGCTAGATATTCGCGAAGCAGGCACCCTGGCCGAACGCGAGGTTCCCGCCGCGGAACACCGTGATGGCACCGAAAGCCTGCTCGCAAAAATCTTTGAATTTGCGTGGAACGAATATTCATTTGCCGAATTAGTTTCCCTAGTTCGAAACTCACCTACTATCTTCTTGTAATATCAAATGTATTTCTCTTGCTTTGTGACCGTTCGCACGATTTGATCGTGCGAAGACCGACCCTTGTGCGCGCGGGCAGCGCGCCTTTTCGGCTTCTTCGAGGGGACTTCCATGAGTGAACTCGGTTCGGCTGGCCCGTCCACGCGTCGGCGCGTCAAAATCAAGCCCTACGCCAACGGAAAGCCGGACCCGTCGCAGGAGTTGCTGCAAGCCTTGCAGGCGATGCGCAGCGGCGACTTCTCGGTTCGAATGACCGGAAATCATCTCGGCATCGAGGGCAAGATCGCGGACACCTTCAACGAGATCGTGGCGGCCAATCAGCGGATGGCGCAGCAGCTCGAGCGCGTCGGCCAGGTGGTCGGTCGCGAGGGCAAGACGCGCCAGCGCGTCCGGTTTGGTCTCGCCAGCGGCTCGTGGGCCGATATGGAAAATTCGGTCAATACCCTGATCGATGATTTGCTGTGGCCGACGCGCGAGGTGACGCGCGCCGTCGCCGCCGTGGCGCAAGGCGACCTGTTGCAGACCGTGAAGCTCGACGTCGATGGCCGCCCGCTCGGCGGCGAGTTCCTTCAATCGGCGACCCTCGTCAACACGATGATCAAGCAGCTTTCCGTGTTCACGTCCGAAGTGACGCGCGTCGCACGCGAAGTCGGCACGGAAGGCAAGCTCGGCGGCCAGGCGCAGGTGCCCGAAGTGACGGGCGTGTGGAAAGACCTGACCGAGAGCGTCAACTCGATGGCCAACAACCTGACCGGTCAGGTCCGCAATATCGCCGAAGTGACGATCGCGGTCGCCAACGGCGACTTGTCCAAGAAGATCACCGTCGACGTGCGCGGCGAGATTCTTCAGCTCAAGGAAGCCATCAACACGATGGTGGACCAGTTGCGTTCGTTCGCCTCGGAAGTGACGCGCGTGGCGCGCGAGGTCGGCACCGACGGCAAGCTTGGCGGCCAGGCGATCGTGCCCGGCGTCGGCGGCACCTGGAAGGACTTGACCGACTCCGTTAACGCGATGTGCGGCAACCTGACGGCCCAGGTGCGCAATATCGCCAACGTCACCACGGCGGTCGCACGCGGCGACCTTTCGCGCAAAATTACGGTCGACGTGCGCGGCGAAATTCTCGAGCTGAAGGACACCATCAACACCATGGTGGACCAGCTCAACTCGTTCGCCTCGGAAGTGACGCGCGTGGCGCGCGAGGTCGGCACCGAAGGCAAGCTCGGCGGCCAGGCCCAGGTGCCGGGCGTCGCCGGCACGTGGAAGGATCTCACCGACAACGTCAACTTCATGGCCTCGAACCTGACCGCGCAGGTTCGCAATATCGCCGACGTCGCGACCGCAATCGCCGGCGGCGACCTTTCCAAGAAGATCACCGTGAACGTGTCGGGCGAGATCCTTCAGCTCAAGGAAACGCTCAATACCATGGTCGACCAGCTCAATGCCTTCGCCGGCGAAGTGACGCGCGTGGCGCGCGAGGTCGGCACCGAAGGACGCCTAGGCGGCCAGGCCAACGTGCTCGGTGTCGCCGGCACCTGGAAGGACTTGACCGAAAGCGTCAACTCGATGGCGTCGAACCTGACCGCGCAGGTCCGCAACATCGCGGAAGTGACGACGGCGGTCGCCAACGGCGACTTGTCCAAGAAGATCACCGTCGACGTGCGCGGCGAAATTCTCGAGCTGAAGGACACGATCAACACCATGGTCGACCAGCTCAACGCCTTCGCCGGCGAGGTGACTCGCGTGGCGCGCGAGGTCGGCACCGAAGGCAAACTCGGCGGTCAGGCGCAGGTGCGCGGCGTCGCAGGCACCTGGAAAGACCTCACCGACAGCGTCAACTCGATGGCCAGCAATCTCACCGGCCAGGTCCGCAACATCGCCGAAGTCGCGACCGCGGTGGCGAAAGGCGACCTGTCGAAGAAGATCACCGTGAACGTGTCGGGCGAAATCCTTCAGCTCAAGGAAACGCTCAACACCATGGTCGACCAGCTCAACCGCTTTGCGGGCGAGGTGACGCGCGTCGCGCGCGAGGTCGGCACCGAAGGCCGACTCGGCGGCCAGGCCAACGTGCCTGGCGTGGCCGGTACCTGGAAAGACCTGACCGACAGCGTCAACTCGATGGCCGGCAACCTGACGGCGCAAGTGCGCAATATCGCCGAGGTGACGACCGCCGTGGCGCGGGGCGACCTGTCGCGCAAGATCACCGTGGACGTGAAGGGCGAAATCCTCGAACTGAAGAACACCATCAACACGATGGTGGACCAGCTCAACGCCTTCGCTTCGGAAGTCACCCGCGTGGCGCGCGAAGTCGGGACCGAAGGCAAGCTCGGCGGCCAGGCCCAGGTGCCTGAAGTGGCCGGCACCTGGAAGGACCTCACCGACAACGTCAACTTCATGGCATCGAACCTGACCGCGCAGGTCCGCAACATCGCCGAAGTCGCCACCGCGATCGCGGGCGGCGACCTGTCGAAGAAGATCACCGTGGACGTGCGCGGCGAAATCCTGCTGCTCAAGGACACGCTGAACACCATGGTCGAGCAGCTTCGTTCGTTCGCGGCCGAGGTGACGCGCGTGGCGCGCGAGGTCGGCACCGAAGGCCGCCTCGGCGGCCAGGCCGTCGTGCCCGGCGTCGGCGGAACCTGGAAAGACTTGACCGACAACGTCAACCTGCTCGCCGCGCACCTCACCACCCAGGTCCGTAACATCGCCGAAGTCACCACGGCTGTGGCGCGCGGCGACCTGTCGCGCAAGATCACCGTGGACGTGAAGGGTGAAATTCTCGAACTGAAGAACACCATCAATACGATGGTGGACCAGCTCAACGCTTTCGCCGGCGAAGTGACCCGCGTGGCGCGCGAGGTCGGCACCGAAGGCAAGCTCGGCGGCCAGGCGCAGGTGCCGGGCGTCGCCGGCACCTGGAAAGACCTGACCGACACCGTCAACTTCATGGCTGCCAACCTGACGGAGCAGGTGCGCGGCATCGTCAAGGTCGTGACCGCGGTCGCCAACGGTGATCTGAAGCAGAACCTCACGGTGAAATCGAAGGGCGAGGTTGCGGCACTCGCCGAGACCATCAACAACATGACCGAGACGCTTGCGACCTTCGCCGAACAGGTGACGAGCGTGGCGCGCGAGGTCGGGGTGGAAGGCCGCCTCGGCGGTCAGGCGAACGTGCCGGGCGCAGCCGGTACCTGGAAGGATCTGACCGGCAACGTCAACCTGCTGGCGGCCAACCTGACCTCCCAGGTTCGCGCCATCGCGGAAGTGGCGACTGCCGTGACCAAGGGTGACCTGACCCGTTCGATTCAGGTCGACGCCAGAGGCGAAGTCGCGGAGTTGAAAGACAACATCAACACCATGATCACCAATCTCCGCCTCACCACCGACCTCAACACCGAACAGGACTGGCTGAAGACCAACCTCGCCCGCTTCACCAACATGCTGCAGGGCCAGCGCGACCTGGCCACCGTGGGCCGCCTGCTCCTCACCGAGCTTACGCCGCTGGTCAATGCGCATCGGGGCGTAATCTATCAGGTCCAGTACGAGGAGAGTCCGCAACTGCGCCTGCTGGCCGCCTATGCCGGCGACGGCGCCAATCCGCATCTGCAAGTGATCCAGCTCGGCGAAGGCCTGATCGGGCAATGCGCCATGGACAAGCGGCAACGGCTGGTTGCCGATATCCCGCAAGACACGATGCCGGTCAATTCGGCACTGATGCGCGTGACGCCGAAGAACCTGGTGGTGCTGCCCGTTCTGTTCGAGAACCAGGTCAAGGCAGTGATCGAACTTGCTTCGGTTTCGAGCTTCACCACCTCGCAGATGACCTTCCTCGAACAGCTCACTGACTCGATCGGCATCGTGCTCAACAGCATCGAGGCCACGATGCAGACCGAAGGTCTCTTGACGCAATCGCAACAACTCGCGGGCGAATTGCAGACCCAGCAGAAGGAATTGCAACAGACAAACGAGCAGCTCGAGCAGAAGGCCCAGCAGCTCGCCGAACGCAACGTCGAGGTGGAACGCAAGAACCAAGAAATCGAGCAGGCACGACGCGCGCTCGAGGAAAAAGCCACCGAGCTTTCACTGACTTCCAAGTACAAGTCGGAATTCCTCGCCAATATGTCCCACGAGCTCCGGACGCCGCTCAACAGCATCCTGATTCTGGGGCAGCAGCTGACCGAAAATCCCGACGGCAATTTGACGCCGAAGCAGGTCGAATTCGCGCGCACCATCCATGGCGCCGGCACCGACCTGTTGAACCTGATCAGCGACATTCTCGATCTTTCGAAGATCGAATCCGGGACGGTGACGGTCGAGGCCGAAGAAATCCTCGTTGCCAACCTGCTGGAAACCATCGGTCGTCCATTCCGTCACGAAGCGGAAAACCGGCATCTTACCTTCGACCTCGCGGTCGATCCGCATCTTGGACGAAGCATCCATACCGACTCCAAGCGGTTGCAGCAGGTCCTGAAGAACCTGCTCTCCAACGCCTTCAAGTTCACCGCAGAGGGCGGCGTCCGCCTCAGTGTCTCGGCCGCGCTTGGCGGCTGGAGCGCCGACCACCCCGTGCTCGATCATTCGCCCGCGGTGGTCGCTTTCGAGGTGTCCGACACCGGCATCGGCATTCCACAGGACAAGCAGAAGCTGATCTTCGAAGCGTTCCAGCAGGCGGACGCCGGCACCAGCCGGAAATACGGTGGTACGGGGCTTGGCCTTGCGATCAGCCGCGAGCTGGCAAGCCTGCTCGGCGGCGAAATCCATCTGCAAAGCACGCCCGGCAAGGGCAGCGTATTCACGCTCTATTTGCCGCTGAAATATTCCGGGCCGACGGTTGCGCCGCGTGGCAACGTGCCTGCGCAACCGTCGCAGCCGGGCCTTGCACCAGCGATGCATGCCAGCACGCAGGAGCGCGTCATCGAGCAGTTGCCGGACGACCGGCTGAACCTCGAGCCCGGCGACACCATTCTCCTGATCGTCGAGGACGATACGCACTACGCGCGGGTTCTGGTGGATCTCGCTCGCGACAAGGGTTTCAAGGTTCTGATCGCGACGAGAGGCGCCGAAGCGCTCGACCTCGCCAAGCAATATCAGCCGACAGCCATTTCGCTCGACGTGTTCCTTCCCGACATGCTCGGCTGGACCGTGCTGAGCCAGCTCAAGCACAACCCGCTGACGCGGCACATTCCCGTCCAGATCATCACCCTCGACGAGGACCGGCAGCATGCGTTGGCGCGGGGTGCCTTCTCTTTCGTCAACAAGCCGACGACCACCGAAGGTGTCGCGGCGGCTCTAACGCAGATCAAGGAATATGCCAGGCCCCGCCGCAAGCGCCTCTTGATCGTCGAAGACAACGCAGCCGAGCAGATGAGCATCAAGGAACTGCTTGGCCACGACGACATCGAGATCATCACGGCCGAAACCGGCGCCAGCGCCCTGACGACGCTGCGGGATTCGCCGTGCGACTGCGTGGTGCTCGATCTCAGACTGCCCGATATGAGCGGCTTCGAGGTACTCGATTCCATCCGAAAGGACGAATCCCTGTCGGAGGTTCCGGTGGTTGTCTTTACCGGCCGAGAACTCTCGGTCGAGGAAGACGCGGAGCTGCACAGCATGGCCCGCAGCATCGTCGTGAAGGGCGTGGAATCGCCTGAGCGCCTGCTCGACGAGACCTCGTTGTTCCTGCACCGCGTGATCACGGAATTGCCGGTCGAGAAACAGCGGATGCTGGAAAAGCTCAACAGTTCCGACGAGGATCTGGTGGGCCGCACCGCCCTTCTCGTCGACGACGACGCCCGCAACATCTTTGCGCTGTCGAGCGTCCTGGAACGGCGAGGCATGAAAGTGCTCACGGCGACGACCGGCAGCGAGGCGATCGCTTTGGTCGGCTCGAACCCGGAAATCGCCGTCGTGCTGATGGACATCATGATGCCGCAGATGGACGGTTATCAGACCATCGGCGTGATTCGGGCGAACCCGGCGTTCCGGCGGCTTCCGATCATTGCCTTGACCGCCAAGGCGATGAAGGGAGACCGGGAGAAATGCCTTGAGGCCGGGGCCTCCGATTACCTCGCCAAGCCTGTCAACACCGAGCAGTTGCTGCTTGCGATCAGAATGTGGCTCCATCGCTGAGTGCGCTAGATGACAGACCACGAAAAGGTAGACATCCTTCTGGTTGACGATCAGCCGGCCAAGCTCCTGGCCTATGAGGTCATTCTCAAGGAACTCGGCGAGAATCTCGTGGTTGCGACCTCGGGACGGGAGGCGCTCGAATATCTGCTCAAGAACGAAGTGGCGGTGATCCTCGTGGATGTCTGCATGCCCGAGCTCGACGGCTTCGAGCTCGCGGCCATGATCCGCGAGCATCCGAGGTTCCAGAAGACGGCGATGATTTTCATCTCCGCCATCCAGGTTTCGGACCTCGACCGCCTCCGAGGCTACGAAATGGGCGCGGTCGATTACGTGCCAGTGCCTGTCGTTCCCGAGGTATTGCGGGCCAAGATCCGCGTTTTTGTCGACCTCTACCGCAAGACGCGGCAACTTGAGCGGTTCAATGCCGAGCTCGAGGACCGGGTGCGCGCCCGGACCAGGGAGCTCGAATATTCGAACGCACGGCTGCTCGAGAGCGAGCAGCGCCGGAGCCTTGCCCTCGCCGCAGGACGAATGGGGTCCTGGGACTGGGACTGGGTCAACGGTGACTGGATGTGGGACGAAGGTCAGTTCCGGATTTTTGGCGTCGACCCCAAGACCTTCACCGTCAATCCGGACAATGTGCGCGCCCTGCTGTACCCGGAAGATGTCCACGAACTGCGCAAGGCGATCCTCCAGTTCGATAAAGGCGTCAAGTCCTACGAAACCGAGTTTCGCATCGTTCGTCCCGACGGCGAAATCCGTTGGCTGTTCGGCACCGCCGCCGCCACGACCAATGCGGCCGGCCGCGTCATTCGCGTCAGCGGCGTCACCGTCGACATTACCGAACGCAAGCGCGCCGAAGAAAGGCAAACCCTGCTTACCCGCGAGGTCGACCATCGCGCCAAGAATGCGCTCGCGCTGGCGCAATCGATCGTCCGGCTGACGCGCGGGGAAAACGCCAAGTCCTACATGCAGGCCGTCGAAGGCCGCATCGGCGCGCTGGCGCGGGTGCATACCATCCTGTCGCTTTCAAGCTGGCAGGGCGCGGAGATCACCAAGCTCGTCGACGAGGAACTCGCGCCTTATCTGGTCAACGACCAGATCGTATTTGGCGGATCGAACGTCCAGCTCCAGCCGGCGACCGCGCAGACCTTGGCGATGGCACTGCACGAGCTGGTCACGAACTCGGCCAAATATGGCGCCTTGTCGACGCTGACGGGCCGCTTGGCAATCAATTGGAAGGTCGAAGCGGATGTTCTCGCCATTCAATGGGAAGAGCGGGACGGACCGCCAGTCGTGGAGCCGGCTTCGCGCGGCTTCGGCACGCGCAGCGTGATTGCCAGCATCGAATCCCAGCTCGGGGGCCGCGCCGAATTCGACTGGCGCCGCGAGGGCCTGATCTGCCGGCTCTCGGTTCCGTTAAAGCAGTACCCGGCGTCCCGACAAGCCGGCAATCGCCAACATGCGGCGCTGGCCGCTGCCGAGCGAGCGGCCGAAGCCCCGAAAGTCGCAACACAGTGACTGATCGTCCCTTAGCTGCCTGAGAAGCTGGCGCGAGGCCACAGGCCATGTTAGCGGCTTTTCCGGCCAAGGCATGATCCGGAAAAGTATCTAGCGGTTTTCCGAAAAACCATGCTCAATCGAAGAGCTCAAGCGCGATGACGGTTCGACCCGATCTCATCGCGCTTTGGCATACGGCGGGGAGAGCAATGTTCGAAGCTGTGATCTGGGATTTCGGCGGCGTGTTGACGTCCTCGCCGTTCGAAGCTTTTGCCCGTTTCGAGACCGAGCGCGGCCTGCCCGCCGATATTATCCGCCGCACCAACGCCGCCAATCATTTGGAGAATGCCTGGGCGAAGTTCGAGCGCGCGGAGATCGACATCGAAATGTTCGACGGCTTGTTTGCCGCGGAATCGCTGGCGCTGGGTGCCGAGGTCCGGGGCAAGGACGTATTGCCGCTGCTCGCGGGCGATCTGCGGCCCGAAATGGTCGAGGCGCTCCGCCGCATCCGCTCCAAATTCAAGACCGGCTGCATCACCAACAACCTCCCCGCCAATGCGATCGGCAGCGCAGGCGGACGGATGCTGTACATTGCCGAAGTCATGGCGCTGTTCGACCATGTGATCGAATCGGCCAAGATCGGCCTGCGAAAGCCCGATCCAAGAATCTACCGCTCGATGGTGGACACGCTCGCGGTCGATCCCAAACGCTGCATCTATCTCGATGACCTCGGCGTCAACCTGAAGCCGGCGCGCGAGATGGGTATGACCACGATCAAGGTCGCCAACGCCAAACAGGCGGTCGCCGAACTGGAAGCCGCGACCGGGCTTTCGTTGCAGTAACCAGCCGCCGTCGCGCGCCTACGCGTCGATCGCATCCTTGATCCTCTTTCGCGTCAGCGGCAAATCACGCAGCCGCTTGCCGGTGGCATCGGCGATCGCGTTCGCCACTGATGCCGCGGCCGGGCCCTGCCCGGTCTCGCCGCTGCCGAGGAACGGCAGGCCCGGACGATTGATGATGTGGACGTCGATCTTGTCCGGCACCGCATCGAAACGCAGGATCGGATAGGTTTGCCAGTCGATGCTGGTGATCCGCGTCTGATCGAAGGTGACGGCCTCATACAGCGTCCAGCTCGTCGACTGCACGATCGCGCCCTCGACCTGGTTGGCCAGCCCATCGGGATTGACAACCTGGCCGCTGTCAACCGCAGCCACCGCCCGCACCAGACGCGGACGCCCGGTCTCCCGGTCGACCTCGACCTCGCTCGCAATCGCGCAATAGGCTGCGAGGTTCTTGTAGCGCGCAAAGGCAAAGCCGTAGCCGCGCCCCTCGGGCGCCTTTTGTCCCTTTTGCCAGCCGAATTCCTTGGCCGCCTTTTCCACGACCTCGCGGGCTCGCGGATCGTCGAGATGCTTCAAGCGGAATTCGACCGGGTCGGCACCGGCGAGTTCGGCAAGCTCATTCATGAAGCTCTCGATCGAAAACACATTGTGGTAGGCGCCGAGCCCGCGCATCGCCGAAATCCGCACCGGCATTGAGGGGATGAAATGATGCACGATATGGGCGTTGGGGAATTTGTAGATCGGGATCGCGTTGCGGTCGCCGCCGCCTTCCGGCAGCGGCAGCGGCTTTGCAGGGGGGACCGCAAGCGGATCGGCCATCAGCTGGGCCGCCAGCATGCAGCCGCCACCGCCCGGTCGCATCGAATGCGTGTTGCTCCAGACCTCGAAATTCCACGACGCGATCGCACCGGAGTCGTCGAGCGAGGCTTTCAGTCTGGTGACCATAGCCGGGCCGTAGGGCTCCCAGCCATGCTCCTGTTCGCGCATCCATTGCACGCGCACGGGCTTGCCCGGCAGTTCGCGCGCGATCAAGGCGGCATCGGCCGCGGCATCATCGGCGCCGTTGTGTCCGTAGCAGCCCGAACCCTCGACGTGAATCAGGTGAACATTCGCCGGCGGCACGCGCAGCATCTCGGCAATGCCGGCGCGGTCGGGATAAACCCCTTGCGTATGGGTCCACACCGTCATGACACCGCCGCTCAACTGCGCGACCGCGCAGGATGGACCGATCGAGCCGTGCGACTGGTAGGGACGCGTATAGCTGGCCTCCAGCGTCTTTTTACCCGTCTCGGCAGGGTCGCCGACTTCGAAGATGACCGAGTCCCGCGAGGGCAGGCTGGTGACGACGTGCGGCAGATCGTGCTGGTTCGGCAGCTGCGCTGTTTCCTTCCACTTCGCGGCGGCCGATAGCGCCCGCATCGCCTTGATGGCCTGGAACTCCTTTTGTGCCACCACCGCCAGGAAATTGCCGCTGCGCACGACCTTCACGACGCCCGGCAGCTTTTCGACGGAAGCGGCATCGCATTCCGTCAACTGCGCGCCATAGCTCGGCGGGCGGACGAGGCGCGCATGCAGCATGCCCGGCAACCGCATGTCCTGGACGTAAGCGGCGCCGCCAGTGACCTTGGCCGGAATATCCACCCGGGGCACGGGGTGCCCCATCACCTTGTAGCTCGCAGGATTCTTCAGATTCGATTTGACCTGCGCCTCGACGTGCAGCATGTCGCCGGCAACCAGATCGCCGTAACTCAGGCGGCGGCCGTCGGGCGCGATCACCGCGCCGCTTTCGGTGCGAAGATTTTCCGCCGGCACATCGAAGCGCCGGGCGGCTTCCGCGATCAGAAGCGCGCGCACCTGCGCCGCCGCATTGAGGATCGCGGTGCCGCTATCCTGCATCGAGTGGCTGCCGGCCGTATAACCCTCGTTCGACGTGCGGCTGGTATCGGCGGTCACGACCTTGACGGCTTCGAAGGGAACATCGAGCTCTTCGGCGGCGATCTGCTGGAACGCGGTCTTGAAGCCCTGGCCGAGTTCGACCTTGCCGGTGAAGGCCGTGATGCCGCTGGCATCGATGCGGATCCAGGCATCGAGATAGGGCGACTTTGCGAGGCTGCCGGGAGGCTTTGGCGCGGCGCTCGCGCCCTGTTCCTGCGCAAAGGCGCCCGGCAACGCGAAGCTGACGATCAGGGCGCCGCCGCTCGCGAGCACCTGACGGCGATCGGGATGGATCGGACCGTTCATCGCGGGCTCCCCTTTTCGTTCGTCAATTCGGCGGTATCCATCAGATGCGCGGCACGATGCACGGCACGAAGGATGCGCATATGGGTGCCGCAGCGGCAGAGATTGGTTTGCAGCTCCTCGCGAATCTGCGCGTCCGTCGGTTTCGGATTCCGCTGCAACAGCGCCTGCGCACGCATCATCATGCCGGCGATGCAATAGCCGCATTGCGCCGCCTGCTCCTCCATGAAGGCGCGCTGGATCGGCGCCGGCTTGTCCACCGTGCCTAGGCCTTCCAGCGTCGTCACTTCCTTGTCCTTCAACAGGACGAGCGGCGTGACGCAGGACAACACGGCCCTGCCGTCAACGATCACCGTGCAGGCGCCGCACTGGCCGAGGCCGCAGCCGAACTTGGCGGCATTGAGCTTCAGGTCGTCCCGCAGCACATAGAGCAGCGGTGTGTCGGGATCGGCGTCGATCTCGTGATCGTGGCCATTGATCTTCAATGTCATCATGGTTTGTCTCGCTGCTTCAAACCGCCGGGCGCGCTATCGCTCCCGCGAGAAGTTTTCAGAGCTACGGTTTCCGTCTGCCTGGCATTGCGCACCGCCTGATCGACGCCGCTCCAGGGCGGCCGGGTGCTGAAGCGGCTGCGGAGATATTGCAGCAAGGCGACAAGCTGATCGTCGGTCATGCTGTTGGCAAAACCCGGCATGATGGGGCTGCGTTCCCCGCTCACGGGGCGGATGCCCGACAAAATCACGTTGGCGGCGTTGCGCGGGTCCGGCGCACTGAGCGCCGTACTGAGCCGCAGGTCGATCCCGCTATAGGGAAGCGGCCGGTCCGATTCATGGCAGGTCGCGCAGGCCGCCTGGTAGATCGCAGCGCCCGGCTGGTCGGCGGCGGCTGCCTGAGCGCCGTTGCCCTTGGCCGGGCCGTCGCGCCCCTGCGGCGGTGGTCCAAACACGCTTGCCATATAGAGGGCGATCGCGCGAACGTCGCTCTCGGGCACCGAGGACAGGTTGGCGGTGACTTCCGCCATCGGACCGCGCGCGGTGCCATGGTCGGCATCCCAGCCGTCGCGCAGATAATGAAACAGCGCGTCCTGGGTCCAGGGCACCGGCGCATGCGATTGCGCGTTGATGGCATAGGCATGCCAGTTCTCGACATTGGCGCCGGAAAACGAGGCGTTCGCCTCCTCCGCGCCCAGCCCATTGCGCGGCGTATGGCAGGCGCCGCAATGCGCCAATCCATCGACAAGGTAAGCGCCGCGATTCCATTCCGCACTTTGGCTGCGGTCCACCTTGTAGGTCCCGCCTTTCAGGAACAAGAGCTTCCAGCCGGCGATGATGAAGCGCTGGTTGAAGGGAAAGGACAGTTCGTTGGGATGATCGGTTGCGCGAACGGCAGGGCGCGTCATCAGGAACGCATAGAGCGCGCGGTCGTCCTCGTCGGTCACATTGGTGAAGTGATCATAGGGAAAGGTCGGATAAAGGTGATGTCCGGCCCGATCGACCCCGAACCGCATGGCGCGCCGGAAAGCCGCTTCCGACCAGCGGCCGATGCCGCTGTCCGGATCGGGCGTGATGTTGGAGGAATAGACCGTGCCGAACGGCGTCGGCACCGGCAAGCCGCCGGCGAAGGCCTTGCCGCCAGGCGCCGTATGGCAGTCGTTGCAATTGCCGATGGCTGCGAGATCGCGACCGCGTTTGACGAGTGCGCGGTCGAAGGATTGCGGCGCGGGAGGCTCAATCGCCGCGATCACTGGCCGCCAGGCGATAGCGAAGGCCGCAATCGCTGCTGCGATCACCACCACGAACGCGATAGCGGCGAGTACTCGTAGTTTGCTCATCCCGGTCCGAACGTCTTGTTGCTTTTGGCGCCCTTGCTAGCACGAATTGCCCGGTCGCGTCCAAGCACTGCCGCTCCCCGGTGAGAGGCGGACACGCGCTTTTGTCCTCTGAACCGACCGGCTTGCTGCCGCACTATCGGAGCGCGCCGCCCGCACTACGGCCTGGTTATTTCCGGCGCGGGCGCTGCGGCGGAAAAGGCGCGTTCGAACACAGCCAGATCCGCAGCCGGCAAGTCGCCCACTGCGACATAGCTGAAATTGCCATCGCTCCAGCTTCGAACGTTGTAGCCAGCGATCGCCTGGTCAGGGACGGTCTCGCCGGGGCGCAGCGTCGTGAGGCTCACCGTATGTGCGGCATGCTTGTAGACGATCGTCGCCACCGGACGATCGCCGATCACGTCGACCCGGCCGCCCAGCAACGTGAAGCCCTGCGCCGAGAGATCCGGCACCTGCGGCGATTCCGGCAGCCGTGACGTGAACCACGGCTTCACCGTGTGGCGGTCGGAGGACGCGATGTCGAACGGCTGCGGCGCCATCAGGCCGCGGATATGCCCGGCGACGACCTCGCTGGCGATCGTGTCTCTTCGGCTGAAGTGATCCATCGTTTTCAGCACGGAGCCGGAGATGACGGCGCCGAGCAGCGCGGATGCGGCAAGCGCCTGGAAGGACCAGCTGCGCCGGCGCAAGGCAATGGCATGATTGGCTCTGCCGGCCTGCTCCGCGCCGGTCTGCTCGGCGTTCAGCCGGGCCTCGAGGCGCGCCTGCAGGCCGGATGGCACGTCTGCCGGCGGCAGCGTGCGAACGGCCCGCCGCAGCGACATCAGCTGCGAATAACGAGCCTTCAAGGCAGCGTCGCTCGCCATCCGCCGCTCGAATTCGCTCGCGGCAGCCGGATCGAGTTCGCCGTCGCAATAGGCGTTGAGCAGCAGTTCGTCACTCTCGCGCAAGGAGGCATTCATGCCTGCTGTCGACCTCCAACAAGTGCCATCAACAGCTGCCTTGCTCGCGACAGCCGCGACATGACGGTGCCGATCGGCACATTGGTGATCTCGGCAATATCGCGATAGTTCATCTGATTGATTTCCCGCAGCACAATGACTTCGCGAAACGGGGCCGGCAATTGCGCCAGCGCGCCTTCGATCTGCTCGGCATCCGCCTTGAGAAGCGCAGCCTCCTCGGGCGTCTCTATTTTCGTGCCGTACAGGCCTTCATATTCAAGCTCCTGCTGTTCGGCCGCATTGAGATCGTCGATATACGTCACTGACTTGGGCCTGTTCCTGGTCAACCAGCTCAGCGCCGTGTTGCGCACGATCGCCAGCGACCAGGCGCGCGGGTTGACGGCTCCGAAACCCTTGATGCCCCGGAACGCCCTGATCGCCGCTTCCTGCACGATATCTTCCGCATCCGATGCATTGCCGGAAAGCCATCGCGCGAGGCGATAAGCCTCTGGCAGGTGCGGCAGGAAGATCTCGTCGAACGCGTTTCGGTCGTCGTTTTGCACTACGGCAATTTTCCGTTGGCCCGATCCGAGCTTTCCGGCCGGTCTTTTAACATGTCGTGTTCAGGTTCGGTACACCGGAAAGTCTGCCGGTGTACCTTGCCTGCCCCTGCTCACCGAATCCCACGGCGTGATTACTTCACGATGATCGTGCCGGTCATCTGCGGATGCAGTCCGCAAAAATAGCTGAAGGTGCCGGGACCGGTGAAGGTGAAAGAGTAGGAATCGTCGGTGTCGAGCGCCTTCGAACGAAAGGACTTGTCGCTCGCGATTACGGTGTGCGGGATGTCATCGTGATTGACCCACTTCACCGTCGTACCTGCCGGAACGGTAAGGTCGTGCGGACCGAAGGTGAAGTTGTCGATGACCACCTCATTGGGCGCCTGCGCCGCACGCGCGCCGTAGGCGAGGCACGCGCCGGCAATCGGACCGAGCAGCAGCGCGATCAAGACGGCGCGGCGCGATGGATTTACGAATTTGCGCATGGAAGTCCTCAGGATTAGCCGGCCAGCGTCTTGTCGATGATGGCGAGCGGCTTGTTGCCTTGCATGACCGTGACGGTCGACAGGCCGAGTTTGCTGCGGAGCTGATCGGCGGGGACGAGCATCGGTCCCGGTGAAGGCGCGCTGCCCGGCGCGGGCTGCGGGAACGCGGTCGACAGTGCCGTGTGGAAGGTCATTTTGCCTTCGACCTTCTGGGCGAGTTGATGGATGTGACCGTTGAGAACGGTGACCGAACCGAAGCGCTTGAGCAGGTCGAGCGCGCGCTGGCCGTCGTCGGTGCCCCAGCCCCATTCCCTGTAGAGGACGTAAAGCGGGATATGGGAGAACACGACGATCGGCGTCGAGTTCGACCTGCCTTTCAGATCTGCCTCGAGCCAGGCGAGTTGTTCAGCGCCGAGATTGCCGAGGCCACCGGCTTTCAAGTCCACGACGTTGACGAGGCCGATGAAATGGACGCCGTGATCGTCGTAGGAGTACCAGCCCGCGCCCTTCGCGCCCTTGCCGTAGCGATCGAGATAGGCCTTGCCGCGGTCTTCATCGATGATGTCGTGCTCGCCGGGCACCCAGTGCACCTGAAGGCCGGTTTCACCGAATACCTTGTCGGCGTTGTCGAACTCGGCAGGCCTGGAAAGATGGGTGATGTCGCCGGTGTGGATGATGAACGACGGCTTGACCGGCATCGCCTTCACCTTGGCAACCGCCTCCCGCAGCGTACCGAGCGCGTCGGGATTCGCCGCCTTGTCGAACCCGATATGACTGTCGCTCATTTGCAGGAAGGTAAAGCCGCTGACGGCTTCCGCCGCGGCGGCCTCGCCGATCAATCCGATGGAGTGAGGCACGCCGCCGCTGACGGTCCACAGGACGCCGGTTCCTGCCCAGACCATGCATTCCAGCACGTCGCGGCGCCCCACTCCCTTGATCTGATCGTCAGCGGCCGTTTTCGCCATGTCATCTTCTCCCTCGGTGAGCCGGGTGGCTCCACTTGGCGCAGGATTGCGCCCTACGAGGATGAAGACTCGCGCGCTTCGCCGTTTATTCCCGGCCGGCGGCAGCGACGGTAAACGGCCGGTTCCGGAAGGGCCGATCCGGCAGGCATCCTAAAAAGAATTGGGGGAGCGGAAATTCCGCTCCCCCAACAACTTTAGATTTGGCTTCGGTCTGGCTTAGAACTGGTAGCGCAGACCGATGCCGGGATCGAACGTCGAGATGTGGGTGTTCATCACACCAGGAGTGCCGTTGGCGGTCGACAGCATGGTGCCGCTTGCGAAGCCACCGAACTTCTGGTTCCAGGCTACGCCGGCATACATGTCGACGTGACGGGCGAAACGCCAGTCCATCGCGACGCTGACCATGTCCTGGCCACCGGCGCAGCCCGCAGAGGCGGCGCTGTTGGCGGCGCAGGCGGCAGCCTGGTTGCCTGGAGCGGGACCCGCTCCCGGAACATTGGAGTACTGCCCGGTCGGGATACCAGAACCGACCTGGAAGTAGCCGGCGCGCTGGCCATAGTACGAAGCCGCGATGTCCAGGGTCGGGGTGATCGAGTACTTCGCGCCGATCCAGAACACGTTCAGGTTCTTGTCCTGGGCGTAGAAGTTGTTGTTGACGAAGGCGAGGTTATAGCCCGCGTAAATGAACGCACCCGGAGCCAGCGCGTTGTTCGGGTTCTGATACTGGACGTGCTCATACCCGCCGTAGAACTTCCACGGACCGATCGTATAACGAGCGGCAACCTGGAAGACGGTGTTATCGGAGACGATGCCCGACATGCAACCCAGCGAACAGGGGATTGTATATCCGACGCCGTTGCCCGTCGCGGAGGCCTGGTTGGCAGACAACAGAGCGACCTGCGACGACGACATGGTCGCCGGAAGAACGAGGGCGTCGCTGATGTGGCCACCGACGAAGTCCATCGAGAAGCCCATGTAGTCGAAGCCGAGATCGCCTTCGAAGGCATTGTTGGTGGCGCTGTTGCCGCCGTTGCGCAGCTGCGCCTCAACTGCCAACCGCACCGGGCCGACGTTCAGGCGATACTCATAGGAGTTGTCGTAGATGCGGTCTTCGGTATCGCCGCCGCCGCCGGAAGCGCCTTCGAAGGTGAGCAGCGACCAGGCGTTCGAGCCGGACAGCGCGTCATAGTTGACGACGAGGTCCGAGCTCAGCGCCGACTGACGGCCCATGGTGAAGGTACCATAGGTGGGCGAACTGACACCGAAGTAAGCGGCATTGTTGAACATCTCGCCGCCCTTCGACGAGTCGCCGTAGGAGTTGGCGAAACCGCCGCCGAGCTGCGGCGACTGGCCGAGGCCGTTGTTCTGCTGGAAGCCGCCGAGCTGGTTGGCATTCATGCCGCTCGCCGGGTTGAACAGGGTCTGCAGGTTGAACACGGCGTACAGGTTGTCGCCGATCTCCTGCTTGCCGCGCAGACCGATGAACGAGGTGCTCATCTGGTTGGCTGCAACGCCGAAGTAGGAGCCGTTGGAGGCCTTTTCGACCATGTAGTTCAGCGGGCCGCCGGCCAGTGCGTTGAACGGCGTGCCGTGCTGTTGATAGTCGATGCCCATGTCGAAGTTGCCGTAGACGCAAATGCCCTTGATGCAGATGTCGTCGTTCTCCGGCGGCCGGGCCTTGACGGCGGCCTTGTAGGGCAGATCGGCGGCCATCGCGTCGACCGGGCTGATGGTCGGCGCGGCTTCTTTCTGCGCTTCAAGCGCCTTCTGACGCTTCTCGAGATCGGCGAGACGCTTGGTCATCGCCGCGTTCTGCTCGCGGAGTTGCTTGGCCTGGGCCTGGATATCGCCCAGCTCGTCGGCGTGAGCCGCCGTCGCTGCAAAAGCCAGGACGGCTGCTGCTGAGATAAAAGTCCTTTTCACGTAGATCCCCCAAAATAGGCGCGGCAAAAGGAAATATGCCGCGGACTGCTAAAGGTACGGAGCCTCGAACGAGGACTCCTACGTGAATCATCCTGCATCACCTCGCCGT
>NZ_DAIDJE010000166.1 GCF_027451485.1 Bradyrhizobium sp.
CGAGTGAGCGATTTGTTCGACAGCCGTGTCCAATGCCGCTTTCATGAGTGCGACCAATTCGGGGCTGAAGTGCGAAGGCGGAACTTTGGTCATCACAGGCCTCTCGTGAGACTTGCCGTCTAACTGCGCCGTGTGACAGCGATGCGTCGATGACGTTAACTCGCCGTAAAGGAGTGCTGCGGTGCTCGGGTCATTCCTTGGGCCGACCTATGGTTCTCAAATGGCCTACATCCCTGACTTCAAGCTTCTAGGCTTCGCTGGCCAGCCGCTGCCGAGGTAAAACGAGCGGTGTGCTTCGTGAGGTGCTGAGACCGCTCTGCCACCGCAAGCGGACATGACGGTGTTGGGTGCGCTGGTCAGCAACGGGCCGATTTTGTTGCAGAAGCCGGGCGGGATCGGCGCTGTCTGGCGGGCCAGATATTTCCAAAATTGCGGTCGCGCCGCCTTCCCGATCGCCCAGGGGGCTCTCGGCGGCACCTAGCATCGACGCTTGACGCCACTGACACAACATGACGCTACGCAACGCGCAGTTCCGCCGTGTCCGGTGGATGGAAGGTCAGCTTAGCAAGGCGGCGGAGGTTCTGGGCAATGGCGGCAAGCGTGAACTCGAACTGCGCACCTGCCGGTCCCCTGAGCCTCAATCGACCCATGCGAAGAATGCGCTTCAAATGCGCGAACAGCATTTCGACTTTCTTGCGATCGCGTCGTGTCTGCTCGTATGCAGCCGTCTTGGCGACGGCGCGGGCGAAATCGCGCGCCGCCTCGTGGATGTGCCTCGTGATTCTGCGGCTCGGTGATTTTGGGCAGCATCTCGACTTGAGCAGACACGAGCGGCAATCGGCGGCGCGCGAGAAGTAGGAGATCATGTCGTCGCCGCGGGACTTGCGCTTTCTGTTCGAGCGCGGAAGAATCTTGCCTGTCGGGCAAACATAGCGATCGCACTCACCGTCGTAGGTAAAGTCTTCCCTGCTGAACGTGCCGTCACCGCGCTTCGACTTATCGATCACCGGTATGTGCGGCTCGATCTCCTTCTCGTAGACAAGGAAGTGCAGGTTTGGCGCCGAGCCGTAGGCTGTATCAGCCACAAGCCATTCGGGCTTGATGCCGAACGTTGCCTCGGTGCGCTCGATCATTGTCTGTGACGCACCGACTTCTGCCTGCCGGATCGCCCGCGACGCCTCGACATCCATGATGACACCGAACTTCACATCAATGAGATAGTTGTCGGCGTAAGCGAAGAAGGCAGCGTTGCGCAGTGCGCCGGTCCATTGTGCAGCTGGATCGGCAGGCGCGACGAATTTCGGTACGACGTCTGTGGCAGTGCCCCACGCGGGATCGTCAAGGTTGGCAAGATAATCTCGCACCGCACGCTTTGCCGTCGCCGGATCGATGTCGCAGCTCCATTTGTGGCCAGGCGTCGAGCGGCACTTGTTGGCATCCGCCGCGATCAGGCTTGCATCCACGGCGAAGCCAGTGCCGCCTACAAGATCAGCCTTGATGCACGCAGCGACGATGCGCTCGAAAACATCGCGAAAGACATCATGCTCGCGAAAGCGCTCGTTGCGGGCACGCGTGAAGGCGGAATGGTCGGGGATCTTATCTTCGATGCCGAGACCGCAGAACCAGCGATAGGCGAGGTTCACTTGAACTTCCCGGCAGAGCGCTCGCTCCGAGCGGATCGCAAACACGTAACCAAGAATGAGCATCCGGATCATCAACTCCGGATCGATCGAAGGCCGCCCTGTGTGCGAGTAATACGGTGCAAGCTTGGCCCGCACCCAGGAAAGATCAAGCACGACAGCGATCCGTCGGACTTGATGGTCCTCCGGCACCACCGACTCAGGGTCGAACGCGTAGAACAGCTGGCCCTGCTCACCCTTGCGCCGCCCCATCATCGAACCGCTCCGCCGATGGCCGCCTCAAATCGAGGGAATCACGGTTCGCATCGCCTCTCAAGCTAGTTCTGCAACAAAATCGGCCA
>NZ_DAIDJE010000167.1 GCF_027451485.1 Bradyrhizobium sp.
GCGTTCGCCGGAATGAAGAAGGGCGCGACCTTTGTCGATCATACGACCGCGTCGGCCGAGGTTGCGCGCGAACTCGATGCGGCTGCCGCCAAGGGCGGCTTCAAATTCGTCGATGCGCCGGTGTCGGGCGGGCAGGCCGGCGCCGAGAACGGCGTGCTCACGGTGATGTGCGGCGGCAATGAAGATGCTTATGCCGGCGCCGAGCCGATCATCGCCGCCTATGCCAGGATGTGCAAACGGCTCGGTCCGGCCGGCGCCGGACAGCTCACCAAGATGGTCAACCAGATCTGCATCGCCGGCCTCGTGCAGGGGCTCTCGGAAGGCATCCATTTTGCGAAGAAGTCGGGCCTGGACATCGCTTCCGTGATCGAGACCATTTCCAAGGGCGCGGCGCAGTCCTGGCAGATGGAGAACCGCTACAAGACCATGAACGAGGGCAAGTACGACTTCGGCTTTGCGGTGGAATGGATGCGCAAGGACCTGTCGATCTGCATCTCGGAGGCCCGCCGCAACGGCGCGCATCTGCCGGTCACCGCGCTGGTGGACCAGTTCTACTCTGAAGTCGAGAAGATGGGCGGCAAGCGCTGGGATACGTCGAGCCTGTTGGCGCGGCTGGAGAAGTAAGCCAACAGATCAAGGGGGCGGTCCGAAACCATGGTTCGTCCCCTTCTCATTTGGCTGGCGGTCCTCGCAGCCATTGGGCTCGTGCCAATCGCTGGCTTCTTCTTGATGCTTGGCCCGATCGGTTCGAGCGAATGTGAACCACGCCGGGTGTTCGCCGAGGCTGTTTCACCGGATGGTTCGTGGACTGCGCGCTTTTCCCAGAATGTTTGGTGTGCTGGGTTAGTGACTGCTGTCGACGACACCGTCGAGATCGTTCGTCCGGATAAAGTGTCACAATCCTTGCCAACTATCGGCGTAGTATTCGGGATGGATGACCCATCCTACGGCGCTCCAAGGCCGATGGCGCTAAAATGGCTCAGCGCGCGCGAGCTTGAGATAACGGTCCCGAACAACGTGTCGGCTGGCAAGCAAGAAACGACATCGCTGATGTCGTTATCTCGTACAAATACACCCCGGACGACCCGATCGAGCGAGCCTGCCTGAAGCAATGGCGAGCGTTGCCCACGGACGAGACAGTGCGCCGCAGTCAGTCGCCAACCGAGAACATGAAGGCCTTTCTCGCAAACTGCGAGGCGCAGACGCAGCATCGCTAATTGAGCAGGTATTCTTGGCGCCAAACGACAGCCTACTACGGCCCTATCGCCGGCCGGCGCTTCCCGATCCGGTCCCCCGCTTCAACTAAGCTCGACGAAACAAACAGTGGCCTTCAATAGCCGCCTCCCGCGGCCTTTCGATCAAAATCATCGTCGTAGTTGCGGATATACGAGCTGGTTGAGGACCGCCAGCTCCAGGGCTTTGCCGCATAACCCTCACCCTCTACTTTGTCCCGTGCTTGCTGTTCATCGTCGTCGCCCCGACCGGCGTGACGACAGGACCGACGAGCAACGAGGCCGTCAACATTGAGAGCATTAGAAGTCGGACAGCGAGTTTCGTCGTGCATCTCTCCTGTTCGGTGATGGCCCCACTGACATGCGACACCGTCGAGGAGCCGATATTCCTCGCCCAACCGGCTGCTGCTCGCCGGTGCGAATATGTTCGCCGACATGCTGGCTGCAAAACCGTCTGTTCTTCCGGCCGCCATGACGCCGTTGAACCGCAGCGCGGTTGCGGAAGGCCTCGCTTTACCTCTCGCTGAGGAGAATTTTTACCTTCTTAAGCCACCTCTTAAGAATTTGGCGGCACAGAAAGATATTGCAAAAGCTCGCCCGGCAGCATTGTTGCACGTCGTGACGAAGAATTTGGGGTTCCCATCAAATCGTTTGGAGGACCGGATGAGTTCGGTTGAGATCGCCAAACTGACGTTGCTTCAATTCGGACTTATCCTGACCATCGGCATCCTCACCGGCTTTCTGGCTCAAAAGATCAGAATTCCCGACGTCGCACTGTTTCTGATCGTCGGCATGGGCGTCGGACCGGCGGGCCTCGGTCTGGTCAACATCGAAGCGGATTCGGCTTTGAACCAGATCGTCTTGCTTTTCGGGGCGAGCTACATTCTGTTTGACGGCGGCGCGTCCCTGCGGCTCGAGGTCTTGAAGCGGGTCTGGATCACGATCGTGGTGATCGCGACCGTCGGGGTCGTCATCACTGCGGCTGTGACCGGAATTGCCGCTTATCTTGTACTGGGCAGCCCGCTTGTGGTGGCGCTGTTGCTCGGTGCCACGCTTGCCTCGACTGATCCGGCGACCCTGGTCCCGATTTTTCGCCAGGTGAAGATTCGCGACCGGGTCGCACAGACCGTGATGAGCGAGTCGGCTTTCAACGATGCCATGGGTGCAATCGTCACTTTCGGCGTTTTGGCGATTGCCATGGGAGCGGGCGAATTTTCGCTGACCTCCTCCCTCCTGGAGTTGCTCAAGCAATCGATCGTGGGCATCGTCGCTGGCTGCGTGCTGGGCTATCTTGCCGCGCTGCTGATTGCGCACGAGAGATGGGCCTTTCTTGCGGAGTATGGGCCGGTGGTGACCCTGGTCGCCGTCATCGGCGCCTATTTTGCCGCCGACGGCCTGCAGGCAAGCGGCTTCATGGCGGTGTTCGTCTTCGGAATCGTGCTGGGAAACAAAGAGTTGTTCGGCTTTCAGATGGAGCCGGGGGAAGCTCAGAAGCTCGACGAGTATGTGGCAACCACCGCTTTCATCATGCGCCTGGTTATTTTCATTCTCCTGGGCTCGCAGGTCGATTTTGCCCTGATGGGTCGACACCTGTGGAGTGGCATCGCCATCGTCGCCGTTCTCATGCTGGTCGCCCGGCCGCTGACGGTTTTCGCCTGCGCACTGCCGGACCGCCGCGCGAAGTGGAGCTTCAACGAGATGCTGTTCATGTCGTGGACCCGCGAGACCGGCGTTATTCCAGCGGCGCTGGCTGGTCTTCTGGTCGGCATGAAGGCGCCCGGCGCCCAGATGATCGCGTCGGTCACTTTCATCGCGATTCTGATGACGATCCTGATCCAGGCCCCGACCACGAAATGGGTCGCGGGCAAGCTTGGCCTGTTGGAGAAGGCCTAGCCATCTCTGACGAGCACGGCGCGCGCCGCTGCAACGCGCGATACGCAGGGTCAAAAGAGGTTAATTTAACCTCTGGTTAAGGAGAATTTTTAGCTTCTTAAGGCACCTCTTAAGAATTTGGCGCCACAGATAGATGATGCAAAAGCTCGCCCGCTAGCTGGGTAGCGGCGGGCAGGATTTGTGTTGCTTGATGAGTAATTCCGCTGAAAAGCCAGAAGTCGTGCAGCTTCCGGCTGAGCCGCCTGCCCTGGCGCCTGGCGCCAGCCGGCGCGCCGCGGCGCAGCGGGTGCGGGAGGCGCGCGATCGGTTAACGTCGACGAGTGGAACTCGACCCGCTTTCGACAGCGAACTGCTTCGCCAATATGCCCAGACACGCCTGTCGGCGTCCTACGTCGTGATGCTGCTGATCGTGGCGTCGGGCGTGCTGTTCAGCTTCTGGATGCCGCTGGTTTCGGCCGCGGCCTGGACCTGCGGCCTGCTCTGCATTCACACCGCGATCATTCGCAGTTGCAGCCAGTTCATTTCAGCCCAGCCGACGTTGATCGAAATCCGCAAATGGCGGACGCGCTTCATCGTGCTCGACCTGCTCTATGGCCTCGGCTGGACGGCGCTTTTGATTCATCCGTCCGGCTTCGATGCTGTTTCCAATACGCTGATCATGTTCCTGATGCTGCTGGTGGTCGCCGTGTCGAGCATGCTCGCCGCGAGCCTGCCAATCGCGGCGTTCGCGGCAACCGCGCCGGTGACCGCGGCGATCGCCTTCAATTTCGCGCTCAGCGGCACGTTCGGCAATTACGTGCTGGCGCTGCTTGCGCTCGCGGCGGAAGGCTATTTCGCGCTGCTGGCGCATCAGCTGCATTCGGCGACGCTGGCGACATTGGAAGCGCGCGCCGAAAAGGATGCCCTGATCGGCGAGCTCGAGCAGGCCAAGGCGATCTCGGATGAAGCGCGCCACCGCGCTGAAGCTGCCAACGTCGCCAAGTCGCGCTTCCTCGCGCAGATGAGCCACGAACTGCGAACGCCGCTGAACGCCATCCTCGGGTTTTCCGAGGTCATGAAGAGCGAGATCTTCGGCGCGCACGCCGTTCCAGTCTATCGCGAATATTCCGCCGACATTCACAACTCCGGCGTTCACCTGCTCAATCTCATAAACGAGATCCTGGACCTGTCGCGTATCGAAGCCGGACGCTACGAGCTCAACGAAGAGGCGGTCTCGCTGGTGCATGTCGTTTCCGACTGCCACCATCTCTTGAAGCTGCGCGCTTCCAACCGCGGCATTACCATTCACGAAGTTTTCGAACAGGGCATGCCGCGCATCTGGGGTGACGAACGCGCGGTGCGGCAGATTGTGCTGAATCTATTGTCGAACTCGATCAAGTTCACGCCGCAAGGCGGCGATATCTGGCTGAAGGTGGGCTGGACTGCATCCGGCGGCCAGTATCTCACCGTCAAGGACACCGGCTCCGGCATCGCCGAAGAAGAAATCCCGATCGTGCTGGCCTCGTTCGGACAAGGCTCCAACTCCATCAAGTCCGCTGAACAGGGCGCGGGCCTCGGTCTGCCGATTGCCAAAAGTCTGATCGACATGCACGGCGGCACCTTCACGTTGAAATCAAAAATCCGCATCGGCACCGAGGTCATCGTCACGTTCCCGCCCGAGCGCGTGATGTCGGCGCTCGGACCGATGTCGGAGGATTCGCCGCCCCTGCAGCCCGACTATGCGGGTATGAGGCCGCCCGAAGCGCCAAGCACGAGCCGCAACAAGCCGATCCTGAGCGCCGGAACCGGATTGTGAGGCGCGCTTGGCAAGCAACAGATTTCGTTCCACAATCAAACCATGAGCTTAGAGACGCCGTGTATCGCAGTCTGCATGATGGATCCGAGAACCAACCTTTGCTTCGGGTGCGGGCGCACGCTTCCCGAAATCGCGCGCTGGCATCGCATGGAGAGCGCGGAGCGTCTGTCGCTGATGACGGAGTTGCCGGCACGGATGAGGGATGCAGGTTTGCAGCCGATCGAGCCGTCAAGGCGTTCGAAGGCGATCTCTGTCTGACGGCATTGCGAGGCGTGCGATGAGCCGCCTCCTCCTGGTGCTTGCCGTCCTGGTCGCGACTGCCGGCGCCGTCGTTGCCTATGGCGATCCCCGCCAGATCGCGCGGGCCGAAAGTGTGGTCTCCAGCACGTTCTCGGAGCTGTTGCGTCCATCCCCTGCCGTCCGCAGCGTGCAGATTTCGCGCGGCCAGGGCGGCGAATTCGCGCTGCAAGCAAAGATCAACGGTGTTGTCGCGCCAATGGTCATCGACACCGGCGCAACATCAGTCGTGCTTACCTATGAGACCGCGAAAGCGGCCGGGCTCCCGCTCGAGGTGCTCGAATACGACGTCGACCTCGAAACCGCCAGCGGTCACACCAAGGCGGCGCGGCTCACGCTCGATCGGCTCGCCATCGGCAAGCTGGTGGAGCGTTCGGTGCCGGCCCTGGTGGTGCCGCACGGGCAGATGAAAACCAATCTGTTGGGCATGAGTTTTCTGGATCGGCTGGAAAGCTGGGAAGTGCGGCCCGACAGCCTGATGCTGCGCGGCTATCCCTAAAGCCCTCAAGCCGCAACTGCGGCGGGCGAACGCTCTCCAACCAGCGCGACCGCATCGCGCAGCACGTCGACGCCGGCGCCGGCCTTGACTCCATGCTCGGCAAGATGACGGCGAAACGCGCGCGCCCCCGGCACGCCATGAAACGCGCCGACGAAATGCCGCGTGATCGCATGCAGCCGCGTGCCGGCGGCCAGCTCGCGCTCGACATACGGCATCACCGCTTCGAAGACGTCCTTCATCGTGGCGCATGGCGATGTCTCGCCGAACAGTTCGTAATCGACGCCAAGCAGGCGCCACGGCTCCTGATAAGCGGCCCGTCCCAGCATCACGCCGTCGACATGGAGAAGATGCTGCTTCGCCTCGGCAAGACTGCCGATACCGCCATTGATGATGACAGCAACGCCGGGCATCGCCGCTTTCAGGCGATAAACTCTGTCGTAATCGAGCGGCGGGATGTCGCGGTTTTCCTTCGGCGACAAGCCGCTGAGCCAGGCCTTTCGGGCATGAACGATCAGTGCATCCGCCCCTGCCGCGACGACAGCGCGCGCGAGCGCATCCAGCGCTGCTTCCGGGTCCTGATCGTCGATGCCGATCCGGCATTTCACGGTAACCGGTATCCTCACGGCAGCCTTCATGGCCTCGACGCAGGCAGCGACCAAAGCCGGCTCGGCCATCAGGCAGGCGCCGAAGCGGCCTTCCTTCACCCGATCCGAAGGACAGCCGACATTGAGATTGATCTCGTCATAACCGAAATCCTCGCCGATTTTTGCCGACGCCGCGAGATCGCGCGGATCGGAGCCGCCGAGCTGAAGCGCAACGGGATGCTCGCGCCCATCGAACGCCAGCAGGCGCCGCCGATCGCCATGCAGGATGGCGCCGGTGGTCAGCATCTCCGTGTAGAGCCGCGCGCGCCGCGTCATCAGGCGATGGAACATCCGGCAATGCCGGTCGGTCCAATCCATCATGGGGGCCACGGAAAATCTGAACTTATTGAAATCGCTCATATTTCAGTCTTATCAATCACTTGTGCGGACCTGCGCACCCTTAAATTTAGCCTCTTTGCTTGCTATTTACCCTCGTTTTGGGCTGAACTACGACACATGTCGTAGTCCAGGAGGGCAAGTCGTAGTGGGAACCATCAACCAGCGCCGCCGCAAGGACGGCACCATCGCCTATTCCGCGCAGATCGTACTGATACGCGACGGGCAATTTGTCCACCGGGAATCGCGCACCTTTAACGACCGCGCCATGGCCAAAGGCTGGATCGCGCGGCGCCAGCGGGAACTCGACAAGCCCGGCGGACTGGAGGCCGCCAAGATCGGCAAGGAGACGCTCGGAGACGCGATCGACAAATACATCGCCACCAGTCGCAAGAAGATCGGCAAGACCAAGG
>NZ_DAIDJE010000168.1 GCF_027451485.1 Bradyrhizobium sp.
CGGTGATCCGCGGCGGCATCGCGTATTTCAAATCCGACGCGGCGCTGACCGTGCTTTCAAGTCTGCCGAGGTATCGCTGGACACGCGCGCTGTTGACGCTGCCGAAGCCGCTTCGTGATGCGGTCTACAATCTCGTTGCAAAAAACCGCTACCGGATTTTCGGCAAATATGATGCGTGCTTTGTGCCGGATGAAGGGATGCGGGAAAGGGTGATGGAATAGGGCGCAGCTCAATCGGTGGCTATCTAAGAGGGTCCAGCTACTCTAAGCTGAAACTAACCTTAAGGGGCACCGCGTCCACCACTCGGCTATGACCAAAGCAATTTTCACCACCAAAGTCGCGCCAAGCTACAAGGACTTGCCCGAGGAGCGATATCATTTCCCGCGCACGTATCTGAATTACGTGCAACAAGCTGTTGGCGATTACATCATTTACTATGAACCTCGGAGGTCCACTGCTGACCTTTCAAGTCGCGGCGGTAGGCAATCCTATTTTGGTGTTGCTCGCGTTAGTTCCGTAACTGAAGACGCCACTTTGGCAGACCACTTTTTTGCGAACATTGATGGTAGTACCTACTTGGATTTCGATACCCTTGTTCCGTTCGTTGAAGGTGATGAGTACTATGAAAGCGCGCTTCGTAAGGACGACGGCAGTACAAATAAGGGCGCGTTTGGAAGAGCTGTCCGCCTTATTCCCGATGACGAGTTTGACAGAATATTAAAAGCTGGCTTTGCACCAGTTATTGGAGAAGTCTCGCGCCTCAAAGATGCTTCGTTGCCAGGTTTCATGGAGCCGGCGGTCCGGTTCGAGCGACCTGTTGTCGAAATGCTGGTCTCTCGACCATTCCGTGAACGATCTTTCATGCATAACGTGCGTGCGGCATATTCAAATCGCTGCGCAATCACGAGCTTGAAGTTGATAAACGGGGGAGGCCGTCCTGAGGTTCAGGCAGCTCACATCCAGCCGGTGGCGTCAAACGGTCCGGATTCCGTTCGTAACGGATTGGCTCTTTCTGCCACAGTGCATTGGATGTTCGACCGCGGCCTAATTTCAATTGGGGATGATTTTAAAATACTGGTTGCAAAGAACCATGTCCCAGAAGATGCAATTCGCCTTTTGAATAAGACCGGGTCAATTAATTTGCCCAAGGACAGCAATTTATTTCCCAACAACCACTATCTGAAGTTTCATCGGGATAAGGTGTTCAAAGGTTAGAGTCCGAAGGCCGACTTGGGATCAAGGTCGTATTTGTCGCCAAACCATTCGACAAATTCAAATGGGGGCTGCTTCATTTGCCAATGCGAGCGAAGCCTATCGTCGTCAATGCCTGCGTCGTCGATCGTGATCACGTATACCTCGCTCAGCCGGCGGTTTACCTCTTCGCGCCATCGCGGGAAGCTAAGATGCCGCCAGGCCCAACCATCTTTTGAGTTCTTCACGGTGTGTTTCTCCCGACAGAATCACTTATTGATAGCTCCCATCACCTCGCGCACCGCCCTCTCCCCGGAATCATGCGCGCCGTGGGCGGTTGTGAAGAAGTTCGGCGAGGTGGCTTCGCCGGCAAAGAACAGGCGCCCATCGACGGGCGCGGCGAGGACGGCGCGCTTGCCGGCATGACCGGGCAGCGCGTGCGAGTAGGAGCCGCGCGCGAACGGGTCATGCGCCCAGCGCGATTCCTTCAGCGGCTTCAGCCTGCGGCGAAAATCGTTGCCGAGGAACGACACAATCTCGTCGATGGCATGCGCGGCCATGGCGCCGTCGCCCGCATCTTCCAGGACTTGCGCAAATCGGCCGCCAAAAAAGCCCTCGATGCAAGGCTGGCCGAACGGACGCAGGTGATAGGTGCCCATTTCGGTACGCATGGTCATGCCGCGCAGATTGCCGTCGGCGGGCATCTGTTCGGCGCCATCGAGCGCGAGCATCACCTTGTCGGCCAGTCCCAGCGGCAGGTGCGCGGCGGCATCGACCTTGTCCGGCAGCGCCGGGACAAAGCGGATCGCCCCTTGCGCGATCAGGTTGGTCGGCACCGTGACGATCACCTTGTCGGCAGCAAGCGTGCCTTGTGACGTTTCAATGCGCAGACGCTTTGCGGAGTGATCGATCAGCGTGACCTCGCAATTGAAGTGAAGCGGCAGCGAAGCGCCGTAGGCCCCCATCAGCGCGCCATAGCCGCGGCGCACCCGCCAGTTGATGTTGGTGTCCTCATAGGCATCGAAGTCGAGGATCGATACCTGGTCGAGCTCGCGGCCGTTGATATAGGTCGAGATCGCATCGATCATCGGATTCCAGCGATTGCCCGGCTCAAGGCAAAAGTCGGCGGGACGATCGATGCCGGTCCTGGCTGCTTCCTTCGCCGCCTGTTCCAGCCGATCGAAAAAGTCATCGAGCGAATGGAGAAATTCGGCGCGCTCTGCCGGCGGAAAAGCGTTGCCGACGGCGATGCGGTCGCGCCAGGGCGGCAGCGTCCGGTCGATCGCGAAGCCGAGCTGTTCGGCGATTTTGACGAAGACGTTACGGTCGGCCGAGTGCAGCCAGCCGCAGCCGAGATCGAACGTCACATCAGGTGCGGCCATGATGGTGTGGCCGCGGCCGCCGACGCGATCGCGCGCCTCCAGCACGACGAACGAGCGGTCTTCGCGCTTCAGCGCATGCGCGGCACCAAGGCCCGCCGCGCCGGCTCCAATGATGGCGACCTCGATGGAAGAAGGGAGGGGCATTGATCACCTCACATCGTCATTGCGGGATGCGCTCAGCGCAGACCCGGAATCCATCGCCCCCGGCACTCTTCGACCGGCACCATCATTTCCCGGGCCGCGCTGTCGCGCGCCCCGGAGTGACCATCAATATTGAAGCCGCGAGGCTAAGCCAATGCCTACGCCACCGCCTGCCTGGCTTTTTCAGCGCGCTTGCGGTCGTTGGGATCGAGGAACTTCTTGCGCAGGCGGATCGACTTCGGCGTCACCTCGACCAGTTCGTCGTCCTCGATATAGGCCAGCGCCTTTTCCAGCGTCATCTTGATCGGCGGCGTCAGCCGCACGGCTTCGTCTTTCGACGTGGTGCGGATGTTGGTGAGCTGCTTGCCCTTGAGCACGTTGATTTCGAGATCGTTGTCGCGGGTATGCTCGCCGACGATCATGCCGCGATAGACCTTCCAGCCCGGCTCGATCATCATCGGGCCGCGGTCTTCCAGCTTGAACATGGCATAGGCGACCGCTTCGCCCTGATCGTTGGAGATCAGGACGCCGTTGCGGCGGCCCTGGATCTCCCCCTTATAGGGCGCATAGCCGTGGAACAGGCGGTTCATGATCGCGGTGCCGCGGGTGTCGGTGAGCAGTTCGCCCTGATAGCCGATCAGGCCGCGGGTCGGTGCGTAGAACACCAGCCGCAGCCGATGGCCGCCGGAGGGGCGCATCTCGATCATCTCGGCCTTGCGCTCGCTCATCTTCTGCACGACGACGCCGGAATGCTCCTCGTCGACGTCGATCACGACTTCCTCGATCGGCTCCTGCCACTCGCCGGTCGTTTCGTCCTTCCTCAGGACGACGCGCGGGCGCGAGACCGAGAGCTCAAAGCCCTCGCGGCGCATGGTCTCGATCAGGATCGCGAGCTGCAATTCGCCGCGCCCCGACACTTCCATGGAATCCTTGTCGTCTGCTTCGGTGACGCGAAGCGCAACGTTGCCCTCGGCCTCTCGCAAGAGGCGATCGCGGATCATGCGGCTCGTCACCTTGTCGCCTTCAGTGCCGGCGAGCGGCGAATTGTTGACGATAAACGACATCGAAACAGTCGGCGGATCGATCGGCTGCGCCGGCAAGGGCGTCTCAACGCTGGGATCGCAGAAGGTGTCGGCCACCGTGCCCTTGGTCAGCCCGGCAATGGCGACGATGTCGCCGGCTTCCGCCTCCTCGAGCGGCGTCCGCTCGATGCCGCGGAAGGCGAGAATCTTGGTGACGCGTCCCTGCTCGATCAGCTTGCCGTCGGCGGAGAGGACTTTCACCGCCTGGTTCGGCTTGATTGAACCGGAGGTGATGCGGCCGGTGATGATGCGGCCGAGATAGGGGTTGGCTTCCAGGATGGTGCCGATCATCCGGAACGGCCCTTCTTCGACGGAAGGCGGCGCGACGTGACGCTCGATCAGGTCGAACAATGGCTGCATGCCCTTGTCCTTCGGGCCCTCCGGGCTTTCCGCCATCCAGCCCTGCTTGGCCGACCCGTAGAGAATTGGAAAATCCAGCTGCTCTTCGCTGGCGTCGAGCGCCGCGAACAGGTCGAAGACCTCGTTGATCACTTCGGTCGGACGCGCGTCCGGACGGTCGACCTTGTTGATAACGACGATCGGCTTCAGTCCGACTTTCAGCGCTTTGGAAACCACGAACTTGGTCTGCGGCAGCGGACCTTCGGCGGCGTCCACGAGCACCAGCGCGCCGTCCACCATGTTGAGGATGCGTTCGACTTCACCGCCGAAATCCGCGTGGCCGGGCGTATCGACAATGTTGATGCGCGTGTCCTTCCATTGCACGGAAGCCGCTTTCGCCAGGATCGTGATGCCGCGCTCGCGCTCCAGATCGTTGGAGTCCATGGCGCGTTCGGCGACCTTCTGGTTTTCGCGGAACGTGCCGGATTGCTGCAACAGGCGGTCGACCAGCGTGGTCTTGCCGTGGTCGACGTGGGCGATGATGGCGACGTTACGAAGGTTCATGTCGGCTCTATCTGCGTCAGGCGATGAAGGAAGCGCGATCTCACCGGAAAACCGGGACCCGCTTTTTCCGGATCACGCTGAAAACCCTGGATTTTTCGCTTGGGTGCCAGCACCCAAAAAGGAAGCCCGGCCAAAGGGACCGGGCACGCCTCTACTGCGGCGCAATATAGTCAGGAATCGCCGAAAAACAATGTGTGATTTGTGAATTGGTTAGCGCGTTTGCGCCCGAAAGGTACCGCTAGGAGACGGCCTCGGTCGGGTAGACCCCCCGCAGCACCTCCTCGAAGTGGTTTTTGACGGATTCGTTACAGTGGCAGGCCCGCGACCTTAAGCCCTCGGGATCGCGCACGACGATGGAGCCGCGGCGGGTCTCGACGAGTCCTTCCAGCTTGAAGATCTGGATCACCCGGCTGGCATAGCTGCGGCCAACGCCGAGCAGAGTGGCCAGCTGCTCATGGGTCAGCGGCACGATATTCGGGCCCTGGGTGCGTTCCAGCGCCGAGATGATCCACTTCGCCGTGCGCTGCTCGATGGAATGGATTGCATTGCAGGCGGTCGATTGAAACATCTGCGCCAACAGGCAGTCGGCGTAACGCGCGAAGACATTGCGCAGCGAGACGGAGACCGCCTTGGCCTGCTCGAGTCTTGTGATCGGCAGATGCACGAAGGGGCCGCCGAACTTGACGGTGATGCGGGTGTAGGCCGGCAAATAGCCGAGGCTGACGATGCCGCCGACTGCTCCTTCTCGGCCGACCAGGATCGTTTCCACATCGCGACCGTCCTCGTTGGGAACGAGATAGGCGGCAAGGCTCGCTCCGCAGGGGAAGTGCACCGTGTCGACGTCGTCGCCCGGATTGTAGAGCAAATCGTCCGATGCCGGTTCATCCTGCGACAGATACGGCGAGATTAATGCATAGTCGCTGTCGTTCAGCCGCCGCAACAGGTTGTTGTTGGGCCGTTGGCCGATCTGGCCTGGTCTTTCCTGCGCGTTCATCGCGGCTGCTTGCCTCCTCGTTTGGTGCGGCTCTCACAATAGCCCCACGAGTTCCCTGGTTCCGTCCACTACTGCACAGACAACGATAAACGCGATGTGCTGGTTTCATGGATGAGGGGCAGGACCGGCCCCAGCGATGCGCGGCCGGCAGAACTGTCCTGCGTCAACTCATAGCCCTGACTGGAACCTTCGTGGCCCCGATGTTGGACCCGTTGCGTGATGGACTGCCCGGCGACGTTCTTGTCGTCGAGGACGATCCAATCATCGCCCTCGACTTCGAAGACACCATCCTTCGTCTCGGCGTAAAGAGCGTCCGCACCGCCGGCAACGTGGCGCGCGCTCTTCAATTCATCGACGAGCGCGCTCCGGATTTTGCCCTGCTCGATATCGGCCTTGTTCGCGAGAACAGTTTCGCGGTTGCCGAACGTCTGGAAGCGCTCGGCATCCCTTTTACCTTTGTCAGCGGGTATGACGGCGGGGCGGCGCTGACCGATGCATTTGCCCAAAAGCCAAGATTGCCGAAGCCATGCACCACCGATGCGCTTGAAGCGGCGTTGAAACGCGCCGTAGCCGGTGGCGCCGCGCGCTGAACATCAAATCGACTTTGGATTCAGGGTCGTCGACCACAGTGCGGCGTCGTTGCGGTCGCGCAAGGTCACGGTCATCTGCCCGGTCGCACCATCAATTCGGACGTGGCCGAAGAACTGCAAGCCGTCGGAAGGCGACAGGATCGCGCCGCTCGGCGCCGCCTTGGCAAATCTCACCTCGGGGCCGAATGTATCGTCGAGCTCGTTCTGCCAGCCGGTTCCGGCATGCAGGGGCCCGGCGACGAATTCCCAGAACGGATTGAACTCCTGGAATTGCGCCTTGTCGGGATTGTAGAAGTGCGCGGCGGCGTAATGCACATCCGCGGTCAGCCAGACGGTGTTCGTCACGCCATTGTCCCGGATGAAGCGCAGGAGATCGGCGATTTCCAGTTCGCGCCCGCGTGGCGGTCCGTCCCCTTGCGCAAAAGCTTCCGAGCCGCGTCTGTTGGCGTAGTCGTCATAGACGATCAGGCTGAGCGGCATGTCGGAGGCGATCACCTTCCAGATGGCTTTCGAGGCTTTGAGGCCGCGCTTGAGCCAGGCTAATTGGTCCGGCCCCAGGAAATAGGCGGCAGGGCCATAAGTCTCCTGCAGGTTCGCTCCGTTGGGGCCGCGATAGCTGCGCTCGTCCAGCATGAAGACGTCGAGATGCGGACCATAGTGGATGGTGCGGTAAACACGTCCGGGTTCGACAAGGCTCTCGCGCAACGGATACATGTCGTGAAACGCCCGCGATGCGCGCGCCGCCAGCAGGTTGATGTCCCGCACCTTGTAGGTCGCAGGAAGCACTTTCGAGGCCGACCAGTTGTTGACGACCTCGTGGTCGTCCCACTGCACGAAGATCGGCACTTCGGCGTTAAAGGCGCGCACGTTGTCGTCGAGCAGATTGTATTTGTGCGCGGCGCGAAATTCCTCGGTCGTTTCCGCGACCTTTGTCTTCTCGGGGATCATGAGGTTCTTCCAGAGCTTGCCGTTCGGCAGCTTGACCTCCGGTGAAAAGACGCCGTCGGCGTAGATCGTATCGCCGGAATGGATCAGGAAGTCCGGACGATGCCGGCGCATGACTGCGAAGCTCTTCATGCCGCCATCGTCCGGATTGATTCCCCAGCCCTGGCCGGCGACATCGCCGCCCCAGACGAAACTGACATCGCGCCGATCCGCCGGCGCGGTACGGAATCGGCCGGTCACGGCTTCGCCTGCAAGATAGGGATGCGACAAATCGCGGAATTTGATGCGATAGAAAATCTCCTGTCCGGCGGGAAGATTTTCCAGCAGCACTTTGGCGGTGAAGTCGCCTTCCGGCAGGGCGGCGATTGGCGGCAGCGCGCGCGCATCCTTGAACGATTCGGTCGTTGCGACTTCCACAAGCATCTGCGCGGGGCGATCGGCGCGCCCCCAGACCACGCCGCTATCGCTGCTGACGTCGCCGGATTGCACGCCGTGGGAGACGGCCGGCCGGTCGGCGGCGCGCGACAGGTAGGGCATCGCGACCACGGCGGCGGCGCCTGCGGCAGTCTTCACGAAACGCCGGCGTGAAATCCTGCGGGAAAAGCCAATCTTCATGGGCGCCCTCGGAGCGATCGAGCCAGCCTGTTATCGCGCAGGAAGCTTACCGAGACAATGTGACGGCGATTGCGCGGTGATCGGCCGGCCGCGCCATTACGGGTCCGGCCAACGTGCCGAAATCAGTATTAGATGAAAAAATCGGCAGGCGCGCCAACCTGCCGATCGGGTCTCGTGAGAGGATCACTCCTTTGCGTCAGTCCGACGGGCGGATATTCGGGTCGATGCCGCCGGTTCTCGAATGATCGAAGATCGGCTCGGGAACCCAGCCGTCGCCATAAAGGAATGGCCCGACCCGCGGGGCGGCGTAGACGTCACGGAAGAGGTGCGTTCGATAGACCGGTTCGCCACAGGCCGGACCATAATAACCCGGTCTGGAAATGGGCGCATATTGAGCATGGGCGGGGGCGGTCAGCGTCATGACCAAAATGGCCAGAGCCGGCACGACAAATTTGAAGTGCATGATGCTCTCCTCACGTTCAAACATCCAACATGAGGAACGAACCTTGGCGTTGAAGGGCCGGTTCCGCCCTGCCGCACACCTTCCTGTGACGGGTTGCTCAGGTTCCGGTCACCCGCAGCGCAGAGCCCGCACGTTGCAGATTCTGCGACAGGTTCATCAGCAGCGCACGGCGATCGGCTACCGCATGATGGAATTGCGTCAAGGCAATATTGAAAGACGCCAGCGCGCCTTCCTCGATCGCGCCATGCTCGAAGCATTGCAGCGTATCGCGCAGGATGTCGTCAGCCTCCGCCTGCATCCGGTCGAGTTCTTCGGTGGAATCGCTGCGTCGTGCGGCGGCGATCATGTCCAGCAGCCGTTCGCGAAGGGTCGAATTGTTGCTGCGCTGGTCCCGCTTCAGGTAACCGGCGAACCACGCGCCGACCGAGCCCATCGCCGACAACCCCATCAGACCCCACCAGATGAAATCGCTGTAGCGGTCGAGAAATGTCTTTTCCTCGCCGTCGACAAAGGCCGCCGCGCCCGGATGAGCCGGTATAAAGGCGTCCTTGTCGGTATCCGGCGTCTCGATCTTGGCAGCGAGCGGAAACTCCTTCATCACCGTCTGGCGGACCGCGAAGAGCTGCCGCGTGAAGGCGTCGACCGTCGTGTCCGATAGATCTTTGCGCGCGACGATGTGGTGCGAGAAGCTGATGGTCTTGACCTCATCCTCGGGGCGGTCGGGAGACCCGCCAAAGGCGCCGGCCGGAATTTCGGAGGCCTCGTACATGGGATGGTTTTGCGCGATCGCCTCCGCCGAATCGATCGCAAGGAAGGTGGGCGCCTTGCCTTCGTGCGTCGAGGCAGCGACCGCCTCGGAGGTGATCTTGCTGTTGACCGGTCCTGCGGCAAGATAAGCGTCGGCCTTCTGGCTGCGGATCGCGTCAACCGCCTCGGTGATCGGAAACTGCACGACGTCGATCTTGCCAGGCTCGATGCCGTATTGCTGCAGGATCACCTTGAGCAGGTCGACATTGGCCGCCGTGCGGCCGATCACACCGATGCGACGGCCGGCGAGTTGCGCGACCTTGGTGATTTTCGCCGCTGATTTCTTGCCCTTTATGGCAGCCGGCACCCATAGCACGGCGACGTTCTTCCGCAGCGTCGCCACGGCCTGCGCATTTTTCGGAACGCTCAGGTCGCCGCGAATGATCGCAAGATCGGCCCGTCCTTCGGCAATCATCTGGGCGCTGGCGGTGACGCCATCGGTCTGGATCGTGCGCAAGCGGATCTGGCCATGCGAGGCCACGAAGGCCTGGCTCAAGGCCTGGACGACCTTGAGGTCGTCGCTGCCCGGCGGCCCAACCGCAATCCGCAAGGTGACCGGCCGCAGCGCGTAGTAATAGGCCGCAGCGGAAATGCCGATCAAAGCGAGGACCACGGCGAGGACGACAAGGGCGAGGCTCCAGTGCGCCGGGCGGCCAGGAGGTCGGCTTGTGGGCACCTTGTAGGGAGCACTCGTCATCGATCGGGAAAAATTCGACTCCAAAGGAGATTTGCTCGTTGGTTGCGCCAGAACTGTAGCAAATCTGGCGTCTTTTCCTGAGTTACTTTGGCGTCATCCTTACCGGTCCTGTCGGATTTCCAAATCCTCCGCCAGCGGCAAGGGACGCAGTCATAGACATAGGTCTTTGATTTTACGGCGGCTTTTTGAAGGCGGTGGTGCACGGGGTTTTACGGATCAGGACAGCCGGAACCGTGTTAAATAGGATGGACAGCCGCTTGGAGGAGGAAAGCCCGTGGTGGAACGATTGTCGGCGGAGGCGCGCAAAGCAGCGCTGAAAGGTTTGCCGGGCTGGAAAGAGGTGGACGGGCGGGAGGCGATCGCGCGCACGTTCGTGTTCAGGGATTTTAACGAGGCATTCGGTTTCATGAGCCGCGCGGCGCTTGTCGCGGAGAAGAACGATCACCATCCGGAATGGCGCAACGTCTACAAGACGGTCGACGTCGTCCTCGCCACCCATGATGCCAACGGGGTGACCGGGCGAGACGTCGAACTGGCCAAGGCCATGAACGCGATCGCCGCCCAATTCGGAATCGCTTGACAGAAGCCCTGCGAACAATCTTGCAATAGCAGGGTGTCATGCCCAGCTAAGCGCGGATTCGCGAGGGAGCAGGGCGATGAATTCGGAACAGACGGTCGGATTTGAGCCGGCGGATAACCTCGCCAAGGATCCCGAAGGCGTGCGCCGGCGCTTCTGGGCAAAGTTCAAGCGCGTCGCCGCCGGTCTGCCCTTCGCGGAAGACCTTCTCAGCGCCTATTACTGCGCGTTCGACCGCAATACGCCACGCCACGTCCAGGCTGCGCTGCTAG
>NZ_DAIDJE010000169.1 GCF_027451485.1 Bradyrhizobium sp.
TTCAACATGGGCGGTGCGGCGGTCGCCAACTATGTTTCGATCCTGGAGCCCGCGAAGTAGGCGAGGCTTTGAGCGATGAATATCGCCGAATGGCTTGCCTCGACGGCCAGGCTTCGCCCGGAGGCGCCGGCGCTTCTGACCGGCCTTGATCTCGACGCTGACTACAGGACCTTTGCGGACCGTGCGGCAGCGATCGGTGTCGCGCTGGCGCGCGAGTACGGGATCAAGCCCGGCGATCGCGTCGCGCTATTTGCCTCCAACTGCACGCAGTATCTCGAATGCTTGTACGGCATCTGGTGGATGGGCGCGGTTGCGATCCCGATCAATGCCAAGCTGCACGGCCGTGAAGCGGCGTGGATTTGCAGCGACGCCGGCGCGAGCCTGGCCTTCGTCTCCGACGATACGGTCGAAGCGCTGACCGCGGCGTCGGCCGACCTGCCGGCAGCGATGAAGACCTTGTCGGTTGACAGCGATGCTTACCGTGCGATGCGCGAAGGCGAGGGCATGCCGGCGCCGCTGGCCCGTGAGGTCGACGACCTCGCCTGGCTGTTCTATACGTCGGGCACGACCGGGCGACCGAAGGGCGTGATGCTCAGTCACGGCAATCTGGTGGCGATGTCGATGTGCTACCTTGCCGACGTCGATCCAGCGACGCCGCAAGACGCTTCGCTCTATGCCGCGCCGATATCGCATGGCGCAGGCCTCTACAATCTTCCGCATGTTCGGATGGGCGGACGGCATGTGGTGCCGGAATCCGGCGGCTTCGATCCGGACGAGGTGCTCAACCTCGCCCGTCAACTCGACAACGTCGTGATGTTTGGTGCGCCGACCATGGTTCGCCGCCTCATCGATGCCGCCAAACGGCGCGGCGAGAACGGCGAAGGCATCCGCACCATCATTTACGGCGGCGGGCCGATGTACCTCGCCGATATCCGCGAGGCGATCGCGGTCATGGGCCAGCGCTTCGTGCAGATCTACGGCCAGGGTGAATCGCCGATGACGATCACGGCGCTCAGCCGCGAATGGCACATGAACACCGATCATCCGCGCTATCTGGAAAGATTGGCCTCGGTCGGTGCTGCGCAGAGTGTGATGTCGGTCCGCATCACCGGCGAGGATGGCGAGGTGCTTGGCGCGGGCGAGACGGGCGAGGTCGAAGCCAAGGGCACGGCTGTCATGCTCGGCTACTGGAACAATCCGAAAGCCAATACGGAGACGCTGAAGGATGGTTGGCTGCGCACTGGCGATGTCGGGCGTCTCGACGAAGATGGTTTTCTCACCCTCTCAGACCGTTCCAAGGACGTCATCATTTCCGGCGGCACCAACATCTATCCGCGCGAAGTCGAAGAGGCGCTGCTGACGCACGCCGATGTGCGCGAAGTCTCGGCGATCGGCTTGCCCGATCCCGACTGGGGCGAGATCGTGGTTGCCTGCGTCGTGCTGGAGGAGGGCGCAACGCGCAACGACGCCAGGCTGGACGCGCATTGTCTGGCCTCGATTGCGCGTTTCAAACGGCCCAAGCGCTACGTCTATCTCGATGCGCTGCCGAAGAATAACTACGGCAAGGTCTTGAAGACGGAACTGCGGCAGATGCTGCGGAAGTGATCGTCGGGCTGGGATGCCGCTATGGGCCGTCACGCATGCGGCTATACCTTGGGTAGCCTTGATCTCGCGCATCGGTGGGCGTTACTAGACCGATAACCGCAGATAGCGGCAACAGATCGCTGGGAGAATGCCGCTCATGGGGCCGCTGGAAGGCGTCAAAGTCATCGATATGACCACCGTGCTGATGGGACCCTACGCCACACAGATGCTCGGTGACTACGGCGCAGACGTCATCAAGGTCGAGAGCCTCGAGGGCGATGTGACACGGCTTATCGGTCCGACGCGGCATCCAGGCATGGGGCCGGTTTTCCTCAATACCAACCGCAGCAAACGCTCGATCGCGCTCGACCTGAAGAAGCCGGGCGGCCGCGAGGCGGTGCTGCGTCTGATCAAGCGCGCCGATGTTCTGGTCTATAATGTGCGGCCCCAGGCGATGGCGCGCCTGCAACTCGGCTATGACGTCGTTTCCGACGTCAACCCGCGGCTGATCTACGCCGGCGTGTTCGGCTTCGGGCAGGATGGTCCCTACGCAGCCAAGCCGGCTTATGACGACCTGATCCAGGGCGCGACCGCTTTACCGGCGTTGATGGCGCAGACGAGCGACGGCGTGCCGCGCTACGTTCCAAATGCTCTGGTCGACCGCATTGTCGGCCTGACGGCGGTGGGGGCGATTTGTGCCAGCCTCGTGCATCGCGACCGCACCGGGCGCGGCCAGCGGCTGGACATTCCGATGTTTGAGACCATGGCCGGATTCGTCATGGGCGATCACATGGGCGGCCTGACGTATGAACCGCCGCTCGACAAGGGCGGCTATGCGCGGCACCTGTCGCGCGACCGCAGGCCCTACAAGACCGCTGACGGCTATATCTGCGTGATCGTCTACAACGACAAGCAGTGGGCAAGCTTCTTCCAGGCGACCGGCCGCGACGACTTGCGGCAAAATCCGAACTTCGCGTCCTTCGCCGGGCGCGCTGCCAACATCGACATCGTCTATGCCGAACTCGCCCGTATCTTCGAGACCAAGAGCACGTCGGAATGGATCGAACTGCTGACCAAAGCCGATGTTCCCGTGATGCCGATGCACGATCTCGAAAGCATCTTGGAGGACCCGCATCTGGTCGCGACTGGCTTTTTTCCGGTGGTCGATCATCCCAGCGAAGGAAAGATCCGCAGCATGAAGTCTTCGGCTCGATGGTCGGAGACACCAGTCGAGCCTTCGCGGCTCGCGCCGCGGCTGAACGAGCACGGCAGCGAAATCCTCAAGGAGGCCGGATACTCGACGGAAGAGATCGCAAACCTCGTGCGCGACGGCGCCACACCGGCGGTTTGAAACCATGGATTTCGCGCTCAGCCCCAACCAGGAATCGATCCGCGACGCGGTCGCAAAAATCTGCGCCCGTTTTGATGACGCCTATTGGCTGAAGAAGGACAAGGAAGGCGGTTATCCGGCCGATTTTCACCGTGCGCTGGCCGATGCCGGCTGGCTCGGCATCTGTATCCCTGAGGAATATGGCGGTTCCGGCCTCGGCATCATGGACGCCGCG
>NZ_DAIDJE010000170.1 GCF_027451485.1 Bradyrhizobium sp.
GATTGAGGTTCTTCGAAGCCGAGTTTCATGACGCCAGCCTAAACGGACTGGCACGGATTACTAGCGCGAGTTGTCTACCTCCGCTTCCACCCGCCGCGTTTTCCCGGTGCGCCGCCGCTCGATCGCGGGGCGGGGCCGAACTCGGGGCCGGACTGCTGCGAGTCGGTCGGCTGGAAAATCCGGCTTTTGTCGCCGAACGGTTTTGCGGGAAGCGCACGGCCCTCGCGATAGGGCAGCGATTCCGGTCCGTGCATCTCGTCGAGATGCGGCTTGTGGACCTTTGAGCCGCCGCGCATCTCGTCGGCCGAAGGCAGCAGCGGGTCGCGCCGGGATTTGCTCGCCGACAGCGAGGCCGAAACGCCCTTCTTCTTCATGGCACTGACCGGCAGGTTCGCGGCCTCGCCATATTTCTTCTGCCCCGCATAGGCGCCGGCCCTGCTCGCAACGCCGCGCTGCTTGATGGTGGGGTCATCGACCACGGCCATTTCGGTGGCGCGCAGCCGCTTGACCTCGTCGCGCAGCCGCGCGGCTTCCTCGAAATTGAGGTCGGCGGCGGCCTCGCGCATCCGCGTTTCCAGGTCGGCCAGCACCGCCTCGAAATTGTGCCCGATCGAGATCACGTCGTCGGACCATCCGGACCCCATGCCGCCGTCGCCGACCTCGACCAGCACGTGGTCGCGCTCGTAGGCCGAGTTGAGAATGTCGCCGATCGATTTCTTCACGCTCTCCGGCGTGATGCCGTTGGCCTTGTTGTACTCGACCTGCTTTTCGCGGCGGCGGTTGGTTTCCGCAATCGCGCGCTCCATCGATCCGGTCATCTGGTCGGCGTAGAGGATCACCTTGCCGTCGACATTGCGCGCGGCGCGGCCGATGGTCTGGATCAGCGAGGTCTCGCTGCGCAGGAAACCTTCCTTGTCGGCGTCGAGGATCGCGACCAGCGCGCATTCGGGAATGTCGAGGCCCTCGCGCAACAGGTTGATGCCGACCAGCGCGTCGAACGCGCCGAGCCGCAGGTCGCGGATGATCTCGATGCGCTCGATGGTGTCGATGTCCGAGTGCATGTAGCGCACGCGGATGCCCTGCTCGTGCAGATATTCGGTAAGGTCTTCGGCCATCCGCTTGGTCAGCACCGTGATCAGGCTGCGATAGCCCTTCTGGGCCGTGGCGCGAACCTCGCCGACGAGATCGTCGACCTGCGTGCGCGCCGGGCGGATGTCGACCGGCGGATCGATCAGTCCGGTCGGGCGGATCACCTGCTCGACGAACACACCGCCGGACTCGTTCAGCTCCCAGCCGCCGGGCGTCGCCGACACCGCGACCGTCTGCGGCCGCATCATGTCCCATTCCTCGAAGCGCAGCGGGCGGTTGTCCATGCAGGAGGGCAGGCGGAAGCCGTATTCGGCGAGTGTCGCCTTGCGGCGGAAGTCGCCGCGAAACATGCCGCCGATCTGCGGAATGGTGACGTGGCTTTCATCGGCGAACACCAGCGCGTTGTCCGGCACATATTCGAACAGCGTCGGCGGCGGCTCGCCGGGGCGGCGTCCGGTGAGATAGCGCGAATAGTTCTCGATGCCGGCGCAGCTGCCGGTCGCTTCCATCATTTCCAGGTCGAAGGTGGTGCGCTGCTCCAGCCGCTGCGCTTCCAAGAGGCGCCCCTGGCCGTTGAGCTGGTCGAGACGCAGCTTCAACTCGCCCTTGATCGCCTTGATCGCCTGCACCAGCGTCGGGCGCGGCGTCACATAGTGCGAATTGGCGTAGACCTTGATGAATTCGAGCTCGTCCTGCTTGTGGCCGGTGAGGGGATCGAACTCCTCGATGTTTTCCACGGTGTCGCCGAACAGGTTGACGCGCCAGGCGCGGTCCTCATAGTGCGCCGGGAAGATGTCGATGACGTCGCCGCGCACGCGGAAGGTGCCGCGGGAAAAATCCGCCGAGGTGCGCTTGTATTGCAGCGCGACCAGGTCGGCGATCAATTGCCGCTGGTCGATGCGCTCGCCCTTCTTCAGCGCAAAGGTCATCGCGGTATAGGTCTCGACCGAGCCGATACCGTAGATGCAGGAGACTGACGCGACGATGATGACGTCGTCGCGTTCGAGCAGCGCGCGCGTCGCGGCGTGGCGCATGCGGTCGATCTGCTCGTTGATCGAGGAATCCTTCTCGATATAGGTGTCGGTGCGCGGGACGTAGGCCTCCGGCTGGTAGTAGTCGTAATAGGAGACGAAATATTCCACCGCGTTGTCGGGGAAGAAGTTCCTGAACTCGCCGTAGAGCTGCGCGGCCAGCGTCTTGTTCGGCGCGAGGATCAGCGCCGGGCGCTGCGTCGCCTTGATCACCTTCGCCATGGTGTAGGTCTTGCCGCTTCCGGTGACGCCGAGCAGCACCTGCGTGCGGTCGTTGCGCTGGATGCCTTCGACCAGTTCGGCGATCGCGGTCGGCTGGTCGCCCTTGGGCTGGTAGTCCGACTTGATCTCGAAGCGCACGCCGCCTTCGGATTTTTCCGGGCGCGGCGGACGGTGCGGCGTCCACACCTTCAGGCTGCCGTCCTGGCCGCGAAACTCGGGCCGGCCGTCGCGGATCAGGCTTTCCAGCGCCTCGGCGGTCGCCTTGACGCCGAGCGCTTCCATCTTGCTCTTCGGCGGGCGCGCCAGGGCCTCCTCGTCGTCCTCGGCGGTCGGCAGTCCAAGCTGCCGCGCCAGCTCCGGATCGAGCGTCGGGATCGTCGCGGAGGTGCCATAATTGGCGGCCGCGAATTCGCGCTGCGGCGCCTCCTCAAAACCCCTGGTCGAGGCGCGGGCGCGATGGGCGGCGGCCTCGCCGCCGGCGCGGCGATCCCAGGAATTATTCGGCGGCGGCCGCAGGCCGGTGGAGGAGCCGACGCCGCTTTCGCCGCGGTTGATCGCGGGATTGAGCAGATCGGCGAGCGCAGGCCCGATCGGCTGCACCTCAGGACGGTGTGCCTTGGACTTAGGAGCCTTGGATTTCGGAGTTTTGCCGGGCTTTTTGGGGGAATTGGGAGTCTTCGCCATGAGGCGAATATGGGACGAGTCCGTGACGGAGAAAAGGGCCGGAGGTCTCAAGGAACCGGTTGCGCCGCGGCCCGTTTGCGATGTCAGCATCTGTCAGTATGGGGCGGGTCACTCATCCTGTCATTCCGGGGCGCGAGTGCAACGAGCGGGCCATGGTGCGCAATTGCGCACCTGAGAATCGATCGAACCGCAGGAATGCCTGGAGGAATTGACTCGCCGCCTGCGCCTTCCGCGCAAAATAGCCTCGCTATTTTGTCGCGGCGGCGCATCCCGGAATGACAAGACCGGTTTGCTTCGCCTAGGCTCGTCATGATGGAAAACGTCTGTCTGGTTCAATTTCGTCAAGGATCCCCATGCCCGACAATCACCCGCTCGCAGGCAAGCCCGTTCCGGCGTCCCAGCTGCCGAATATCCCGCGGCTGGTGACGGCCTATTTCACGGGCAAGCCGGACCCTGCGATCGCGGCGCAGCGGGTCGCGTTCGGCACCTCGGGCCATCGCGGCTCCTCACTCAACCTCGCTTTCAACGAATCGCATATTCTTGCGGTCAGCCAGGCCGTCTGCGACTACCGGCTTGCGAAAAATCTCACCGGCCCGCTGTTCATCGGGATCGACACGCATGCGCTGGCCGAGCCGGCGCTGGCGAGCGCGCTGGAAGTGTTCGCGGCCAACGCCGTCGAGGTGATGATCGACGCCAACGACGGCTATACGCCGACGCCGGCGGTCTCACATGCGATCCTCACCTACAACAAGGGCCGCGAGAGCGGGCTTGCCGACGGCGTGGTGGTGACGCCGTCGCACAATCCGCCGGAAGATGGCGGCTTCAAATACAACCCGCCGAACGGCGGCCCGGCCGACACCGACATCACCGGCGCCATCGAGCGCGCCGCCAACCGCTATCTCGAAAACGACCTGGATGGCGTCAAGCGCATATCCTACGCGCGCGCGCGGAAAGCGCCATGCGTGCATCGCCATGACTACATCACGCCCTATGTCGCCGATCTCGCCAATATCCTCGACATGGAGGCGATCGGCGCCAGCGGCGTCAGGATCGGCATTGATCCGCTCGGCGGCGCGGCGGTGCGCTACTGGCAGCCGATCATCGAGCGCTACCGGCTGAACGCGACGCTGATCCGCGACGAGGTCGATCCGACCTTCCGCTTCATGACGCTGGACTGGGACGGCAAGATCAGGATGGACTGTTCCTCGCCGTTCGCGATGGCGCAGCTCATCGACATGCGCGACAGGTTCGATGTCGCCTTTGCCAACGACACCGACGCCGACCGCCACGGCATCGTCACCCGTTCGTCGGGCCTGATGAATCCGAACCATTTTCTGGCGGCGTCGATTGCGTTTTTGTTCGAGCATCGGCCGCAGTGGCGCAAGGACAGCACGATCGGCAAGACGATCGTCTCCAGCGCGATCATCGACCGCGTCGCCGGCAGGATCGGCCGCAAGGTGGTGGAGACGCCGGTCGGGTTCAAATGGTTCGTCGACGGATTGATCAGCGGCGGCTTCGGCTTTGCCGGCGAGGAAAGCGCGGGCGCCTCCTTCCTGCGCAAGGACGGCTCGGTGTGGACCACCGACAAGGACGGGCTGATCATGGGACTGCTCGCGGCCGAGATCACGGCGCGGACCGGCCGCGATCCGGGCCAGCTGTTCGATACGCTGACGGCCGAACTCGGCAAGCCGTTCTATGCCCGCGTCGATGCCCCGGCGACGGCGCAGCAGAAGAGCGTGTTCAAGACGCTGACGGGCGAAAAGCTCGGGATCAAGGAACTGGGCGGCGAGAAGGTCACGGCGGTGCTGTCCGCCGCGCCGGGCAACAACCAGCCGTTCGGCGGCATCAAGGTCGTCGCCGACAACGGCTGGTTCGCGGCGCGCCCCTCAGGCACCGAAGACGTCTACAAGATCTATGCGGAGAGTTTCCGCAGCGAGGCGCACCTGAAGCAAATCCAGGACGAGGCGCGCAGCGCGATCGCGCGGACGTTCGCCGGTTGAGTTGCGCGTTATGCGGCGGGCGACGGCGAGGGACCGTTGACGATATCGAGGTGAATCCCGCCGCAGCGGATGCATCGCATCGTCCAGTATTCGGCGCCCGCGCGCCCGCCGATCACGCGCAGCACCCGAAGCGTGCCGTCGCAGTCCGGGCAGTTGGATCGTATGGCGGCGGATGAGCTGGTGTTGGATTCATACATGGGCGGTCTTCCGCGTTTTCTCTGTCGTCAGGAATCGCCGGTTGAGGTAGTCGACGCGGGTCTTTGCGTCGGCGATCGCCGCTTCCGCATCGGACCAGGCGAAGCCGACCTCAAGCTCGGGGAACGACACGCCGTCGATGACGACGGGCTGATGGTCCTCTCGCCTGATCCGGGCGTGCCAGAGCCCCCTGCCGGCTTCAAAAGCCTCGATCTGAAAGCCGCCATAGGTCATGTCACGTCTCCACCGAATCCGCGGATGAAGGAGATCACGACCTGGCCCCGGCGCGTGTGAAGTGGTTCACAGTTTTGCGACAGTTGCCGCGCGCGCGGCACATTGCAGCCATCACTTTCGCGGCAGGCGGCGGCAGGTGCCGTTGACTCGGCCGGCCGCCGGGGCGAAATTCATGCATTCGCATCCACTTTCCGGTGCGCCGCGCCGGCAACGACAAGGACCGCCCTTATGATCGATCTCCATTACTGGACGACGCCGAACGGCCACAAGATCACGATGTTTCTCGAGGAGACCGGGCTGAAGTACAAGATTTTCCCGGTCAACATCGGCAAGGGCGACCAGTTCAAGCCGGAGTTTCTGGCGATTGCGCCGAACAACCGCATCCCGGCGCTGGTCGATCACGAGCCGAAGGGCGGCGGCAGGCCGATCTCGATCTTCGAGTCCGGTGCGATGCTGCTCTACCTCGCCGAGAAGACAGGCCAGTTCATCCCGGCGGACATCTACGGCCGCTACGACGTCATCCAGTGGACGTTCTGGCAGATGGGCGGTCTCGGGCCGATGGCCGGACAGAACCATCACTTCCGCAATTATGCCCAGGAAAAGATTCCCTACGCGATCGACCGCTACGTGAACGAGACCAACCGGCTTTACGGCGTCCTCAACAAGCGGCTGCAGGATCGCGAATTCATCGCCGGAGCGTATTCGATCGCCGACATGGCGAGCTATCCCTGGGTCGCGGGATACAAGAACCAGGGGCAGGACATCGAGCAGTTCCCGAACCTCAAGCGCTGGCTGGAGACGATCCGCGAACGTCCCGCCACGGTGCGCGCCTACGCGCTCGCCAAGGAGGTCAATCCGAATTTCGGCCAGCCAGCGATCCGCACCGACGAAGAGCGCAAGCTTCTGTTCGGCCAGACGGCAGCGGTGGTGAAATAGCTTTCTTGTCGCTCAACGCAGACGCGCAACTTTATGTTTGCTGTCGATGACAAGCTCGCTGCGGGTCCAGTATGGATCTGCGGCGGGCTTGGCCGCTTCTGCCTGTTGCGTCACCGGTTGGCCGGATCGGAATTCCCGGCCTCAACCACCGATTTTCGACCGTCCTCAGGCGCCGCGGGACGCGGCGCGCTCCCGTTCGACGCGCTCGGTTACGTCTCGCGCCACTGCGACCGCGCCGAGCGCTTCGCCGGTCGCCTTGTCCTTCACGATCGCGAAAGTCATCTCGACATAGAGTTTGCGCCCGCTCTTGTGCAGGGCGCGGGTCAGCGTCGGGCGGCCTTGGAGCTTCATGGTGCCGCTGGTCATCGCGGCATTGAAGCCGCGCCAGTGGGCGGCGCGCAAATGCTCCGGAATAATCACATCGAGGTTTTGACCAAGCGCCTCGTCGGCCGAAAAGCCGAATAGCGCAGAGGCTGCGGAATTCCAGCGCGCAATGTCGCCGGCGCGGTCGGTGTAGATGGTCGCATCGGCCGTCTGGTCGAAAATGAGTTCCGCAAGGCGGGGATGCTCGTTCATCGGTGTACCTGTTTGATCGGTCGCAACGGCGCCCCCGTTTCGACGGTCTCCTGTCGCCCCCCTTTACCTGCGCGCAAGCTCCTGCACGGCAGTCTTGATCTCGCTCACATCGTTGAGCGCCTTGCAGCTCTTCAGAAGCGGACCCACTTCCTTTTCGCCTTCCTTCTTGATGCCGCGCAGCATCAGGGCCACCGACCGTCGCGCGGCCTCTTCAAGTTCCAGCCGTTTTGGCGTTTGCAGCGGCTTGGCGATGTTCGCTTCGACTTCCATGGTCGCTTCCTGGGCGCGAACGTAGCTCTTCTTGGAATCAGGATTGGACGTCAGCGTTGAAAGGCCGCCATACATCAGCGAGCATTCGGAAATGCGCTGCACCACCTTTTCGCGCAGGGCGCCGCTTTCGTTGCTTTCGCCGATGGCATTATTGATCGCGGCGATCACGTCGAGCGCGGCCCAGGTGGTGTCTGCGCGCGTGGTGTCTGCGCGGTTGGCTTGTGCGCAGGCCAGGCGCGGCGAGACCAGCAAGGCGGATAGCAGGCCAAACACCAGCAGCAAGATCACCCTGGGACGGTCGGACATCACTGGCTCCCCATCGAAAAAGCTAGCGCGCTGCTAACGGCGTTCGGCGCCTTCGTCAACATGTCAGACTGTCCCATGTCAGGCCTGCGGAACGTCCCTGGTTCGGGCCGCCGCCTTGAGCAGGCATTCCCGGCACAGGCAATCCTCACCCTCGCGCGGCATCGGCAGCCGCGCGGTCTCCTCCGCGCACCAGCACGTCTGCGATTGCGCGCATGAAAATGCCGCTCCGCATCGGGAACAAACGACCTGTCGAACCGACTCCGATTCTAAACGATTTGTCATGAATGAGACCGAACCTTCGCCGCGTTTTTCATGTCCGGTTCATCGCTGATGGTGCTTGATCGAGGCGTAATATACGTGCCGCCGATTGAAGGAAAGTCTGCAGGAACCTTAACATGTCCCGCGATCCGCAAGCTGCCTTGATGGCGCTCAATCGTTTCGGCTTTGGTGCGCGCGGCGGCGCGTCAGGCGATCTGGTCAACGCGGCCTCCGACCCGCGCGGCTTCGTCAGGGCCGACCTTCAGCGGCCCGCCGCGGTGCGGCTGGAAATGCCGACCTTGCAGCCGACGCCGGCCCTGGCCGAGGTTGCCTTTGCCTATCAGGCCGAGGTCAAGCAGGCCCGCGAGGCGGCAAAGGCCAATGCGAAGGCCGCGGCAGGCGTTGCTGACGGCAAACCGGCGCCGCCCGCGCAGCCGTCGAATTCGAAACCGGCTTCCGCGGGCGTGTCGAACAAGATGGCGTCGATGGACATGCCGGCGAAGGACAATGCCGACGCGCAGGTGCAGGCGAACGATGCTGCCAAGGCGCCGAAGCCCCTCAATGTGATCCAGAAGACATTTCGCGCCGAGGCGCTTGCGCGCCTGCAGCGCGCGCTGCAGGTCGATTGCGGATTCGGCGAGCGCCTCGTGACCTTCTGGTCCAATCATTTCTGCATCTCGGCGGCCAAGGGGCAGTTGGGGCGAATGTGGGCCGGCTCGTTCGAGCGCGAGGCGATCCGTCCCCACGTGTTCGGTCGCTTCAGCGAGATGCTGATGGCGGTGGAGCAGCACCCGGCAATGCTGTTCTTTCTCGATAACCAGCAATCGCTGGGCCCGGATTCGCGCGCCGGGCAAAACCGCAAGCGTGGTCTCAATGAAAACCTCGCGCGCGAGATCATGGAATTGCACACGCTCGGGGTCGGCAGCGGCTACACCCAAGCAGACGTGACGTCGCTCGCGCGCATCATCACCGGCTGGACCTTCGTCGGCCGCCAAGGAAAGCTCGGGCCGCCCGGCACCTTCGTGTTCAACGCCAATGCGCATGAGCCGGGACCGCAAACCCTGCTCGGCAAGACCTACGCCGATACTGGCCTCGCGCAAGGCGAGGCGGCGCTCGCTGACATCGCGCGCCATCCGGCGACGGCAAAATTCATCGCCACCAAATTCGCCCGCCATTTCGTCGCCGACGATCCCCCGCCGGCATTGGTCGCGCGGCTGCAAGATGTGTTTCGCCGGACCGACGGCGATCTCAAGGCGCTCGCCACCACGCTCGTCGATTCCGACGAGGCCTGGCAGGCGCCGCTGACCAAGATGCGCAGCCCTTACGAATATCTGATCGCGACCGGGCGTCTACTGGACCATATGCCGGAGGAGCCCGGCCGCTATCTCGGGGGGCTCAATATGCTCGGCCAGCCCTTGTGGTCGCCGTCAGGGCCGAACGGATTCCCCGACACCAACGCAGCCTGGGCCGCGCCCGAGGGCATGAAGCTGCGACTCGACATCGCGGCAGAAGTCGCCTCGCGCATCGGCGACAACGTCGACCCGCGCGATCTGCTCGAACTGGTGGCTGCCGATGCCGCGTCGCAGGAGACTCGTCAGACCATCCAGCGGGCGGAATCGCGCCAGCAGGCGCTGGCGCTGTTATTGATGTCGCCGGAATTCCAGAGGAGATGACGGCAGTGGAAAGCAACGTGGATTGCTGCGAAAATCGCCTGGTCACGTCACGCCGTGGCTTCCTGCTCGGCGGGGCCTCGTTCGCCGCCTGGGCTTACCTGCCGAAATTCGCCCGCGCCGCCGACGGGCGTGACCCGCGCCTGATCGTCGTCATCTTGCGCGGCGCGCTCGACGGCCTCGCCACTGTCGCACCGGTCGGCGATCCGGATTACGCCGCGCTGCACGGTCCGATCGCGCTCACGTCAGACGGTCCACACGCCGCAACCATGCTGGACTCGTTCTTCGCGCTGCATCCCGCGATGCCGGAATTCGCGCGGATGTATCGCGGCAAGCAGGCCGCAGTGATCCATGCCGTTGCGACGCCTTATCGCGACCGCTCGCATTTCGATGGCCAGGATGTGCTGGAGAGCGGGTTTGCCGGTCCCGGACGCGTACAGTCCGGCTGGCTCAATCGCGCGCTCGAATCTCTGCCAAAGGGCGAACATGTCTCGAACGGACTTGCGGTCGGCGCCACCACGCCGCTGGTGCTGCGCGGTGCGGCGCCGACCGTCGGCTGGGCGCCGGCAAACCTCCCGCCGGCCGCCGACGATACCGCCATGCGCCTGCTCGATCTCTATCAACATCGCGATCCGGCGCTGGCGTCAGCGCTGAGACAAGGTCTGCAACTGGAGAAGACCGCGCTTGGCGAGGACATGAAGGCGAGGCCCGGCGGCAACAACATCGCCGCCATGCGGCTGGTGGCGCGCGGCGCCGCCAAGGTGATGGCAGCCGACGACGGTCCGCGCATTGCCGCGCTCGCTTTCGATGGTTGGGATACCCACGCTAACGAAGGCGGCCCGGTCGGACGCCTTTCGCAATTGCTGTCGGGTCTCGACGGTGCGCTCGGCGAGTTCCAGAGCGGGCTCGGCGAGCGCTGGCGCGATAGCGTAGTGGTGGTCGCCACCGAATTCGGCCGCACCGCGCGCATCAACGGCACCGAAGGCACCGACCACGGTACCGGCACCGTCGCCCTTCTCGCCGGCGGCGCGGTGAAGGGCGGGCGTGTGATCGCGGACTGGCCGGGACTGAAGCCGGCCAATCTCTATGAAGGCCGCGATCTGGCGCCGACCGCAGATCTGCGCGCCGCGCTGAAGGGCATCCTGCGCGATCATCTCGGCCTAGGCGAAGCCGTTCTGGCGAAGAACGTGTTTCCTGCCAGCGCGGCGGTGAAGCCGATGCAGGGGCTGGTCGGGTGATTACTTCGTCATCCGATCGATCTCCGACATGTCTTCCGACGTGAGGCGCCAGCTGATCGCCCTGGCGTTCTGCTCGACCTGTTCGACGCGTGTGGCGCCCGCGATCACGCTGGCCACCTGCGGCCGCGCCGCGAGCCAGGAGAAGGCGAGGTCGAGCATCGAGTGACCGCGCGCCTGCGCGAAGGCTTGCAGTTTCTCGACGATCTCCTCGTTGCGCGGCGTGGCATAGCGGTCGCGCAGCCGCGGCACTTTGGAAAAGCGCGTGTCGTCAGGCGCGGCCTGGCCGCGCTTGTATTTGCCGGTGAGCAGACCGCTGGCGAGCGGAAAGAACGGCAGCAGGCCGAGCTCGTATTCCTGTGCGCAGGGCAACAGGTCTCTTTCGATGTCGCGCACGACAAGACTGTATTCGTCCTGGCATGACACGAACCGGCTTACATTCATCGCGCGCGCGACATGCTCGGCTTCCGCAACCCTCCACGCCGGAAAATTCGAATTGCCGATGTAGCGCACCTTGCCTTGCCGGATCAGATCGTCGAGCGCCCGCAAGGTCTCCTCGATCGGTGTCAGCGCGTCGTAGTCGTGCTGCTGGTAGAGGTCGATGTAATCGGTCTTCAGCCGCTTCAGGCTCGCTTCGACCGCCGACATGATGTAGCGGCGCGAGGCGCCCTGCTTGGTGCCGTCGGTGCTCATCGGCTTCGAGAATTTCGTCGCCAGCACGATGTCCTTGCGCCGATCTCCGAGCACCTCGCCGAGGACGGTCTCTGAGCCGCCCATGTCGGCATAGATGTCGGCGGTATCGAACAGCGTAATGCCAAGGTCGATCGCCCTGTGGATCACCTTGCGCGACGTTTCGAGGTCGGTGCGCTGGCCGAAATTGTTGCAGCCGAGGCCGACTGCCGAGACACGCAGGCCTGAGCAGCCGAGGTTACGGATTTCCATGGATCGATCCCGTGCTTCGATAGCGAAAGATACGCCATTCTGGCCGTGTCCGGTCCGCGCGCAAGCCGGGGCGCGAGGCATGCCATGCGAAAACGGAGACATTGCGGGAACAACAATGCAAAAAAGTGCGGCCCCGGTCAGGCACGGCGACTGACGGGGACCGCTGGGGGCGCGGATGATCGTCGACGGGGGCTGATCAAACGCAGGCGAAGGCTAGCCCTGCATTGTAACGGAGTCGTGACATGGGGATTTGTCCACAGCCGATGTTCAATCCTGCGGATACCGGCCGACGGCTCCGAGTGGCGCAAACCAGGGGCATTCCCGTCACAACACCTTGCGGTAGACGATGAAGCCGGAGCGCTCGGCGAGTTTGTCGTAGAGCGCTTGCGCGGCGTGATTGGTCTCATGCGTTTGCCAGTAGAGGCGCGGCGCGCCGGCCAGCCTTGCCTGCGCGTAAACTTCGCTGATCAGGGCCCCTCCGATTCCCTGTCCGCGTACGGACGCATCGGTGAAGAGATCCTGCAAGTAGCAGACCGGTTCGATCGCGGTGGTCGAGCGGTGAAACAGATAATGCGCGAGCCCGACAAGCCGGCCGCCGCTTTCGGCGACGAGCGCCTGCATCGGCTCGTAGGCGTCGAAGAAGCGCAACCAAGTCATTCGGGTCGTTTCGGGCGAAAGCGCGGTCGGACCGGTGCGGCCGTAGAAGGCGTTATAACCATCCCACAGCGGCAACCATTGTTCGTAATCGGAACGCGCGAGCCGGCGGACGAGGATTTCATCGGGCATGGGCTTATCCGGCGAAATGGATCTGTTCTGCCGGTTTAAGTGGCGCTGCCGCATCAATCAATGCAGCTTATCTCGACGCCCTATTCGGCCGCGCGCAGATGCCCCGCGGGATTGCGTAACCCGTTCTTGCGCATCGAGCGATAATAGTCGGCGCAGGCTGGATCGTCGGTACGGCGCACCAGTTCGGTCACCGGCGTATAGCTCAGCATCCGCCCGCCATCGGGCAGGGCCGTGCAACTGAAGCGAAGCACCTGACCATCGCGCAGATTGATGTTGATCGGGGCCGAATCTCCTGTTCGCATTTTTTCGGTGCGCTCCGCGATGAAGGCGCTCAACTCCTCTTCGGGCATTTCGTAAGCGCCGGTGTCGCGGCCATGATACATCAGCGCGATGAAGGGCGGCTTGCTGTCGGCCTTCTCGTCGGAGAGCGCGAAGTAATCGCGAAACGCGCGGTTGATGAATTCGGCGCGGGTGTCGCAATCGAGCAGCACGATGGCGATGTCGACCTGGTCAAGCGCCGCTGAAAGCCGCTCCGCCGTGACGTGGTGGCGGCGTTCCCAGGCGAGCGTATCGACCAGTCTTTTCCGCAAGAGGCCGGTCAGCACCGCGGTGCAAATCACGGCGATCGCAAGTATCGAAATACGGGTAAGGTCCGCCGTCGAGTACCCAAAGAAGTGACCGAGGGAATGGGCCGATGAATCGCCCGGATGCGCGCCGCGGAAGGACAGGATCAGCGCGCAGGAAACGACGGCCAGTGCCGCGCTGGCGAGGCTGGAGCGAAGGCCCGACAGCGAGCCGGCGAGCGCCACGGTGCAGACAAAGATCGGCGCCGCCTTGGGAACGACGAACAGAAGGCGCTCGGCAGCAAGGGCGGTCAACGCCGTCGCTGCGGTGAGGGCCGGTCCGAAGAGAGCACGCCAGTCGAACTGCATGGCTAATCTCGTTCGCTCACGAGAAAGAGACGGGCAGTTTGATGGAAAGTTGTGGATTGTCAGCGACGTTTCGCGCTCTAACCTTAAAAATGCGTTGCCGCCTCCAGGGCAAAACTCCGGCTATTTTATCTTGAATGGTGCCTGTCTGCCGGCATCCATAGTCCGATCCGCGCCGCTTGCGCCGAGTCCGGCTTCATCTTTCGCGAACGGCCGCAGGCTCGCGGTTGTATGGCGAGGCGTCTCGTTGCCGCGCGTGCTTGTCGCAATCAGCAATGAGGCCGCCACCAGGATGGCTGCCAACAGCGTTGCCGTGACCAATGCAGTCGGAGACCTCATCATTGTCCGATCGCGATGCGGATCATCGCGTGAGCCGACGAAAACCGAAAGACCAAATGAATGGATCAAGCCGGAATGGGCATTCCCGCGCCGAGCTTGCCCGACAGCACGGTCAAGGTGACCATCAGGCAAAGCGAGAGCGATGCGATGGCGAGCGAAGCCGCCACCGTGCCTCTCAGCCGCGTTGATGCGATAGCCACTGCCGGCCCGGTGAAGCCGGCCGGCGCTAAAGGCCGGCTCATGGTCGAATAAATCCTTGTACGAGCGAGCGAATCACTTCGCGCGATGCACTTTGTGACAATTTTCACCGGCAAGATTGCGGCGGCGGCGGTCACCAAAATGGCCAAATTACGTCAGGACGGGCGCTATACCCGTAATCCTCGCAATTCGTCCCCGCTTTTTACAGGCTGTTAAGCCTCCGCAGGCGCCTGATGGTCCGGCTCCAACATGCCACCAGCCGGCCGCCAGTCCATGGGCACAAATCCGGGGACCTGTTCGACCCGCTTCAGCCAGTCGCGGATCGCCGGAAAGGTCGATAAGTCGTAGTCGCACTGGTCGGCGACATGGGTGTAGCCATAAAGCGCGATGTCGGCGATCGTGAACTGCCCCGCGGCGAAATATTCGCGGGTCTTGAGATGATTCTCCATCACCTGAAGCGCGGCATAGCCGCGTTCCATCCAGTCTTCCAGCGCATGTGTTTGCAGGTCGCGGCCGCCTCTGACCAGCGCGAGCCAGAAATATGCCGCGCCGATGTTCGGTTCCAGCGCATGCTGTTCGAAGAACATCCATTGCAGCGCTTCGGCGCGCTCGATCGGCGATTCCGGCGCCAGCGACGTGCCGCGGGCGACATACCAGAGGATCGCGTTGGACTCGGCGAGATAGCGCCCGTCGGCGACTTCGAGCAGCGGAACCTGTCCGCTTGGATTTTTCGCGAGAAATTCCGGCGTGCGGCTTTCGCCGCGCAGAATGTCGATCTCGATCGCGCGATAGGGGGCGTTGAGCAGCGCGAGCGCAAGGCGAACCTTGTAGCTGTTGCCGGAGCGTTGCATGGAATAGAGATTGTACATTTAGCAACAATTCGACCGGTGAGAGCGGGCAGCTTTTCCGCCTGCAACTTGGCCAAACAATGATGCCGATGCCATCGCGCCGCAAGGGTTGAAGCTGGAAAAGCTCAAAAACGTCTACCGCACTGCAACGATGAAGAAGTCCATGCCATCGCGTGCGGACGGTGTCTCGATTTGGCCGCGCGAGCACATGTTCCTTCAGTCGCGAATCGAACGAATCACGCGCGCCGGATTTCCGCCGACCAGGGTGTTCGGAGCACGTTCCTCGTGACGACTGAACCCGCGGCGACGACCGAGTTTTCCCCTACAGTCACCCCGCCGATCACAGTTGCGCCGGCCGCGATCCAGACATTGCGTTCGATCAGGATAGGTTTTCCGATGGTAGCGGTCCGGCGCTGCGAAGGTTCGAGCGGATGGCCCGCCGTGATGAGGCTGACGTTCGGACCGATCATCACGTCGTCGCCGATATCGAGCCCGCCAAGATCATAGAAGGTGCAGTTCTGATTGACGAAAACATTGCGCCCGAGGCGGATTTCGTCACCACTGGCCGTATAGAACGGCGGGATCAGCTGGAAACCGTCGTCTACCTTTTTGCCGATCAATTGGCTGAACAGCGCGCGAATTTCGTCCTCATCCTCGAACGTCAAACGGTTGATCGCGGCGGTGATCGCCATCGCACGCTTGACGTTTGCCAGCATGGCCGCTGATTCCGGCGTCCGCCTGTGAATGATCCTGGTGGCGTCCGCGTCCGACATTGGGTTTTTTCCCCAAGGCACAGCCAGGCTCGGCGTTTCGGCGCACGGCGCGCCGTTGCATTCGTCAATGTAACCGCAAAGCGGAGGGGCCGGAATCCGCGCAATCCTGAAATTCAGGCCGAAACGTGATCAGAACAGGCGATCACGCTGGTGCGGCCGACGGCGCGCCGAGCACGCCCGGCTTTCGATCCTCGATCGCATGATGCAGGATCAGCGCGTAAAGCAACAGCAGCACCAGCAGGCCCAAGGGAATGCCCGTGGTCTTTGCGATGCCGCGTGAAAGCAGCGGCACGATCCAGGCAGCGCTCAGGAGGCTGATTTCGAAGCTGCGGAATCCGCGCGCCACACCAAGCCGCGCGAGATAGGCGATCGCAAGCCCGGCGACCACCAGGTCATAGTCGAGCACATAGGGCGTTGCGAGCAGGCTTGCCGCTGCCAGCGCCGCGGCCTTGCGCTCGAATGCGGTATCGCTATGCCAAAGCCAGGCAAGCGTGGCCGCAAGAGTGATGGCGATCGCGGCCTGCGCCGAATAGGCCAGCGGCACGCTGCCGCCCCACATCCGCACCGCCGAGAAGATCGACTGGATCTTTTCCCAGCCCGTACCGCCGGCCTCCAGCACCACCGTCTGGGTGAAGGTCGTCGATGCTTCGAAGGCGTGCCAGATGCTGCTGCCGAGGATGAGGTAGCTCAGCACAACCAGCGCCAAGACGGTGAGCGCGGCACTGCCGATCGTGCGCCAGTATCCGCCGGCGACAAGAGCGAGCGGGATAAGAACGCCGAATTGCGGCTTATAAGCAAGCAGCCCGATCAGGACGCCGGCCAGCCACGGCCGCCGCCTCAGCCAATGCAGCGCGCCGCCAAGCAGCGCGGTCGTGAGGAAGCCGTTCTGGCCGTGGCCGATATTGATGAAGACGGCGGGAAAGGCGCTGGCGATCAGCCAGCTTTCCGGGCGCGGCAGGATCGCGCGAATGGCCGCAAGATAGGCCGCAAAGCTGCCGAGAAGCCAGAGGCCAAGCCCAAGCGCATAGGGCAGGGCGGCGACGAGGAAGGCGATGGCAAGGAAGAATGGCGGATAGTGCCATCCGTAGAACGGCACGTCGCGGCCGAAAACAGCCTGCTCGGCCGCATGCTGGAGCGGCGGATCGTAGGCGTCCGGCGCGTGCCCCTGCCAGACCAACCGGCCAGCCGCATAGACATCGGAGAAATCGGTTCCGATCGGCTTGCCGTTGCGGTCGATCAGGCCGTCAGACAGGCCGATCCAGACCACCGCCGCGATGACATAGAGGGCGAGCAGGATCAGGCTGTAGCTGCGCATGCGCGGGCGCGTCAGCCATTCGCCGGATCGCAGGCCTTGCCAGAAATGAGCCATTTCGCTGCAGAATTTTATGAATGTTGCGTGAGAAGCTAATGGTGCTCGTTTAACGATCCCTAAAGCTTCGCCTTTTCACGCAACCTTCTTGCGATGATGCGGACCTGGTCTTACTGTGGCGCGCATTCCATTCAAATCGAGTCGTGCTGCTTGTGAGCACACGACGTTTGCCGGGAGATCATGATGCCCTTCCTGTCCGCTGCGCTTGACCGTGTGAAGCCGTCCGCGACCATCGCGGTCACGGATAAAGCACGCGAGCTGAAAGCGGCGGGACGCAATGTCATCGGCCTTGGCGCCGGCGAGCCCGACTTCGACACGCCTGCCAACATCAAGCTCGCCGCTATTCACGCGATCGAGGCGGGCAAAACCAAGTACACCGCTGTCGACGGCATTCCGGAACTGAAGCAGGCGATCATTGCCAAATTCGAACGCGAGAACGGGTTGTCATACAAGCCGAACCAGATCATCGTCGGCACCGGCGGCAAGCAGGTGCTCTACAATGCGCTGATGGCCACCATCAACCCCGGCGACGAGGTGATCATTCCCGCGCCGTACTGGGTCAGCTATCCGGAAATGGTGGCGCTTGCCGGCGGCGAGTCGGTTTCCATCGTCTGTACGGCAGAGCACGGCTTCAAGCTGCAACCCGCCGATCTGGAAAAGGCGATCACGCCGAAGACCAAGTGGATCATCCTCAACTCGCCGTCGAACCCGACCGGCGCCGCCTACACGCGCGCGGAATTGAAAGCCATCACCGACGTGCTGGTGAAGCACCCGCACGTCTGGGTGATGACCGACGACATGTATGAGCATCTCGTCTACGACGACTTCGTCTTCACGACGCCGGCGCAGATCGAACCGAAGTTGTACGACCGCACGCTGACCGTGAACGGCGTCTCCAAGGCCTATTGCATGACCGGCTGGCGCATCGGCTATGCCGGCGGCCCGGTGCAACTGATCAAGGCGATGGCGACGATCCAGTCGCAGTCGACGTCAAACCCGTCGTCGATCGCGCAATGGGCGGCCGTCGAGGCGCTCAACGGTCCGCAGGATTTCATTCCCGCGAACAACAAGGTGTTCAAGGAGCGGCGCGATCTCGTGGTGTCGATGCTCAACCAGGCCAAGGGCATCGATTGTCCACGGCCGGAGGGTGCCTTCTACGTCTATCCGTCCTGCGCCGGCACCATCGGCAAGACCGCGCCGTCCGGCAAAGTGCTTGCCAACGATCAGGACTTCGTCACCGAGCTTCTGGAAAGCGAGGGTGTCGCGGTGGTGCAGGGCTCGGCATTCGGACTGGGTCCGGCGTTCCGCATATCCTACGCGACCAAGACCTCGGACCTCGAGGACGCCTGCAAGCGCATCCAGCGCTTTTGCGGCAACCTGCGTTAACCGGACATCGCGTCCCGGACGCGGTGCAGCGCTTCTCCGCGATGCACCGCAAAGCCAGGATCCACCTTGTTAAGGGGTTAATCTGGACGCCGGATCAGCGGCGCATCCTTTCATGCGCCGTGGCGTCCGGGGAACGCGTCTGGAGCGAAGCAAGAACTTATGTCATAGAGATTGAAGGGCAGCGTCCTGCTCGGGCGCGGCTTTAAAGCGATTCCTGCTTGCATCAAATCATTTCGGTCGGAGACATATTTATGCGCCGTTTCATCATCCTTGCCGGCATTGCCGCCGCTGCCTTCGCCGCGACCTCGGCCGTTGCGTTTGCCCAGCAGCCGGAGCGCGTTCAGGTCGGCGTGCTGGAATGCCGGGGCGGGGCCAGCGTCGGTTTCATCGTGGGATCCGTCACCAACCTCGGCTGCGTACTTCGCGTCAATGGCAGGCCTGACGACTTCTATGTCGCGACGATCCGAAAAGTCGGCGTCGATCTCGGCATTACGCAGGAGACCGCGCTTGCCTGGGGGGTGTTCGCGCCGACGAGGTGGCTCGGTTCGGGCGATCTTTCCGGCAACTATGCCGGCGCGCAAGGCAGCGCGGCTGTCGGCGTCGGCGCCGGCGGCAACGTGCTGGTCGGCGGCTCAAACAATTCGATCGCGCTCCAGCCGCTGAGCCTGCAAGGTCAAGTCGGCTTGAGCGTCGCTGCCGGTTTGGAAAGCCTGGAACTGCGCCCAGGTCGTTAGGCTGACGATTCCTTGATCCGCCGCCTCGGGCGGCGGAACGATTCCTTTGTCGATGCGCCGCGACGATTTTCCTCCTTGCCAAAACGCGGGCGGAGGAAGAGCATACACTGTTGCCGACCCAATCACGGGCCGAGCTCCATATGAGGAGGCGGCAATGGGACAGGACGTCAGTAGTCCCCGCGGTCCACGGTGCATCGCACTGGTGGGCCCCTTCCAAAGCGGTAAAACCACACTTCTTGAGGCAATACTGGCGCGAACGGGCGCGATCTCGCGCGCCGGCAGCGTCGATTCCGGCACGTCGGTGGGCGACTCCAGCCCCGAGGCCCGTCATCACAAGATGGGCACCGCCTTGACGGCGGTCACCACCACCTTCATGGGCGACAGCTACACGTTTATCGATTGTCCCGGCTCGGTTGAATTCGCGCACGACATGCGCTCGGTCCTTCCCGCCGTCGACGCCGCGGTCGTGGTCTGCGAAGCCGACGAGAAGAAGCTGCCACAGCTTCAGATCATCCTGCGCGAGCTGGAAGACCTCGGCATCCCTCGCTTTCTGTTTCTCAACAAGATCGATCGAGCCAACAAGCGCATTCGCGAAACGCTCGCGACCTTGCAGCCGGCATCGCGCATTCCGCTGGTGCTGCGCCAGATACCGATCTGGAACGGCGATCTCATCGAAGGTTTTGTCGATCTCGCGCTCGAACGCGCTTTCGTCTATCGTGAGCACAAGGCCTCCCAGGTCGTCACGCTCGATGGGGGCAACCTCGACCGCGAGAAGGAAGCCCGCTTCTCGATGCTGGAAAAGCTTGCCGATCACGATGATGCGCTGATGGAGCAGCTGCTCGAAGACATCGCGCCGCCGCGTGACGCCATCTTCGACGATCTCGCCCGCGAACTGCGCGAAGGACAGATCTGTCCGGTGTTGCTCGGCTCGGCCGCCCGCGAAAACGGCGTGCTCCGCCTGATGAAGGCGTTGCGGCATGAGGCGCCCGGCGTCGCCGAGACCGCGAAGCGGCTTGGCGCGGCTTCGTCGAAGGATATGCTCGCTTATGTCTTCAAGACCGTGCATCTGCAACACGGCGGCAAGCTGTCCTATGCGCGCGTGCTCACGGGACGGCTCGACGACGGCGCCACGCTGCATGCTTCGTCGGGTGAAGCGGGGCGCGTGTCCGGCGTCTCGGTGCTTCACGTCGGCCAGGACAACAAGCGCTCGTTTGCTGAAGCCGGCGAAACCGTCGCGCTCGGCAAGCTTGAGATGGTGAAGACCGGCGATACGCTGTCGAGCGGCAAGACCACGCCGGAGGCGCTGGTGCATGTCGAACCATTGGCTCCGGTGCTGGCAATGGCGGTCGCGGCCGCCGACCGCAAGGACGATGTCAAGCTCGGCCAGGCCTTGCTGCGGCTCAACGAGGAAGACCCGTCCCTGACCATGGTGCAGAACCCGCGCACCCACGACAGCGTCTTGTGGGGGCAGGGCGAGATGCATCTGCGCGTCGCGCTGGAGCGCTTGCGTGACCGGTTCGGCGTCAACGTCAAATCGCATCCGCCCGCAATCGGCTATCAGGAAACCATCCGCAAGCCGATTACCCAGCGCGGTCGGCACAAGAAGCAATCCGGCGGCCATGGCCAGTTCGGCGATGTCGTGCTCGAGATCAAGCCGCTTCCGCGCGGCACCGGCTTCGAGTTCCATGAGAAGGTGGTCGGCGGTGCTGTGCCGCGGAATTACATTCCGGCGGTCGAGGAAGGCGTCGTCGACGGCTTGTCGCGAGGGCCGCTCGGTTTTCCCGTTATCGACATTGCGGTGACGCTCACTGACGGCTCCTACCACAGCGTGGACTCGTCCGACCTTGCGTTCCGCACCGCGGCGCGGGTCGGGGTCAGCGAAGCGCTGCCGCAGTGCCAGCCGGTGCTGCTGGAGCCGATCCATATCGTCGAGATCGTCTGCCCGACGGAGGCAACCGCGAAGATCAACGCCATCCTTTCGGGCCGGCGCGGACAGATTCTCGGTTTTGACACCCGTGGGGGCTGGGTGGGATGGGATTGCGTGCGTGCGATGATGCCGGAGGCCGAAATCGGCGAGTTGATCGTCGAACTGCGATCGGCGACGGCGGGGGCCGGCAGCTTCACGCGGCAGTTCGACCACATGGCGGAGGTGACGGGGCGCGCCGCCGACCAGATCATCGCCGCCCACCGCGTCGCGGCCTGACCGCCCTTTTCGGACCGGCATCGGTCCGCCGCCCCGTTGGGACGGCGGATTTTCCACGGGCAATTTCGCGCTTTACATCTTTTCAAGCCGGCCGCTTTCATCGACATTGTCGCGACCGCTGGAAATGCGCCCGCACCACAATGCTCGATTCAACCCGCAATATTGTGCTGGCCTGCGCGTTGAGCGCGGTCGCCGGCTATGTCGACGGCATCGGCTTCATCCATCTCGGCGGCCTGTTCGTTTCCTTCATGAGCGGCAACTCGACGCGATTGGGCGTCAGCCTTGCGCAAGCGAACTGGCCGAGTGCGGCCGAGGCGTTCGGCTTGATCGTACTCTTCGTCGCCGGCGCGGCGGCCGGCAGCCTGATCGTGCTCGGCCGCGGCGCGCATCGCCAGCCCTGGCTGCTGCTGGCCGAAGCATTGCTGCTTGGGGGTGCCGCGCTATCCCATCTTTCCGGTTGGCCGCATACAGCGGTTGGCCTGATCGTGCTGGCGATGGGTCTCGAGAATGCGGTGTTCCAGATCGAGGGCGGCGCAGGGCTTGGGCTCACTTACGTGACCGGTGCGCTGATCAAGGTCGGCCAGTTTCTTGCCGCCGCGTTGAAGGGTGGTGACCGCTGGGGGTGGGTGCCCAACCTGCTGCTATGGGCCGCGTTGGTTGCGGGATCGGTCTGCGGCGCGGAGGCCTATCACTGGATCAACCTTGCCGCCATCTGGTTTGCCGCGGCCGTCGCGCTGCTGTTGAGCGCGGCGCTTGCCGTGACGATTCACCTCTAGTGGCACCTTCCGCAACCGCCGAGCATTGACTAAGAAGTCGGCTTGCCCGACGGGAACTGCAACAGGCCTCCGATCAGCCGGAGCGCCGCAACGGGATCGATGATGTCCTCCCTTACCAAATCGCGAGCGGCGTGTCTGATCGGCTGGCCGGCGGCGCATTCGCGCTCGCCGCTGATTCATCACTACTGGCTGCGCCAACTTGGAATCGAGGGCGGCTACAGCGTCGAGGCGATACCGCCGGAGGGCTTTGCGGAATTCGTCCAGCATCTGTCCGCGCACGGCTTTGTCGGCGCCAACGTCACCATCCCGCACAAGGAACGCGCGCTGGCGCTGACGAGGCCCGACGAGCGGGCGCGCGCGGTCGGTGCGGCGAACACGTTGTGGTACGAGGGAGGCGAGCTGCGCTCGACCAATACTGATATCGAAGGCTTCGTCGGCAACCTCGACGCCGCCGCCCGAGGCTGGGATGCAGCCGGCGAGGCGCTGGTGCTGGGTGCCGGCGGCTCGTCGCGTGCGGTTGTATTCGGCCTGCTCGAGCGCGGCATCAGGCTCATCCATCTGGCAAACCGGACCGTCGAGCGGTCACAGGCGCTGGCAGATCAGTTCGGTCCGGCGGTACGGCCGATTGCGTGGAACGAAATCGATCAGGCGCTGCCGCACGCGGGTCTTCTGGTCAACACGACATCGCTCGGCATGCACGGTCAGCCGGCGCTTGAGCTTGACGTCGGTCTGCTTCCGCCGCAGGCGATCGTTGCCGACCTGGTCTATGTTCCTTTGGAAACGGCCTTGTTGAAGGCTTCACGTTCGCGCGGACTGCAGGTGGCCGACGGCCTCGGCATGCTGCTGCATCAGGCCGTACGCGGCTTTGAACTGTGGTTCGGGCAGCGGCCGCGGGTGACGGCCGAATTGCGCGCTTTGGTGGAGGCCGATCTCAGGAGCGCTTGACCGGCGCGGATGTAACGATAGTGCAGCGCACTGCGTACATAGGGGGCAAGCCACTCGCCCGGAATAACCCCGCTTTGCCGGGGTATTCTCCTTTGTCGTTCGCCGCCGAAACTTGAAGGAAAGATCATGCCGAAAATTTCTCCCTGGCTGCCACGTTCGCTGTTCGCCTCGCTGGCCATCGTCTCCGTGCTCGCATCAAGCGCCTGGGCCCAAAAGTCGCCGACGCCGACGCGCATCCGGGGCACCATCGAAAGCATCGATGGCAAGACGCTGAACATCAAGACCCGCGAAGGCAATGACGTGAAGGTGAACATGACCGACGATATCGGCGTCATCGGCATTGCCAAGACCTCGCTTTCGGACATCAAGCAAGGCAGCTACATCGGCGTCTCGGCGATGCCGCAGCCCGACGGCAGCCAGAAGGCGCTTGCGGTCCACATTTTCCCGGAAGCCATGCGCGGCGCGTCGGAAGGCTTCAAGCCGTGGGATCTGCGTCCGAACTCGACAATGACCAACGCGACGGTCGCCGAGACCGTTGCCGGCGTCGACGGCCAGGCCATCGATGTCAAGTACAAGGGCGGCGAGAAAAAGGTGGTGGTGCCGCCGGGTACGCCGATCGTCGCTTTCGTCAGCGGCGACAAATCCGAGATCAAGCCGGGCGCGAAGATCATCATCTTCGGGGCGAAGAAGAACGACGACGGCTCGCTGGAAACCAACCGCATCGGCGTCGGTCTCGACGGCATTACCCCGCCGATGTGACCGCGAAGCAATCATCGCGGGGCGTATGAAGCGGCCGCCAAGGACGGCTGCCTCACCTCTCCCCATGGAGAGGGGAGGCCGCGTACTGTTCCTTCAAACCGCCAGCACGTTGTCGTCGATTTCGGCGATGGTGTTGACGCCGCACAGACCCATCGTGGTGAGAAGCTCGTTGCGGATGATGTCGATTGCCTTGGTCACGCCGGGACCGCCATAGGCGCCCAGCCCGTGCACATAGGCGCGGCCGATCATGCAGGACTTGGCGCCCTGTGCGAGCGCACGCATCACGTCCTGGCCCGAGCGAATGCCGCCGTCGAACATCACTTCCATCTTGTCGCCGACCGCGTCGACGATTTCCGGTAAGGCGGCGATCGAGGACGGCGCGCCGTCGAGCTGGCGTCCGCCATGGTTGGAGACGACAAGCGCCTGCGCGCCGGTCTTGGCGGCCTCGTTGGCGTCCTCGGAATCGAGAATGCCCTTGAGAACCAGCTTGCCCGGCCAGATGCTGCGGACCCACTCGACATCCTTCCAGTTCAGCGTGGTGTCGAACTGCGTTCCGATCCAGGTGCCGAGCGATGTGATGTCATCGGTGCCTTTCAGATGACCGACGAGGTTGCCAAACGTGCGGCGCTTGCCGCGCAGCACGCCGGTGACCCAGGCGGGCTTGCTGGCGAAGTCCACCAGTTTCGACAGCGACCATTCCGGCGGCACGGTCATGCCGTTCTTGATGTCGGCATGGCGCTGCCCGATCACCTGCAGGTCGACGGTCAGAACCAGCGCGCTGCACTTGGCCGCCATGGCGCGTTCGATCAGCGCCTTGATGAAGCCGCGGTCCTTCATGACGTAGAGCTGAAACCAGAACGGCTTGTCGACGTTGGCGGCGACGTCCTCGATCGAGCAGATCGACATCGTGCTCAGCGTGTAGGGAATGCCCGCGGCCTGCGCGGCGCGGCAGGCATGAATTTCGCCGTCGCCATACTGCATACCGGTCAGGCCGACGGGCGCCAGGATCAGCGGGAGCGACGCCGGTTCGCCCAAGATGGTGGTCGAGGGATCGCGCTTTGAGACATCGACCAGGATGCGCTGGCGCAACTTGATTGCTTGAAGGTCCTCGCGGTTGGCGCGCAACGTTTCTTCGGCATAGGAACCGCGGTCGCAATAATCGAAAAAAGCCTTGGGCACATTTCGGCGGTGGCGCTCGCGCAGATCCTCGATGCAGGTGATATGTTTCATGGACGTTTTCCGGCCCCATCTTGCAACTGTAGCTTTGGGTGTCATCTACCATGGCAGGCGTCGGCGCAACATCGCCCTGGCGCGGCCAATCTGAAGTTTCTGCGCGACCGGCGGCACGAACTTCGAAGAAAGTGGGCGCCAGGATAAAGCCTCAGGACATCCCATGGCTGGATCGCATTCGAAGACCTCCTCCGCCAACAAGCCGGCACAGAAGCCGCGCGACGAAGCTCTTGAAGAGGCCCTGGAGGAGGGGCTCGAGGAGACGTTTCCGGGGTCCGATCCAGTCAATGTCACCCAGCCGGCCCCGTCCAAAGAAGACGGCCACGTCAAACGCAAGGGCTGAGGTTCCCCATGCCGCCAGCGCGGCCGGACAAAATTCTCCCATTTTCAATGGGTTATCTTCGGCGGGGTGCCGGCGCGGAAATGATTCATCATATTTTTTGAAGCCATTTTAGCCGCAGCGGCATTATAACCCCGTCCGACGTTAGCATTGGGGCTGACAACCCGGCTTCTCGGCCACCGGCGCGAGGAGTTCGGGCGGTGCTGGGGGTTTTATGAGCCGCAAATATTTCGGAACGGACGGGATTCGGGGCCTTGCCAATGGCCTGATCACGCCGGAACTCGCGCTGAAAGTCGGGCAGGCGGCCGGTCTGGTGTTTCAGCGCGGCGAGCATCGCCATCGCGTCGTCATCGGCAAGGACACCCGCCTTTCCGGCTACATGATCGAATACGCCATGGTGGCGGGATTTACGTCGGTCGGCATGGATGTGCTGCTGGTCGGACCAATGCCGACGCCCGCGGTTGCGATGCTGACCAAGTCGATGCGCGCCGATCTTGGCGTGATGATATCGGCCTCGCACAACCTGTTCGAGGACAACGGCATCAAGCTGTTCGGCCCGCAAGGCTTCAAACTGTCCGACGACGTCGAAAAGCAGATCGAGCAGTTGCTCGATGAATCGCTCGACCGTCGGCTGGCGCAGAGCGCGAGCCTGGGCCGCGCCCGCCGTATCGATGGCGTTCACGACCGCTACATCGAATTCGCCAAGCGTACGCTGCCGCGCGACCTCAGCCTTGACGGCCTGCGCGTGGTGGTCGATTGCGCCAACGGCGCCGCCTACAAGGTCGTGCCGGAAGCGCTGTGGGAACTGGGCGCCGACGTCATTTCGATCGGGGTCGAACCCGACGGATTCAACATCAACAAGGAATGCGGCTCGACGGCGCCGGAGGCGCTCAGCCGCAAGGTGCGTGAACTGCGCGCCGATATTGGCATTGCGCTCGATGGCGACGCCGATCGCGTGATCCTGGTCGACGAGCGCGGCCATCTGGTCGACGGCGACCAGCTTCTGGCCGTGATCGCGCAGAGCTGGAAGGAAGATGGCCGCCTCGCCAAGCCGGGCATCGTCGCAACCGTTATGTCCAATCTCGGCCTCGAACGCTTCCTCAAGAGCCAGGACATCGAACTCATTCGCACGCCTGTCGGCGATCGCTACGTGCTCGAGCGGATGCTGGCCGGCGGCTACAATCTCGGCGGGGAGCCGTCCGGCCACATCATCCTGTCGGACTATGCCACCACGGGCGACGGCTTCGTCGCCGCGCTGCAGGTGCTGGCGGTCGTGCAAAAGCTGCGCCGCCCCGTCTCCGAGGTCTGCCGGCGCTTCGATCCGCTGCCGCAGATCCTCAAGAACGTCCGTTATCGCTCGGGCAAGCCGCTCGACAATGCGGACGTGAAGTCGGCGATCGATGACGGCGAGAGGCGCCTCAACGGGCATGGCCGGCTTCTGGTGCGCTCCTCCGGAACAGAGCCGGTCATCCGCGTGATGGGGGAGGGCGATGATCGTCTGCTGATCGAGGAAGTGGTCGACCAGATCGTTTCGGCACTCGGTCAGGCCGCCGCCTGAGATTTCGTGCACAGCCGGCGGGCTTTTCCAGCGCAGCGGGTCCCTTATGGTTCGAGACGGCGCTTCGGTCTCCTCGCCAGTAGGGTCTCTGCTTTTTCCTCATCCTGAGGAGCGCGCGCGCGTTTCGAAGGATGAGGTCACGATCGCCGCTCGCTACTGTCTCAATTCTTCGCATCGCAGCCATTTTGTATTGGTAGTGGTCGGGCGAAACCAATCGGCTTAGGAAATGCGCGCTGCATGCACTCACCGCGCCGGGAATGATTTCTTGAACAAGCCTGTCGTCGTTTCCGAGGGAACACTGAACGAGCCGGTCATCGTCGACGACGCTTCGCCTGCGCTGAAGGCGAGCGCCGCCGGGCCTGCCTATATCGTGCTCGCCGGCATCAGCTTCTCGCATTTCCTCAACGACACCATGCAGTCGCTGATCGCGTCGGTATATCCGATCCTGAAGGACAGCTACGCGCTCGATTTCGCGCAGATCGGATTGATCACGCTGGCGTTCCAGTTCACGGCGTCGCTGCTCCAGCCGCTCGTCGGTCATTTCACCGACAAGAAGGCGCAGCCGTTTTCGCTGGCGATCGGCATGTCGTCGACCTTCTTCGGCCTGCTACTGCTCAGCGTCGCCCATCAGTATCTCGTCATCCTGATCGCGGCCGCGCTGATCGGGCTCGGCTCCGCGGTCTTCCACCCGGAATCGGCGCGCATCGCGCGCCTGGCCTCCGGCGGCCGGTATGGTTTTGCGCAATCGGTGTTTCAGCTCGGCGGCAGCTTCGGTACCTCGATGGGACCGGTGCTGGCAGCGCTGATCGTCGTGCCGTTTGGCCAGCCCTCAATCGCCTGGTTTTCGTCGATCGCGTTTCTGGCAATCGTCGTGCTGTGGAAGATCGGCCGGTGGTACCAGCCTCAGATCAGGGCCAAAAATACGACGACGTTTGCGCCGCATCCGGACGCGCCGTCGCGGCGGCGGGTTCTTCTCGCGCTGGCGGTGCTGGTGGTGCTGTTGTTCTCGAAGCAGCTTTATGTCTCGAGCCTGTCGAGCTACTACATCTTCTATCTGATCGATCGCTTCGGCGTTTCGACCCAGGCTGCGCAACTCTATCTTTTCGTCTTCCTGGCTGCGAATGCGGTCGGCGCCTTCTTCGGCGGCCCGCTTGGCGATCGCTTCGGCCGCAAGATCGTGATCTGGTTCTCGATCGTCGGCGCGCTGCCGTTCACGCTGGCGTTGCCTTACGCGGGGCTGGCGGCGAGTGCGGTGCTGACCGTCTTCATCGGCCTGATCATTTCCTCAACCACGTCCTCGATCATCGTGTTCGCGCAGGAACTGGTGCCGCACCGCTTCGGCATGATCTCCGGCGTGTTCTTCGGCGTGGCCTTCGGCATCGGCGGCCTTGGCGCAGCGCTGCTCGGCAAGCTCGCCGATCACACCAGCATCGCCTTCGTCTACCAGGTCTGCTCGTTCCTGCCGGCGATCGGATTGCTCGCGGTATTTCTGCCGAAGATGCGGCAAGGGGCGCATTAGCGGGCAGCGAACGGCGAAGAAATTGATGTCCTCTCTATTCGCTCCTCGCCGTTCAGCATTCGCCAACTTCTCGTTCATACATCGTTAGCTCCTGTGACGTTTGCCACCGCAATTGTGGACTGACGTCCCGTCCGCTTCAGGAAAATATCAACCTTAAAAATTAGGGTTAAGCGGCGTTTAAGTATTTGGTGCCATCGTCCGGGCCGTGAGTTCTAGATGTGGGGCCGTCTGCCTCACCGGCCAAAAGGACGAAGCCTATGCGTAGTGTGAAATTTTTCGTTATTGCCGGAGCGGCATCCCTGTTGTCATCGATGGCGTCCGCCGCCGATATGGCGATTGCACCCCCACCGATGCCCTATGCGCCTCCGGTCGCCGACTTCGGCGGCTGGTATCTGCGCGGCGATGTTGGATTCAGCAATCAAAGCGTCGGCAGCATCCGCAACACCAATGCCGCGCTCTATTCCAACCTGAACTCGTTCCAGGAGACGACCGGCTTCGACACCGGCGGCATTTATCAGCTCGGTGCCGGTTACCAGTTCAATCATTGGTTTCGCGTCGACGTGACCGGCCAATATCGCGGCGCCGCGAATTTCCATGGACTTGATCTGATCAGCTACCCCGCTGGCGGCGGAGTGACCGGATACGGAGCTGACGTCTACAACGCCAGCAAGTCCGAGTGGCTATTCCTCGCCAATGCCTATGTTGACCTCGGTACCTGGTGGTGCATCACGCCCTACATCGGCGCCGGTATCGGCACCGCCCGGGTGCAGGTCGCGAATTTCACCGACTCGGGCGTGGTTAACAACGGTGCCGGCGCGGGTCCAAGCCTGGTCTCGGCTGCGACAGGCTCGCAATGGAATTTCGCGTGGGCGGTCCACGCGGGCCTCGCCTACCAGGTCACTCCGAACATGGCGATCGATCTCAGCTACAGTTACGTCAATCTCGGTAACGGCACGACCGGCATCGACGGCGCGTTCGACGGTTCGGTTGGTGGTCACGTGTTCCAGTTCAACAACATCACATCCCAGGACGTGATGCTCGGCGTGCGCTGGAATTTCTGGAGCCCGCCGGCCTATGCGCCGCCGCTTATCACCAAGGGCTGAACCTGACTTAACGCTTCTTGACGGCGCGGGATGTTTCCCGCGCCGTTTTGTTTTGTCGAAGCGTCGCGCGATAACGAATGATTAGGGTTAACGGGCGATGATCACATCATGTTCGCAAGTGTGGATGGGAGTGATCGATGCGTAGAGTCCTGCTGGCGGCGGCGATGTTCGCGATGTCCGCGAGCGCACAGGCCGCCGATATGCCCGATTACCTTCGTGGCTCGCTGTCGGACAATTATTATTCGCCGCCGGTCAACTGGCGCGGAGCTTATGTCGGCGGGCAAGGCGCCTGGGCCTCGTCGAGTCAGACCTTTTCCGGTTCGACGATGGATTACACCGCCATTAACGATTTGACCTCGATCACCAGGCTGGGCGAGATCCGGGGTTTCGGGGCGCCAGTTCCCTTCGGCACGTCAGGGAAGGGCTCCGTCGCATATGGAGCCTTTGGGGGATATAATTGGCAGTGGGATGATGTGGTTGCCGGCATCGAGGCATCCTACCTGCATGGTAACCTCGGAGGCAGCGTCAGCGCGACCCGGCAATACAGCAGCGGCGGGGCGTTGTCCGACGGGCTGTTTCATCTCGGCAGCGTGACGTCGACATCGACGATGGCGATTTCGGATTACGCGACATTTCGGGCCCGCGCCGGCTATGCCTACGATTGTTTCCTGCCCTATGCTTTCGGGGGATTTGCTCTCGGCTACGCCAACGTCTCGACGTCGGCGACAATCAATGACTTCTACAGCGCCAGCGCTGGCGGTCCGTTCATCGCGGCTCCGCCGCTGGCCGCAACCCATACCGGTGAAAACCACCTGGTCTACGGCTACACCGGCGGCCTCGGCGTCGACGTCAGATTGATCGCAGGCTTGTTCATGCGCGCGGAGTGGGAATATGTCCGTTTCACTCAGCAAGTCGATACCAACGTCAACACCTTGCGTCTCGGCCTCGGCTACAAGTTCTGATCGGCGTCCCTTGCGGATCGGCCATTCCTGACATTATCGGTCGCGACTATTCTCTGTTTTCCCGACCTTGGCTGCGGGACATGAAGATTTGCGGCGACACGTCGTGCTTCCGAGCGCCGCAATCGCGCCGTTATTGCCGCAGTTTTGCCCGCAGCATGAAGCTGCGCCTTGCGAATGCTGCAGAACGCGTTTCGACGTTCGTCTGCTTTAACGCGCGATAAACTAACAGGGTCATCAGGAATTTTGCTTAGGAACGATCCGTGGCAATTGGCGTCTGTCCGGCGCGCGTAATTTGGGGACGTCAGATGAAGAGCTATTCCATCGTCCGGGTCGGCGACGACTATGTCGTGCAGGCGGAAGAGAAAAGCATCTTGAGGATCGCAAGCCGCCGACGCGCGGCGCAGCTTGTGAGCGACGCGGCCGAGCTGTTGAACGCGCAGAGCCAGCCTGCGAGCGATGCCGAGACTACCGCCATCGAGCAAAATGAAGTTCCTTGACGGTCCGGAATGATTGCCCTATTCACGATGGCGGGACACCTCCCCCCAACGGGAGGCTTGCTATCTGGAAGGGTAGATCATGACTGTAGCGAAGCCCGCTTCGCGGCCTCACGTGCCGCATTTTTCTTCCGGACCCTGCGCCAAGCGGCCCGGCTGGACCCCGCAAAATCTCAAGGACGCAGCCCTCGGCCGCTCGCACCGTGCGAAGATCGGCAAGGAAAAGCTGAAACGCGCTATCGATCTGACGCGCGAAGTCCTTGAAGTGCCCGCCGATTATCGCATCGGCATCGTTCCGGCATCCGATACCGGCGCGGTCGAAATGGCGCTGTGGTCGCTGCTCGGCGCGCGGCCGGTGACGACCCTGTCGTGGGAATCGTTCGGCGAAGGCTGGACCAGCGACATCGTCAATCAATTGAAGCTCAAGGACGCGACCAGGCTCGCCGCGCCCTACGGCGACATTCCCGATCTCTCGAAAGTCGATCCAGCGTCCGACATCGTCTTCACCTGGAACGGAACGACCTCGGGCGTGCGCGTGCCCAATGCCGACTGGATCAGCGCCAAACGCGAAGGCCTTGCGATCTGCGACGCCACCTCGGCGGCGTATGCCCAGCCGCTCGATTGGCCCAAGCTCGACGTCGTGACCTTCTCGTGGCAGAAGGCGCTGGGCGGCGAGGCCGGTCACGGAATGCTGGTGCTTTCGCCGCGCGCAGTCGAGCGGCTCGAGAGCTACAAGCCGGCATGGCCGCTGCCGAAAATCTTCCGAATGACCAAGGGCGGCAAGCTCAACGAAGGCATCTTCGTCGGCGAGACGATCAACACGCCGTCGATGCTGTGCGTCGAGGATTATCTCGATGCGCTGAACTGGGCCAAATCGATCGGCGGCCTGAAAGCGTTGATGGCGCGCGCCGACGCCAACCTCAAGGTGCTGGCGGACTGGCAGGCCAAGACGCCCTGGATCGATTTTCTCGCCAGGACGCCTTCCATCCGCTCCAACACATCCGTGTGCATGAAGATCACGGATCCCGCGGTTTCCTCGCTCACGTCGGATGCGCAGATCGACTTCATCAAGAAGATGGTCGGTCTCGTCGAGAAGGAAGGAGCCGGTTACGACTTCGCCGGCCACCGCGACGCGCCGGCAGGTTTGCGTATCTGGTGCGGCGCGACGATCGAGGCGAGCGATGTGGCGCTGCTCACGCAGTGGATCGACTGGGCGTTTGCCGAGACCAAGGCGCAGCTGCCGAAGGCGGCGTAAGTCATTCGACACGATTGTCGTGGCCGGGCTTGACCCGGCCGCCCACCCCTAATGGTCGCCCCCTCAAGAACTTTTGCTCAAAGATGCATTCGCGCCTTTTTTCCGCGGGTGACAAGTTCAAAATACACCGATCATCACGGATCACACTCATGACGAAACCCAAAGTGCTCATTTCCGACGCGCTCTCGCCGGCCGCCGTTCAGATCTTCAGGGACCGCGGTATCGAGGTCGATTTCCAGCCCAGCCTCGGCAAGGACAAGGAAAAGCTCGCCGCGATCATCGGCGATTATGACGGCCTTGCCATTCGCTCGGCCACCAAGGCAACCGCAAAGATCATCGAGAAAGCGTCCAGGTTGAAGGTGATCGGGCGCGCCGGCATCGGCGTCGACAACGTCGAGATACCTGCCGCGACCGCCAAGGGCATCATCGTGATGAATACGCCGTTCGGCAATTCGATCACGACCGCCGAGCACGCGATCACGCTGATGCTGGCGCTCGCGCGCGAAATTCCGCAGGCCGATGCCTCAACCCAGGCCGGCAAGTGGGAGAAGAACCGTTTCATGGGCGTCGAGATTACCGGCAAGACGCTGGGCGTGATCGGCTGCGGCAACATCGGCGCGATCGTGGCCGACCGCGCGCAGGGCCTTCGCATGAAGGTGATTGCCTTCGATCCGTTCCTGTCGCCCGAGCGCGCCAGGGATATCGGCGTCGAGAAGGTCGAACTCGAGGAGTTGCTGAGGCGCGCCGATTTCATCACCCTGCATACGCCCTTGACCGACAAGACGCGCAACATCATCGATGCCGCGGCGCTGGCGAAGACGAAGAAGGGCGTGCGCATCATCAATTGCGCGCGCGGCGGTCTCGTCGACGAGCAGGCGCTGGTGGATGCGCTGAACTCCAAGCAGGTTGCTGGTGCGGCATTCGACGTCTTCGTCGAGGAGCCGGCGACGTCAAACGTGCTGTTCGGCCATCCCAACGTGATCTGCACCCCGCATCTCGGCGCCGCAACGACCGAAGCGCAGGAGAATGTCGCGCTGCAGGTTGCCGAGCAGATGTCCGACTATCTGTTGCACGGCGCCATATCCAACGCGATCAATTTCCCGTCGATCACGGCGGAAGAAGCCCCCAGGCTCAGGCCGTTCATCGAGCTTGCCGAAAAGCTCGGCTCGTTCGCCGGCCAGCTCACCGAGACCGGCATCACCAAGGTACAGATCACCTATGAGGGACACGTCGCCGAGATGAAGATCAAGGCGCTGACTTCGGCGGTGCTCGCCGGCCTGCTGCGGCCGATGCTCGGCACCGTCAACGTGGTCTCGGCGCCCGTCATCGCCAAGGAGCGCGGCATGGCGGTCGACGAAATCGTCCGCAGCGCGCAGAGCGATTACGAAAGCCTGATCACGATCACGGTGATCACCGAGCGGCAGGAGCGCTCGGTGTCGGGCACCGTCTATGCCGACGGCAAGCCGCGCCTGGTCGATATCAAGGGCATCCGCGTCGATGCGGAATTCGGCAAGTCGATGATTTACATCACCAACGAGGACAAGCCGGGTTTCATCGGCCATTTTGCCGGCCTGCTCGGCGACGCCAGCCTCAACATCGCAACCTTCCATCTCGGCCGCACCCGGCCGGGCGGGGATGCGATCGCACTGGTGGAGGTCGATGGCGCCATTCCGGACGACGTGCTGGCGAAGGTGCAGGCCCTGCCGCAGGTGAAGCAGGCCAAGGCGCTGACGTTTTAGGAGGGTTGGCCAGTTGTTCGTCGGCGCGCCAACGCGCGCCCGATGACAGGTTCCACGAACTGATCCAAATTGGAGACAGAGCCATCCTGGGTTCGGACGGCGGTGGCTAGCCTGGTCGTGCCGATGCTTTTCTCGACGCCGCGAAAACGCCGGTCAGTACCAGCGCAAAGCCGATGAAATGGAAGGGCCGCGGCGTCTCGCCGAGAAAGGCGATCGCCATGACCGATCCGAAAACCGGGACGACGTGGAAGAACGGCGCGGCGCGGTTGGCGCCGATCAGGTGCACGCCTCTGTTGTAGCAGAGATAGGCGATGGTCGAGGGAAAGAAAGCGACATACATCACGGACAGGAGGTTGCTTGCGTTCAGTTCCATGACCGGGCGCCACAGCAACTCGGCGATCAGCGCCGGGACGAGAACGGCCGAACCGCATCCGAATGTAAACGCGACGAACGACAGATCATGGATCGGCGGCCGTCGCGACGACATCACGGTATAAAGTCCGAAGATCACGAGGGCTGCGGTAAAGATGAGGTCGCCCTCGTTGAAATCGATCGCGGCGATCGCCGTCAGGTCGCCGTGCAGCAGGATCACCAGCACGCCGGTCAGCGATACCAATACGCCGATTGCCTGCGCTGGCGTCAGCCGAACCCCGAGCAGGACCAGTGACCAGGCCGCCACGAAGAGAGGCCCCGCCGATTGCAGAAGCAGGGTATTGAGCGCGGTGGTGTGCTCCAGCGACCAGTATTGCAGGCTGGTGAAGGCGGAAACGCCGGTGAGCGAGATGAAGATCATCGTGCCGAGATTGGCGCGGATCGCGGTCCAGTCCCGCTTCAGATGCTTCCATGCGATGGGCAGGATGATCAGGAAGGCGAGCCACCAGCGCAGGAACGCCAGCGTCACTGGCGGGATGTGACCTGCGGCGAGCCGGCCGACAATGGCATTGCCGGCCCAGCACAAAGCCGTGATCGACAGGAGAACGTAAGGCTGGTTGGCAAGCCAGCCGCGTGCGGGTATTGCGTCGGTAATCCGGTCGGAAGCGGACATGCAGTTTGGGCCTCGGCAGGCGGGTCGCGGTGCCGCGGCCCGGCCGGAACCGAAGCGTCCGGCCGGAGGTGGAGCCCGGCTATTTCACAGACACGGATTTTGGGCGCGCTTCAATGGTGGCGGGCGCATCGCCTCCATGCGCGCCCGGTCAAAGGAAAACACGGGGCTGGAGGCGCATTCGCGGCGCTCGTCTGGCGGAATGGTGGCCGCCAGCGGGCGGGGTCGGATTTTTGGGGGATATCAAGGGGTTGATGGGCCCTCCAGCCGGCTCCGGAGTGCCTTCTTGCTTGCGTCGGTAGCCCGCATCCTTTATCCGGTGGTGTGCCTCGCATGCGGCCGGCTCCGGAACGCTCCGCAGGAGCCAAGACCGGTTTTTCGAACAGATCACGCCTGAACTTTAGAGAGTTGCAGAGGGAATAGCTGCGGATGGGGAATGTCGTCGTCGTCGGCGCCCAATGGGGCGACGAAGGGAAGGGCAAGATCGTCGACTGGCTGTCGGAGCAGGCCGATATTGTCGTGCGTTTTCAGGGCGGCCACAATGCCGGCCACACGCTTGTCATCAATGGTGAGACCTACAAGCTGGCGCTTCTGCCCTCCGGAGTGCTCCGGCCCTCCAAGCTTTCGGTGGTCGGCAACGGCGTGGTATTCGATCCGCAGGCGTTTCTTGACGAGGTGACCAAGCTGAAGGGGCAGGGCGTTTCCGTCGGCCCGGAAAACCTGCGTGTGGCTGAAAACGTCACGCTGATCCTGCCGCTGCACCGCGAACTCGATGCGCTGAGGGAATCTTCCAACGCGGCCACGGCGATCGGCACCACGCGGCGCGGCATCGGCCCGGCCTATGAGGATAAGGTCGGGCGGCGCGCGATTCGCCTGATGGACCTTGCCGATCTCGACACCTTGCCGCACAAGATCGACCGCCTGCTGGCGCATCACAACGCGCTGCGACGCGGACTCAATCTCGAGGAGATCGACGGCAAGCAGATCCTGCGCGAGCTGGCGACGCTCGCGCCGCAGCTGTTGCCTTATGCCGAAACCGTGTGGCGGCTGCTCGATATCAAGCGGCGTGAGGGCAAGCGCATGCTGTTTGAGGGCGCGCAGGGCGCGCTGCTCGACGTCGATCACGGCACCTATCCTTACGTTACCTCTTCGAATACTGTCGCCGCGCAGGCTGCGACTGGCGCAGGCCTTGGTCCCGGCGCGGTCGGCTACGTGCTTGGAATCTGCAAGGCCTATACGACGCGGGTCGGTCAGGGTCCTTTCCCAACCGAGCTGAACAACGAGATTGGCGAGGAGATCGGTCGCCGCGGCAGGGAGTTCGGCGTCAACACGGGACGCAAGCGCCGCTGCGGCTGGTTCGACGCCGTGCTGGTGCGCCAGACGGTGCGGACCTGCGGCATTCATGGTCTGGCGCTGACCAAGCTTGATATCCTCGACGGCTTTGAAACTATCGAGGTTTGTACGGGCTATCTGCTGGACGGCAAGGAGATCGACCATTTACCGGCTGGTGAGGGTGCCCAGGCTCGGGTTAAGCCGGTGTATGAGACGATCGAGGGCTGGAAGCAACCAACTGCGAACGCGCGCTCCTGGGCAGACTTGCCGGCGCAGGCGATCAAATATGTCCGCCGCGTTGAGGAACTGGTGGGTTGTCCGATAGCCCTGCTTTCCACAAGTCCCGAACGCGAGGATACTATCCTGGTACAGAATCCGTTCGAGGCTTTATGAGATGTTACCGCAGGGCCTGGATTGTTGAGTAGGAAATGGCTGATTACTACCCGCTGATCGCCCGCGCCATCGCCGGACTGGACCCCAACGCTCCCGGCGAAAGCCGTCGTGCGCTTTATGAGCGGGCGCGCACGGCATTGATCGCGCAGCTTCGCGGCGTCGAGCCGCCACTGAGCGAGTCCGAAATCACGCGCGAACGTTTGTCGCTGGAAGAAGCGGTGCGGAAGGTGGAATCGGAAGCGGCCCAACGCGCGCGCGACGCCTCGCGCCCGGCCGATCCGACGCGCAACAACAATTCGCGCCCTTCCAACGTCTTGCGTGCCAATGCCCGCACTGGCGCCCGGGCATCGGAGAGCGCGGCCGGCGCACAGCCGCAGCAGGCGCCGCGCTCACGGCAGCCCGGACCGCCGCCCCTGCCGCGCAACGATCGGCCACCGCTTGGCCCGGAAGATCGCCAGGAGGCGCGTGGCGCCCGGCAGGAGCGTCAGCCGCCGATTCCGATGCAGGATGCGGACATGTCGCCGGGGCGCGAGCGGGGGGCCGCGGCCCGTCGCGGAGCGGAGAACAACAACGGCTCCGAGGCGCCCGGCATCCGCGGATTTCGCGACATCACGGCCGATGCCGACGATCTTGGCCGCGCCGCCGCGCAAGCGAGCCGCGCCGCGCGCAAGACCTACGCCAACGTCCCTTCGCCGTCACCCGAGTTCGACCGTCTCGAACCGAGCATGGAAGAACACGGCTTCGATGGCGAGGCGCCCTATTCCTATGATGAATCGGTCGCGGAAACGGAGCGCTACGCTGCGCCGCCGCGTCCGCGCGCGGCGCCCGAACACGGCCGCGAGCTGAAGCGGGGCACGGTTTTTCCGTTCAAGAGTGCGATCGCCGTCGGCATCGTTCTGATCCTCGTCGGCGCCGCGATCCTGTGGGGCAAGTCCGTCGTGAGCACCGTGAGTGGATTGTTCAAGTCCTCTCCGACCGCCGTGGTCGAAGCCCCGAAGGATTCCGCTGCGCCCGGCATGAAGCCGAAGATTCCCGATCGCGTCGGGCAACCATCTTCAAGCGATCAAGTGGCCCCGGTGGCACAGCGGGTCGTTCTTTATGACGAGGACCCGTCCGATCCCAAGGGCAAGCAGTATGTCGGCTCCGTGATCTGGCGGACCGAGCCGATCAAGGCGTCGGGTAACCAGAAGGCCGATATTGCAGTGCGCGCCGACATCGAGATCCCCGATCGCAAGTTCAAGATGACGATGTCGTTCCGCCGCAACACCGATCCGTCGCTGCCGGCGAGTCATACCGCCGAACTGACTTTCGTCCTGCCGCCGGATTTTTCGGGCGGCGGCGTCAGCAACGTGCCGGGCATCCTGATGAAGTCCAACGAGCAGGCCCGCGGAACCCCGCTCGCCGGCCTTGCGGTGAAGGTCACCGACGGCTTCTTCCTGGTTGGCCTGTCGAACGTCGACGCCGACCGCTCGCGCAATCTGCAACTGTTGAAGGAGCGTTCCTGGTTCGACGTGCCGCTGGTTTACGCCAATCAGCGCCGCGCCATCATCGCCATCGAGAAGGGTGCTCCCGGCGAGCGCGCTTTCAACGATGCCTTCGCCGCCTGGGGCGAATAGCGAATTCGCGCGGCCGTATTGACATCGCCACCGCTCGCGGCGGCGCGCGATGCGAATGTCAAATTCGAACTTCACTGGAAAGTTGAATTTGCCGGGGAGCCCGTTGACCTTAACATTCGCGACGAGCGCCGGCTCGCGAATGGATGCGAATGTTGGGATCACGGTTATGAAGCGATATGTGATTTTTGCCGCGCTGGTGCCGCTGCTCGGCGGCTTTTTGCTTCTTCTGGCGACCACGGTGATGTCCGGTTACTGGAGTCATCAGCCGAGTTTATCGGAAGCCGGCAAGTTGTTGGCAGTCTTCCTGAAGACCTTGCAATATTCCTACCTGTTCGGCCTCCTGCCGGCGCTGATGCTCGGGGCGGTGGACGACATCGTGTTTCACGTCAAACAAGTTGGTCCGCTGGCGCGGCTGCTGCTCGTTGGCGCGATTGCTTTTGCGGCATCAGAATTGCTGTATGGTTCGCGGGGACAGGATAGCGGCATGCTGCAGTTCGTGCTCTACGGCCTCGTAGGCTTTGTTCCCGCTGCAGTGTCGTCCGGCGTTGTCAATTCCGTCGCCACTCGTCCCGTGGCCGCGTAAAACGTGACGCAGCAGTCTACATGACGGCACTTGCGCCGGTGGCGGGCACACCCATCTGAGCGGAATGGCAAACGAAGAAATCATCTCTCCCGGCGATACGCGTTTCGCGGGTTCCTCGCGCGGGCCGTTCCGCGCGCGTCCGCAGGGTCCGGTGATCGATCAGCAGGGACGGGAAATTCCGGAAAGTTCGCTGGGCGGCTTTCGGCAATTTCAATTCGATTTCGGTCAGTCGAGCGCCAATCCGTTCGCCGATCTCACGCGCGATCAGCGGCTGGCGCGGTTCGAAATGCTGGCAAAGCTGCTCGACGTCGCGTTCATCTTGCCCGGCACCAGCATTCGTTACGGGGTCGATGGCATCATCAGATTGATCCCGGTCGTCGGCGACCTTCTGGCGACCGCCTTCTCGCTCTGGCTGGTGCGCGAAGCACGCGCCTTGGGCGCGCCGTGGCACGTCACCGCGCGAATGCTCGGCAACGTCGCCGTCGATGGTGTCGTCGGCATGGTCCCGGTTGCGGGTGATGCATTTGACGTGCTGTTTCGCGCCAACATGCGCAACGTCCGCCTGCTCAGGCGCTGGCTCGACAAGCAGCCGCGCTGATCACGGCTGGCATGGTCGATTGCGGCTGCGGATGGTCCGCAGCGATAACGCAACGCGGAATAGTCAGGCGGCCCTGTCGTCTGCCTTGGCGGCGGCAGCATCCGTCTGGGCTGCGCGCGGGCGGCGCGGCAGCGGGAAATCCTTGCTTTCATAAAGCGTGCGAATGCCCATCTGATCGAAGCGGGCCTCGTCGACCTGAAGATAAGCGCCGTTCAGGGAATCCGCCGGCAATTCCTCGATCGCAAAACGAACCGCCTCAGCCGCAGTGCCAAATCGCCGGTAGGCGAAGCCCGCCCGCTTCTTCTTGCGGATGGCGGCAGGAAATAGTTCGGCAGCAGTGTTGAAGCTGAAAGCCATGATCGGGGACCTCTGTTCTTTTTAGTGAGAACGCGATCAACATCGCGAACGGATCGCACGGGCGCAAAAATCAGGCGGCGCCGGTACACGTCACTTTCCTTGTGGACAGCCCCTAATATAGGCGTCTCCGCAGGAATTGCGAATCCTGTCGGAGTGGATGATGAATCCGCCACCCATCCCGCAACCATTTGAAAAACTGTTTATTTTCAGCGATTTATAGGGGAACTATAGCTTGCCGACCAGAAGCAGGACCAGCAATACAACCAAAACCACCGCGCCGAGTCCCATTCCGGAGTGGCCGTAGCCGTAACCATACCCGCCGATCCGGCCGCTCCAGCCGCCGATCAGATAAATGATCACGATAATGATGAGGATCGTTCCGAGCGACATGGCGCTTGCCCCGACACGGCCTGGCGGACGGAATCCGCCAAGCCTCGAGACAACGGCCCATCGGTCGGTCGGTTCCGCTGTCGGAACCAAATTGTTGGCAGTCGGAAGTCAACTATTTCGGCTGAAGCTTTAGCGCCGCCGAATTGATGCAGTAGCGCAGTCCGGTCGGGGTCGGGCCGTCCTCGAAGACGTGGCCGAGATGGCCGTTGCAGCGCGAACACAGCACCTCCGTCCGGATCATGCCGTGGCTGATGTCGCGTTCCTCATTGATATGATTTCCGGCCGAGGGCTGGGTGAAACTCGGCCACCCGCAGCCGGAGTCGAACTTGGCATCGGATTCAAACAGCGTCTGGCCGCAGCCGGCGCAAACATAGGTGCCCGGCCGCTTCTCATGCTCATACTCGCCGGAGAAGGGCCGCTCGGTGGCCTTTTCGCGCAGCACCGCGTACTGCATCGGCGTTAGTTCCTTCCGCCACTCGGCCTCGCTCTTTTCGACCTTTGGCATTGTCTTGGCTTCGGACATGAAACCTCCTGTGCAGTTACAGCCTTTTAGTTGGTGGCCTTGATATCGCTCACCAAAGTTGGTTTCTCGATATAGTTGTCGGCGAAAAGCCTTTTCAGATTTTCGACCTTGGGAATGTCGTTATAGGCAATATAGGGCTGCGTCGGGTGCAACGTCAGGTAGTCCTGATGATAGGCTTCCGCAGCAAAGAATCCTTGCAGCGGACCGACCTTGGTCACGATCGGCTTCCTGTAGACGCCGGCCGTATTGAGTTGCGCGATGTAGGCATCCGCAACCTTCTTCTGATCGTCCGAGGTGGTGAAGATCGCCGAACGATACTGCGTGCCGGTGTCCGGTCCCTGCCGGTTCAATTGCGTCGGGTCGTGCACCACCGAAAAGAAGATCTGCAAGATCTTGCCATAACTGATCTTGTTGGGATCGAACTTGATCTCGACGGATTCCGCATGCCCGGTCGTGCCGGTGGACACCATGTGGTAGTCCGCGGTTGTCTTGTTGCCGCCGGCGTAACCCGACACCGCGCTGACAACGCCTTTGGTGTGCTGGAACACACCCTGCACGCCCCAGAAGCAGCCGCCGGCCAGAACCGCGGTCTGGATGCCGCTTGCATGCTGAACGTCCATCGCCGGCGGCGGAATGACGACAGCATCTTCGGCAGCAAATGAAGGCACGGCGCTGACAGCGGAGATCGCCAGCAAACCGATCGCGGCGGCATACGCTGGAAGGCGGTTGAGAGAGCGGCGGGTCATGGGAGCTGGCTCCTGATTTCGATATCGTTGCAGCGGATGTTAGGGCGGCAGCGGTTGCTCGCAAATAGCCTCTGCCTTGTCTTGCTAAGATACGGGGCAAAACTCGTTCCGTTACCGGGAAAACCACACGAGTCCGTGAAACAGCCGGCGTTCCAGGCAAGCCGTCGGAAATGACCCGGGATCACACCACCACGGAAAGCCGCTTGGCCGCGCGGGTCACGCCGGTATAGAGCCAGCGGGCGCGGCTATCCTGGAAGGCAAAGCTTTCGTCGAACAACACCACGTCATCCCATTGCGAACCTTGCGATTTGTGCACCGTGAGCACGTAGCCGAAATCGAATTCGTCATAGGGCTTGCGCTGTTCCCAGGGAATCGCCTCGATGCCGCCCTCGAAACAGTCGCAGCGCACGGACACCTTCGTCACCTTGTGGCTGAACTCTTCGTCCGGGGCGATCCGCAAGGAGGTGATGCGCGACTTGGATCGTGAGGCGTTGCGCGACTTGACGCGCCACAGTCCGCCGTTGAACAGGCCCTTCTTGCGGTTGTTGCGAAGGCAAACGAGCTTGTCGCCGGCAACCGGCAGCGGATCCTCGATATTCTGCTTCTGCCGCATCCGCATATTATAGGCGCGGCGGGTGTTGTTGCGTCCCACCAGCACCTGGTCGGCCCGCATTACCCGTTCCGGATCGAGGTCGGCGCGCGAGACGATTTCGCTTTCGCCGTAACGTCCGGGCTCGAGCTCTCTCCCTTCGCGGATATCCATCGACATTCGCACGATGGGATCGTCCTGCGCCTGGCGGTGCACTTCGGTCAGCATTGCGTCCGGCGCACTGCCGGTAAAAAAGCCGCCGCCCTGGATCGGCGGCAACTGTGCGGGATCGCCGAGCACGAGCAGCGGACAATCGAAAGACATCAGATCGCGGCCCATCTCCGCATCCACCATCGAGCACTCGTCGATGATGATCAGCTTTGCCTTGGAGGCCGGTGCATCGTCCCACAATTCGAAGCTTGGCTGCTCGACGCCGGATTCGCGGGCGCGGTAGATCAGTGAGTGGATGGTGGAAGCGTTGTCGCAACCCTTGTTGCGCATCACCAGCGCCGCCTTGCCGGTGAAGGCGGCGAATTTCACCTCGCCATCGACGCCTTCCGCGACGTGCCGGGCCAGCGTGGTCTTGCCGGTGCCGGCATAGCCGAACAGGCGGAACACCTGCGGCGTGCCGTTCCTGCCCGGCTTGGCTTTCAGCCATTCGGCCACGGCATTGAGCGCGGCATCCTGATGCGGGGTGAAGTTGGTCATTGGATCTCGTTGGGGAGGGCCGACTCAAGGGCCAGACCCAAAGCTAACCATTCATGCTCCCAACGCAAGGAGCTTCGGTGCCAGGGAGGGTCCTTCGGCTGGACTAAGATTCCGCCTGCACTACACTGAGTTAAAAGACAAAACTGCGGCGGGAGGCGTCATGAAGTTCGGCATTTTCTATGAGCTGCAATTGCCGCGCCCGTGGCGGGACGGCGACGAACTCAGGCTTTATCAGGACGCGCTGAGCCAGCTCGAGACCGCCGACCGGCTCGGCTACGATCACGCCTGGGTCGTGGAGCATCATTTCCTCGAGGAATATTCGCACTCGCCCGCGCCGGAAGCATTTCTGGCTGCCGCCAGCCAGCGCACCCGCAAGATCCGGCTCGGCCACGGCATTTTCCAGCTCACCACCAATCACCCGGCGCGCGTGGCCGAACGCGTTGCCGTGCTGGATCTCTTGAGCCGCGGGCGCTGCGAATTCGGCATGGGCGAGAGCGCTTCGATCACCGAGCTCGAACCGTTCGGGCGTGACATGGAGACCAAGAAGGAGGTGTTCGAGGAGGCTGTCGCAGCGATCTTCCCGATGTTTCGCGATGGCGGCTGCGAGCACCACGGCAAGTATTTCGACATTCCCTTGCGCAACGTGGTGCCGAAGCCGGTGCAGAAGCCGCACCCGCCGCTGTGGATGGCCTGCTCGCAGTTGCCGACCATCGAACGGGCCGGCCGATGCGGCTTCGGTGCGCTCGGCTTTCAGTTCGTCAGTGCGGATGCCGCGCACGCCTGGGTGCATGCCTACTACAACGCGATCACGAAACGCTTGAAGAAACTCGCCGATTACGAGATCAATCCGAACATGGCGCTGGTGTCGTTCTTCATGTGCGCGAAGACGGATGAAGAGGCGCGGCTACGGGCCGACGGCGCCACGTTTTTCCAGTTCGCGCTGCGCTTTTACGGCGCCTCGCAGGACCGCCAGCGTCCGCCTCCCGGCGCGGTCAACATGTGGGACGAATACAACAAGTGGAAGCGCGAGAATCCGCAAGCGCAGGAGGCGGCCTTGCGCAGTGGCTTGATCGGATCGCCGGAAACGATCCGCAACAAGCTGCGGCGCTTCCGCAGCTCTCACATCGATCAGGTCATCCTGCTCAACCAGGCCGGCAAGAACAGCCACGAGCACATCTGCGAGTCACTCGAACTGTTCGGCCGCGAAGTGATGCCGGAGTTCCAGCAGGACGCGGAACAAGACGCCTGGAAGGAGGGGGTCATGAGCGGTGCCATCCAGCTGGAGGAGATCGATACGGCTGCGTTCACCGATCGCTATGGCAAGCTCGCGTTGAACGTCGCCCCGGTGAGAGGCATATCCATGGCCGTGCGGTAACGGCATCTTCAGCCGATCTCGGTCGCGCGGGGGTAGAAATCACCTTCGGCCTCTCTTCGGTCCGAAGTGCAAACAGGACAAGCCATGGCCAGAGACGTTAATGCAGAGGCAACACTAGCCGGGAGTGCGCGAATTCGTTCCGACGAAATTCGAGGGTGCGAGGCTGCCGTGCTGGTACGCTCCGGCCGGTCCGTCGGCGGCCTCGGCCGATGAAGCGCGCCGCCACCTGGCTGTTCTACGCGGTCGGCGCGCTCGCCATGGCCTACCTCGCGCTTTACGCCTATGTGACGCTCACCGGACGCACGTTTGTGCCCGGCGATCCCATCCATATCTTCCGCAAGCCCGGGAGCCCAGAGCTGGGCAGTATTGAGCCGGTCCCACGCACAAGGCAAATGGCCGGCCATTTGCCTCAGTCTGTCTGAGTCTTATCCGATCGCCGGCATGCGGGGATATTCGCCGCTCGTGTTGGGCGGCGTGATCGGGAGTCCGCCGTCGGCATATTCGTTGAGCTTGTTGCGCAGCGTCCGGATCGAGATGCCGAGGATATTGGCGGCATGGGTGCGATTGCCGAGGCAATGCTTCAGCGTCTCCAGGATCAGGTCGCGCTCGACGTCCGCCACGGTGCGTCCGACCAGCGCACGGGTCACCTGTTCGGCAGCGAAAGTTGCATGCGCTACCGCCGGAGCGATTTTGGGCGTATCGAGGCGGTCGCCGTCCGGCGTGATGATCGCCTCGACGCCGATCTCGTCGCCCTGCGCCATCAGCACCGAGCGATGAATGGTGTTTTCGAGCTCGCGGACGTTGCCCGGCCAGCGGTTGGCGGTGAGCACGCGGCGCGCCTCGGACGAAAGCGGCCTTAAGGGAACGCCGTTGGCGTCGGAGTATTTCTTGGCGAAGTGCTGCGCAAGCTCGAGGATGTCCGCCGGCCGCTCGCGCAGCGGCGGAATCTTCAGGTTGACGACGTTGAGGCGGAACAGCAGGTCTTCGCGGAAGGTGCCTTCGCGCACCGCGTCGGCGAGGTTGCGGTTGGAGGTCGCGATGATGCGAATGTCGACCGGAACCGGCCGCGTGCCGCCGACGCGATCGATTACGCGCTCCTGGATCGCACGAAGCAGCTTGGACTGCAGCCGCACGTCCATTTCCGAAATTTCGTCGAGCAACAGCGTGCCGCCGGTGGCTTCCTCGAACTTCCCGATGCGACGTGCAACGGCGCCGGTGAAGGCGCCCTTCTCGTGTCCGAACAGTTCGGATTCCAGCAGGTGCTCGGGGATCGCCGCGCAATTGATCGAGATGAACGGCCGTTTGGCACGGTTGGAGCGGGTGTGGACATAACGCGCCAGCACTTCCTTGCCGGTGCCGGACTCGCCCGTGATCATGACGGAGGCGTCCGAGCCTGCAATCTGCTGGGCGAGCTTGATGACCTTGGCCATGGCGTCGTCGCGGTAGACCAGTTCGCGCGAGTCGTTGGCCACAGCCGCGAGGACGGCGGCGATCAGCTCCGGGTCGGGCGGCAGCGGAATGTATTCCTTGGCGCCGGCATGGATGGCTGCCACCGCCGCCCGCGCGTCGTTGGAGATGCCGCAGGCGACGATCGGCACATGAATGTGCTCGGCCTCAAGCCGCATGACGAGATCGCGAATGTCGAGCGATACGTCGACCAGCAACAGGTCGGCGCCCTTGCCGCCGCGCAGCACACGCATCGCCTGTTCGTTGTCCTCCGCGTGCGTGACCGAAGCGCCGTTGTCCATCGCGATCTTGGTCGCCGTTGTGAGCTGCCCCTTCAGGGTGCCAACGATAAGAAGCCGCATGGTAATCTCCTGTTGGTCTGTCCGTGCCGTTCCGGCGCGCCTTGATTGATATGAGCCTAGTTGCGTTCAGCCTTGATGATTTCCGTCATCGTCACGCCGAGCTTGTCCTCGACCAGAACCACTTCGCCGCGCGCGACAAGGCGGTTGTTGACGTAAATATCGATTGCCTCGCCGACGCGTCGATCGAGTTCGAGAACGGTGCCGGGCCCCAGCTTGAGCAAGTCGCCGACTTCCATCTTGGAGCGGCCGAGAACCGCCGAGACCTGAACCGGCACGTCGAACACCGCTTCGAGGTCGGCGGCGACGCGGGCCGCGTTCTCGTCCTCGCTGTAGGCGACATCGGTCATCGCCGGCGCGTCGGCCGCGTTCAGATCCGGGAGCGGTACCTGTCCCTCCGTGTCACTCATGGCTCATTCCTCTCAAGGTCCGTTCAGACCTGGTTCCGGGATGCGATATAGCTCCCGACAAGTTCGTTGATCTTGGCTTCGATCGCGGCGCGCTCCCGAACGACGCCGCCGTCCGCCCACTCGATCCGGCAATCGCCTGCCGCAATGTTCGGCTCGGCCAGGATGATCAGCCGGCCGGCAAAGCCGCTCTGCTTCGCAAGCGCCTCGATGTGGGAGTGGGCCGCTTCGTAAAGAGTTTCGTTTATTCTGATCACGATATGCGGTGTCGAAACGAGCTGGGCAAAACAGTCGGCGATCAGCGCCGTGACTTCGCCGAGCGGCTCTCGCGCAATCAGCTCGTCGGCGAGTTTGCGCGCGACCGCAACCGCGACGTCGACCGCTTCGGTCTCCATCCGGCTTTCGATACCGGCGAACCGGGCTGCAATGGCGTTGATGGCGTTGCCGATCTCCTGAAGCGCGGCTGCCGAACGGCGATCGCTTTCCACCTTGGCTTCGCGCAACGCGCTATCGTAGCCGTTACGATAGGCGCGGGCTTCGGCTTCGGCGACCTTCTGGGCGACCTCGGCCGGCGTTGCGGAACGCTCGCGGACGGGAGCCGCAAAGTCGGTGTCGAACAGGAATTTCGCCGGGGAAGCCATCAGTACACCAGCTCGTCGTCAGCGCGGTTCTTGGTGAGCGTGATCTCGCCTTTTGCCGCGAGATCCTTGGCCAGATTCACCAATAGCGCCTGCGCCTCGTCGACGTCTCTCAGCCGCACCGGGCCCATCGCCGCCATGTCGTCCAGCAGCATCTTGCCGGCGCGCGACGACATGTTGCCGAGGAAGAACGCGCGGACCTCCTCGTTGGCGCTCTTCAGCGCAACGGCAAGCTTGTCCTTGTCGACGTTGCGCATCAGAGTCTGCGCCGATCCCGAGTCCAGCTTGATCAGGTCGTCGAAGGTGAACATCAGTGCCTTGATGCGCTCGGCCGATTCGCGGTTTTCCTCCTCCAGAGAGGTGATGAAGCGCGTTTCGGTCTGACGGTCGAAATTGTTGAAGATTTCAGCCATCACCTCATGGGCATCGCGCCGCCTGGTCTGCGACAGGTTCGACATGAATTCGACCCGCAGCGTCTGCTCGACGCGCTCGATGACTTCTTTCTGAACCGCTTCCATCTTCAGCATGCGGTTAATGACGTCGAGCGCCATATCTTCAGGCAGGATCGCAAGCACCCGCGCGGAATGCTCGGGCTTGAGCTTCGAGAGCACGACCGCAATCGTCTGCGGGTACTCGTTCTTGAGGTAGTTCGCGAGCACCTCTTCCTGGACGTTGGAAAGCTTCTCCCACATGTTGCGCCCGGCAGGTCCGCGAATTTCATCCATGATGCCGATGACCCGCTCGGGCGGCAGATACTGCTGCAACAGGCGTTCGGTGGCGTCGAAGTTGCCCATCAAGGCGCCCGATGCCGACATCCGCGATACGAATTCAAGCAGCATGTCCTCGACCGTATCGGCCTCCACGGTGCCGAGCGTCGACATGTGCACCGACAGTTCGCGCACCTCGTCGTCGTCGAGCAGCGACCAGACCTTTCCGCCATATTGCTCCCCGAGCGCCAGCATCAGAATGGCCGCGCGCTTGGGTCCCGCGATTGGCGGCCCCTTGGCCTTGTTGCCCTGGCGCGCTGCCAGCGAGGAAATCACGCTGGCAATGTCGTTGGCGTTGTTGGTTTGCGGCAGGGCCATGTCGGAATCACGCAGCGGGTTCGGAGAGCCATTGACGGATAATGGCTACGGTTTCGTTGGGGTTGCGTTCGGCGAGCTCGCCGACGCGATGGACGGATTGGGCGTGGACCTGTCCCTGGACCTGGGCCACGTCGATGAGCGTAGCGGTGTTGTTGGCGCCGGGAGCGAGGTTTGGACCGCCGGCCGGGGCGGCGGCCTGCGCGCCGCTGCCATCGACGATGGCCGGCAGTTTTGCTTCAGCGGCCGGCGCTGCGGGCTCGTCGGCAATGATGCGCTTGACCAGCGGGCGGACCACCATGAACAGCACCACGATGCCGAGTAGCATCATGACGCCGAGCTCGATGACGTACATGACGTCATCCTTGGTGAATTGCAGCATGCCGAGCAGCCCCGCCGGCGGCTCCAGCGGTGCGACCGCGGGTGCTTCGGCAAATCGCAGATTGACGACCTCGACCTGGTCGCCGCGCTTCTGGTCGAAGCCGATGGCCGAACGCACCAGGGCCGAAATCCGGTCGAGCTGTTCCTTGCTGCGCTCCTGATAGACCATCTCGCCCTTGTCGTTCTTGGTATAGATGCCGTCGACCAGCACGGCGACCGAGATGCGGTTGACCCGTCCAGCCTCGGTCACCTCGGTCTTGGTCGTGCGCGAGATCTCGTAATTGTTGGTTTCTTCGGTCTTCTTGCTCTGGTCGCGAGCGACCGGCGTGTTGTTGGTCTGCTGCGCGCCCGGCAACTCGTTGCCGACGGAGACCTGTCCGTTGTTTTCGGACGTGGCGCTGGATTCCTCGCGGGTCTGGCTTGACCGCAGTACCCGGCCTTCGGGGTCGAACTTGTCGGAAGTCTCGGTGATCTTGTTGTAGTCGAAGTCGGCCGAGAGCTGGACGCGGGCGCGGCCGGCGCCGACCACCGACGACACGATCGCCTCGACCTCGCTGCGCAGCCGCTTCTCGAACGCCACCCGCCGCTCGTCGCCGATGCTGTTGTCGTTAGGCCCGGCCGCGCCGTCGGCCAGCAACTGGCCCGCTTCGTCGACGATCGACACCCGCTGCGGCTTCAACCCGTTGACGGCGGAAGCAACCAGATGGCGGATCGCCCGGATCTGTTGCGGCTCAAGGCTGCCGCGTACCCGCACGACGATCGAGGCGGACGGTTCGGGGGTCTCACGTGCAAACAACGGACGTTCGGGGAGAACCAGATGGACGCGGGCGGCCTGGATGCGATCGATAGCGCGAATCGTGCGCGCCAGTTCGCCTTCAAGCGCGCGCAAATGATTGATGTTCTGGACGAAACTGGTGGTGCCGAGCGCGTCGGATTTGTCGAAAATCTCGTAGCCGACGCCGCCGCCCTTGGGCAGGGCGCTTTCGGCGAGTTTCATGCGCAGCCGCGTGACCTTGTCCTTCGGCACCATGATGATGGCGCCGTCGTTGCGCAGTTCATAAGGAACGGCCTGACGGTCCAGCTCCTTGATGATGGCGGAAGAGTCGTCGAGGCTGAGATCGGTGAAGAGGGTAGTCATCTGCGGCGTGGTGACGCGCATGATGACGAATGCGAAGAAGCCGATCAGTGCGGCCGTCACCGCCACCATCGCCATCAGCCGCGAAGCGCCCAAGCCCCTCAGAAAGCTTACGAGACCCTGCAAACCAACCGCCCCTTAGATTCGGTCCCAACCCGGGATCGGACCACTGGGCAATTATTGCCTACGGTATGGTTTCGATATGGTTAACGATGGTTAAGGCCTGGCGTGAAAGTGCCAAAATTGAAAAAATCGGCCTCGCGAGGCGAAGCCGATTTTCCTCAATTGCCATCGTAGGTGGATTTATTGACGATATTGCTGGATTCGGGTGGTTCGAAGCCCTGCAAGACCGTGCTGATCAATGGAAAACTGCCAGGAGAGGAATTCGTCGACGGTCAGCGTATAACGGCTGCAAGCCTCTTCGAGGGACAGCAGGCCACCGCGAACCGCGGCAACGACTTCCGCCTTGCGACGGATGACCCATCGCTTGGTTCCGGGTGCGGGCAGGTCCGCGATGGTCAGCGGACTGCCATCGGGCCCGATGACGTATTTTACCCTCGGGCGATGGGGTTCTGTCATGGCGTACTCACAAACTCTCAACCACTGAACTGACGCCATTAAACTACGCCCGGCGGCTTAAAATTTACCTAAACCCAATGGTCCAATACGAATCTCCTTGAAAATGACCGCGCATGTGCAGCCCGCCACCGCGATACGGCGCGCGTTCTTAATCTGATCTTAAGTCCTGGCCGGCATGGCGGCCGCGTCGCATGACTAATTGACGATGCTTTCGACCTGATTGACCGTGAACGTCTGGCCGCCGATCGACAGAAGGGGCGGCGACTGGGTGAGATCGACCGAATTGACGACGCCGGCGACAGAGGTCGAAACACCGACCGTGTTGCCGCTGGCGTCCTTGGCGGTCGCCGTGAGCGTGTAATTGCCGGCAGGGTACTGCGTGCCGTCGGTGCCGAGGCCGTTCCAGTTGAACACCTGGTTGTTGCCGGCGCTGGCAGCAAAATTGCTGCTGTAGACGGTCTGGCCCGAGCTGTTGGCGATCGAGACGTTGACCGTTGAGGCGCTGGGTATGTTGAGTTCCCAGGTCGCCTGGCTGTTCGTCATTTCCGCGGTGCTGCCCTTGACGATGGCCGTCTTGCCGACGAACTGCAAGGCCTGGCTCGATTGCGCGGTCTGCTGGAGCGAGACGAGAGAGGCCAGCGAATCGTTGGTATTGATCTGCTGCTGGACGCCGGCGAACTCGACCAGCTGCTGAGTGAACTGGTTGGTGTCTAGCGGGCTGAGCGGATTCTGGTTCTGCAATTGCGTGGTCAGCAGTTGCAGAAAGCTTTGGAAGTTGCCCGCGATCTGCTGGTTGGCCAGCGCATTGGCGGCAGCGGCGGAATTGGAGTTCGATGAACTCGACGCGGGCGTCGTGCCCGAAACGACAGGGCTCGAGGTGTTTACTCCTGATGTCGTCGTCATGTTCTTCTCCTCTTGACTCTTCACACTCGGATATCGACGCCGCCGCTCGATGCGAGCGAACGACCATAACTGCGGCCGGCGACCGCGGCGGGAACGGCGTCCTCATCGCTGACGATCAGGCGATGGGCATGGGGGTTGCTCCCGTTGCCGCTGTTCTGGCCGGAGGACGACTGGTCGCGCAGGCTGAATTGCAGGCCGCCGCTGTCGGTCTTCAGGCCCGCATCGTTGAGCGCCTGCTGCAATTGCGGCGCATCCTGCCGCAGCATCGACAGCGTCTCCGGCTTCTCGACCGTCAGGTGCGAGGTAACCTGGCCGTTCTGGTCGATCTGGACACGAACGTCGATGCGCCCGAGATCGGCAGGATCGAGCCTGATTTCAAAGCTGCTCTTGCCGCTCTTCACGTTAGCGGCAATCTCCACGGCGACCCCGCCCAAGGGTACGGCGGCGTTGGTCGCGGCCGTTGCCGTCAGGTTGCTGGTGGACGCGAGGTTTGATGGCGAGTTGAGTTGCGCTTGAGCCGGCCCGAACGCTTGCGCAGACGGATCGGCCAGGTCGGCTACAGCATGCGTGGTCGTCGCTGATGCTGGCGCAGCATGGTCATGATTTGAGGGCGCGGGCCCTGCCGAGGCTGCATCCGCCATCATACCCTGGACAGCCGGGTTCGACGTCTCCTGCTTGCCCGTCATCGGCGCCTGCGCCGCTGCCGCACTCTGAGCCGGGTTCGCCGCAGCGTCGGTTGTCGCCGCATCTGTCGATGTTGAGGCGGTTGAGGAGTCCTGGCTTGCCCCAGCCGCTGCTTGCGCTTTTCCTTGTGCCGCCTTCGGTGTGACGAGGGCGGTGGCGGCGACGGCCGACGTTAGAGCGGAAGTGTCTGTCGGCACCTGCGTGCCCGCGGTCGCAATCGCGGTCACGGCAGGTGCAGAGATGTCGGCTTTTGCTGGGTGGGGTGCGATCGCAGATGCTGTTGCCGGATCAGTCTTGCCCTGGACGGAGGGTCCGGGCGGCGGTGAAAGCGGCTGCGAACTGGCGGCAATCGCGGCCGCGGCAATCGCCAGCGGCGCGGTGGGGCCACTGGGGGCGGGCGTGGTCGTCGGCACATTGGCCGCCGGCGCCGATGCGGAAATCGCAGCCGCAACCGGCGTCGGCGTGGTCGGAGCACTGCCGACCTGCTGGACGAGGATCGTTGCGTCCACTGCGGTCGCTTTGCCACCGGCATCCTTGCTCTTGGATTTATCGCCAGCCGATTTCGATGTGCCCGGGTTTGCCGGGATCGTCGTGCCCGTTGTGGATTGGCTGGTCCCGTTGGCCGACGCGCCATCGCTGCTGGCATTTGCAGAGGCAGACGGGTCGGAGTTGGAATTGGACGACGGCCCGTCATTGACGGCACCATCGGACTGGCTGTTCGCCGGAGCCGAAGGTGGATTGCTGTTGGTACCGCTTGCGCCGCTATTGGCGTCGTTTGCGGGCGCGGCAGTGTCGGCTGGCGGCGATGCATCCGCTTGGTTCTGCACCGGCGGCGGGGGAGGCGGCGCCGACGGGGACTCGTTCGGTGCATTCTGGCTGACCAGGTTGCCGAAAAGATCGTTCGCCGGAGACGAATGATTGCGAGTCAGCCAGGAGGGCGCGGCCTGGAATGCGGCGTTGGCTGTAGCATCTTGGGTAGCACTGAGCACAGGACGGACTCCGGCGAGGGAACTCGCGAAAGCAATCAGCAAAGACCGGGCCACTTCCGGATCGTGAAAATATCTAACGTTTGCAATATCTTATTTGCCTGAGCAGCTTCCTGCCCGCCGTTATCAGCCCCGTCTTTTCTGCCCGGCGGCAAGATTTGCCGTCGGCTGAGAACTCGTCCGGCCGATGATTGCTTCGTGCGAATACGGCCTATATTAGAGTGCAGCTTCCCGGCCGTCCCGAGCGAGGGTTTAGGTGTCAAAGAAACGCCCTGAGCCCTCCAGACCGCAGCAAGATGACCCTTGTGGCCGGAAAGTGCGTGACACCGGCGATTTGAAAACCATGCGTAACAGTCTCGATCTCGAAGGCCGTCCCCAGGACACCCGCGTGGTTGTTGCCATGTCGGGCGGCGTGGATTCCTCCGTGACGGCGGCGCTGTTGAAGTCGCAAGGCTACGACGTTGTCGGCATCACCTTGCAGCTTTACGACCATGGCGCGGCGACCCATCGCAAGGGGGCCTGCTGCGCGGGCCAGGACATTCACGACGCGCGCAAAGTCGCCGAGCGTATCGGCATTCCGCACTATGTGCTGGATTACGAGAGCCGCTTCCGCGAGTCGGTGATCGACAATTTCGCCGAGAGCTACGCCTCCGGCGAAACCCCGGTGCCCTGCATCGAATGCAACCGTTCGATCAAGTTTCGCGATTTGATGGAAACGGCACGGGAACTCGGCGCATCGGTGTTGGCGACCGGGCATTATGTCGCCTCGCGTGCTTTGGCGGATGGTCAGCGCGCGCTTGTCTGCGCAGCGGATGCCGATCGTGACCAGAGCTACTTCCTGTTCGCGACGACGCGCGAGCAGCTTCAGTATCTGCGCTTTCCGCTGGGCGACATGACCAAGCCCGAGGCGCGCGAGTTGGCGCGCCGTTTTGGCCTTGAAGTCGCTGACAAGCACGACAGCCAGGACATTTGCTTCGTGCCGACCGGCCGCTACACCGACGTGATCGGCCGGCTGCGGCCGAATGCGATCGAACCCGGCGACATCGTCGATCTCGATGGCCGAGTCATCGGTACCCACCAGGGGATCGTTCACTTCACCGTCGGGCAGCGCCGTGGATTGGGCATCGCCTCCGGCGCGCCTCTCTACGTGGTGAAGCTGGATGCCGCACAGCGCCGCGTCGTGGTAGGTCCGCGCGATGCGCTGCGGATGGATCATGTCGAACTGCGCGATGTGAACTGGATCGGTGATGGCCCGCTCGACCGCGCGGTCGGCGCCGGATTGGAGATTTTCGTGCGCGTCCGCTCGACCCGCGCCCCGCAGCCGGCATGGCTGCGCGCAACCGGTGAGGGCTATGCGGTGGATCTGGTCGCCGGTGAAGAGGGCGTTTCACCCGGTCAGGCCTGCGTATTCTACGACGCGCCCTCGGGCCGCGCGCGGGTACTCGGCGGCGGCTTTATCCAGAGCGCCAGTTCAAAGGGAATGGCCGGCAAGGCGGCGAGGGGAGCCGTGACGCCACCGCTTGTCGAGGCTATGCGCGGATAGCGATCCAAGGCGGGGGCATGGCGACAGATATCGACCGCGAGAGGGTCGCCAGGGCCTATGGGCGCTGGGCGCCGATCTATGATCTCGTCTTCGGCAAAGTCTTCGATCAGGGACGCCGGTCCACGATTGCGGAGGCCGATCGGATCGGCGGACGGGTGCTCGATGTCGGCGTCGGCACCGGCTTGTCACTGTCGGATTATGCTGCGACCACGAAAGTGTGCGGCGTCGATATCTCCGAGCCGATGCTGCGCAAGGCGCAACAAAGGGTTCGCGCGCTGGAGCTGAACAACGTCGAGATGCTGGCGGTGATGGATGCCAGGAACCTCGCATTCGCGGATTCCTCCTTCGATGCCGTGGTCGCGCAATATGTCATCACCGCGGTTCCGGATCCCGAGGCCACGCTTGACGACTTTATCCGTGTGTTGAAACCGGGCGGCGAACTCATTCTCGTCAATCACATCGGCGCCGAGGGTGGCCTGCGGCGTGCTTTCGAACTCGCCTTTGCGCCGCTTGCCCGACGGCTCGGGTGGCGCCCAGAATTTCCCTGGGCGCGGCTGGTGAACTGGGCGGCCCGGCACGGCGGCGTGAGCCTGACCGAGCGCCGTCCGATGCCGCCGATGGGACATTTCTCGCTGATCCGCTATCGGAAGGCCTGAAAATCCTTACCGGGAGCACACGGAACCAGCGCGTCCGGTCCCCGTTTTCTTGGGATGACAAAACATGCGCTTTTCCTTGCCTTCGGATTGATCCTGCCGGTGTCGGGCGCCGTCGCGCAGGCGCCGCCCACCGTAACGACGCCGCCGGCGCCGACCGCGACCGCTGTGGCCAGCAACTGCGCGCCTGCGGCACAGTCTGCCTATCCGCGGCTCAACACCGAACCGGGGACCACGACCGGGCAGGCCGGTGAGCCGCTTGCCGATAAACTGGCGAAATCGAACGGCGTGCTGTGTCCCCCTTCCGGGGTGGACCCGGAGATGCGCGCGCCGACGCCGCCGGATTCCGGCAACACGCCGGTAATTCCCCCACCGGGCAGCCCGGGCGGCAATCCCAGCGTGCAGCCGAAATAGCTTTACGATTACAGGGTTTCGGCAAGCGCGCCGGCTTTGCTTGACACGCCCGAGGCCTGCTTCTTATATGCCGCGCGTTCGCGAGGCGCGGATGACCGAGCCCGCGTTTGCATGCGCCGTGGCGGGGTAGCTCAGCTGGTTAGAGCACGGGAATCATAATCCTGGGGTCGGGGGTTCGAGTCCCTCCCCCGCTACCACGTGTGACCCACTATTATAGCGGGCCTCCGGAAAGAACCCGCCGCCGACCAGTGCGGCCAACTTTCCCTTCACTTCGACCTCGAAGCCTTGCCAAGGGCCGTTCGGGTGAACAATGACACTGTGCACAAGCGCCCTGAAGTCCGCGACCAACGGGCCGCGGTCGTCCTCCGCGCTGGCGTGGCCAGCTATCGTGTCGGCAAGTGCATTGACGGTCTCGATGTAGCGGTCCAGCGTTGCTGGATGCAGTGAGATGGGGGTAGGGGCCTCTTCGAGGGCAGCCAGCTCCGCCTCGACGCGCAACCGCTGTTCCTTCAACTCGGCGATCCGTTGCTTGGCATCCTCCTCGGAGATCACGTACTTGATCACGAGATCAATATTGCGCTGACGCTCGCCTTCGAATCGGTCACGTTTAGCCTCTAGCCGCATGCGCTCCACGGACGCGTTCCCCGCAAGCCGCTCTCGCTCACGGTTGTAGTTGCGCACGTAGGTCTCGATCAGCCGCGGGTCCTTCAACTCCTCGACCATCCCGCTAAGCACAAGCCGTTCGACGTCGCGCAAATAGACGATCCTGCGATTCGAACAACTGCCGCTCTCGCGTACAGCCGAGCAACGAATCCTCGTCTTTCCGGTCTTGTCACGGTCGTGAACTGACATCCCGGATCCGCAACAACCGCATCGAAGGAGACCAGACAGGAGATGCGGTGTCCGCCGCTTCATGTGGCTGGCCAAGCGCCCCCTTTCGGCCTTCAAAGCATGCGCCTGTTCCCAAACGGACTGTTCGACGATCCGCAGTTGAGGCACATCGATGCTCTGCCACTCTTCACGCGGGTTCGGGCGAGACAATCGTTTGCCCGTATCCGGATCCTTCACCATCCGGACTTTGTTCCAGATGATATGGCCGGCATAGAGTTCGTTGAAGATGAGCCCCGTCCCGCGCTTGGCGTTTCCATTGATCGTCGACGCATTCCATCGCCGACCCCGCGGTGGATGGATGTTTTCTCGATTGAGATCGTGCGCGATCTCTCGGGGTGGCCGTCCCGCGGCATATGCCGCAAAAATCCGTCGAACGATCGCAGCTTCGCCTTCGACGATTTCGAGTTCGCCGGGTTTGCCGGGCACCGTTCGATATCCGTAAGCACGCCCTCCCGCATGTCGACCGTCGCGTATCACACCAGCCATGCCGCGCCGGACCTTCTTTGCTCCATCCTCGCGCTGCATCTGGCCGACGAGGCCGCGAATTCCAATCAAGATCGAGTCGGCCGTGCCGTCGTGGACGGCCTGGATTTCGATCCCCTGGAAAGACAACCTCTTGTGAATGCCGGCTAGATCCTCCATGTCACGTGAAAGCCGATCCAAAGCTTCGACAATGACAACGGTAAAACGTTGTTGGCGCGCAGCATCCATAAGCTGCATCAAGCCGTCGCGGCCGAATACAGAAGCACCAGAACGAGCCTTGTCCTCGAAAGTCGCAACGACATTGAGTTGATGACGTACCGCATAGGCTCTGCACAGAGCAATCTGATCTTCAGTCGATTTTTCGTTTTGAAGCTCGGTCGAGAACCGAGCATAGATCGCGGCGGATTTCATCTCGAACACCACTGCTGATGCACTTCTCGCTGGCGGCATCGAGATGATTTTTCCTCAGACGCACGCTATCAAAGAGATGATCGCGTCTAGCGTCGGCAATTGCAAGTGCTTCAACAAACTTGATCAGAGCAGGATCGATTTCTCTCGAGCTCGCGCACTGCGATACCCGATCAACCACTGCCCTCGTTCTGGCGCGCGTCATCCCAGCAGGATGCAGGGCCAATTTGTAAAATGGCAGAGCGTTTTTCGCTCGATCGTAGAATCGGGTGCAATAGGAGATGAAGGGCTGTTTTTTATGAGACCCGATCGAATTCGCGTTCCGGCCGCCATCCGACTGGATCGTCAATCCAGCGGTTGATGTCGGATTCGCGCCAGCCGGAGCCATGAACGCTGATCCTGATCTGGGGTGGGAATGAGCCCTCGGTAATCTTGCGGTAGATGGTGGAGCGG
>NZ_DAIDJE010000171.1 GCF_027451485.1 Bradyrhizobium sp.
CATGAGTTTTTCACCCGATTCCCCTGTTCTTCCAGCCGGCCTGCAGGATGATCTGCGATCCGCGCGAGGACATCGGCCAGCCATGCTTGAGGGTCAACGTTATTGAGCTTGGCTGTCTGAATCAGAGTTGCCATCACCGCGGCTCGCTCAGCGCCACGGCCAGATCCGGCGAACAACCACGACTTGCGTCCCAGGGCAAAACCTCTGAGCGCCCGCTCCGCGGCGTTATTTGTACGGCAGATTTTGCCGTCTTCAAGGAAGGCCGCAAAGCGATCCCAGCGCGGCAGCATATAATCAATCGGCTCACGCACCTTGGCCGAGCGGGAGAGCTTGGAGCCTTCCTCTTTCAACCAGGATTCCAGCGCTACTACCAAAGGAGCGCTTTCCTCTTTGCGCACCCTAAGCCGCTCCTCGGCAGATTTGCCGTTGATCCGCCGTTCGATTGCGAACAGAGCATCCATGCGTTTGACGGCCTCAAGGGCGATGGGTGAGATCACGGCCGCGTTCTTGCCGCGCCGCTTGCTCTGAGCGATCTCCGCAAGTTCGAAGAACTGCCTTCTTGCATGCGCCCAGCACAGGGCCGAGGTCACCGGACCTTCTGTACGGGAGCCGTCATAGACCCCGTTGTAACCGTCATAGGCGTCTGCCTGCAGGATACCCGCAAAGCCGGTCAGATGCCTGGTGGGATGCTCTTTCTTGCGGTCGCTGGAAGCATAATAGAGCGCAGCAGGAGGTGCCGGGCCACTAAAGGGGCGATCGTCCCGCACGTAGGTCCAGATATGGCCGGTCACTGTTTTGCCCTTGGCCAGGATCGGGATCGTCGTGTCGTCCCCGTGCAGGCGATCGGCTGCCAACACATGAGCTTCTATAAGCTGCTGCAGAGGGGCGAGGACCGCTGCACAGATTCCCACCTGGTCGGCCAGGGTCGAGACGCTGAGCTCAATTCCCTCGCGGGCATAGCGCTCGCTCTGGCGGTTCAACGGCTGGTGCTGACCGAACTTCTCATAAAGGATCATGGCCAGAAGATTGGGGCCAGCAAAGCCTCGCGGCGTCACATGGAAGGGCGCGGGCGGCTGCGTGATCTTCTCGCAGACCCGGCAACTGAAGGTCTCCCGCACCGTCTGGATCACCTTCCATTGCCGCGGGATCGATTCAAGGGTTTCGGTGACGTGCTCGCCGATCTTCGACAGGTTGTTTGAACCGCAGCAGGGACAGGACGATGGCGCTTCGAGAACCACACGCTCGCGCGGCAGATGCTCGGGAAACGGCTTTCGGGCCGGGCGCCGGCGGACAAAGCTCGACACAGTCTGCGTTTGTCGGGACGCCTTTTCGGCCTTGAGCTCATCCTCGCTGGCGCCGGCCTCAGCCTCTGAGCCTGATCAGGCAAATTGAAGGCAGACTGGCCTATTTCTGATCACGATACGCGATGTTTGTAGGGGTAGAGACCTCACCAATTGTGATCGGTCGCGGCATAAAATCCGATCATTCCTTGGTGAGACCGCATAGACCATTCCTCGGAGCCGACCTGCGTTCCGATTTGCCGGGAGCGCAGACGGGGTCAAGGAGGGTCCGCGCCGCATGGCGTGGATGCCTTGACGCCGGTGAGCACCCGGCGAGTGTTGACCAGCAGTGGGCCCCTCGGATCAGGCGGCTGATGCAGGGTCTTCGAGGCGATCGATCAGCAACTGATAACCAACGGCGAACCCGGGTTCGTACGCGTCCGGGTGCTCGCGGATAAAGTCGATGACTTTTCGGTAGTAGTGGATCGCCTGCTCGGTATTGCCGCGCATCTCGTGCACCAGTCCGAGGCGGGCGTAGCCGTCGTGAACGTCAGGAAAGCGCTCGAGCACGTCCTGGGCGGCCTGTTCCGCCTCGTCGAACCTGCCATCGTCGATCAGATCGAGGATGGCGTTGGAGGCTTCGACCAATTCGTCGTAGCAGTCGTCGCAAAAGCCGTGGTGATCATACATGCTGTCCTCGTCGCCGATTTCCAAGGCGACCGCGGCCATCGCCTGGCGTTCGCGTTCCTCGTTCCCGGCCAGGCAGCATTTCTTGTATTTCTTGCCACTGCCACAGGGACAGGGTTCATTGCGGCCGGTTTTGGGCATGTGCCAACGTCAGCATGAAGGATAGATCCCTTGTATCAAACGCTGCTGGCTGATGCCAGATTTCATGCCTTGCTTTTGGACATAGATGCCGATATCGCGGCCGTCTGCCGGTCCGCTAGATGCCCTTGCGGGGGCGCACTGCATGTGGCGCGGTTCCAGCGCAAGCCGCGGGGGCGGCCGCACCGATTGGACGAGAACTATAACCAGAGGTTCAGCTTCTGCTGCGCGTCCCGCGACTGCCGACGGCGGGCGACGCCCCCCAGCCTGCGCTTTCTCGGCCGCAAGGTCTATTTAGCGACCATCGTCACCTTGATCAGCGCCCTGCGCGACGGCGTGACGACCGCGCGTCTGCGCCAACTGTCCGCAACCCTCGGCATCGACCGCCGGACCGTCGCACGCTGGCGCGCCTGGTGGCTCTCGACCTTCACCGCTACGCCGTTCTGGCAGAGCGCCGTGGCCGCCTTCATGCCCCCGCCCGATCCGTCCGCGGTGCCCGCCTCGGTGCTCGACCGATTTGCCGGCGATGCCGACCAAAGACTGATCGCCTTCCTGCGTTTCCTGGCGCCAATCACCGGCGGAGCATCAATGAGCCACGCTTTCTGAGGGGCGACGCCGACCCGCAGAAGACGCACCTGGCGCTCGCCGCCGCCGTCCTTACCGTCCGCCGCTCCAATCAACAGGAGGTCGGCATGACCAGGGAGCATGGTCCGCGCAGCCATCAGCAATGGGCGCAACTGCGCTTCTCGGTCATCGGTCAGTTGCTTGCTGCACCGCCGCAGAAGGGCGCGCTTCATGCGGCTCTGGAAGAGCTGGCAGCCCGTGAGTGGCGCCATCCGCTAACCGGCGTTCCAATTCGCTTCGGCGTCTCGACGATCGAACGCTGGTTTTACCGCGCGATCAAAGAACGCGTCGACCCGGTCGGCGTACTGCGCCGCAAGCGCCGTCGTGACGCCGGCCAGCAGTTCGCGCTGAGCAACGCACTGCGCCAGGCGCTGCTCGCCCAATACGCCGCCCACAAGAGCTGGAGCGCCCAGCTTCATCACGACAACCTGGCTGCCCTGATCGAGACGCAGCCCGAGTTCGGCCCCATGCCGTCCTATTCGACCGTGCGCCGGTTCCTGCGCAGCCATGGTCTGGACAAGCACCGTGCGCTGAGCTCACGCCAGAGCGCCGGCGCGCTGGCGGCGCAAGTCCGGCTGGCAACCCGCGAGGTCCGCAGCTTTGAGGTCGAGCATGTCGGCGGGCTGTGGCATTTCGACTACCACCATTGTTCGCGCAAGGTACTGACCTCCAAGGCAGAGTGGCAGACACCGATCCTGCTCGGTATCCTCGATGACCGCTCCCGTCTGGTCTGCCATCTGCAATGGTATCTGGCCGAGACCGCCGAGAACCTGGTCCATGGCCTCATCCAGGCCTTCATGAAGCGCGGCCTGCCGCGCGCCATCATGAGCGACAACGGCGCCGCAATGACCGCCGCCGAGACCACCCAAGGCTTCT
>NZ_DAIDJE010000172.1 GCF_027451485.1 Bradyrhizobium sp.
AAAGCCGATAGGTCAGATGTCCGACAAGGAAACCGTACAGACACCGCGCAAATCCGAAGTCATAGCTCGCATCCATTCCGTGCGCGGCGAACAGAACGAGGATCGAGACGCTGGCGGCCAGTACGGCCGCGATCAGAACCATGGTCGCAAAGCGAAACCGCGCGAGCCATGTCGAGCTGATGACCAGAAGAATGCCAAAGACCAGATAGGTCCAGAACTCGGCACAGATGCTCCAACTCGGCGCATTCCAGGTCAGATGTTGAACGAGCCCGAAGGATTGACCGAACGCCAGGTTGAGCGGAATGGTGCCTAGCGAGTTCGTGCCGGTGAACGGTGGCAGATAGAATGACGCGCCACGCGCCGCGAGCACGGCTTTGGCGCTTTCAGCCGCCACGAACGCCAGCAGGACAACCGCGTGAAGCGGCCAGAGGCGACCGAACCTGCGGATAGCAAACTCGCCCAGCTCATCGAACGTCTTGAGCCGATCGCCGTAGCTGTAGCTGATAACGAAGCCGCTCAGCACAAAAAAGAAGTCGACAAAGAGATAGGCGTTGCGAACGAAATCGAGCGCGTAAATCGCGCTGTAGAGGTTGAGATGAAACAAGGCAACGAGCAGCGCGGCAACGCCGCGCCAGCTGTCGAGCACTCGAAAATGTGCCTTTTTAGTTTCCACCGATAAAGCCCTCTCATTCCTCGTGCGACGATCGACCCAATGCGCGCCCAACCTTTTGCGCCAGCCAGGGATAGCGACGCAGTCCCTGCGCGGCTTGATCGCGCAGGGCGTATGGGATGCCGCGCCAACTGAGCGCAACGCTCGCATCCGTCAGAGGAAAAGGCACAGCGCCAAAACGGCGCTTGAACGCATAATTGCCGACGCTCAGGTCGAACCGACGAACGCCTCGCTCGTGAAGCGCTGCCATAGTGCGCTCGACGACGAGCTTGCTGGGAGAGCAGTGTGACCAACGGGCGCCCGCATTGCTGATTCTAAGAACGACAAAATAATCGTCCTGCCTGATCCCGAGCATGGTCGCTACGACCGCCTCGTCGCAGGTCAGTGCCGAAACGACAACATATCCGTTTGTCAGGCCACCCCTGACCAGGTCCCGGTAGAAACGAGCGTGAGTGTCGTCGTTTAGAACGAACTTCAGACCGAGCGTCCGCATGCGCACCTGTTGCTGCGCATCCATGACATCCAGCGCCTTCACGGCATCGTCGACCGAACGCATAATTCGAAATTCTGCGCCTGGATGCCGGCTGAACACGCGCCAGTACCGGGACATCTGAAGTCGCTTGATCGAAGTCCGATAGGCTTCGAAATCGTCACCGGTTTCAATAATATTGCCGTTGAGCGAACTCGAACCTGCGCGCCCCAACAATGCGAGCGGGTTGATTCCGCCCGCAAGCCTGCCGGGCATTTTCTTTAAACGAAGAAGGTCAGCGCCGCCGGGCACCTGGCGCAATCCCTCCAGCAGACCTCGACCAACCTCCTGCGCCTCCGCCATATCGAACGTTACGCCCGGTCGCACCAACGGTGCGTTGTAGTCGGTCACATTCAGGTCGGCGAATTCCACGACACGAACGCCGTGATGTACCCGGCGAATCAGCGGAACGAGCGCGACCTTCCGTCGGGCTACCGTATCGCTGATGGTCGCAATGAGCGGCGATGCCGCAATAAAGGCGCCATACCATGCGCCATACCATAGTGGATGCTGGAAGGCCGTCTTCTGGCACTGGCTGGCCCACGCAGCGACGAGGCCCCAATCATTCGCAAACTCGATTTTGAACCTCGAAGCGGAAGAAGAGGATACGCGGCCGATTACTCGCTCGGATTCTACGATCGCCATCGCGCATCAACTTTCCCAAACCGATCCTGCCACACACGATTCGACGGCGAGACCGCTCCATTTCTGCCTGCAAGTTGGCTTCATGTTTGCCGCTGGTCGCCGCACCTGTCACATGGCTCCGCTTGAAGATCTGCGCCGACACGTCGCGAGCGACGCTTGATCTCCCGTGCGCTTATCCCGCAAAAAACCGCGTTTACGCAATTGCTGCGGCTGACAGCCGGCTCATGACTGGGATATATGGCTAACGTCGATGTCTGTAGAATCCGCGCAGATTCGACGAGGACACGGATCTCTGCCGAACATCCTTAACGCAGCCTGCCTCGGCAGTTAGAGGCAATCGCTCATCAACCATCGACGCTTCAGCACCCGCATGACCGCAGACACTGAACACAAGGCGCTTTTTCTCGGCGCGGGCGCGGAAATGCAGTGCGGCGTGGGGCACTTCGCACGTCTGTTGTCGAAAGCTGTCGAAGAGCTCCATCCCGGCTGTTGCTCAACGTTAACCTTGACGCGAACGGAAGGCTCGCTTGCCGATATTTGGCGCGCCGTCGGCGCGGTCGACAGCGTGGTCTGCAATTTTCCGATTGTGGCCTGGAAGCGGGTAATCCTGCGGCCCTTGCTGGCGCTGTTGATCGCCCGGCTGCGCCGGCGCCGTGTTGTTCTGGTCGAGCATGAATGGGCGAGCCTGCACCGGCTGCGGCGACTGACCTATTTCCCGGCGCTGCTGCTCGCCAATACGATCGTCATGTTCTCCCCACTGGTGCGACGCGAACTGGCCGGCCATCCGCTCCTCGGCTGGACTGCTTCGAAATGCGTGCTGGCGCCGCTGCCGCCCAATATCGAGGCTCCGCCTGTCGTCGGCGACTCTCCATTGCGCGAGCAGCTTGCAACTGCGCGCGGCAATGGCCGCCTGGTGCTGGGCCATTTCGGATCGATCTATCCCGGCAAGCAGCCCACGGCGCTGTTGGATATCGCCGCGGATCTTCGGGACCGCGGAAAACGACCTCTGACCGTCTATATCGGCTCGTTCATCAAGGCCCTGGATAATGTTGAACAGGAGTTCTACGGGCGCGTAAACGAACTCGGCTTGACCGACGATGTCATCGTCAGCGGTTACATCGCATCCGATGCCGAAGTGTTCGGACTATTTGGCGAGGTCGACGCGTTTTGCTACCTGCTCGACGAAGGCTTGACCGCGCGGCGATCGAGCATCCTCACCTGCGTGCAATCGGGCCGGCCGGTGATCGTCACCGGTCCAGCCAATCCGGATGAGTTCGATCACCATCCGCGTCTCAGGGCTCTGATCAACCGCGGCGCGATCGCACTCGTGCCGCGCGGCTCACCTCCGCAAACTTATGCCGATAGAATCATCACGGCGCTGGAATTGCCCCCTGCTCCAGCACCCTTCGATTTCGACGGTTGGTGGCAGGATGTCGCGCGGGCGATCGACGCAGAGCTCTAAAGCGCGATGAAATTGGTTCGAATCGTCATCGCGGGCTTCAGCCCTTGAAAGGCCACTGCACAGTTTTCCGGATCATGCCGGAGCTAGCCGGGCGCTTTGAGGTTATAACGCGCCAGATAGTGCAAACCGAATACCGCCATCAAAAAGGTAACCCACATGGGATCGGCTCGGTCGAGGAAAAAGCTCTCCATCGACGAAAGGTATAACCCGAACAGCCATATTTGGAGCAACGCCGTCGCCAGCGGGCCCCTATTCCCGCCGCAATCGGCGGCCTGGAAATTGCGCAAGGGCGCGATCACGAACACCGAGATCAACAGCGCCAGCCCCGGCAGGCCCATCGCGAGCGTTATATCAAGGTATCCGTTATGACTATGAGCGGCGGTCGCCGCCCACTCCATACCTTGTGGCAGATTTCGCACCGCGCTGCTTCCCCAGAACGATGCAAATCCATATCCCGTCCATGGCTTCAGCTGCGCGGCCTCGATGCCAAACGTCCAGATATCGGTTCGGCCGGTGAAGGTTGCGTCCAACGGCAGCGCCCTGGAAATAGCCGCGAGATGCTCGCTTACTACACTGCCGATGCCGATCATATTGAGCAGCAAAAGCGGTGCCAGTAGCACGACGGCCCGGCACCAAAGCGATCGGATTGACGATGCAAAGGAAGTCAAGGCCAGCACCACGACGCACAGCGCCAGCGAACTCTTCCCCCCAGTGTTGACAAAAAACACGAGCGTCAGGCAAATCGCTATCGCGCCGGCGAGCCAAGAGCCGGCGCGAATGATGTAGATGCCGAGAAACAGCAGCATCGCCATCATCCCGGCCGCCATGTTCTTGTGCCCGAACACGCCCCGCCAGTCCCCCGCGAGAGCCGGCTCCTGAGCGTCGGTTGCGAGGTGAACCGAAAGGTTTGGAATTAACAGGACGCCCAGATAACAAACAGCCAACAACGTCAAAACCGCGATCGCAAGCCAGCGCCTCAGTTCGTTCTCGGATCTTGGCAGCAGCATCAACGACGCCGCAACGGCCGCGACACAAAGGGTCAACGAAAATCGGCGCACAGAAGTGCCCGGGTCGATCGATATCACCACCGTTGCAGCAGTCCACCCGGCCAAGGCAAGATAGCCAGGTGACAATAGCGTTGCGAATCCCCGCCCGCCGTCTCGCACCGCGAGCCCAACCGTTAGCAGGGCGAAGCAGCCGAACGCCAGATAGGTCGACGCTTCCTTTCCCGTCGTCACTTCCGCGACCAGCATATTGCTGAGGTCAATGAACGGCTGCAACGATATCCAGGCCAGCAATAGCGCACCAATAAAGGCGCCCGCGCGCGCGATATCTATTGCCTGCCAGCGAAAAATCTCGCCAAGGACCGTGCGGGCATCAGATGTGAGGGCAAGACGGCTCAAGATATAATCTTCGATGCTTTATAGGGTTGCGGTTCGATGCCGAATGCGGCAAGCAGACCGCCGGCCGCGACAATCATCGGATGCAGTGCGATCAGCGTTCTTCGCTCCGTGAGGTAAAGCCGAACGGCGCGAAATAGCGAGAGCGGCAGCTGCGCCAGCACCTTCGTGCCGAGCCGGACACGCAGCCACGGCGTTTGCGCGACCTTGCGCTGGACGTGGTAATTGATCGCGCCGATGCGAAGTCCACGCAATGCGATCCACGACGCACGAGTTCTGTTGTCCGGGACCGTTTCGGTGATGACCGCTCCGGCAACCCAATGGAATTTCATGCCGCTCCGGCGACAGCGGGTAAAGAAATCAACGTCGCCGCCACCAAGGAAATTGAAACGCGGATCGAACGCGGGGCTGCCGAGGTGATCAAACGTCGAGCGCTTGATCAGGCAATTCCCGCAGCCATAAATGATCGGGACCGGCCCGCTCGCGTCATAGGCAGGCCGGAATGCGGGATGCCTTTCCAAGCCCTGCCTCACTCCGTCGTCAAAGCGCTGAAGCACCGGCCCACCGATCACGTCTGCGCCGGTCTCTTCAGCCGAACGAACCATCTCTTCCAGCCAGTCGGGCGAGGCGATCTCGTCATCGTCGATCATCAAAAAATAGCTTGCCGCCGAAAATATCGTTTGCGCCGCTTCGAACGCGGCGTTGATGGCGTGGCAGTTTCCCTGCCGCGGCTCGACCACGCAAAGGCCGGAAAGCCCGCCGCCCTGGAGAAACTCGCCGGCAACCGGCACACTCCCGCAGGCCGATGCGTCGTTTTCAACCATGACGACGGCAAAGCGGCGGTCGGTGCGCTGATCGGCGAGCGAGCGAAGCGTTCGCCGCAGGTGCTCGGGCCGGCGGAAACAGGGAACGCAAACCACGGCCTCGATCGTCTGGTCGAGCGCGGGCGACATCGTCACGATCGCCCGCGTCGCTTTTGCGAGGTTAGAGTTTGCCATCTGGCGGAACCTCTATCCAGCCGAGTTGCGACAGACGTGGCCACCACCGGCGGTGCATTTCCTCTGCGGCCGGATTGCCGTCCAGCGCGGACGCCGGAATTTCCGGCATTTCCGCCTCAAGCACGTCATCCCGCAGGAAGATGGCGTTGAATCCGAGCGCGTTCATGCCGACGAGACGATAGCCCTTGCGCCGGCCGACCGCGACGAAGGCGGCAAGGCTGGCGGAACGGAACATTGCCTGATCGGCTGGCAAGGCGGTGAAGGAGAAACCGGGCCTGTAGGGAATGGTGACCGCGAGATTGCTGGGCACGGCGTTGTTGAACTCACAGATCAGGATCCGCGGCCGCGTCTTCATCGCACTCCACAGGTAGAGATCATTGCCGTCGATATCGAGCGAGAGCACGTCAATTTCGCCGGGCACGCCGGCTGCGGCAAGCACGTCGTTGACATTGTCACGCGTGAACCACTCTGCGCGCATGACCGGCGGAGCGCTGCGGGTAGCGGGATGCGATGCAAAGAAGCGCCGACCTTCGGCGACGAAAACCGGGTCCCCGTCGAACAGGAAGCCTCGCCAGCGATGGTGCACCAGTAGGTTGGTCGCCATGCAGACTCGACCATCCTGAGAACTGATTTCGACCACGATGCGGGAGGTCGCTCCCGCCAGCGTGAGAAGATACAGCAGATGTCCGTCTTCCTCGAATTCTGAGAACCGGCTGAAGCCGACCTGATCGAGCGGGAGGATCACGCCTGACACCTGCAACTGCTTCCAGGCGGCTACCAGATTCTTCTGGGCGACATCGGACTGGCGATAAATGGCTTCCTCCGGCGCGCCGGCAAGCCCGACCAGCCGGCGCTTCATAGATCGAAGCAAGGGAACCCCGCGTAGATGGCCCCTCGCTGTATCCAGCAATTGCCGGCCGAGACCGACTCGCGGGGCCGCGGCTGGCGTGGAAGATGGATCATCGGTCATTGTCTGGCTCATCGGAGTTCAAATCTAGGACCTGACGATTCAGGCCCGGTGACGAAACTGCTCGATCACCTCGAACAGCGGCTTGGGTTTGAGGTCGGCATCGAGCGGCAGCGGCCGGTTCGGCATACCATCGCGGCGTTTAAAATAGATTGGCACCCAGGTGTATCGATCGCTGAGACCCCAGGTCAGGATCGCTTTCGGCCGAATCACCTCGTGAACCGCCCCCAGAAACTGGTTAGCGAGATCCGCGACGAGCTTATCCCGCTCGTGGATTTCGCTCGGGAGTTCACGGTCGATCACGTCGAGCTCGGTGATCAAAACATCGAGATTGAGGGCTTTGATTTCAGTGAGAAGCGATTGCAAGCCGTCGCGATCGATCGTGCGGCCGGCAAACAGATGCGCCTGCAATCCAACGGCGTGTAATGGCACATCGCGGTCACGCAGCGAGCGCAACAACTGGACCAGTGCGCTTCGTTTGGCCGAAAAGCGCGCGCCAGCATATTCCACGTCGTATTCATTGATCACAAGCTGGGCGTCGGCATCGACCGCAGCGGTGGCCTTGAGCGCAAGACGGAGATAATCCGGTCCAAGGCGCCTCGCCCAAATCGAGGGACGAAGCGACGCGGCGCTCTCGGGCCAGTCGACCAGAGGCTCGTTGATCACGTCCCAGGACGGGATCGCACCCTTGTAGCGGGACACTACTGTCTCGATGTGATCGGTGAGTTCTCGTTCGGCATCCGCGCGGGTTGCGATCGATTCAGTCCATTTTGGCAGTGCTCCGTACCAAGCGAGCGTATGACCGCGAACCCGGATGCCGTTTTGACGCGCGAAATCGATGATCGCGTCGGCTTTCCCGAACCGGTATTGGTCCGGCGCCGGCCGCAGCTCGAGCCATTTCAATTCGCTTTCCGGCACAACCAGCTGGCAATTGACGATGACAGCCTCGCGATAGGATGAATCGGCCGACAGCGCATCGGATCGCACCGCTGCGCCATAAGGGACGAAACTCCCACCGTCATCTGATAGCCTTGACGGTGTCGCAAATGCGGACAGGCTGGACAATCCGCCTGTACCGAAAGCGGTCAATGTCGCTGCCGAAGCTGAGCCGACGAGGAAACGGCGCCGGGAATGCATCTCGATCGACATTACTTCACTTTACCCGAACCGGACCTGCAGAACGACTGCAGAAACATCGCAGCAACAACTGCAATATCTGGTCCAATGCGGTGCTTTGCAGCAGCAAACGTCGGCGATGGTTACCGGTCCCCGCATTAACCAGATCTTCAGCATCGCCAACGCGAGCGAACCGCTCGGCATTAATCTTGCTATTTGGAAGCTACGATGAAATCAGAATCCCGGAACGCGCTCGAAATTAGACCTCCCGCTGTCTCGCAGCCATCGCGCGTGCTCGCGACGCTGACTCACGCCTTCCGCACGCAGCTCGCCAACTATCTTCAGGTCTTTGCCGGCACGGGCGTGCGCCTCGGCCTTCAGGCGGTTTACTTCTTCATTCTGGCCAACACGCTTTCACTGCACGATATGGGCGTATTTGCCTCGACGTCTTCGACCGGAATCATGATCGGATGCTTCTCGGGATTCGGCTTTGCTTCTCTCGCGTTCAGGTCCTCGGCAGGCAAGCGCCGCACTCTCGGCGGATATCTCGCCGTGTTCTACGCAAGCTGGCTAATCACGCTGCCGCTTGGTCTCGCCGTCTCGCTACCGATTTTCTATTTCCTGTTTAAGTCATCGCTGTCACTCGCGACATTTCTCCTGATCATTGCCGTCGAAACCGGCCTCTGGCGTATCGTTGAGACGATCCATCAGGTCAACAACGGCCTCGGACGCTACGCATCGGCCTCGCTCGTCATCAGCTCGGGATCCGCGCTACGCACCGCCGGCGCCATAGTATTCGCCCTCTCCGGCAAGCACGATGTTGAAAGCTGGGCGCTCATCTATTTCGGGTTCAATCTGGCGGCGACGGCGCTTGCGATGTACGCCTATCAACCGCGCATCAAATTGCGCTGGCAAAGCCGCATCTTCTTCGGCCGCTTGCGCGAGGCGCTGCTGTTCTCGATCGCCTATTTCGCCTGGATCGCGCAGAACGAGATAGACAAGCTCGTGATGCTGTCGCTCGCCGACCAGCGCACTGTCGGCATCTATGCCATCTCGAGCCGCATCCTCGATTTTACCTCGGTGCCGATCCGCAGCTTCTATGTGCTTTATTCGCGAAAGTTGATCATCGACGGCTATCGGCGCAGCCAGCTCGGCCGCAGCCTCGCTGTTGAATTGCTGATCGCGCTGGTCTCGACCGCCGGCTTGTCCGCTCTGCTGGTGACACTTTCGATCTGGCCCAATCTGCTCGGCCATAATGTCGCAGTGGCGTCGCAGCTGTTCGGTGTGCTCCTGGCGGTGCCCGCGTTCAAGAATCTGCTCGAGTTTCATTCCGAGCTGTTCTTCGCATACCAGCATATGACTGTCCGCGCCGTGCTGGCGACCGCACTGGTGGGATTGAAAGCCGCGGCCATCGCGCTGCTGCTGATCCACTTCCGCAACATCGCCGACTGGGGAATCTGGCTCAATGCCGTCTATCTCGGCCTGTACGTCCTCTCCGTTATCTCTGTCTACGGCTCGATATTCGGAAGGACTGACCGATGACGCCGCGCAATGCTGAAACCGATAACCAACCGTTAAAAATCGATTGCGTCGGTACGACGATGAAAGAACGCGAGCAATTCCAAGCTTAAACGGTTTCTTTGCCAATTCGATGAATAGTCCTACAATGAGTATGGTTAATTTTTGCTGTTGCGTTCGTTTCGCGCCCAACGCGACCCGCGAAGTAGCTGCTCAGCCGATGCGTTCGGCGGTTCGAATGGAAGCCCGGTTTCATGCTGGCGTATGACAAACCCATAATGCTGTCGAAGCTGGACGCCGGACCAAAGCCGGCGGCAAAGGCGGCCGGTCTGAACGTGTTGCAGCTCGCTCAACTGCTGTGGCGGCGCAAGACGGCGATCGCGTTTGCAGCCCTGATCGGCGCCTGCGCGGCCATTGCAATCGGCAAGAGTCTTACGCCGAAATATCTGGCGACCGCGCAGCTTTATGTCGACCCGCGCGAACTGCAACTGGTCGATCGCGAACTGACGCCGCGCTCGCAGGATATTTCGGGACTCGCGATGGTGGTCGAAAGCCAGGCGCGCGTGATCACGTCCAATAGCGTACTGATGCAGGTGATCAAGGACACCCGTCTTGACAAGGATCCGGAGTTCGGCGGGGCCTCGATCGGCCCTGTGGCCAAACTGCTTGGCTTGTTGGGACTGCACATGGGTTCAAGCGCCCCGACGGCGCTCGCGGAAACGACGGCACTCGATGCGCTCGGCCGCCATATCAATGTCAAGAAGACCGATCGCACCTTCATCGTCGACATCGACGTCTGGTCCTACGATCCGGCCAAGGCTGCAATGCTCGCCAATGCGATCTCCAATGCCTATCTGGCAGAGGCCAAGAATTCGCAATCGATCGCGGCGCGCCGCGCCACCAATGATCTTTCGGGCCGGCTGAAGGAATTACAGGACCGGCTGCGCACGGCCGAGAACGCTCTCGCGATCTACAAGGCGCAAAATAACTTCGTCGGCACGCAGGACACGCTGATTACCGATCAGCAGCTTCTGGCCAGCAATCAGCGGCTTGCAGCGGCGCGCGCGGCGACGCTCGAAGCCCAGGCCAAATACGATCAGATCGAAGCAAGCCGCCGCAACGCCGGGGACGCCGGCGCCATTCCGGAAGCACTGCAATCGCCCACGCTTGGCAATTTGCGTGCACAATATGCCGAGGCGCGGCGCAAACTCGCCGAAATGACCGCCGAACTCGGCCCCCTGCATCCTGCGCTACGCCAGATGGAAAAGCAGGTCGAAGACCTGCGCCGGACGATCAACGAGGAAGTCGACCGCTTCACCCAATCGGCGAAAAACGATCTGGCGCGCGCCCGTGATTACGAAACTTCGCTGACGCGGTCGCTCGAGGCGCAGAAACGCCAAAGCGTCCAGCTCAGTCACGCCTCAGTGCGCCTTCGCGAGCTTGAACGGGATGTCGAGGCGAGCCGAGACGTGTATCAATCCTTCCTCAAACGGTCGCGCGAAACCCAGGAACAGGAAAGCCTCAACACTTCAAATGCGCGCGTCATCGGCGAAGCCACCGTTCCCCAGCGGCGCTCTTTCCCGCCTCCGATGACCGTGCTTGCGGCGATCGGTCTTGTGCTCGGCGGGCTGGCGGCCGCTGGCTGGTTTACCGGGGTCGAATTGTTGTCCTCCGAAATCGCCGGGCAGGCGTCCGATCAGGCCATGCGAGTTCGGCCTGCAGCGGAAACTCCGGCTCTGCCGCCGAAAACGTCGGAAGCCGGGTCTCCGCCGCCAGCGGCGGAGAAGCCGGGAATCGCGCGTCTTCAGGAAGCTGACGTCATACGAACGCTCGGCGGCATTCTCGCCAGCAGCGGCCCACCCGACCTGACGCAGCTGGGCTGGCCGACGCTGCGGGCTGCCACCCCGCTCACGACTTTTCTCACTTCGATGCGCGACATGCGCGAGGCACTCTCGCGGCGCTCGGCCGCAAATGTCGCGCCCGTGATGGCGGTGATCGGCCAGGGCCTCGGCCGCGACCGCAGCATCGTCGCCGTGAACGTCGCCCTGGCGGCAGCCCGCGACGGCGCGAGAGTGCTGATGATCGATGCCGATCCGGAACGCCGCGCGCTGTCGAACAAACTTGCTGGTACAGCCGAAACCGAAGCGAAGCGCCTTAGCTGGCTCTCGATCGGCGGAAAGGCCGAGCGCACGATCAAGACCAGGAACGGCATCGAGGTACTGCCCATAGCCGGTCCCGGCGCCTTCGCCGCCACGGGAAAGGCGATCGCGCAGGCTCGCGCCAGCACCGACTATGATCTCGTGATCGTCGACGGCCCGGCGCTGCCGTTCAGCGCCGAGGGCCGGAAGTTGATCGATGTCGCGGACGGGCTGATCGCGATGCTGTCGGCCAGTTTCGATATCGACGGCTGCATGGACGACATCCTCGCCGGTCTCGACGGCGCCGAGCACAAACTGATCGGCGTGATCATCAATGAACTCCATTCGGCCCCGGTCCAGCCGGTTCGGAGCGCGGCATATGCTTGAGCGGCGAGCAAACCCCATCGGCAGAAACGCCACGGCGGGCATCCCCAGAATCACGCTTGGCGGGCTGCGCATCGCCGTGCTCGATCTCGAGCAGACCGCCGATTTCATGATCGACGTGGTGTTCCCGCGGCGCCAGGCCTGCCGGCCACTCTATCTGACCTCGGCCAACGGCGAAGTGCTCTCGCGCTGCTCCACTGAGCCCATGACGGACCAGCTTTTTCGTACCGCCGACCTGATCAACGCCGACGGCCAGCCGCTCGTCGCGGTCTCGCGGTTGAGATCGCCCTTGCCGCTGCCGGAGCGCGTCGCGACAACGGACCTGTTCCATATCGTTGCGCGAAAGGCCGAGGCGGCAGGCCTCACTTTCTATATGTTCGGCGCCGACGCAGCCGAAAATGCCGCGGCCGTTGCCAACGTCCGCAGAATGTATCCGCGCCTGCGGATCGTCGGACACAGCCATGGCTATCTTCGCGGCGAAGCGCTGCGCGCCAAGGTCGAGGAAATCAACGAACTGGCGCCGGATTATCTCTGGGTTGCGCTTGGTGTGCCGTACGAGCAGACCTTTGTGTCTGAATTCGCGCCGCATCTCACCAAGGTCGGCGTAATCAAGACATCCGGCGGATTGTTCAATTTCCTCTCCGGCAGCCGCCGCCGCGCGCCGCGCTGGATGCAGGATGTTGGCCTCGAATGGGCATGGCGAATCTGGCTCGAGCCGCGCCGCCTGTTCTGGCGCTACCTGACGACAAATCCCCGCGCGCTTTATCTGCTGCTCAACGACAGCCGCCCGAATGCGGAGCGCGCATCGCGCATCTAGCGCCTCTCCCGGCGACCCCGGGCCCAACCAGTCGCGCACCGGCGAATTGCGGGCGGCTGGCGCAGCTTTTCCGAGGGCGCCGTGGTACAATTTGCCCCGCAACGGAAAGCTTCCATGATCAGGGATCTGATGTCGTCGCGCCGTTTTGCGCCGCTGTTCTGGGCGCAATTCTGCTCCGCACTGAACGACAACGTT
>NZ_DAIDJE010000173.1 GCF_027451485.1 Bradyrhizobium sp.
AGTGACACAACCGCAGTGGCGCAGAAATCACGCCTGGACAGATGATCTGACATTCTTCCTCCCCTTTGGACGGCATGCTTGTGCCGGCACGATCGGCCGCCACTTGCCGGTTTTGGGGCAGTCTAGCACTTTAGATGGCACTGCGTGACTAGACCTTCGGAAATGACGCCTCGATCAGATGTTGGAAGGAGGGGGCGGGGGCCCAATGGCGAACTACCCCCCAATCAGCCCGGGAAAAGCCGGTGTCGCGCTTGAAGGTAATGACGCGACAGGGGTAAATGCATGCCGTAAACTCGGAGATTCGAGCGCTCGCAAAGACACCTCATTGCCGCCGCGTGACGGTGCCGGTGTATCGCTTCTGTGATGGCGCGAGCTGGCGCTCAGCCAGGAATTCCGAGGGGCTGCTTGCCGCAAGTGTCCGGCTTGGATCGGGATGGAAGCGCATATGAAGTTCCTGAGCTACGCCTACCGGTTCGCTTCCAACTTCGTTTTCCTGGCGTTGGTCTATTACAGCCTCAACTCCATGGATAAGTACAACCAGCGCGCCATCGTCGCGATTATGGTGCTGGTGTATTGCGCGATGCGGGCCGCCTCCGCGCTACGCTCATTCTATTTCTTTCAACGCATCGAGCGGCTGGAGACCGAGGCGCGCCGTCTTCAGGTGGCGGCCGGAGAGGGGCAAACCGCAAACTCCCAGCGCAGGCTCATCGTCACCGAGGTTTCCGGCCTGCGCCATGCCGGTGAAATGAAATCCTATATCGACCTGCTTTTTCTCGCCCTCATCGTTCTGCTCTGCGTGTCGAAGCTCGTATCTGACTGATCAACCAGCAATCAGACGCTTCTCTTCCTGACCTGAACCATCCGCTTGACTGGTGTGCGATGGGCCGTCGGCGCGCCCGGCGTTTTCGGCTTCGGAGCATTGGCTGTGCCGCGGGGCGGATGGCCGGCATGAGCAACGCGCAGGCGGCGGAACTCCCGCCGTGAAAGACGCTTGGGGGTGCCTGCGGGCGCAGCCGACGCGCTCCTGTGTGTGCGACGTGACAACGCAGCGCCATGCAGGGCAACGTCGAGACCGCCTTCGATCTCGAATACGCCTTGCGCAGGCGTCGCGAGCGAAACGGTCGCATTCTCTGCCGCGAGCTGCGGCGGTTCGGGCCATGTCTGGCTCAACAATGATGCCTCGTGCACCGGTGACCACGCCGTTGCATCGAAGTCGGATCGCGCGGGGGCGGGAAGGCTGTCCAGTCTGGCGTAGACGAACTTCGGAACCTGCGGCCATTGGACGATCGCGTCCGGCGAAGGGTGCATCAACCATTGCTGCGGTTCGGTCGGGGTTGCCGGCCGATCTTCGGTCGCCGGCACGACATGGACGATGTGATAGCCGCGCGCTTTCAGCGCTTCGAGAATCCGCGGCAGGGCCGCAACCGTACGCGCCTGGATGTCGTGAAGCAACAGAATGCCTTTGCCCTTGGCCTCTAGCCGACTGATCGCGAGATCGTAGACGCGCTGCGACGAGATGTGACGCCAGTCGTCAGCCAGAAAATCGGCACTCCAGATCTGGATTCCGTGTTCGGCTGCATATTGCTCGACATTGTCGGCCCGCAATAGGCCTGGAATTCGGAAGAATGGCGCTAAGGCATCGGCATGGTCGCCGAGCGCAGCTGTCACCGATGCGATTCCGTCCTCGATTTCCTCCCTGGCGCGCTCGGTGGGCATATGATTCATCGTCAAGGGATGGTCTTGCGTATGCGTGCCGATGGTTTGGCCCTCGGCGAGCAGTCTGCGCACGCCTTCAGGAGAGTAGCGGGCCATCTTGCCGATGGTGAAGAAAGTGGCCTTCACGCATTCGGCGGCGAGGATGTCTAGAATCTTGTTGCTGTTGCGCGGCAGCGGGCCGTCGTCGAACGTGAGAACCACCTCATGATCGGCGAGCGGCAGCGTCTCCGGATATTGCATTGTGCCGATGCGCGGATGTTCCCGCGGATCAACAACCAGCGTGCGTGATGTTCCAAGCGCGTTCGGATGGCCCGGGCAGTCCTCGGCGGCGGCAGGCCGAGCGGCAATGCTGACAAGGAGGGCGAGAGCGGCCATGGTAGTCCGCCGCCGCGATACGCCAAGGCCACGCCACGCGCCGTCCATGAAAAAACTTCCGTCACCCATGCTCAAACCGCTGCCATCTTGTTATTTTGAAATGTGAATGCGGCCTGAATTGTCAAACGTCCAGAGCTGTTTTCGCCACCTTGGTGGCGGGCGGCGCCAGCAGTTTCGGCCGGGACGACGTGATAGCCGTGGCTACAAAGATACCGAAATCGGGCTGCCATCATGGCAGCCCCTCGGGAGCTCGGCCTCGTGGGACGGGATGATTCCCTTGCCTGCGGCGTCAACCGGCCGGTGATCAGGTCCAATTCATGATTTTGCATCATTTATTCCAGTCGCGCGCTCATAGGTCAGTGCCAAACACGATAATTCGGCGGGATCGCAGTCGATCCAACGTCGCCGGCGTCTTTCAAAGCCCGGAAAAGCGAAGGAAAGCCTGATTCGCATCAGGTTAGCGTGGCGTGCCGAAAGCATTGTGCCTGGGCCGTTGCGGGCGAAGCGAAGCCGATAACGGGCACATGAGGACGAGGCAAATCCGTGGGCGTCGGGCAGCGCGCCTATCCGCATCTTGAGAAGGTCGGCAAAAGTATCGTTAATCAAGCCTTAACGCGGATCGCGCACACTTTAGCTGCTTCAGGGCCCTTCCTCCGCTTTCGGGCCCGCTGTGCAGGTCAGATGAGGCGAGAATGCAGCGCCTTAGGCTAAAGGCAGACGGTCGAATCGTCGAATTGCGGGATGGGCAGGAGTTTCCGCTCTCGCCCGTCATGACTGCTTCGTCGCCCGCAAACGTCGCCGCCCCAATTGAAATCGGGACAGTGCCGGCCGTGCGCGATCTGCGCCGCCGAGCCCGCCTGACACAGATGGAATTTGCAAGCCGCCTTGGCGTTCCAGTGGAAACAATCCGAAACTGGGAGCAAGGTAAGCGTGTGCCGCGGGGGCCCGCACGGGCGCTGCTCGCGGTCATTGCCCACGCGCCGGAGACCGTGTTTTTGGCGCTCGCCAAACCCTGATCGAAGTCTAATCTGGACTAAAACTCGCCGATCGTTTTCAGCTTCCCATTGCCCGCCAGGCTTTGGAGGCAAATTGCCTTCGCCAGGAGACGATGACCACTGCGGCCGTCGTCACGAATAGCACCCAGGGGCTGACGAACCAGCCGAGATAGCCGAGCGCGAAAAAGAACGCCCGCTGTCCGCGGTTGAAGTGCCGTCCCGCCGACTCGAACACGCGAGTTGTCCTGACGACATGTGCTTCGGCTTGCGGGGTGTCACGCTCGGAGACCGGCGGCATCGAGCCGAGCAGGATGGCAACGTAGTTGAACAGGCGGTAGGCCCAGGCGAATTTGAAAAAGGCGTAGACGAAAATCAGGATTAGTCCGACGCACTTGATTTCCCAAAGCGCCGGCGAAGGACTGATGTCAATCGGAAGCGCCCTCAGCACGTCGAGTGCTTCGTTGGTCGAGCGCAGCAGGGCCAGCGCGCCGCCGACGGCGAGCAGGCTGGTGGAGGCAAAAAAGGCGGTACCGTTCTGCAGGGAGGCCATAATCTGCATGTCGAGCATGCGGGCTTCACGATCGAGCATGCGGCGGATCCAAACTTCACGATAGACATGCATGCGGGCCGACAGGCTGTTGCGCCCATAGGCGCTGTGCTCCAGCGTGACGGCGTACGCCGCCCATTCCAGAATAAAAAAGCCGACGGCGAGGGTGTCGACCAGATAAGCGCGCATGCGTGCCCCTTTGAACGCGCCAAGGATGCTGCCATGCCGGCGGCCCGATTCCAAGATTTCGCACTGTTCGCAGTTGCCACTTTTCGCGAATGTTGGAATTTGGGGACCGCCGGTAAATATCAGTATCAAGCGGAGTTTGGTTTTGAAGTTCGCTTTCGCGGGTTTGCGGCCAAGTCGGTTGCGAGTACCTTGAACGCATGCCCGCCGGGATGTCACATTGCAGTCATGGGAGTTGAAGCGACATGACCTTAAAACTCGTGATCGGTAACAAGAATTATTCGTCCTGGTCGATGCGGCCGTGGCTTGCTTTGCGCGCCACCAACATCCCGTTCGAAGAGGTTTTCATCTCTCTCTACACGGGTGCGGCCGACAAGCAGCGGATTCTGGATTTTTCCCGTGCTGGCAAAGTACCGGTCTTGGTCGATGGCGAGGTCACCGTCTGGGATTCGCTCGCGATCATCGAATATGTCGCCGAGCGTTTTCCGGAAAAGCGGCTGTGGCCCGAGCACCCCGCGCACCGCGCACATGCGCGTTCGGTTTCAGCGGAGATGCATTCCGGCTTTGCTGCGCTCCGCAACGAATGCGGCATGAACCTCCATCGGCCGATACGCGGCGTCCGACTATCGGCTGATGCTTGTGCCAACATTGCGCGGGTTCAGGAGATCTGGGCCGAGTGCCGCGGACGGTACGGGCAATCCGGCCCTTTTCTGTTCGGTGCCTTCAGTGCGGCGGACGCCATGTTCGCGCCCGTCGTCCATCGCTTTCGCACCTATGACATTGAAGTGACGAAACAGACGCGAGAGTACATGGAAACGATGATGACCCTTCCGGCTTTTGCGGAATGGACCAAGGCAGGTCTTGCCGAGACAATCGTCATCGAGAAGTTCGAGACCCTCTGATCCGATACAAAGGCGAGCCCAGCCGGCCGGCTTTGGTTCCGAGGGCTTTTCCACTTTTTCCTTTGGAACCCTCGACGTTCACTTCTGCACACTTTCCGTGAAACCGATTGCGCTCCCAAGAGTTAATGCCCCGTCATTGGTCGGGGGTGCATGATGGTCGGGAGAGGGTATTTGTCGCGTCAGGCGATGGCACTCCTGAGTTTCGCCCGGGCAACAGGGAACCCCAATTTGGCGGCGCTGCTCGTGGAAAAGGCTGCGAGGCTCAAATCGCAGGCCGATGAGATCACACCATCCGGTGACGTCAGTCCAAAGGCCCCTGATGTTGAGTTAGACACAGAGCCGGTTCCTTCTTCCCGCACAAGCTGACGCGCGATCGCCGCTGTGCCGGTTTGATGGATTCTTGACCCGGTTTGATGGATTCTTGACCCGGCGGTAGCCTAAAATGGATTCACCGGTGCTTGACCGGAACCCGCGTAGGGGCTGAACTCGCTCGACGAGCATCGCAACCAAGCCAAAAGGGGTTCGACAACCATGGGCATTCTCGATTCCTTGGAAAATTCACCCGCCTTCAAGGGGGCGCTCGGCCAGCTCGAGGCCGCGGTGCTGCCTGCCGTGCTGAACGAAGTGCTGGGCAGCGGCGGACAGGGTGGGCTCAATGCCATCGTCGCCAAACTGCAGCAGGCAGGTCTGGGTGACGAGGTGAGGTCTTGGCTCGGCAACGGACAGAACCTGCCGATCACGGCGGAGCAATTGCAGCAGGTGCTTGGCAGCGACACGGTCCGCCAGCTGGCTGCCCGGTACAACATTCCGGTCGACCAGATATCCCAAATCCTGGCGCAGCAGTTGCCGAAGGCCGTAGACCAGGCAAGCCCGGATGGGAAACTTTCGCCCACGGCCTGACACTGAATGTTGTTTTTTTTGGCCCCCCGCTACAACGCCCGGCGGTAATATTTTCTTGCCTGAACTTGTGGTTTCGGTCGCTCGCCTGTGGCCGATCGAACCGGCCATCCGGAAGGCCAAAGGATCGCTTTGCCGACGGTTTATCTAGCTGAAAAACTTGCAAAATTGTCGTGTTTGCCATGTGCGGATCGCGCTGGCCAAAAAGTTTCACCGCGTGCTATACAGCCACGGTTTGTTTCAGTCGGCGACACAAGTGGGACCTTGCGTGAGCGCCGAGGGTTTGCGTGATGGAGATGGGCGTTGAAGCATAAATATAAGGTTGGAGAGACCGTCTATTTTACCGCCAGCAACGTTGCACGTCCGGCCGCAAGCGGAATGTATGAAGTGATCCGCCTGCTTCCGACCGATGGAGACGATTGCCAATACCGGATCAAAAGCTCTACCGAAGCTTTCGAACGCGTGGCCAAGGAGAGTCAGCTCGCTCTTTCTTGACGTGATGCCGGGTGTGATGAAGCAGGTAGCGTTTCGTTCGCCGTCAAAAGGCCGGGTTCGCAGAAAATAGGTTTACCGGCCAAACCGGTGCCGCGGTTTGGAGGCCAGCTTCGGGATAGTATAATGCCCGAAGCCGGCGACGCCGTCTGTATTGCTGATGTCATTGGGTTTGCTGGATTTGAATACCGGTTCGCCTCGCCGCGTTAAGGAACGTCGAGCATGAATTGGGCTTGGGCCAACACGCTCGATCAGATGTGGCGCTCGCCAACATTTCCGATGTGGCTGACAGTAGCTGCCGCGGCATTTTTTGCCGTTATCTTGCTGGTCACGCTGCTGCGAGCCGAGAAGTCGGTGGCGAACGGCGCGCTCACGGTCATCACGCTGCTCGCGGTCGGAGTTGCCCTTGCAGCAACCGCCCGCGGCTTTGGGTCCGGGGCAGGCGGTGGGATCGAGGTCAGCCGCGTTTCTCCCGAGTCAACCTTGAGCCTGCCGGCGCTTGCTTGTGTCGATGATCTTGCCGGCGAGACGGTTCTGACGGCTTGCGAAAAGGTGGTGTTCGGCTCGCCGGAATCCACGGCGGCGGCTCTCTCTTATGCGTCGCGTCAGATCACCCGTCTCATGAGCTTTGGCGATGTCGCGACGGCCAATAACAACATGACGCCGGAGATCGAGGCGCTACGCCGTGCCGTTGAGCACGACCGGTATGGGCTGATGGCCCAGGTGTTGGTCGCACGTGACCATTGCACGCCGTCTGACTGCGCCGTGTTCAAATCGCTGACCGACCGGAGTCGGATCGCCTCGAATATCGAAGAGCAGACCTATGACGGCTTGGTCGGCCGTTATTCGAACATCTGGAACGCGCCACCGGCGGTGGCTACCAATCCGCCGGTCGCAGCTCTAATCCCGGGCGTACCGACCGGCCGACCGACCAATGCCGAATTTCCGAGCGCCGCTTCGACGCCGGCCGTGAGCATCATGACGCCGGAGCCCGCAACGACGTCGCACGCACCCGCGCCGCCGGCTGCAACGCCCATGCCGTCGCCACGCCCGACAGCGTCTACCAGAAGGCAGGCGACGTCGAGACCGGCTCCCCATACGCCAACTCCGGCGACGTCTCTGGCGCCCACCGCGCTGACGCCGGCGGCTTCGCCCAATTGATCTCGGCGCAACTTTGGGCGATATCGGGCGCATGCCGCTTCATCTGATCAAGCTTTGCGTCGGCTGCGACTCCGTGAAAGACCTGAAGCAGTGGGTTGCCGAACGCGTCGAGACCGCCAGGAAGAGACAGAAGCCGCCCCACCACGTTCACGTCACGCGGATGACGCCCAAGCGTATCGAAGAGATCCTCGCCGGGGGCTCTCTCTACTGGGTCATCCGTGGAGAAATCGCGGCGCGAGAAAAACTGATTGCCATCGAGCCGTTCCGCGACAAGGACGGTATCGGCCGCTGCCGGTTGGTGATGCAGCCAAAAGTCATTTCGGTTTCACCTCGTCCCATGCGCCCGTTCCAGGGGTGGCGGTACTTCAACGCAGACGCCGCGCCACCTGATCTCACGAGGTCGGCGGCATCGGGCGTTGCAGCGATGCCCGAGCCCATGCGCCGAGAGTTGCGCGATCTCGGGCTGCTCTAGCCGGCGCAGCTTCACACAGCCATATTGTCAATCAGCCGGGTTGTTCCGATCTTGGCCGCGACCAGGATACGCAGCGGACCATCCTTGATTGAGGTCACGCCTTGAAGCGTTTCGGCATGTCTCACTTCGAAATAATCAACGGCAAAACCGGCACGCGTAATGGTCTTGATGGCGCTGGACTGCGCGGCCTGGAGATCCTCCCCGGCGCGCAGCCGCAGCGCAGTTTGTTTCATGGTCTGGAACAGGACCGGCGCGGCGCGACGTTGCTCCGGTGATAGGTAGACGTTGCGCGATGACATCGCGACGCCGTCGCGGTCGCGTACGGTTCTGGAACCGATGACCTTGACGCCGAGGTCGAGGTCGGCAGCCATCCGCGTCACCACCCGCAACTGCTGAAAATCCTTTTCGCCGAAAATGGCAATGTCGGGTCGGCATTGAGCGAACAACTTGCCTACGACCGTCGCGACGCCGCCAAAGAAATGCGGCCGAAAGCGATCCTCAAGGCCGACCGTTGCCGGACCATCCGTGACAATACGGCTCGCAAATCCATCCGGGTACATGACCTTGACGTCCGGATTCCATATCAGGTCGACGCCTTCGGCCGCCAGTATGGCGAGATCTGCCTTCCAGGTCCGCGGATAGGATCCGAAATCCTCGGTCGGCGCGAACTGGGTGGGGTTTACGAAGATCGACACCACGACTTTACGGGCGCGCCGCTTCGCCAGACGAACCAGCGACACATGGCCGTCATGGAGTGCTCCCATGGTCGGCACCAGCGCAATCGAGGCTTTTCTCGCACGAAGACCGTCCAGCGCGCGGTGCAGCGCAGGGATTGTGCGGGCGATCATCGGGCGTGAAGGCATCGGTCTCAATCTTTTTGGAAGGGATCGAAAATTCGTGGCGCGGCGGGTCGGCAATATCTGCTTCTAGCAAGCTCTGCGGCCCATCGCCAAGCGCGACGAGACCCAGGCCCTCGGCGGCAGCGATAGTCACCTAGCAAGAAAAATCCTCGCATCGCAGCCGCGTGCGACTCATCTTAAGATTGGCGATACTTTGATTTGCGATGAGGTTTGCGCATTTCACTTGACCGCGATTGAGCGTGACTTGAAGATACTGAAAGGGGGTCGAAGGCATGCTGCTGCAGACTAGTCAGGGTCAGTCCGGCTCAGCTCACGTCGTCGTGCTGGGTAACGAAAAAGGCGGCTCGGGCAAGTCCACCACGGCCCTCCACATCGCCGTTGCGTTGCTGAAAGCCGGGCAGCGAGTCGCCTCCATCGACCTCGACTGCCGCCAGCAAAGCTTCACCCGTTACATCAACAATCGCCGCGCCTGGGCTGCCAGAACCGGCATCAACCTCGAGATTCCGGCGCATCGCTGCATCAAGCTGGGCGAGACGATGCAGATCGCCGAAAACGAGATAACCGAATTCGAACAATTCGAGGAATCGGTGAGAGCGGTCGAACACAGTTTCGATTTCATCGTGATCGATACGCCGGGTTCCGACAGTTACCTCATGAGGCTGGCGCATTCGATGGCCGATACGCTGGTCACGCCGATCAACGACAGCTTTCTTGATTTCGACGTTCTGGGAACGGTGGATCCGGAGACCTACTCGGTCACCGGCGAAAGCCACTATGCCGAGATGGTGCGCGAGACGCGGCGCAGGCGCCGACAGGTCGACGGAGTCAGCACTGACTGGGTCGTCGTCCGCAACCGGCTATCGATGTTGGGATCGCGCAACAAAACACTCGTCGCCGACGGATTGAAGCAGTTGTCGCTGCGGCTTGGCTTTCGTTCGGTGGACGGCTTTGCCGAGCGGGTCGTTTATCGCGAGTTTTTCCCGCGTGGCCTCACGGCGCTTGACGATCTCGACGAAGAGACGCTCGGTACGCGTCCGAACCTCGGGCATCTGACGGCGCGCGAGGAAGTCACGAGCCTGTTGCGCCAGCTCAAACTGCCGCTGGACGAGCGCGGTCGCCGACGTGCTGCCAACCGGGCGGAGTGGTTTAGCCAGGTCGACAAGCCCTTGGAGCTTCACGACATCATTATGGGCGCCTGAATCGAGGATTCCGCGAGCAGAGCGGACCCTTGCCGCTCAAATTGCTCGGATTTTCCTCATCCTTCGTTTGCCACAGCCTTTTATTGCTGAGGCTTTGCTCAAGAAGTGAATCGACCTTTGACTTCCGTGGAGCCATTTTGGGGCGCGTCGGGCGGGACATTCTCCGGGATATTTGTTGCCGATTGAATGGTGCGTTGCACAATGATCAGGCGACGAAGGGCCAACATTTGGTCTTTCTGTCACCCCATCGTGAACTATATTGAACTGTATTGAGAGTACGTGCAGCCGTGTGCACGTGGCGCAATTGAGGCGGTCCCGCTGAGGACGAAAATGAAACGGGGAATTGCGGTTCTATTCTCGCTCTCGGTGGTGTTTGCGGTTGCCTATTTCACCGCGAGCAAGTGGGCGATCCGTCATCAGACGCTGATGTTTTATGATGCTTCGCGTGGCGACCGGCCGGTGGCCGTTGACCTCGCGGTCCGCCGTGATCGCGAATTGCAGGCCGATGCCGGGCTGATCAAGTTGCCGGTGGCGATCCTCAACCACGGCAACACCGTCAAGTTCACGGAATACTCGTTTCTGGCAAACCTCTTTGCCGCGCGCGGATATATGGTCGCGAGCATTCAGCACGACCTGGCGACGGATGCGCCACTGGTGACCAAGGCGGGCGAGCTCTATGTGGGGCGTCTGCCGCAATATCACCGGGGTGTCGCTAACATCCGCTTTGCGATCGACCAGCTGAAGAAGTTTCAACCGAACGCCGATTACGACCATCTGACCATGATCGGGCATTCCAACGGCGGCGATATCTCGATGTATTTCGCCAAGCTTTATCCAGACCAGATCAGAAAAGTCGTAACGCTGGATAATCTTCGCGTGCCCTTCCTGACCGACGGGCGGTTCAAGATCATTTCGTTCCGCTCCAAAGATCCGGTCTTCAGACCCGATCCGGGCGTCATCCCAAGCGACGATATCTGCGAGAAGGCGGGAATCACGGTGGTGCGCACCGCGTTCCAGCATAATGACATGCGCGATACTGGTCCCGACGAAGCCAAGGCCGCGATCCAGGGCATGCTGGACAAGATGCTGGACGACGATAGCTCGCTTCGGCCGGTCGACACCACGAGCAAGCCGCCGTCCATGACCGACGCGGGGCCAGTCGCCCCCTATGTGCCGGTCGCGCGCAACTGAGTAGTCTCGGCCTTGGCCCGGGGGTGGCCGTACAGCGGCATTGACCGGCTCGCGGACGGAGCCCACATCGCGCCTGCAGGAGCAGGGATGTCAGGCAAACCCAGCAATTCGACACCCGATAGGGACGTGACGCGCGATCGCGGCGCCAACCCGTTGCCGGAACGGCAGCCGTCGACCGCCGAGGACATTGCCGACTTTGTTGCCAAAGCGAACGCGATCTCGCCCTTTGCACAAGGCAGCAAGGGCCGGCTCATCTTCGCGCTCGACGCCACCATGAGCCGCCAACCGACCTGGGATATGGCCTGTGCGCTGCAGGCCGAAATGTTTCGGGAAGCGGCCTCGCTGGGCAGCCTGGATATTCGTCTGATCTATTATCGCGGCTTCAACGAATGCCGTGCCTCGGGCTGGATTTCCGACAGCGCAACATTGGCAAGGCTGATGGGCAAAATAGATTGCCGCGGCGGCAACACTCAGATCGGCAAGGTGCTGGCGGAGGTGCGGCGCGAGGCAGCCTCGGGCGTGCGGGCGGCGGTGTTTGTCGGCGATGCCATGGAGGAAAATGTCGACGACCTCTGCCGCAGAGCCGGCGAGCTCGGTCTGCTCAAGGTGCCGGTGTTCCTGTTTCAGGAAGGGCACGATGCCGCCGTCGAGCAGGCTTTTCGGGAAATCGCCCGCCTCACGGGAGGCGCGTGGTCGAGGTTCGATCCCGGAGCGTCAGCACAGCTCCGGGAGCTTTTGCGCGCGGCGGCAGCCTATGTCGCGGGCGGACGTGACGCCCTATTAAGGCTTTCTCGAAACGATCGCGGTGCGGCCTATCTGCTCGGCCAGATGAAGTGACGGCGCTGCAGCTGCGGCTTCCGGCGGGACTCGTCGAAGTAGCGCAAGCTTGCCGCGCGCGGCCACTTTCACAATCGAAATCGTGACACCGATGGCCGGTATGTCTTTTTCCCGTCCCGCAACTATATTGCGGCCATGCCCACGCTGATCGCCGGTGCCGTCGCCGTTATCGTTCTCTATTTACTGCTGCAGATGTTTCGCGCAGCCAACCCAGCCGTGCTGGCGCGCGCCGTCAAGGTCGCGGGCGGCATACTTGCGCTTGCAGTTGCGGCTTTCACCGGGCTCAAAGGCGAGCTCGCGGTAGCGGTTCCGCTCGGCATCTTTGGCGCAGGACTATTGGGATGGGCGCCGCTTGGCTACCAGGGTCTCGGTTCGATCGGTGGCCTGTTTGGCATGGGAGGAGGGCAGCGCTCGCGCGGTCAAGCCTCGCGCGTGCGCTCGCGATTTTTGGAGATGACATTAGATCACGACACCGGCGCGCTGACGGGGAAGGTCGTTTCCGGGCGCAATGCCGGGCGCGCGCTGGAGGATTTTGACCTTCCGGCGCTGCTCGGGATGTTCGGCGAGTTGGATTCCGAAAGCTTGCCGTTACTTGAAAGCTATCTGGACCGCCGGTTTCCCGCTTGGCGTCAGAACGCGCAAGGAGATGCTGCAGGTCGGCAGCGCGCAGCGGCGACGAACGGCAAAATGACGGACGAGGAGGCCTATCAAATCCTTGGCCTGAAGCCGGGGGCGGGGCGCGAGGAGATTGGCCGTGCCCACCGCACGCTCATGAAGAAACTGCATCCCGACCAAGGGGGGTCGACGTACCTCGCCGCCCGTGTAAACGAGGCCAAAGAGGTTCTGCTTCGCACGCATCGCAACTAACTCCGGCACGCCGTCAAACGCTGAACGCTTCGAGCCGCCGCCTTCCATCCATCAGACGCCGTTACCGCCCGCCGTTATCCGGCGTGGCTGATATTGCATAAGGTCTAACTGGAAAATCTTGACGAGAAGTTTGCAAATGGAGCGGGCGACTCCCTTGAGCAAAGAGCCGCCCGTTTGCGTAAAGCTTTAGCGGAGTTAGTTGCGAACCGTCATGCAGGAGATGTCGCTACGCTTGAGTGCGCGGCAGACCGCTTCGGCCTGGTCGCGGCCAAGGCCGGCAAAGCGAGCCCGGTACAGGGTTCGATCGCCCTTGGCGACCACCGTCTCGGTGAACGGATCTGCCTTGTTGAGCAGGCCGTGAGCGTGATCACGGGCCGCCTCGATGCGCCGGCGTGCTTCGCTTTCGCTCTCAAGCGCCCCGACCTGAACGATCCATCCGGTATGGACGGCTTCGGGCTTGGCAGGTGAGGTCACCGGCTGCGGGGAGGGTTCCGCGTAGGCCAGCGTCTGCGAGGTGGCAGAGGCTGGAACACTGGAGGCCGGCAGCACGCCCAGAATACCGTTGCCTGTACCGTGGCCCGGCGGCTGCGCTGGCAGGTCGGTCCGTGCGGCGTCAGCCTTTGCGACCACCGCATTCGAGGTTTCTGCGACACCGGCCCGCGGCGAAATCGCGCTGGTCACGGGCGGAGCCGGCTGGGCTGGACCCGCGGAAGCTACTCTGAGTTGACCGGCCTTGATCTGAACCGTCTTCACCCTTACCGGCTTCATGGGTTCAGACGAGCCGGGGATCGCTGCGATCGGCTGGGTCTGAATCACGCCACTGGTCAAGGGTGCAGGCTCGGTTCTGGGCTGTTCCGACCTGGCTTCGGATCTCAACGACGAGGCATCGGCTCTCGCTTGCGACATCAGTGAAGCGACAGCCGCAGACCGCTGAGCCGCGGGCGAGATCGAAGCTGGAGCGTAGGGGGCGGCCGCAGGTGCAGGCGCCGCGGACGGGCTAGCCGAGGTGGAAGCCGCATCCTCGTCGCTCGCAACTTCAACGCTGGGCTCGGACGAATTGTGTTCAGTGATCGCAGCGACCGTGCGGCGGGTCGCGCCCTTATCGAGGTTTTCGGCAAGAAGGTTGCGCATGATGGCATCGCGGGAGCCGGCGCTGTGGCCGCCCATTACCACACCGACCAGGTGGCGGTTGCCTCTGCGAATCGAGGTAACGAGATTGAAGCCCGAAGAACGTGTGTAACCGGTCTTGATTCCGTCAACGCCTTCGACCGAACCCAGGAGATGGTTGTGATTGGCGATGGAATGGCCGCGGAAGTTGAACGATACGGTCGAGAAATAGCGGTAGTAACGCGGGAAGCGATCCTGGATGGCCCGGCCCAGTGTCGCTTGGTCGCGCGCGGTCGTGACCTGCTCATCGTCGGGAAGCCCTGAGGCATTGACGTAGGTGGTATGGCTCATGCCGAGGGCATGGGCCTTGCGGGTCATCAGCTTGGCGAAATCTTCCTCGCTGCCGCCGATCGCTTCCGCGATCACCACAGCGGCATCGTTGGCAGAGCGCGTCACCAGTCCTTTGATGGCGTCCTCGACGCGGATAGTCTGGCCCGGCAGCAACCCAAGCTTGGTCGGGTCCTGCTCGGATGCGTGCTTGGAGACGGGCAATTCAGAGTCAAGCTTGATCTTGCCGGCGTCCAGTCGTTCGAACAGCAGATAAAGCGTCATGATCTTGGTGAGCGAAGCCGGATGACGGCTGGCGTCCGGATTGTTCGACGAAAGCGTCGCGCCGGAATTGGCGTCTACAATGATCTCTGAAAAAGGCGGCCCATAGCTTGCTTCCGACGATTCCGCGCGGTGATGGCGGGCGGCATGGGAGTGCCGGTAATGACGTGCCTCGGCGATATCGGTGGTGAAGGCGACTGCGGCGGTGACCGCGACAAACCCCAAGAAATGAGCCCGCAAGCCGCGCGGGACAACCAAATTGGTCCGAAGCATGAACTTTCCCGTCCTGTTTTCTGTCTTGATCACCGCTTCGTGAGGCCAAATTATGCCCGACGGTCGGTGTCGCTTCCCTGTTCAGATACCAATCGCGAGGATCATTCCACCGCATCGGCTGACAGTCCGCCGTCCTGGCTAAGACGCTGTTCACAAACAGATTTCCGAGCCTCTCCTCGAGCGGACAAACTCAAGGAATCAGGGTAGGGGGGCGGGGTTTCCAAATGATTAAGGAAGCCTTGCCGGAGAGCATGGAAATCGAGGCTTTCTCAGGGCGCTCGCCGTTCTTGCGATGCACAATCGTCCCTTTTGGGCCGGGCTGCGATGGGAGCGCCGGCCAGGTCTCCGTTGGTCAGCCGGGCCTGATGCGGAGACGGCTTCCGAAACACCAAATGGAATCCTATCGCCTCGTCCGATTGGGGCGAACCCCAAGCGATGGCAGGAGCGACGGGCAAGGGCGGCCGTGAAGGGCTGGTTTGAAATGTGCGGAATGGAAACGTCGCGCGATCGTTGGACAGTAAGCTTTGTCAAAGCAGGTCCGATTGACTAAGCTTTGGAAACACCGTTTTGGGAATCGGGTTTGCTGCAAGCCGAGCGATCGCCCGGAGATTGCCAGCCAGGAGACCGCGCATATTTCCGAGCTTGCAGCCGGATGAAGCTGGACCCATATTCTTGTTCGCGCCGCAGGCGGATAAGCCAGGTGCGTCAGGGGCGGACGGTCTGGAGGTGTTTTCCGAAGGTTCGTGTCGCCAGTAGAACCTCGCCCGGTAAGCTTTCGTGAGAGGACTTCAAACACCGCTGCCATGTTAAGCTTGATTACCAGCCCTGATCTGCAACCGTCGTCCTTCGCATCGTTCCCTTCTCGAATGGCCAGCGATGAGAGCCGCTCTGGCGGAACCGGCGGTCCGGCCACATCTGTCATCACCAAAGTCAAGCCGAAAATCAAACGGCCTAATCTTTATCGTGTCCTGATTTTGAACGACGACTACACGCCGATGGAGTTTGTCGTTCATGTGCTGGAGAAATTCTTCCAAAAGGATCTCGATGCCGCGACCAAGATCATGTTGCACGTCCATCATCATGGTATCGGCGAATGCGGTATTTTCACCTACGAAATCGCCGAAACGAAAGTAACGCAGGTGATGGATTTCGCCCGCAAGCACCAGCATCCTCTGCAATGCGTGATGGAAAAGAAGTAACGTTGCGCCCCGGCCATTGTGGGAGTTGACGTATTCCAAGGTTTCGGGCCGGAAAATCGGAGCGGGTCTGCATCATCGGCCCGCAAAAGCACGCGTTAATCGGGCCTTTCACCTCAACTTGTGGGGACGCTCGTGCGAGCCGGTCTTTCGCCACGATCCGAGGCAACTATATAAGATGAAGGTTGTTGTTGCCTGACCGGTCAACGACGATCATGATGGCCGGGGGTCACAGAGGACGCGAATGCCGACTTTTTCCCAAAGCTTAGAACAATCCCTGCATCGTGCGCTGGCGATTGCAAACGAGCGTCATCATCAGTACGCGACGCTCGAACATCTGTTGCTGTCGCTGATCGATGACAGCGATGCTGCCGCCGTGATGCGCGCCTGCAGCGTCGATCTTGACAAGCTGCGCACGAGCCTCGTGAACTATCTCGAGACCGAATTCGAAAATCTGGTGACCGATGGCGCGGATGATGCGAAGCCGACCGCCGGCTTCCAGCGCGTGATCCAGCGGGCCGTGATTCATGTGCAGTCCTCGGGCCGCGAAGAGGTCACCGGCGCCAACGTGCTGATCGCGATCTTCGCCGAGCGCGAAAGCCATGCCGCCTATTTCCTGCAAGAACAGGACATGACGCGCTACGACGCGGTCAACTACATCAGCCACGGCATCGCCAAGCGGCCGGGCGTCTCGGAAGCGCGCCCGGTTCGTGGCGTCGACGAGGAGACCGAGACCAAGGGCAACGAGGATGCCAAGAAGAAGGGCGAGGCACTCGAAACCTATTGCGTCAACCTCAATAAGAAGGCCCGTGACGGGAAGATCGATCCGGTGATCGGGCGTAACGCCGAAATCAACCGCGCGATCCAGGTGCTTTGCCGCCGCCAGAAGAACAATCCGCTGTTCGTCGGCGAAGCCGGCGTCGGCAAGACCGCGATTGCCGAAGGGCTCGCCAAGCGCATCGTCGACAGCGAAGTTCCTGAAGTGCTGTCCGCGGCCACGGTGTTTTCGCTCGACATGGGCACGCTCCTTGCGGGCACGCGCTACCGTGGCGATTTCGAGGAGCGTCTGAAGCAGGTGCTCAAGGAACTCGAGGCGCACCCGAACGCGATCCTGTTTATCGACGAAATTCACACCGTGATCGGCGCAGGGGCCACGTCGGGCGGCGCCATGGATGCGTCCAACCTGCTGAAGCCGGCTTTGGCTTCGGGCACCATCCGTTGCATGGGCTCGACGACCTACAAGGAATACCGTCAGCACTTCGAGAAGGACCGCGCACTGGTACGCCGCTTCCAGAAGATCGACATCAACGAGCCGACGGTGGACGACGCGATTGCGATCCTCAAGGGTCTGAAGCCCTATTTCGAGGATTATCACCGGCTGAAATACACCAATGAGGCCATCGAGGCCGCGGTGGAACTGTCGTCGCGCTACATCCACGACCGCAAGCTGCCGGACAAGGCGATCGACGTGATCGACGAATCGGGCGCGGCGCAGATGCTGGTCTCCGAGAACAAGCGCAAGAAGACGATCGGCATCAAGGAAATCGAGTCGACCATCGCCACGATGGCGCGTATTCCGCCCAAGAGCGTGTCCAAGGATGACGCTGAAGTGCTCAAGCACCTCGAGCAGACCTTGAAACGGGTAGTGTTCGGCCAGGACAAGGCAATCGAATCCCTTTCGGCCTCCATCAAGCTCGCGCGTGCGGGCCTTCGCGAACCGGAAAAGCCTATCGGTTGCTATCTGTTCTCCGGTCCGACCGGCGTCGGCAAGACGGAAGTTGCCAAGCAGCTGGCGGCGACGCTAGGCGTCGAACTCCTGCGCTTCGATATGTCCGAATACATGGAGCGGCACACGGTCTCGCGCCTGATCGGCGCTCCTCCGGGTTATGTCGGGTTCGACCAGGGCGGTCTGCTTACCGATGGCGTGGACCAGCATCCGCATTGCGTGGTGCTGCTCGACGAAATCGAGAAGGCGCATCCCGATCTCTACAACGTGCTGCTCCAGATCATGGACCACGGCCGACTCACCGATCATAACGGCAAGCAGGTCAACTTCCGCAACGTGATCCTGATCATGACCACCAACGCGGGCGCAGCCGATCTGGCGCGCCAGGCCTTCGGCTTCACGCGCTCCAAGCGGGAAGGCGACGACCACGAGGCGATCAACCGGCAATTCGCGCCGGAGTTTCGCAACCGTCTTGATGCCATCATCTCATTCGCGCATCTCAATGCGGATGTGATCGGCATGGTGGTGGAGAAGTTCGTGCTTCAGCTCGAGGCGCAACTCGCCGACCGCGATGTCACGATCGAACTGTCCGAGCCTGCCAAGGCCTGGCTGATTCAGCACGGCTACGATGAGCAGATGGGCGCGCGGCCGATGGCCCGCGTGATTCAGGAGCACATCAAGAAGCCGCTGGCAGACGAGGTTCTGTTCGGCAAGCTCAAGGGAGGCGGTCACGTCCGCGTCGTGCTGCTCAAGGACGAGGCGACTGCGCAGGACAAGATCGGATTCGAGTTCGTGGAGGGTCCGGTCACGCCGAAGCCGGAGAAATTGCCCGGCGCACGCAAGCGTACCGTGCCGCGCAAGCCGAAGCCGAATGGCCCCGGCGGAAGCGGCCCCGGCGGGTCGAAGGGCCCGGCTTCCCGAGGCCCGCTGGTGAAAGCCTGAGGTTCGCCATAGAGCGGTGAGACACGGCCGGCGGTCGAGAGACCGTCGGCCTTTTTATTGGAAGAGGCTCGCAGAAGTGGTGCGCCGGGGGCAGGTATGATCATCGAAAATCAGGACATGGTGACCGAGGCCGTCCAGGAGGCCTTCTCGCGCGTCGAGGATCTGCGTTTGCGCGAAATCCTGCTGGCGCTGGTGCGGCATCTCCACGGATTTGTCCGTGAGGTACGTCTGACCGAGCGCGAGTTTGGCGATGCGGTCCGACTGATTGCGGCGATGGGCCAGAAGACGACGGCCGCGCATAATGAGGTGATGCTGATGGCGGGCTCGCTCGGCATCTCGTCCCTCGTCTGTCTGCTCAATAACGGTAACCAGGGACAGAGCGAAACCCAAGCCAACATGCTCGGGCCGTTCTGGCGCGACGATCAGCCGGTTGCGGCGAGCGGCTCTTCGCTCGTGCGCTCGCCAACACCGGGCGATGCCCTGCTTGTCTCGGTTTTGCTCGAAGATGCGCTTGGAAATCCGGTAGCAGGCGCCGAGGTCGATGTCTGGCATTCCTCGCCGGAGGGGCTTTATGAGAACCAGGACGCCAAACAAGCCGAGATGAATTTGCGTGGGCGGTTCGTTTCCGACGAGAGGGGACGATTCACATTCAGGAGCGTCAAGCCCGCCGGCTATCCAATTCCGATCGATGGTCCGGTCGGCGATCTTGTGCGTGCCACGCGCCGCCATCACTTTCGCCCCGCCCATCTGCACTTCATGGCCTTCAAACCCGGCTTCAAGACCCTGATCTCGCAGGTCTACTGGCCGGACGATCCGAATATTGAATCGGATGTCCAGTTCGGCGTTACGCGGGCGCTGATCGGCAACTACGTTCGCCACGACGAAGCCTCCGACGAGTGGGGCTTCGCGGCGCCCTGGTATTCGCTGGATCAGCGTTTTGTCCTGGAAGCGGGCGAAGCCCGGCGGCCGCTCGCGCCGATCAGCGGCAAGGTTCAGGGGATATCAAAGGCAGCGCGGGTCTGAAAGGCCTCAGCCTTCGCCGATCAATTCCTTGATGCGCCGTTGCAATTGGCGCTTCTTCTTCTCGCTCTTGCGCAGGCGTTCGGCGAGATCGGAGCCGGGCAGTTCGTACGAATGCTCGGTGTTGAACGCCACGCCGACGAAATTGTCGCGCAGCCAGATGACCCGCGCCATGAACGAGCGTCCCTTGCGCGCGATCGTGAGTCTGAGCGAGTCTTTGGGGAGGCGTACCGGATTGCCGAATTCGAGGTGGGCGCCGTTTTCCGAGATATTGCGGACCACGCAATCCCGGGACACGCCGCTTTCGGCAATTTCGGCCGTCCCGCCGTAAATCACCTTGTCGCGTGGGGTCTGGCGTCGTTCAAGCATCGAAAAGCTCCTAAAAAACAGGCGGACTTTTACGCGGCTTTGGCGGTAGAGGAAGGCTGCCGCGGCCAAAATGCCGCGTTAACGTAAATTAATGCTGCGAAGATTGGGCGGCAAAGTGGGCCAAGGCGGGATTTTCAAGCTGCCGTGCCGCGCACGGTGCGCGCGACTTCCTTCTGGGCGTCGAATTCGCGGCGTCGCAGGGCGAGTTCGTCGGCGCTCAACGCCGCGACATTGTTGTAGTCGCGCTTCCAGGAAGCATCCGCACTCCACCGCAGCGGCGACTGCACGGTCGTCTGGGCTGACGGCGCTGTTTCCAGCAAGCGCAGCGCCAGTTCAAGCGTGAATGCCTGCGAGGCCGCATCGTGCGGCTTTCCGGCAGAATTCCCAAGTGGAAAATCGGAGAACAGGAAGCGAGGTACCGCCGCGTGCTCGACAATGTCCTTGGCGCATCCCATCACAACCGTAGGGATGCCATTCTCTTCGAGATGCCGGGCGACAAGGCTGACGGTCTGGTGGCAGACCGGGCAATTCGGCACCAGCACCGCTGCGTCGACGCGATCGGCCTGACAGCGGGCGAGAATTTCCGGCGCGTCGGTCTCGATCGTCACACGGTGGCTGCGGTTGGTCGGCGCGCCGAAGAAGCGCGGTGCCACTTCGCCGATCCGCTTTTCGGAGGCCAAGCGTAGCAGCTGCGGCAGCGGGAACCAGGTGCCGCTGTCCTCGGCCGAGGTGTGCACGCGGTCGTAGGCGATGTGCGAAATCCGCAAATCATGCTTCTTGGAAGTATCGCCGTCATAGACAGAATAAAATTTGGCTCCGCCATTATATTTGGCGCCGGGACCCTGGTCGCCTTTCGCAGGATCGAACGGAGCAGCGGTCGTGATGATGGTGATGCGCGATTGCGCAAGCGCTTTGCGCAGGGGCTGGAACGGCGCGCTCACATAGTGAGCCCAGCGATAGGGCGTGGTGTAGCCGATCGCGGCGTAGTATTCGCGTGTGCGCGCCATGTAGGGGATCGGCGCGTCGTCGTCGGGCGCGAAGCTGGCGCGGTTGTCCAAAGGACTCGTCATTGGGGATCGCTCTCATCAAGCAGCCATCTTGGAACGATAGCTAAACGGCGGGCGTAAGGTGTCAAGACGCTTTACTTCCAAGGCAGGACTGCGATGCCAGGGCTCAATGGCTCGTCTATCTGGTTCTCCGTCGTGGCCGTACTGTTCCTTTGCAGTACGGGCAGCGCGGTTGCGCAAGAGCCTCAGGCCTCCGCCGATGGCTTCGGAATTGCGATACCGAGCGTCGAAGAACTCGCGATCCCGACGGATAAGCCGACCGACCCGCACACGCGAGAGGCCATGTGCCTGATGATCGAGGCGGCGGCGCGGGCCAACAACCTGCCGCTTGAGTTCTTCGCCCGCGTTATCTGGCAGGAGAGCCGCTTTCAGCCCGACGCGATCGGTCCCATGACCCGCCGCGGGCAGCGTGCGCAGGGCATCGCGCAATTCATGCCGGGAACGGCAAGCGAGCGCCGCCTGCTCGACCCCTTTGACCCCGTGCAGGCGCTGCCGAAGTCGGCTGAATTCTTAGCCGAATTGCGCAGTCAGTTCGGAAATCTCGGGCTCGCGGCGGCCGCCTACAATGCAGGGCCACGGCGGGTGCAGGATTGGCTTGCCGGAACGGGATCGATGCCGCAGGAGACGCGGCACTACGTGTCGGTGATTACCGGCGCTACAGTCGAGGAATGGCGAGCGGCGGCCCGAGGCGGCCAAGTGTCCGACCGGGCTTCCGCGCACACCACCTGTCAGGATCTGATGGCGATGCTCAAGCGTGCGCCAAACTATTTCGTCAGCCGGCTTGAACAGAGCGTGCAACTCGGCGCGGCGAAGCCATGGGGTGTGCAGCTCGCGGGCGGATTCAATCGCGATCTGGCGATGGCGATGTATTCGCGCGCGATGGCGAAATTGCGTAGCGTGGTCGGCGACCAGTCTCCGAGCTTGCTCAGCTCCCAGAACCGCAGCCGCGGCATGAGGCCGTTCTACCAGGTGCGCATCGGTGCCGACACGCGCCAAGCTGCCAATGACCTCTGCAACCGCATCCTGCGCGCCGGCGGGGCGTGTTTCGTCCTGAGGAACGCGGGGGTCCGGGGATGATGCCGCCCGACAAATGGCGGCTTGGCTAATCGCCGCGTTGCTGGTTTGATGACTTGCTGGCGACAAGTCACCGGCGGAGGAAACGATAATGGGCAGACCTCTCGAGTCGGCCTTCATCTCGGGGCTCGTCGGCGCCACGGTGTTTTTCGCAGCAGTGCGGGGCGACGGGGCCGAGTTTCCGACGCGAGCCATCCGCCTCGTGGTTCCCTACGCTGCCGGCGGCCCTACCGACATCGTCGGACGGGCGGTCGCGGATTTTCTGGCCAGAGACCTCAAGCAGACGACGCTTGTCGAAAACAGGGGCGGCGCACAGGGCGCTATCGGTGCTGAAGCCGTGGCACGCGCCGACGCTGACGGCTACACACTTCTGGTCGTGTCCGGCTCGATGTTCGTGCTCAATCCCATTCTCTACAAGAAGCTCGCCTACGATCCCGATCGGGACTTTCGAACCCTGGACGTCGTCACGGAAGATCCGCTGGTGATGGAGGTGCATCCATCGGTGCCGGCGAAGTCCGTTGCGGAATTTGTGGCTTATGCCAAACGGAATCCGGGAAAGCTCTCCTTCAGCTCGGCTGGTACAGGCGGCGTGATTCATCTCGCCGGCGAGATGTTCAAGCAGATGGCCGGTATCGAGATGACCCATGTGCCGTATAAAGGCGCCGGGCCTGCGATGGTCGATCTTCTGGCGGGCAACGTCCAGCTCATGTTTGATTCCTTCGGCACGGCATTGCCTTCGGTCAAGGCCGGCTCCTTGCGAGCGCTCGGCGTGACGTCGGCGAAACGGCGGCCCGAACTGCCTGATGTTCCAACCGTTGCCGAAAGCGGCTATCCCGATTACCTCGTCAATGTCTGGTTCTCCATTGCCGTGCCCGCGAAGGTGCCGGACAATGCCGCAGCCATTCTGAAAGCGAGCCTCGATCGGGCACTTGATGACGAGACGTTCCGTGCATCGCTCCAGAAAATCGGCTATTCGGTAAAACGCCCGCAAAGCGCGGCCGAGATTGCCCGGTTTATCGAGGCCGACCGCGCCAGGTGGTCGACCGTGGTCAAGGCGCGGAACATTTCATTGGATTGAAGCGATGACTGTGGAAACGCAACTACGGGAAGGGGAAGTCGCCGTCGATATGCCGGCGGCCAATGATGCCGGGCTTGTCTTTATCGGCCGCATCCGCACGCCGTGGAAAACGCGCGAGGAGACGCCGCGGCAGGGCAGCCATGATGGCCCGATCTGCCGGCTCGAGATCTTCGAACCGTGGGTGCCGGCGTTGAAGGGTATCGAGCTTTATCAGAATCTGGAGGTGCTCTACTGGCTCGATCGGTCGCGGCGCAACCTCGTGCTGCAAAACCCGCGCGGATCCTTGCGCGGCACCTTCTCCTTGCGCTCGCCCGTCAGGCCCAATCCGATCGGCACCTCGATCGTCAAGTTCGTCGGAATTGAGGGCTCGAGCGTGCTGGTGAGAGGATTGGATTGTCTCGATGGGACGCCGCTGATCGACCTCAAGCCCGATCGCTGTGAGTTCTCGCCGCTGGCGGCGCAGGGCGCGGGGGCGAGCGGGCGGTAGGCGGTTATTTCAACGCCGCGACAAGCTTGGCGGCGCTGGCTTCCAGCACCTTGCCATCTTCCTTGCGGCTTGCGGGCGGCAACAGCGCTACGCCCGTGTGGCGGGGCATCACATGTACATGCAGGTGAAAGACCACCTGGCCGCCGGCAGGTTCAGAGAATTGCTGGACCGTGATGCCGTCGGCATCGAACGCTGTCATCGACGCCTTGGCGATTTTCTGCGCGACGCGCGTTACATGCACAAGGTCCTCCGGGCTGATGTCGAGAATATTGCGCACCGGCGCTTTCGGGATCACCAGCGTATGGCCCGGAGAGCGCGGCATGATGTCGAGAAAAGCCAGCGTATGGGCGTCCTCGTAAACCTTGTAGCAGGGCAATTCGCCCCGCAGGATTTTTGCGAAGGGATTTTGGGGGTCGTAGGCCGGCATCGAAAACTCCAAATCTAATCTTAATCCGAGGAGCCGTTCTCTTTCCGAAACGGACCGGCTTCGCTGAGTTCACGTCCCATTTCGGCAACATAGGCGCGCTCGCGCTTCAGATAATCGTTGATCGCATAACGCAGGGTCGGGTCAGCGATGTAGTGCGCCGAATAAGTGGTTTGCGGCAGGTATCCGCGGGCGATCTTGTGCTCGCCTTGCGCGCCGGCCTCAACCCTTTTCAGTCCCCGCGTGATCGCGTATTCGATGGCCTGATAGTAGCACACCTCGAAATGCAGGAACGGGTGATCCTCGATTGCACCCCAGTTGCGGCCAAACAGCGTGTCCGAGCCGATGAAGTTGATGGCGCCCGCAACCCAGCGGTCGTTGCGCCTCGCCATGATGAGCAGCACGTCCTTCGCCATGCTCTCGCCGATCAGCGAGAAAAACGAACGAGTCAGATAGGGGCGGCCCCACTTGCGTGAGCCGGTCTCCATATAGAATTCGAAGAACGCGTCCCAGGCTTCCTCGGTGATATCGCTGCCGTTCAGCGCGTGGATCGTGATGCCATTGGCGACGGCCTCACGTCGTTCACGCTTGATCGCCTTGCGGTGACGCGAATTCAGAGTGGCGAGAAAATCGTCGAAGGTTTGATAGCCCTGATTGTGCCAGTGGAATTGCTGGTCGGTCCGTTGCAGGAAGCCGTGCTGGCTGAGAAATTTCCATTCCGCCTCGCGCGCAAACGTCACGTGCACGGACGAAACTTCGGTGGCATGGCACAGCCCGATAAGACCGCGCGCCAGTGCGGAGCGGACTTCGTCGTGGTTCTCGTCACCGCGGATCAACAGGCGAGGACCGCTAGCGGGCGTAAACGGGACCGACGCCTGGAGCTTCGGGTAATAGCTTCCACCGGCGCGCTCATAGGCATCGGCCCAGCCGCGGTCGAACACGTATTCGCCGCGCGAATGCGATTTCAGATAGCAGGGCACGATGCCAACGATTTCGCCCTCTCGCCGCGCGAGGAGATGACTCGGTCCCCAGCCGGTTCGCGCGGTGGCCGAGCCCGAAACCTCGGCGGCCAGGAAAAAGGCATGTGAAACAAAGGGGTTGTAGGAGGTGTTGAAGCCTTCCGTCAGGACCCCGGGGCAGGCGACTGGATTCGCGCAGGCATTCCATTCGTCAGCCGGAATCTGGCTGACTGAGGAAACCGCTTCGAGGGTGATTTCGGATGAATCCATGAACGAGTGGCGCGGGTCCAAGCATTTGATCGGCCATCGGCCGTGGCCGCAGTAATCCATAAGATCATGCAATGTCGGCCGGACTTCAAGGTCCCGATATCAGGGCCGGAACCCTTCAAAGATCATTTGATCGGCATAGCGCCCGGCGCGCGCCCGCTGGTCGGCCGTGCGCACGGTCCAGGTGAGTAGCGGCAGGCCAAATAGATGTCGCGCGATCCACGGAGCCGGCGCTGGCAGATCATTGACCCAATAGGCAACAAATTGCGGGCGGATCCTCCAAGCGTGCTTCAGATACCGCATGCCGCTGCGCTGGGCGGGTGTCGTCTCCGGCCAGTCGGCCTCCATGTAGCTGCTTTGAGCGACAATGCCGCGAGGCACCTCCGGGATCAATTCCCGCAGCGCGACGACTTGATCCGGGTCGAACGACATTCCGGCGACGGGGCCGGCGTAGGACTTGAGGACCTTGGCCATCCGTTTCACGAGTTTGCGGTCGCCATCGAAGTGGCTCTTGACCTCGACAATGATGGGAACGCGGCCTCGGACAAGGATGCAGAGGTCGGCGAGTGACATCATCCGCTCCGAGGTATCCTTGAAGCGGACCTCTTTCAGCGCCCTCGCGGTCAAGCCGAGCAGGGGGCCTGCGCCCTCTGTCAGCCGGCCGAGCCCATCGTCATGATGCACCATGGCCTCGCCGTCGGCGGTGAGTTGGATGTCACATTCGATGGCGAAATTGCCATCGATGGCGGCCTGCGCCGCGCCGGGCATGTTTTCGACGATGCCGCGCGAGCGATCGTGCAGGCCGCGATGGGCCACTGGCCGCGCGGTGAGCCAATCCTGGACACGCATTTCTGACCCGCTTACGAGACCTCAAACACCCCTTCAACCTCGACGGCGGCGTCGGCCGGCAGCGCTGCGACGCCAACGGTGGTGCGTGAGTGGCGGCCCTTGTCGCCGAACGCCGCCACCATCAGGTCGGAAGCGCCATTGAGCACTTTGGGACCATCGAGAAAATCGGGTGCCGAATTGACATAACCGCCGAGGCGAACCACCCGCAGGACCTTGTCGAGGTCACCGAGCGCAGCTTTGACCTGTGCCAACAGGTTGATGGAGCAGCCGCGCGCAGCGGCGGCGCCTTGCTCGACGGTCACGCCGGCGCCGCACTTGCCCTTCGCGATCAGCTTGCCGTCCGCGCCGAGGCATACCTGGCCGGAAACAAACAGCAAGTTTCCGCTGCGCACGAAGGGCACGTAGTTCGCGACGGGATTCGGCGGCTCGTGCAGGCTAATGCCTTGGGATGCCAGTCTCTGTTCGACCATACCCGCCATGTTTCGTCCCCTTCATGCCAGCCGGCCAATTCTGGCCAGCGTCCTGTTTCGCCCATTGGCCGATCCGTTGCAAGCGATGGCAGCCCGTGGCCCGCGAGGCCGAAGCCGCCAGCAATCGAAGTCTTCCGCCTTTTGGCCGCAGTTGCGGCGCAATCAGGCGGTGAATATTCTGGATAAAATCCTTTGACCGGTTGGGGTCCACGGAAATGCGGCTTCTCGTCGGTGCGGAGGAAGGCGGCTTTCGGGGATATTGGCCGGTTTTCGAGGAACCCTCGCACCGCAAAGACTTCTCAAGAGACGTAAAGACATGGCCCGCACATTTCGGATAAGGACAGCCAGCGCCAAATCGTTGACGCTCGCGATGGCGGTTTCGGCGATGGCGATAGCGGCGACCAGTAGAGCCGAAGCCGCGGCCGGCGGCGGATTTCTTGCTCACCAGGCGCTTTACGACCTCTCGCTCTTGAAGTCGCGCGGCTCCAGTTCGATCAGCAGCGCGCGGGGCCGTATCCTCTACAGCTTCAGCGGCAGTGCCTGCGAGGGCTACACTTCCGAATTCCGTCAGGTCTCGGAGATGGACGGCGGCGACGACAAGGTCACCTTGTCGGATCTGCGCTCGAGCTCTTGGGAAGATGCTGCGGGCAAGACCTATCGCTTCAAGATCGATTCGCGGATGAACGATGTCGATCAAGGGCCGGTCGACGGCGTCGCGGAACGGGTCGGCGACCACATAACGGTCAAGCTAAAACAGCCGCAGGTCAAGACGTTCAATCTCGACGGCTCGGTCGTGTTCCCGACCGAGCAGATCGAGCACATCATCGCCGCCGCCAAGGAAGGCAAGAGCATTCTGGAACAGACCGTATATGACGGCTCGGATAATGGCGAAAAGGTCTTCAACACCATGGCGGTGATCGGGCAGCCGATCCGCGGCGATCAGACGATCGCGTCCCCCGATCCCTCGACCGAAAGCGACGTGATGAAATCGACCACCCGCTGGCCGGTTACCGTCAGCTACTTTGACCACGACGCCAAGCCGCAGGATGGTGAGCAGACGCCGGTTTACGCGATGTCGTTCGAGCTGTTCGAAAACGGCGTGTCGCGGGCGCTGGTCCTCGACTACAACGACTTCGTGATTTCCGGCGCGCTTGGAAAATTCAACGTCAAGGATTCCAAGCCGTGCAAATGACGGCTTGAACTAGCTTTCCCCTTTTTCCGGCCCGTCATAGGCAATGCCCCGGATCACGGCGGCGTTGCCGAATTTCTTGCGAAGCCCGTCAATGGCGCGCTCGGCATCCGCCGAGCGGCGGTCGAGCATGTCGGTCTCATGCGCCTGCGAGCTGGGGCGAAGCGCACTGACGCCTGTGCCCATGAGGCGGAACGCGGTGCCGTCGATCTCCTTGGCCAGCAGTTCTCGTGATACGGCGAAGATCCGTGCGGCGAGCTGGGTGGGCGCCGAGATGGACTGCGACCGGGTCCGTTGCCTGAAATCGCCGGTCTTCAGCTTGAGCGTGATGGTCGATCCCGCAAGCTCGCTGCTTTTGAGCCGGCTGGAGACCTTTTCCGACAGTCGCCACAGCAGCCTTTCGAGGGTCGCGAAGTCGCGGATGTCCGTCTCGAAGGTCGTTTCGTTGGAGATTGTCTTGGCGCCCCGGTCGGGTACCACGCGCCGGTCGTCGATCCCGCGCGCGAGCCGCCACAGCCGCTGCCCTTCGCCGCCGAACAACCGCATCAACTCGGCCTCCTCGGCGCGCTGCAAATCGGCAATCGTGCGAAAGCCACGCTGGATGAGGCGCTCTTGCGTCGCCGGTCCCACGCCAAAGATGAAGTTGACCGGTTTCTCCGCCAGCATCGTCCGCGCTTCGTCGTGATCAAGCGCTGCAAAGCCTCTGGGCTTGTCGAGGTCGGAAGCGATCTTGGCGAGGAACTTGTTGCAGGAGAGACCGACCGAGACGGTGACGCCGACGTCGCGCTCGATTTGCAGGGCAAAGCGCGCCAGCACCTTGGCGGGAATCATGCCGTGCACGCGCCGGGTTCCGCTGAGATCGAGAAACGCCTCGTCGATGGAAAGGGGCTCGACCAGCGGAGTGAGCGATTGCATCGCGCGGCGCACCTCGCGGCCGACCCGGACATATTTGGCCATGTCGGGGCGGATCACGATCGCAGCAGGGCAGAGCTCCAGCGCCTTGAACATCGGCATCGCCGATCGGACACCGAAGGTGCGCGAGATGTAGCAGGCCGCTGAGACCACGCCGCGCTTGCCGCCGCCGATGATGACGGGTTTGTCGGCGAGTTCCGGATTGTCGCGCTTCTCGACCGTGGCATAGAACGCGTCGCAATCGATGTGCGCGAAGTTCAGCGAGGCCAGCGCGCGATGACGCACCAACCGCGGCGAACCGCAGGCGCGGCACCGCCGCGCGTCGAATTCCAGATCATGGAGGCAATCCCTGCAAAAGCAGGCCGGTCTATCCACTGCCGCGGACGCGGGAGATGTCACGGCACGTCGCGCTCCCAGGCTGGATCGTTCAACGCCTGATGGGCAGCGGCGATGTTGGTCGGATGCAGCTGCGAGGCTTCGGCAAATGCCTTCACGGTCGCGTCGTCGCGCATCACAAAGTCGAGCACATGCGCCAGGAATCGGGGATCGGCGGCAGCACTGCGCAAGGTCTCCGGCCCGATCCCGCTTTCGGCCAGGAACGCCCCCAGCCGTTCAGGATCTCCGGCGACAAAGGAAAGTGCCTGAATTGCAACGATTTCAGCGACTTCGCGAGGGTTCCGCTTCGATTTTCTCAAGATTCGGGTTTGCCTTTCCGTAACTTATGGTCTCTATTTTCTGAACGATCATGCCCGAGTCTGCGGAAGTTGTTCAAGCAACCGGCAACCACATCGCGGTAAGTCGTGCCGGGCTTAACGGGTTAGAGCGAAACTGGCGCTAGTTTGATTTCACTTTTTGAAGGGCCGAGCGGACTTCGGGGCTTTGGCCCCTGTGTCTGCATTTCCGGGAGTGGAGGGGCGGGATGGCAAAGACCGTCCTGATCGTGGAGGATAACGAGCTGAATATGAAGCTCTTTCGCGATCTGCTTGAAGCGCATGGCTATCAGACTTCCGGCACCAGCAATGGTTTCGAGGCGCTCGATCTCGTACGCAAGCTCCGCCCTGACCTTGTCCTGATGGATATCCAGCTTCCCCAGGTTTCGGGTCTCGAGGTCACACGGTGGATCAAGGACGATCCGCAACTGCGTGCCATTCCCGTCGTCGCGGTTACCGCGTTCGCGATGAAGGGCGACGAAGAGCGTATTCGCGAAGGCGGGTGCGAGGCGTATTTGTCCAAGCCGATCTCGGTCGGCAAGTTCATCGAGACCGTCCGACGGTTTATCGGATAGGGAGTTGTAAGATGTCTGCGCGCGTTCTTGTGGTCGACGACGTTCCCGCCAACGTCAAGCTATTGGAAGCGCGTTTGTCCGCCGAATATTTCGATGTGCTCACCGCCGCCAACGGCGCGGAAGCGCTGTCGGTCTCCTCGCGCGCCGAATGCGATATCATCCTGCTCGATGTCATGATGCCGGATATGGACGGCTTCGAGGTCTGCCGCCGGCTGAAGTCGAACCCGGCTACCCATTTCATTCCGGTCGTGATGGTGACGGCGCTTGACAGCCCCGCCGACCGCGTGCGCGGCCTTGAGGCTGGTGCTGACGATTTTCTCACCAAGCCGGTGTCCGACATCGTCCTGATTGCGCGGGTGCGCTCCCTGACCCGTCTCAAGATGATGACCGACGAACTGAGGATGCGCGCCATTACCTCGCTCGAAATCGGCGTGCAGGCGCCGGAGCGGAGCGCAGTTGCCGACACGGGTAAGGGCGGCCGCGTCCTGCTGGTCGACGATCGTCCGTCCTCCTATGAGCGGCTGGCGCCTGTGCTTTCCACCGAACACACGGTCGATGTCGAAACCAATCCGGCCGAGGCGCTGTTTCGTGCTGCCGACGGCGACTATGACCTTTTGATCGTGTCGCTCGGCCTCGACAATTTTGATGGGCTCCGGCTGTGCAGCCAGGCGCGCTCCCTGGAGCGGACGCGGCATGTGCCGATCCTCGCGATCGCGGAGGCCGACAGCAACACGCGGCTGCTCCGCGGGCTCGAGATCGGGGTCAACGATTATCTGCTGCGCCCGGTCGACAAGAACGAGCTGCTGGCGCGCGCGCGTACCCAGATCCGCAAGCGCCGCTACACCGATCACCTGCGCGACAACGTACAGAACTCGATCGAGGCGGCGATTACCGATGCTCTGACCGGTCTGCACAATCGGCGTTACATGGAAAGCCATCTGGCGACGCTGGCCGAACAGGCATCGAGCCGCGGCAAGCCGCTCGCGGTGATGATGCTCGATATCGATTTCTTCAAGTCGATCAACGACAGTTACGGGCACGACGCGGGCGACGACGTGCTGCGCGAGTTCGCGGTGCGTGTGCGCAAATCGATCCGCGGCATCGATCTCGCCTGCCGCTATGGTGGCGAGGAATTCGTGATCGTGATGCCGGAAACCGACCTGCATGTCGCTGGCATGGTAGCCGAAAGGCTGCGACGCTCGATCGCCGGCGAGCCCTTCACGGTCAACAAGGGCGAAAGGCGCATCGAGGTCACGATCTCGATCGGGCTCTCGACGCTGGAACGAAAAGGCGAGGCAGTCGCGGACGTGCTCAAGCGGGCCGACAACGCGCTCTATCGAGCCAAGCATGACGGCCGCAACCGCGTGGTCGCAAACGCGGCGTAAATCCCGGAGTCCTATTCCTTCGTCCGATTCTTTGAGCGCAATCCTGACGGCACGTCGTCGAACCGGACTCCGGCGTCGGAAAGCAGCACTTTTGCCGCTTCTTTCGCGGCCCGCGCCATTGCGGGGTCATCGCGTACCAGGTCTTGCGCGATCGAACCGTCGACGAGCAGTACAAGCTGCGTCGCGAGGCTGTCGGGATCGGCAACGCCGATCTGCGCCAGCAGATCCCGGAACCAGAGGCGCCGGCTTTCCTTGAACGCGACCGCGATCTTGCGGACCGACCGGCTCTCCACGCCGACTTCGGCCACGGCATTGACGAAGGGACAGCCGCGAAAGTCTTTCGACGAAAAGCGCCGCTCCAGCGAATCGAAGGTGGCGAGAATCTGTTCGGCCGGAGACTTGTCGGACGCGCGCGGTTGCACGAAACGCCGCTGCAGATAGGCCGATATCAGCGCGTCCTTTGACGGAAAGTGGTTGTAGAGCGTGCGCTTGCTGATGCCGATCTCGGCCGCGATGGTATCGACGCCGACGGCCCTGATGCCTTTGAGATAGAACAGCCCGTCGGCGGTTTCGAGAATCCGCTCCTTCATCGTCGGCTTGGGTTTTGAGCTTGCCATGCGAATGCGCGATATCCTCATGCTTTGGCAACAGGGATTCCACGATAGCCGAACTACACAGGTCTGTGTACTCTAATTTGGCGGATACGAACAGGCTGTGGGCTCGATCATGGCCGTTCAAGGGAGAAAACAATGCCCCTGTTACAGGTCTTGCGTCCCACGCTGCCGATTTTGATCGGCACTTCGTTGATGCTCACCTTGAGCATGGGACTGCGGCAGTCGCTCGGCATCTTCATGCAGCCTCTGACGCACGATATCGGCATTTCCGTCTCCGATTTCACGCTGGCAATCGCAATTCAAAACCTGGCGTGGGGATTTTTGCAGCCCTTGGCAGGGGCGCTGGCGGTCCGTTTCGGCTTCCGCGCCATCATGGTGGCTGGCGCAGCCGCCTATATCGCGGGTCTTGCGCTGACGGCGACCGCACATGGCCTGGTCAACGTCGTGATCGGCAGTGGCCTTTTGATTGGCGTGTCGCTTGCCTGCACGGCGGCGGCCATTGCGATGTCAGTTGCCGCACGCGCGGTCCCGACCACGGTGCGCTCGACGGTGCTCGGACTTGTCTCCGGGGCCGGCTCGCTTGGCGCGCTTTTATCCGCGCCGATCGGACAAACGCTCAATGCCGGTTATGGCTGGCGGGTAGGGCTGGCGAGCTTCGTCGTTCTTGCCATCGCGATGATACCGGCTGCGTGGTTCGCCGGCCGCATCGATGCGATCCCGTTGCCGAAACCATCGCGCGACGATATCGGCGACAATTCCGCCGGCGCAGCGGTGGGGCTGGCATTCGGCAACGCATCATTTGTGGTGATGACCTGCGCCTATTTCGTCTGCGGCATGCAGCTCGTATTTCTGACCACGCACCTGCCGTCCTATCTCGCGATATGCGGCATGGACCCGATGTTGAGCGCGCAGACGCTTGGCATGATCGGCGGTTTTAACGTGCTCGGCAGCATCTTTTTCGGCTGGGCCGGGCAGCGCTGGAACAAGCTCGCTCTGTTGGGTGGCATCTATATCTTCCGCTCCATCGCGCTCGCCTGGTACTTCGCGCTGCCGCCGACGCCCGCGAGCACGCTTCTGTTCGGTGCGATCATGGGATTCCTGTGGATGGGCGTCGGACCGCTGGTGGCGGGCGCGGTCGCCGAGATGTTCGGGCTGAAATGGCAGGCGATGATCCAGGGCCTCGCCTTCATGAGCCATCAGCTTGGCAGCTTCCTCGGCGCCTTCGGCGGCGGACTCCTCTACGATTCATTCGGCTCCTACACGATGGCCTGGCAGATCGGCGTCGCGCTGGGACTTGCCGGAGGCATCATCCAGGTCGCGTTCGCGCTGATCAGGCCATCGGAGCCGCCAATACTGAGGACCGCATAAGAATCAAAAACGGGGCGCTGGGCCCCGTTTCGCGTCTGCGACGATGCGCAAACTTACTTGATCTTGGACTCGCGGAATTCAACGTGCTTGCGCGCGACCGGATCGTATTTCTTCTTCACGAGCTTGTCGGTCATCGTGCGCGAGTTCTTCTTGGCGACATAATAGAAGCCGGTGTCCGCCGAAGAGACGAGCTTGACCTTGATGGTGACCGCCTTGGCCATATTCGGAAACCTCTGATATCAGGATAGAAAGCCGGCCAGCCGGCCCGCATTTGCGCCGCAACCTAGCCCCAAACCACCCAAAGTCAAGGTTTTACGGGCCGAAAGCTCCGGAAAATCGGCTGTTTACTGCCCAAAAAACCGGTTTTCCGGCCGCGGCAGCCCGAGATTCTCGCGCAAGGTCCGCCCTTCATATTCCTTCCGGAATATCCCGCGCCTTTGGAGTTCCGGCACCACCTTATCCACGAAATCGTCGAGGCCCTGGGGCAGGAAGGGGAACATGATGTTGAAGCCGTCGCTGCCATGGCTCATCAGCCACTCTTCCATCTGATCGGCAATCGATTGCGGCGTGCCGACGAATGACAAGCCGCCATAGCCGCCGACGCGCTGGGCGAGTTCGCGCACCGTGAGCTTTTCGCGTGCAGCCAGATCGACCATTCGCTGACGCCCGCTCTTGCTCGCATTGGTCTCGGGGATCGGCGGCAGCTGCCCATCGGGGTCGAAGCCGGAGGCGTCCGTGCCGAGGATCACCGATAGCGAGGCGATAGCGCTGTCGTAATGCACCTTGCTGTCGAGCAGCGCGCGCTTTTCCCTGGCTTCGTCAATGCTGTCGCCGACGACGACAAACGCGCCGGGCAGGATCTTCAGGTGCTCGGGGTTGCGGCCGATCTTTTCCATTCTTCCCTTGATGTCGGCATAGAGCTTTTGCGCATCAGTAAGGTTTCCGCCGGCGGTGAAGACCGCTTCCGCCGTCTCTGCCGCGAGTTGCCTTCCGTCATCGGATGCGCCGGCCTGGACGATGACGGGCCAGCCCTGCACCGGTCGGGCGATATTGAGCGGGCCGCGTACCGAGAGATATTTTCCCTTGTGAGCGAGCGTATGCATCTTGCCGGGATCGAAATAAACACCGCTTTCGACGTCCCGAACGAAGGCGTCATCGTCGAACGAGTCCCACAGGCCGGTAACCACGTCGTAGAACTCGCGGGCGCGCTTGTACCGCTCGGCGTGATCCATGTGTTCTTCGAGTCCGAAGTTCAGCGCAGCGTCCGGATTCGACGTCGTGACGATGTTCCAGCCCGCGCGTCCACCGCTCAAATGATCGAGGGACGCGAAGCGGCGCGCGATGTGATACGGCTCGTCGAACGTCGTCGACCCCGTCGCGATCAAGCCGATGCGTTCGGTGACGGCGGATAGCGCCGACAACAACGTGAAGGGCTCGAACGAAGTCACCGTGTGGCTGCGCTTGAGCGCATTGATCGGCATGTTGAGCACGGCCAGGTGGTCGGCCATGAAGAAGGCGTCGAACTTGCCCGTCTCCAATTTCTGGGCCAACAGCTTGATGTGGCCAAAGTTGAAGTTGGCGTCAGGCCAGGCGCCGGGATAGCGCCAGGCGCCGGTATGAATGCTGATCGGCCGCATGAATGCGCCGAGCTTGAGTTGCCGTATCGCCATCGCCCCAATCCGTGCCGTTATCGTTCCAAAAGAGATAGGCACGAGAGG
>NZ_DAIDJE010000174.1 GCF_027451485.1 Bradyrhizobium sp.
CATTGGTTTCGGCGAAGGCGGCGAGCTTCGGCGGCCGCTCGGCATCGCAATTGTCGGGGGACTGATCCTCAGTCAGGCCCTGACGCTCTATTCAACGCCGGTGATCTACCTTTATATGGACCGATTCCGGCTATGGAGCCAACGTCTCAGGGGTGGAGACAGTCCGCTTGCGCCCGAGACCAGGCTGCAACCCGGCGAGTAGGTGTTGGCACTCCGATGATCGGCAAAACATCACGACGGCCCTCGCCAGTGCCTACTTTCCGAAGTTCGTGCACCACCTCAGCGCGCAGCTTTCGCGAAATTGGGAAAGTCACGGCTACCAGCAAACCGACGATGCTGGTGACGCGTCTCCATTTGAAGTTCCTGAATGGAATTCGCCGCTTGCGGCGCAGGACCTTCAAATGGACGATACTAAGCCCCAACAAGCTGACACTTGTCATTTCAGCCTTGATGGCGGGTCCGGCTCTGTCCGGCTGTATCCTTGGCAGCGAGCGGCCCGATCTCAACCTCGAGGTGCCGGCAGCCTATCGTGAAGGCGGCCACACGGCGCCCGACACCCATCTTCCGGCGGTCGACTGGTGGCGCGGCTTCAAGTCCAGCGAGCTGACTTCGCTGATGGACACCGCGCAAATCTACAATCTCGATATCGCGGTTGCCGTCGCGCAGATCATTCAGGCCGATGCGCAGGTCGGGATCAACGGTGCAGCGCTGTTGCCGTCGGTAACCGGAACGGGCAACGCCGAGCAGATTCGCAGTGCGACCGGCGCCAGCCAGGGTGCGACCGGCTTCTCGCAATCGGCAACCTTCCCGCAATATAATTTGGGTCTCTCCGCGAGTTACATGCTCGACTTCTGGGGCAAGAACCGCGCCACCCTCCATGCCGCCGAAGAGACCGCGACAGCACAGCGTTACAACCGCGAGGTTGTCACCTTGTCGACGATCGTGGCTGTCGCCAATGCCTATTTCCAGGTTCTCGCCGCGCAGGACGAACTGCGTGTTGCGCGGCGCAATCTCGCCGCCGCCGAGCGCATCCTCACGCTGATCAGGCAGCAGTTTGTCGGTGGTACGGCATCGCAGCTCGACGTATCGCAACAGGAAACCCAGGTTGCCACCGAACGCGCGGCCATCCCGCCGCTCGAGATCACGCTGCGGCAGAATATCGCCGCCCTCGCCTTGCTGGTCGGTCGCGCGCCGGCGAATTTCACCGTGAAGGGCGGGACAATGACGCAGATCGCCATCCCGCGGGTGACGCCGGGGATGCCGTCGGAACTGCTCAACCAGCGTCCCGACATCCGTCAGGCCGAAGCGCAACTGGCGTCCTCGAACTTCAGCGTCGAGTCGGCGCGCGCCGCGTTCTTCCCGCAGATCCAATTGACCGCGCAAACCGGCGTGCAGAGTGCGGCACTGGCCTCGCTGTTTGGACCCGGCGCCTGGTTTTACACGCTGTCGGCCGGTTTGACGCAGCCGCTGTTCGACGGCTTCCTGCTGGAGAGCGAACTGAAACAGGCCAAGGGCGTGCAACTGCAAAACTTGCAGGCCTATCGCAAGGCGGTGCTGTCGGCGTTTTCCGATGTTGAGAAGGCGCTGGTCGCGCTTCAGCAATCGACCTTGCAGGAGCGCCTCGAGGTGGAGGCGGTCGCCTCTGCCCGCAAGGCCTTTGAGGTCTCCGAAACCCAGCTGCGCGCGGGCACGGTCAACCTCATCACCGTCCTGCAAACCCAGCAAACGCTGCTCACCAATGAAAACGCGCTGGCGCAGGCCCGGCTGAACAAGCTCTTGGCGGCCAGCAGCCTGTTCCAGGCGCTCGGCGGCGGCTGGACGCCGACCGGGCAGCTGTCTTCGCTACAGCCGCTGGATGGCGCGACGCCCAACGCCCGGTGAATCAAAGACGCAGCCGCAGCATCGCCGGCAGCCGCCGCAAAATTCAAAAATCTTAAGTATTAAAGAGACTTAACCGCCGTTGTAATCACGCGCCGGTGCGTTATATTTCATGTTTCGGTTACGGCCGTATTGTAAAGCTTGGTGTGGTTGGTGACGAGGCCCGTCTGTTCAGGCGGGCCGTCGCCATTTGGGCTCCGGTTTTGGAGCTGCAAGTTCAGGCGAATTATGTCCGAAGGATAGACGCGATGACTCGTTCCAATCGGGTTGACCATATCCGGATCACCTCGCATCCGGCACCGGGCGGCAAGCTCAATTTCCCGATCCGTTGGGGCGCGGCCAGCGCACGCGAACGCGGACCGATCATCGGCACGGTTTCCCGGCCGCAGGACCGCAACGTCATCGGCTCCCATGGCGGCTCCTATTCGGTCTACCGCGCGCTTGCGGTTTCCTCGGGTGCCCTCGATCCGATCCGGCGGCCCGATCTGACCAACACGCACCCGGCGGCCGCGATCGGTCCATTTCCGCAGTGGAGCGAGGCGGAGCGCATCGTTTCGCTCGATCCCTGGGGTCATCTGGTGGCGGAAAACTTTGCCACGGAAATCGCCGAGGGCGTGGATATCCGCCCGAGCATCGCGATCACCCGCGCCCGGCTTGATCTTCCTGAATTGAGGGCCGCGATCGACGCCGGAAGGCTGAAGCACGACGGCGATGTCGTCCACAAGAACGGCAGCGTCTCCGTGGTGAAGATCGCGATCGATCCCGTGTGGTACCTGCCGGGTCTGGCGCAACGCTTTGCAACCACCGAAAACAATCTGCGCCGGCAATTGTTCGAGCAGACCGCGGGCATGTTTCCCGAGCTTGTCACAAGACCGGACTTGCAGGTTTTCCTGCCGCCGATCGGCGGGACGACGGCTTACCTGTTCGGCGATGTTGCCAAACTGCCGGACCACGCTACCCGCATCACCTGCCGCGTTCATGACGAATGCAACGGCTCCGACGTGTTCGGCTCGGACATCTGCACCTGCCGTCCCTACCTGCTGCATGGGATCGAGGAGTGCGCGCGCGCCGGCCAGGAGGGCGGGCTCGGCATCATCGTCTACAATCGCAAGGAGGGCCGCGCGCTCGGCGAGGTCACGAAGTTCCTCGTCTATAATGCGCGCAAGCGCCAGGAAGGCGGCGATGCGGCCGCGCAATATTTCGAGCGCACCGAATGTGTCGCGGGCGTGCAGGACGCGCGCTTCCAGCAACTGATGCCGGACGTGATCCATTGGCTGGGCCTCAAGCGCATCGATCGCTTCGTTTCCATGAGCGACATGAAATACGACGCGCTGACCGGCCAGGGCATCGAGATCGTCGAGCGGATTCCGATACCGGACGAACTGGTCCCGCCCGACGCGCATGTGGAGATCGCGGCGAAAAAAGCCGCCGGCTATTTCAGCGCAGAACCTGCGCCGGCTGACGAACTCCTCAACTCGATCGGCCGCCCGCTTGAAAAATACTGACGCGGGGATGGCCATGGCGGCCGGACAATCCGAGGCATCGGCAGCGCTCACGCTGCTGAGCGCCAAGGCTGTGCGTGAGCGCGCCCATCGAATGCTGGGACTCGCACTGCACGACAAGCTTCCAAACTTCCGCATCCGTTCAGACAGGATGGATGGCGTTGTTGATCTGGTACTGCAAGTCACGCGCGAGGCTTATCCGGGCTTGGACGTGCCGTTCCATTCGCGATGGCGGCATTTTGTCGTGAACGGCGAGGACCGCTGGGCTCCCGCTGCGAACCGGTGGTCCGATCCCGCGGCACGGGCGCGCGCCGAGTTCGATCTGGCGATAATCAGCGTCTTCCTTGACGCCGGTGCGGGCCCCGCCTGGCGCTATCGCGACTCCAGGAGCGGCCTCGATATCGGCCGGTCAGAGGGACTCGCTCTGGCAAGTCTAGCCATGTTCGAACGCGGTACCTTCTCGGCCGATCCGCGCGATCCGCTACGCGCCGACGGCGCCGCCCTCGTCAGGCTTGCGGTGGCCGACGTGGCAGACGGCTTGCAGGTGTCCGACGATAATCCGCTTGTCGGACTCGAAGGCCGGGTCGAACTCTTGCGGAGCTTGGGCAATCTCGTCACCTCCCGCCCAGACGTTTTCGGCCGTCACGACACGCCGAGGCCCGGCGGACTGTTCGATCACCTGGCGGGACTTGCCGAAAGCGGCCGCCTTCCCGCCCCCTTGATCCTTTCCGAATTATTGCTGCAACTCGGACCGGTCTGGCCATCGCGTCTGACGCTTGGCGGAATCGCGCTCGGCGATTGCTGGCGACATCCGGCGCTGACCACGGGAGATACGACGACCGGCTTGGTACCGCTGCACAAGCTTTCGCAGTGGCTGGCCTACTCGCTGATCGAGCCGTTGCAGACGGCCGGTATCTATGTGACGGATATCGACGGCCTGACCGGGCTTGCCGAATACCGCAATGGCGGGCTTTTTATCGATTCCGGGGTGCTGACATTTCGTGATCCCCAAGATGCGTTACGCGAGCATGAGGTCGCTTCGCCCCTGGTCGTCGAGTGGCGCGCATTGACGGTGGCACTGCTCGATCGCCTGGCCTTCGGCATGCGCGAGCGGCTCGGGCTCGATGCGGTATCGCTGCCGCTCGCCAAGATTTTGCAAGGCGGATCCTGGGCTGCGGGACGAAAACTGGCGCGCGAACGCCGAAGCGACGCATCGCCGCCGGTCAAGGTCATCAGCGACGGGACTGTATTTTAGAGGGGAAACAACATGGAAGGCGTCACCATCGTCGGCCATCCGCTGGTGCAGCACAAGCTGACGCTGCTGCGCGAAAAGGAGGCCTCGACCAAATCATTCCGCGAACTCCTCAAGGAAATCGGAATGCTTCTCTGCTACGAGGTCACCCGCGATCTGCCTCTCGCCCACGTCGATATCGAAACCCCGCTCGCTCACATGAAGTCGCCGCAGATCACCGGCAAGAAGCTGGTCTTCGCGCCTGTGCTCCGCGCCGGAATGACATTTGCCGAAGGCATGCTCGATCTGGTGCCAAGCGCGCGGGTTGCCCATATTGGGCTTTATCGCGAACCGGAGACCTTTGTCGCCGTCGAATATTACTTCAAGGCGCCGGCCGACCTGCACGAGCGCCAGGTGATCGTGATCTCGCCCGTACTCGCGACCGCCAACACCGCGGTTGCGGCGGTCGACCGCCTGAAGGAACGCGGCGCCAACGATATTCGTCTCGTCTGCCTGATTGCAGCCCCGGAAGGCATCGAGCGGATGCGCGGCATTCATCCCGACGTACCGATCTGGCTCGCCGCCATCGACGACGGGCTGGATGACCACGGCTTTATCCTGCCCGGCCTTGGTGACGCCGGCGACCGCGCCTACGGCACCAAATAGCGAAGCTGACGTTCTTCAGGTGCCCACGCGCAGCGCTGCGCGCTGCTTGCGAAGCAGCGCGATGACGGATTGCGCAGTGATACGTCCCGTCTTCGGATTTTCACTGGGAATGCCCTCGATCGACATTGAAAAACGCGCTGCATCGGATTCGACCTCGACCCGGTGCGTGTTGCGTGTCAGTGCCGGATCCGCCCAGATCTCGAGCCGCGTCCGGTCGGGGCCTATGCCGGCAAGCGACAGCGCCACGGCGACGTTCAGATTGGCAGGAAAGCCTTTCGCAGCCTCCCGCGCTGTGCCATCGAAGACTTTCAACGGCTCCTTGATCGATTCAATATCGATATTGTTCTCGATCAGAAAAGGTGCGCCGGCCAGACCTCGAACCGGCTTCCGTGTCACCATCCGCACCGAATGAATGTCGCCGACGGCGGCCGCCGTCACTGCATCGAGACCAAGAAGCGCCCCACTCGGCACCACGATCTGTCCGCCGTTTTTCCTGGCGACATCGATCAGGTCTTCATTGTCAAGCAGCGCGCCGGCACTGAGCACGATCGCGGTTTTTCCGCTTTCTACGAAGGGGCCTACGATGGATCGTAAGAGCTTTGCGGGCGCGCATTCGATGACGTTGTCCGCGACCTCTGATAGTTTCTCGATCGGCAATACCGCCGGCTTCGTCTTCAGACCGCCGAGCCAGTTGTGGTGCTTTTCCGGATTCTGTGCCGACACCGCTGTCAAGGTGAGGCCCTCGATTCCTTGGTCGAGCGCTTCGGCGACTTTTTTCCCGATCGCTCCCAATCCGGCTATCGCGACCCGGAGCTTGCCGTCAGATTTGTTCGACAAATTTGCCATTGGCTGGCGTCTCTCTTGTCTAAGCGCCCGCTTCAACGGCGGGCGTCACTTCGAAAAACCGTCGCCATCAGTGCGACCCATTCCCGGCAAAAGCCATAGTCGGTTGGCTGGTGCGGCGAATTTAACGTTCCTATCAGTGTTGCGCCACGTTCGTAACAGGAAGCTTAAATTCAAAGCCGCACCGGAATCAATGAATTGCCAGAGCTCCTTTCAGTGCCCACAAGTCGACCGCTTGACCGCCTGAAATATAGCCTTTTGCCGTCGGCAAAAATCGGCTTTGCTTTGACAAACGGACAAAGCGGCTTGAGGAGACCCCATGAATGGGCTTGGCGGACTGAACAAATCCCCCAATGGCGTCGTGATCGGGCTGGTACAGCTTCAACTGCCGGTCGTCGTGACCAAGGCCGACCTCGCCAAGCAGACCGAGCGGATCGTCACCATGGTCGGCAAGGCGCGCCGCAATCTCTCCAGCATGGACCTTGTGGTGTTTCCCGAATATTCGCTGCATGGCCTGTCGATGGACACCAACCCCGCGATCATGTGCCGTCTCGACGGTCCTGAGGTCGCAGCCTTCAAGAAGGCCTGCATCGACAACAGGATCTGGGGTTGCTTCTCGATCATGGAACATAACCACGACGGCAATCCCCATAATTCCGGCGTGATCATCAATGATCAGGGCGAGGTCAAACTCTACTATCGCAAAATTCACCCGTGGATTCCTGTCGAGCCGTGGGAGCCCGGTAATATCGGCATTCCCGTGATCGAGGGGCCGAAGGGCGCGAAGATCGCGCTGATCATCTGTCATGACGGCATGTTCCCCGAAATGGCGCGCGAATGCGCCTACAAGGGCGCCGAGATCATGATCCGCACCGCAGGCTACACCGCCCCGATCCGCGACAGCTGGCGCTTCACCAACCAGGCCAACGCCTTCCAGAACCTGATGGTGACTGCCAATGTCTGCATGTGCGGGTCCGACGGCTCGTTCGATTCGATGGGCGAAGGCATGATCGTCAATTTCGACGGCAGCATTCTCGCTCACGGCACGACGGGTCGCGCCGACGAGATCATCACCGCAGAAGTGCGGCCCGATCTCGTGCGCGAAGCCCGCATCAACTGGGGCGTCGAAAACAACATCTACCAGCTCTGGCACCGCGGGTACGTCGCGGTGAAAGGCGGCGCGATGGATTGCCCCTACACTTTCATGCAGGACATGGTCGCCGGTACCTACCGGCTGCCATGGGAGGATCAGGTCAAGATCACCGACGGCACCTCCTGCGGTTTTCCGGCGCCCACGCGGATGTTCGGCGCCAAAGCGAGCAAAGCAGCGGAATAACCGTTACCTTTCAGTGAAAGTGATGATGAAGCTCGACGCGCGGCCGCGTGAACGACTTGCGGCCACGCTTGAAGCCCCAGAGCGGCTGCGCCAGCGTCGCAACCGCGTCGGTCGGATTGTTCGCATCGATGCAGACGAGATCGGCCGGCGCGCCGACCCTGATGCCGTAATCATCAAGCCGCATCAGGCGTGCCGCAGAGGCCGTCACCATGTCGAGGCAGCCGGCAAGATCTGACGGGCGCGAGACGTGGCAGACATTGGCATAGAGGTTTGCCATGCGGATCAGCGACCCGTCGCCATAGGGAGTGAACGGATTGAGCACATTATTGGTGGAGATCGAGCAAGTGACGCCTGCCCGCCTCAGGGGTTCGGCCGGCACAACGCCGCGCGGCACCGCGTGGTCGTGGCTACGCCCCATCAGATGCAGATCGGTCGAAGGCAGGATGGTTACGGCGACGCCGGCGCTGGCCAGGCGCGTCGCGATTTCTTTGAAGCGCTGCGCGGGCAGCAGCGACATCTGCGTGACGTGACCGACCGCCACGCGCCCGCCGCGGCCGAATTCCTCCGTCTTCCGGCAGACATATTCGACCTGCATGTTCTGCGTCGTTTCGGCGAGATCGAGATGCATGTCGATCTCGGCGTCGAATTCGCGTGCGATCTCGAAGATGCGATCGATCTGCTTGCGCGGATCGCTGTCGAAATACGGTACCGCGCCGATCGTGCGCGCACCGCGGCGCAAACCCTCGATCAGCAGCTCTTCCGTGCCGGGATAGTTGGTCATTCCCTCCTGCGGAAACACGCATAGCTCGAGATCGATGGCCCACTCATAATCCCGCGCAAGCTGCTCGATGGCCTCAAGGCCGATAAGTCCGATGCCGGGATCGAGCTCGACATGGGTGCGCATCCGCATCGTTCCATGCGAGATGCAGCGCTCCAGCGTTTTCTTGCCGCGAGCATAGGTATCTTCGGCGGTAAAGCCGCGCTTCGCCGCGGCGGTCTCGCGGACGGCTTCGGCAACAGTGCCCTCCTCGATGCGGCAGCGATCAAGGATGCAGGTCTTGTCGAGGTGAATATGCGTTTCGATCAGGCCGGGAACGACGAGACAACCTTCGGCGTTCAGTTCGGGCCCGTCGGCCGCGAGCGCCGGCGCGATCGCCGCGATCGTCCTGCCTTGCACGGCAATATCGACGCTGGTGAGCTCGCCATCGCGCAAAATGCGCGCATCCCGGACAATCAGATCCATTCATCACCTCAAGAAGCAGACCCAAGATAGGCGTCGTCGAGCATGGCGCCACGCAGGTCTGACGGAGTTCCCTGCGCGACCACACGGCCGCCGCCAAGCACATAGCCTCGGTCCGCAATGGCGAGCGCATACTCGGCCATCTGGTCGACGATCAGCAAGGTCATGCCCTCGTCGCGCAGTCGCGCGAACTGCTCGAACAGTTCTGACACGATCGCTGGCGCCAAACCGAGCGACGGTTCGTCGAGCATCAATATCTCAGGCTTCGCCAGGAGCCCACGGGCGACCGCGAGCATCTGCTGCTCGCCCCCCGAAAGCAGACCGGCCGCCGTATGCAGGCGCGGACGCAGCCGCGGAAAACGCTGGAGCATGCCTTCGATCTCGCTCATCGAAAAATCGCTGCGGCGCGTCGCGCCCAGACACAGGTTCTCTGCCACCGTCAACTTCGGAAACACCTGGCGTCCCTCCGGCACGAGGATCAGACCGGAACGCGCCACGTGCGGCGCGGACAGCGAGGCGAGGTCCTTGCCATCGAGCTTGATGCTTCCGCTTACCGGGCGGATCAGGCCGCTCAACGCCTTCATCAGCGTCGATTTACCAGCGCCGTTCGGACCAAACAGCGCGATTACCTCGCCGCGGCCGACCTTGAGACTGACACTATCGAGCACGGCCAAGGCGCCATAGCCTGCACCCAATCCATTGACGTCGAGCAAGGGTTCCGCGGCGTTGCGCGCGACAGCCGGTCCGGCGGCCATCGCGGCACCGAGATAGGCGGCTTTGACAGCCGGATCATTGCGCACGACCGCGGGCGCGCCGACGGCGATGCGGCGCCCGGCATCGAGCACCACGATCTCGTCGGAAATCGACATCACCAGCGACATGTCGTGCTCGACGAGCACGACGGCAAGACCGACGCGGGCAAGCCGCTGCAACAGAGCGCCCAGCTTGGCGGTATCGGCCTCGTTGAGGCCTGCCGCCGGCTCGTCCAGCAACAACACCGCTGGCGAGGTCGCCAGCGCCCTCGCAATCTCCACCAGCCGGCGATCGACATGCGGCAGCGTGGCTGCGAATGTCGCGTCCGATCCAGCGTAGCCGACCAGCGCCAGCAGCGCGCGCGCCAGATCCGAATCCGCGCGCCCGCGCCAGGCGCCGCGCAGTAGACCCAGACGGACGTTGTCGAGCACGGATAGATTGGCGAAAGGCTGCGCCGTCTGGAAGGTCCGGGCAAGGCCGGCGGCCGCCATCTCGTGAGCGGAGAAGCGCGTGACTTCCTGTTTGCCGACGCGCACGGTTCCGGCATCAGGGCGCTGAAACCCGCTCATCAGATTGAGCAGCGTCGTCTTGCCCGCACCGTTCGGGCCAATCACGCTGGTGATACGCCCCGGCGAGGCAAGCATATCAACGCCTGCGACCGCGACGACGCCGCCGAAGGCAATTCGCACGCCCTCCGCTACAAGGCTGCCGCGCGCGCCGGTGATGTGCGCCAGCGCCCGATCGAGATCAGGCCTCGCATCGGCAACAGGTTTTTGCGACCGTAACAGCTGTGCAAGCGCACCTGCGATTCCACCCGGCGCAGCCCACAGCACGACCAGAAGCGCCGCGCCGAATATCAGGAGTCGATATTCGGCGAGGCTTGCCAATGCTTCCGGCAACAGAACAACGATGACCGAGCCAATCAGTGGCCCGAGGCTCCAGCCGGCGCCACCGATGACCACCACGAGCAAAAGCAGTATCGATTGCGAGAACGGGAAAGAGCTTGGCGCAATGAAGCCGGTCAGCGCGGCCTGCAAACCTCCGGCGAGCCCGGCGGTGGCGGCTGCCAGCACGAAGGCCGCCGTCCGCACCGGCACCGGACTGATGCCGACGCCACACGCCGCGGCGGGAGCCGAGGCGAAAGCCTGCATGGCCAGGCCGACGGGACTGCGCGCCAGTCGATAGAACAAGACCAGCCCTGCCAGACAGAAAGCGCACGCCAGCAGAGCGGTGCCGCCAGTGCCGAACGGCGCCGAAATTCCGGCAAGCCCGCTGGAACCGCCGGTCAAATCGCGCCATTCGATCGAAACGGATTCGACGATGAAACCGAAGGCGATCGTCACCATGGCAAGATACGGCCCGGTGACGCGGAGCGCCGGAATCGAAAGCGCCGCCGAAATGACGGCCACCATAAGCACCGCAAACGGTAACGCTGCCCAGAAATTCAACCCGGCTTTGGTGGTGAGAATGCCAACCCCATAAGCGCCGAGCGCGACGAAGCCGCCCTGCCCCAGCGATACTTCGCCGGCAAGGCCAAGCAGCACGTTCAACCCGATCCCCGCAAGCGCCGTGGTCGCGAGCATACCCAAAAGATACGCATAGTAACCGGGCGCCAGCAGACAGGTCGCAGCGGCAGCAATGCAGGCGAGCACCGCCACCATGACAGCTGCGGTCGTCCTCATACGCGCACCTTGGTTCGTCCGCCGAACAGGCCAGACGGCGCCAGCACCAGGGCAGCGATGACTGCCGAGAAGGTCACGATTTGGGTGCTGCTCGAACCAAGCCAGGTCGTGGCGCAGGCTTCAACCAGCCCATAGCCGAGACCGGCGATCACGACACCCCAGGGATTGGTCAGGCCACCGAGAATCGCAACGGCAAAGGCCTTGATGCCGAACAACGTCCCCATATCGTAGGCCACGTTATAAAGTGGCGCGATCAGGATGCCGCCGATGCCGGCGAGCAGCGCCGCTGCGGCATAGGTGAGCGCGACGAGCATGGTCACGTCAATGCTCATCAGCCGCGCCGCATCCGGATTTTCGACCGCAGCACGCAATTTCAGCCCGAGACCTGTCCGATGCATGCCAAGATGAACGGCAAGCGCCAGCCCGAGCCCGACAACGGGAACGAGCACCTGCAGCGGAAAAATGCCGACCGTGCCAATGACCCAGGGATCATCGGCCAGCGACGACGGCAGCGCGCGGGGCTCCTTGCCGAACACGACCATCACAACGTTGTCGAGCACGATGCCGAGCGCGACAGTCGCCATCAGCCATGCATTACTGCCGCGTGCGACAAAAGGCCGGACCGCGATGCGTTCGACGATGAGGCCCCAGATCGCACACGCCACCAGCGCAAGCGGGACTGCAATCAGCATCGGCCAATGCAGACCCATCGCCAGTGCGTAGCAAATCACGGCTCCGAGCATCACCGATGAACCCTGCGCGAAATTCACCGTGCCCGAGACGGCAAATGTCAGCGTAAAGCCCAGCGCGATCAGTCCGTAGATGCTCCCGAGGCTCAACCCCGAGACGAGTGCAGTCGCGAGCATGGTTCAGCCGGTCACGGGCTCGATTTTATCCCCGTTGTAACGCACCATGACGTAGTCGTTCTCGTTCAGGGCGTCATGGTTTTCGTCCGTGAAGGGCTTCACGTAGTTCTTGATCAGGCCCCGATAGTTGTCGACGGCCAAGAAGCCCTCGCGCATCTTGGATCCATCGGTCGACCCAGCTTTTGCAATCGCAAGCGCCGTCAGTTGCATGGCGTCGTAGGCATTGGCCACGCCGACCGGCGGCGTGACGTCACCCGGGCCCTTGACGTCCGGATATTTTGCCATCAGCGCCGCGAGCACCCGCTTGCCGACCTCGTTCTGCGGGCCGAAGAAGCTGTAGGTCTGGATGAAATGTACTTTCCCGGCCCAGGAGCCGGCAAGCTCAGGGAAGCGCCCGCCCGAAATGCCCCAATGAGAGACCACCGGCACCGCCCACGCCGACCTCTGTAACGACTTGATCACCTGCGCGCCGGGCGCGGCATTTCCGACCAGAATGATGGTGTCGGCACCGGCCTCCCGCAGCCGCTGCAATTGTGGCGTCATATCGGGATCCTTGTCGTCGAATTTTTCCGCGCCTGCGAGCTTGATGCCGGCGGCCTCTGCGGCCGACGTGAGGCCTTTGAAATTGGACTCGCCCCAGCCGTTATTCACCAGCATCAGGCCCGGCTTCTTGGCGCCGAACTTTGTCACGGCGTATTTCATCAGGGCGCGGTCGACCAGGACGTCCACGGCCGACACCCGGAAAACGAAATTCGGATCGGCGCCGTTGCGCGTGATGTTGGTCGCAGCCGCCCACACGCCCATGAACGGCACTTTTGCCGAATTCACCAGCGGCACGATCGCGAGCGACACCGGACTGTCGATGCCGCCGAAGAGGATGGCGGCTCCCTCCCTGTCGATCAGTTCGCGGGCCGCCGTTTGCCCCTTGGCGGGATTCGACTCGTCGTCGCGGCGGACCAGTTCCAGCTTCCGGCCACCGAGCAGGCCGCCTTTGGCATTGATCTCATCGATCGCAATGGTCAGTCCGCGGGTGATCCCCTCGCCGGATTTCGCCGAAGGCCCGGACAGCGCCGCCACCAGGCCAACCTTGATCGGCTCGGCGGCGAGCACCGAGCGGCCGATCAGGCTTCCCGCGGCAATGCCGGCAGGCAAAACAAGGGCTTGGCGGCGAGTCAGTTTGGTCGGCATAAGCAACTCCCCTTGATATTCGTTTCGACCTTCGTCTCGGCTGCAGTCATGGGCCGCGCTCATGCCGCAAGCCGAGGGTTTCTTGCATCCGAAATCAAGCAAACGGTATGCCAGAGCCTCGAAAACAACGACCTGCCGGGACGGCAATCGCGCCGCCGTACGCCCCGGAGGTTGCCGAGCTCTGCCCATGTGGATGCGAAGTGTACTTCGCAGTTTCCGGGCCGCTCGTCCCAGGGCGGCTACATGGTCGATATTGCCAGCGGCGCCCACCAGAACCCGGCGCGGTTCATCATGAACGCGCTCCCTTCTGCTGAAGACACGAGCATGCCAGAGCAGACTAACCGATCAAGCCATGGGCCGGGAACTGCGCCCACTAATTCGCCAGCGCCCCCCACTGCATCACCATCTGTTCGGCGCCGCGCTGCGAAAGGGCAAAAACCGTATAGGTCGGATTTGATGCGCCCTCGGTCGGAAAGATCCCCGGCCCCGCAATCCAGAGATTCGGGATTTCGTGGCTTTGGCCATAGCTGTTGACGACCGAATTGGATGGGTCCGTACCCATGATAGTCCCACCCATCAGGTGAGCGGTCGGGACCACGCCGCGCGACACCCATGCCTCCTTTGCACCTGCCGCCTTGGCGACCTTCAGGCCGTCTTCCATATTGGCGTTCCAGAGTGCGACGGCGTCCTTCGGGTAGGTATGCGTGAGCTTTCCAAGCGGCATGCCGAATGCGTCCTTGTCGCTGACGAGTTCGACGCGATTTTCCATTGTCGGCACCTCTTCGCCGAACGCCTTGATGCCCGTCAGATGGTGCGCCGCGCGCTTCATGTAATCGTCGAGCTCGGCACCGAACAGGTCATGGCGTGAATTGGCGAGATCGGCAGTCTTCAAGGCAAAACCCGCCGTCCAGAACGTGCTGCCAAAGGCGTCTTTCTGACTTGTCTTCGGATAGTGCTGATACGACATGTATTGCACGGCAACCGTGCCCATGTGGTTCTGTACGTCCTCATCGAACAGCGCCCAGGTCGATGCCACCGTGTGCGACATCATGAAATGGCCGACGAGCCCGCTGGCGTTGGACAGCCCCTTCGGGTGCTTGTCGCTTGCCGAGTTCAACAACACCCGCGGATTTTGCGCCGCCCACGACGCGAGGATGACGACACTCGCTTCCTGCGTCCGCTTCTGATGCTTGTCATCGTAGTATTCGACTCCGGTCACCCGCGCACCCGACTGGTCGGTGAGAACGCGCGTTACCGTGCAGAACGCCCGCAGTTCGGCACCGGCCCTGCGCGCCTGACCGAGAAAGGTTGCCTGAGGATTGGCGAGCGCCCCGATCGGACAGCCGACATGACACCATCCGTCATAAAGACAGGCGGGACGCCCCTTGAACTCTACCGAGTTCACGCCGACCGGCGCGGGCACCAAAGGAAGACCTGACATCTCCATCGCTTTGAGCCAGATATCGCCATTGCGGAAGGTTTTCGTCGGCGGCATCGGATAGGCCTCGCCAGCCGGACGCCAGCGCTCCTCGGCCTTGGCATCGCCCGATACACCGACCTCGTGCGCTACCTTGTCGTAGAATGGCGCGACATCTTCGTAGGCGATCGGCCAATCGTTGCCACGGCCGTGCTCGCTCTTCATCCTGAAATCCGTCGGCAACAGCCGCGGAAAATTCGCGAAATAATGCAGCGACGCGCCGCCCGAACCCCAGCCGGCTTGCGCCACGTAGCCCACCGGATTCTTGCCGTCGAGCAGGATCGGCGGCCCCGCCGGCTTGATGCGGCGGCCCCAGATCTCCGAGCTGATGAGATCGGTCAGCTCCCAATCAGGCCCCGTCTCCAGCAGCACGACCTTCTTGCCGGCCCTGGCCAGCACGGAAGCGTAGACCGAACCCGACGCACCGGCGCCCACGATGACGACATCGACCTTCTCCGTTGCCATCTCACCACCTCTTTTCCGGAGCGATGTGCGCCATGTAGGGAATGCCGAGCGCCTCATAGCCTTCCATGGTGCCGTAGACGACATCGACGGCGTCGGCGCGCAGCACGGCATAGGCCAGCGCCGCCGGCCTTCCCTTCCAGTCTTCGACCTTGTTCTGTCGCATGCGATCAACGAATTCGCGCTGGTCTTTTGCCTCAAGCTGCGCGAATTCCTTGCCGAACAGCTTTCGGCTGCCATCGTCGACGGTCATGATCGTCTTGCGGTAGAACTCGGCAAACGGCGGGCGGAAATTGAAGATGCGGGCCTGAAGCAGCGATTCCTGGGCCGGCACGGACAGCTGCTGATCGATATAGTGGGCAATCCCCGCCTCGCGGGCGTTCGGCACCAGGGTCTCGCCGAGCGCCTCGAGAGTTTCGCCCTGATGGCCGTCGAGCAGGCGGAACGGGACGTTGCGCGCCCTCGCCTCGTGGGGCGTCATCAGGACCTCGACGCCACCGACCGAAAAGGCCAATGCACCGAACGTCGCGCCCTTCACAAAACCACGCCGACCAATGTCCCCCATGGTCTTCTCCTCCCGGAGCTATGTTTGTATTGTTTTTTGGCAATGGAGCAGCGGTATAGTTGCCGGCTCCGATAACGAGTCAAGGACAAAACAATGGCCCATGATGCACCGCAGGCAGCCGGCCCGAGCAAACTTGTCATCCGTAACGTGGGCCTGATGCTTTCGGGTGCGCTGGAAAAGCCCATTCTCGATGCCGACACCATCGTGGCCGAGAACGGCAAGATCACCGGGATCGGCCGCTTCAAGGATCTCGACACCGCGGGTGCCACCACGACCATCGACGCCAACGGCACGACGGTCGCGCCCGGCCTGATCGACAGCCACGTACATCCCGTCGCCGGCGACTGGACGCCGCGGCAGAGCCAGATCAATTGGATCGATTCCTATTTGCACGGCGGCGTCACCACCATGATCTCGGCGGGCGAAGTGCACATGCCGGGCCGACCGCGCGATGTGGTCGGTCTTAAAGCGATGGCGATCTTCGCGCAGCGCGCGTTCTGGACGCTGCGCCCGGGTGGCGTGAAAGTTCATGCCGGCGCACCGGTGATCGAATGCGAGATGGTCGAGGACGACTTCAAGGAATTGGCGGCAGCCGGCGTCAAGCTGCTCGGCGAGGTCGGGCTCGGCGGCGTCAAGGACGGACCGACCGCGCGCAAGATGGTGGGCTGGGCACGCAAGTACGGCATCCAGAGCACGATCCATACCGGCGGCCCGTCGATTCCGGGTTCGGGCCTGATCGACAAGGACGTCGTGCTCGAAGCCGACACCGACGTCGTTGGCCACATCAATGGCGGGCACACTGCGCTTCCCGACGACCAGATCCGCTGCATCTGCGAAGGCTGCAAGCGCGGGCTTGAGCTTGTGCACAATGGCAACGAGCGCTCGGCGCTGTTCACGCTGCGCACCGCGCACGAGATGAACGAGCTCGGCCGCGTCATCCTCGGCACCGACGCACCCGCCGGCTCCGGCGTGCAGCCTCTCGGCATTTTGCGCATGGTCTCGCTGCTGTCCTCGCTCGGCGAGGTGCCAGCCGAAATCGCCTTCTGCTTCGCCACCGGCAACACGGCGCGGATGCGCGCGCTCGATTGCGGGTTGATCGAGGTCGGCCGCGCGGCGGATTTCGTCATCATGGACAAGGCGCAGCATTCTCCGGGCAAGACCCTGCTCGACAGCGTGCGGCTCGGCGATCTGCCCGGCATTGGCATGACCATCATCGACGGCATCGTCCGCACCCAGCGCAGCCGCAACACGCCGCCCGCGACGAAAGTGCCGGAGATTGTCAGCGGACATAAGTAGCCCCTGCGGCCGTCCTTCGAGACGCGGCCTGAGGGCCGCTACTCAGGATGAAGTCCTCCCCTTGCTTCCACAGGGTTGCCGATCCAATCCTCATGATGGGGAGGCGCATCAGCGCTGTTTCGAACCGTGAGGCCGCGTTCCCGCGACGCAAACAGCGTCCGGGCTATGAAGAAATCCGCCCAAAGGGCGTGGGGAATGTCGGGCGCTTGGGCGCACCCGCAGCCTCGTGCGCAAAGCAAAAAGCACACGAGTTAGTCACCACAGGTCCGCCGGATCGCCCGACATTCCCGCACACGAATGGTTTTCACGGCTTCCTTCGCGCTCTCCCTGGTGAACCGGGCTTTCTTGCCACCATCGCCGACGCGATGCGCTCCGCATCGTCGCCGACTTGACACCAGCGTCGGGGTGTCAGGACCACACGACTTCGCCGTCCGCTTGCCCTGCGTTCGTCTGATGCGCAGGCCCCGCGTCCATCGTATCCCGCACCCAACGTTCGTGACGATCGCGAAACGCCCCTTTTGCGAGGCGGGACATCCATTCCATAGAACTGCTTCTAGCGAACCGCAAAGCGAAATATCTTTTGCGACCGGGCTGGACGGGCGACGCAAATCAGTCGTACCGCGCCGTCCGCCATGCCGAGCATAACGGCATCAAATCCGGATCATGGAACCGAGCGGATGGAGCAACGCAAATTTCTGGTCGGCGCCCTGCGCACCGCCGGATCGCCCTGGGCGACATGGTCGCAGCGGAATCTTTCCGCTAATCTCACTTTGCCCAAAGATGGTAGTCGGCGGCCGCGGAGGCGATGATGAAATTTCACAACGTGCTGGTTGCGTTCGCCGGACTGGCGTTGCCGCTCCTGGCGTGTCAGGTGCAGGCCGCGGAGATCAAGGTGCTGGCTTCGACGGCGGTGAAGACGACGCTGCAAGAACTCGCGCCGCGATTTACCAAGGCGACCGGCAATAAAGTCGATATGACGTTCGCACCGGCTGCGGCTTTGAAAGACAAGATCGAGCAAGGCGCAACGTTTGACGTCGCGGTGCTGACGACGCCGATCATCGACGACCTTGCCGGGAGTGGTAAGGTCGAGACGATTCACACCGCCATCGCCCATTCCGGGATCGGCGTTGCGATTCGAAAGGGCGCCCCAAAGCCTGACATCAGCACGAAGGAGGCGTTCAAGCAGGCGCTGCTCAATGCAAAATCGATCGGCTTCACGGCGGCCGGAGCGACGGGGGCTTATCTCATGATCCTGTTTGAAAGACTTGGAATTGACGAGGAGCTGAAATCCAAGCTCAAGCTGTTGCAGGGCGGCGCCGGCGAGGCCGTGACATCGGGCGAAGTCGAGATCGGCATGACGCAGATCAGCGAGATCCTGCCCTATCCGGGCGTCGAACTCGCCGGGCCGCTGCCGCTGGACATTCAATCCTACACTTATTTCTCGGCCGCCGTGTCGGCCGCCACCAGGGAAGCCGACCTGTCCAAGGCCTTCATTAAATTTCTCGAAGGTCCAGACGCGCTGACCGTGTTAAAGGCAAAAGGCCTGGAGCCGGGCTGATCGCGGCTGCGTCGGAGGTAACAACAATTACCGACGAATCGTCAGACCAATTGCCACCGGCAGCGCGAGTAAAACGAGTGGTAGTTGAACAATTACCCCGGCAATGATCGCTGTGGCGAGCGGCTGAAGCATTTGATCTCCAGACCCACTAATCGCCGCGCCAAGCGGCAGCAGCGCCAGGATCATCGCAAGAGTGCTCATGACAATGGGCCGCATTCGATTGAGCGCCGCTTCGCGCAAGGCGTCATACGGCGGCATCTCTCTAGCAAGCGCCTGATATTCCGAAACCAGAAAAATCGCCATCTCGGTGGCGATACCGATGATCATGACCATGCCCATCATCGCGGTGATATTCAGTTCGACGCCGGTCAGCCATAAACCGACGAACACCGCGCTGGTCGAGATCAGCGAGCTGATAACAATGATGATTGGAATTAAGAACTGCTCGTACAGGAAAAGAAGCAGGATGACCTCTCCGATCAATGCGGCGGCAAAGACTCTCATCATGCCGTGTACCGCCAATTGCTGTTGCTTGTAGGCGCCACCAGCTTGATAGTAGACTCCGGCGGGAAGAAAACCCGGCTTTTCGAGAATGGCTTTGACCGCCGCAGCGGTCGAACCCAGGTCGTATCCGCCGCCGATTTGCGCGGTCACTGCCACCACCTGGGCAAGGTTGCTGCGCGTGATCTCCGGCTGGCCGGCGATAAATGTTACGCTGGCGACGGTGGCGAGCGGGAAGATTTGCCCGTTCGGTGCACGAATGGTCAGCTTGGCGAGTTGGTCTTTGGACAGGCGCTCTTGCGGTGGATCGAGCTTCAGCCTGACCCCCACGGGTTGCTCTGCGCCGAGATAAGATGTGACGACGGAGCCGAACAGATAGTGATAGAGCTGCGTCTCGACGTCAGCGGGAGTTACCCCTGCCATCGCCGCAGCCGCTGGATCAACGTGAATATCGAGCGCGTCGCCGGCGGGCACGACCCCGTTGTTGATCGAAGCCGGTTCGATACCCGGCACTTTGGCAATCGCCTGCGCGACCTTCTCCGCGATTGCCGGCAGCACAGTCGGGTCGTTGGCGCTTAGCTCGACGACGATAGGCTGCGGACGGCCGACCATGTCGCCAATCATGTCGTTAAGCAGTTGATGAGTATCGAACCTGATTCCTGGCACGAGTTCGGTGATCTTGCTGGTGATGCCGTCCATCACCGTCCAACTCGACGGCCGCCTGGAGGGATCGGTCAGACGGACGAAAAAGTCCCCCTGATAACTCTCCTTGAGATCGCCCCCAAGGCCTGCCCCGGTGCGACGGGAAAACGTGTAGACGGACGGGTCGCTCTTGAGAATTGTCTCGACTTGCTCCAGCTCGCGGTTGGTTTCCGTCAGCGACGTACCCGGTTGCGTCTGGTAGTCGAGGACAAATCCGCCTTCGTCCATTTTCGGCAGAAACCCAGTCCCAACCCTGCCGTAGGCAAGATATCCTGCTCCGACCAGGAGGACCACAACCGGCGCAATCAGCCATGGGCGCGAGAAAAGTTCGCTCAACAGTCTCGAATGCATTCGCCGCAGCCGTGTCTCACGGCCATGCTGCGGATCCCTCCATGCGCCAAAATCGATGATGCTGCGCGCCAGGAGTGGTACGGTGAATGTGGTCAGCAGATAGGAGATCACCAGAGCCAGTGACATCGTAAGTGCAAGGAACTTGAAAAACGCGCCGGTCAGTCCCGAAAGAAACGCCAGGGGCACAAAAATGATGATGGTGGCCAAGCTCGACCCCAGTAACGGAGAGAAGAACTCCCGCGCAGCGAGCAGAACCGTCGTCTGGGGTTGTTCGAGGCCAGGCGCACCCGCTCGCCGTGCGATCTGTTCGATCATCACGATGACATCATCGATCAGGAGACCGATCGCCGCAGCCGTGCCGCCGAGCGTCATGATGTTGAAGCTCATTCCGGCGACGGCGAGCAACAGGACCGTGATAAGCAGCGACAACGGCACCACCATCATGGCCACCAGCGTGACCCTCCAGTTGCGTAGAAAACCGAACACGACCGCCGCCGCGAACACCAGTCCGATTCCAATCGCTTCCGCGACCGCGCCGATGGAGGAGCGGACGAGTTCCGTCTGGTCGTACCATTTATAGAAATGGACAGATTGCGGTTGCGTCTTCATGAATCCGCCGAGCCGCTGCTGCACCTCTTTTTCAAGCGTCAGCGAATCGGCACTGTCCTGCTGGTAGACGTCGACGGTGACCGCGGGCTGGCCATTCTCGTTGACCATCAGCCATTGCGGCACTGATCCCATGGAGACCTTGGCGATAGCGCCGAGGCGAACAATGCCGCCATTGGCGTTGCGCAGCTTGAGGTCGGCGACTGCGGCGACAGAATCGAATGCATTGTTGGTAACGGCCAGGTAGAGGAGATCATTGTCTTCAAGGCGCCCAACAGCCTTCAGGGTATTTCCTGCGGAGATTGCGTTGGTCAGGTCGGCGAGCGTCAGATGAAGCGCCTCAAGCCGGTACGGATCGACCGCAACCTGCACCTCCGGGGTTTGTCCTCCCAGAATGCCGACGCGTCTGACGCCTGCGATACCCGTCAGCAAGGGTGTGATCTGATATCTTGCAAGACGGCGCAGCTCCGCCGACGGCACTTCGTTTGAGATGAGCGCATAAGAGACAAACGGCATGATCGCGTTCGGACTCATCTGCAGCGTGACATAGCTCGTACCCGGAGGCAGCTTCGGCAGCGCCTGAGCAACGGCCGCATCGACACTCAGCAGCGCCTGACGCATGTCCGAGCCCCACGGGAAATCGATAAAGATTTCCGCAGAGCCGCGGGACGAGATCGAGGTAATGCCGGTGGCGCCCGGCACCGCTCGCGCTACTTCTTCGACCGGTTCGGTGACCTCGATCAGCATCTGCTTGGCCGGCATGCTGCCGCTGTCGATCGTGACCCGAATGCGCGGGAAGCTCACCGTCGGAAACAAACCGACCGGCAGCGTGATCGCCGCGTAGGCTCCGGCAGCAGCGAGGGCAAAGGCGACAAAGACGAGCGAGCGACGATGGGTCTCGATCCAGCCGACGAAGTTCATTTGCCGTCCGCCGCATTCGAGTTTGCCGGTCGAAGCTTCGTGCCATCTCGAAGCTGATAGTTGCCGGTTAGCACGAGCGGCGCGGCAGGATCGAGCGGTCCCTCGATCACATCGCTCGTTCCGTCCCCGACAAGAACGTCCACGTTGACCCGGCGTGCACGGTCATCGACCGCCTGGACCACATAGGACGCGCCTTTATCGTCGACAAGAACGGTCGCGTGCGGAACGACGTAGCCGGCCGCCTCGCCGACGATAATGTGAGCGGCGGCCGTTTCACCCGCAAAGAAGCCCTCCGGTGGAAGAGCCACATCCACCGCGACCAGGCCGGTCTGCGGATTGACCGCAGATCCGCGCAGCACCACCTTGCCGGCGGTGCCGCGCTTTGCGCCGAGCGGCGTAACTTTCGCCGCCGCTCCAACCTTTATTTCGTTGGCTTGGTCTGGAACGACCCCGGCGTGCAAAACTAGTTCATTCAAGCGAACGAGATCGATCAGCGCTGCGCCTTGCGCGACGATGGCTCCCGGGCTTGTTGAGATTGCGGTCACGACCGCAGCAAATGGCGATCGTAGGATTTGCGGGCTCCCGGCTCCCTCCGCCTGCATCGCGGCGAGCGAGGCCTGAGCGTCGGCGGCGGATTTCTCCGCTGCACCGAGTTCTTGGCGCGTAGCGAGATGCTGGTCCAGCAGCGTGCGGGTCCGCTGCACAAGCTCGTTGGCCGTGCGCAGCGCCGTTTGTGCCTGACTGTAGGCTGCTGCCGTCGCCGGGCTCGGCCCCAAGCTAACAAGCGGCGTGTCCGCCGCTACTTTTTCATCACGTTTGACATACACCGTGTCGACCACGGCCGAGAGGGGTGCCATGACGGTTTGGTGCGCCGCCGGGTTGGCCCCGACCACTCCGTAAGCGCTGATGATGCGCGGCAGGCTGCCTTTTTTTAACTTGACCAAATCGACCGAGACGCTGGGCTCTTGATCGGTTTCGGCGTAGCCCGTCGGAACCGGCGCGACAACAAACAAGACGCCGGCGCAGAGCAACAATACCGCGGAATACCTACGCCTCGTCATAACGGCGTCCTCGGTCCACCGAGCCGACCGGCCGGCGGCAGATCTGGCTCGATTTCGATCTGCGGCATGCCCGCGCCAACGAGGGTTGCGAGGCCGACCTGCCCTTCGAGAATCGCTTGTTGCAGGCCGATCTTCTCCCGTTCGCGGGTGAGCCGCGCAACCTCGATATCGACATAGGATCGCTCGTCAAGTGTGCCCTGCGCGAAAGCAGCCGCCGTCTTCTCCGCAATCAAGCGCGCCTCTTTTAGGCGCGGCTCCAGGTCGGCAAGCTGTCGCGACAGGAGAGACTGCTCCGAAAGAAGCGCTCCTATCTCGCCGGTCGCCGCCGAAATCCGTGCGTTGAACTCGCGATAAAGCTGCTCTCGCGTTGCCCGTTCGAGCGCGACGCCTCCTTGGTTGCGGTCAAAAATTGGAAGGTCCATGGTAACATGAGGACCAAACGTAAGAGAGTTAATGCTGTTGCTCGTCCCGACGCTGGCAACGCCGACCGACAGGTTCGGGAACTGCGACAGAATGGCCTCCCGCACCTTCGCGTCCTCGGACCGATAGCCATATTGCAGGGCAACGAGGTCGGGCCGTCGGTCGGCCAATGTTGCCAATTGCCTGCGAATGGCCGACGAATCGATGCGCGGCAAATCCGGCGACGCCGCCAGCGCGAGTTTGGCGCCGGGGGCAAGGCCAAGGAGCGCATTGAGTTGCTGCCTCCGGCTCAGTTGTAACCGCTCGAGGTTGTTGGACGCGTTCTCAAGGTCGCTGAGTGCGATGAGATCGGGCGAAAGTGCAGAAAGGGTTGCATTGCCCTGATTCATCGCCCTGTTCGTGAGATCGAACCGCTCCTGCAGGAATTTGTGGCTTTGGCTGATCAGCATTCTCGTTCGCTCACCGGAGATGATGTCGACGAAAAGAAGCCGAGCCTTGCCGATCGTCTGCCATTCTTGCCAGAGGAGGGTCGCGTAGATCTGCGAGGCGGCGTTTTGTGCGGCGTCCCGCTTTGTGTCCAGCAGCAAAATCGCCCTCACATTCTGCATGACGCCCGGCCCGGCAATGACGAACGGGTAGGTCACATCAGCCTGGGGGTTTGGAAGGATGCCAGCCTGTATCACCTGCGCCACGCCAAGCCCGAGCTTCGCGCGCGCAGCCCAAAGGTCGGGATTATTGAGGACCACCAATCGATCGAGCGTCGCAAGCCGTATGGGCTTCCCACCGCCCCCCTCAAGTTCAGAGGCGTTTGCGACAAGCCTCGGCTCCTTGTCGAGTGCCAAATGCTCATAGGAGGCGCAACCCGCCAATGCGGCTGCGCCGCAGAACAGAAAACATCGAGCGATATGCCTGGCCGAAAGGATCATGAGTACGGGAGGAACGAGAGTTCAGGAATTTGCGTCGGGAACAAGATTTCCAGACGAGAGTATAAGCCAGGTTTGACGGGCACGCGCTGTCGCAAGCGCCCAAGAATTGATTTTCCACTTATTCAAGGGAAGGCCGTGTCGCGATAATCGGGTTTTGATCATTCGGAGAACTCCGAGGCCAAGCTTTGTGAAGAAGCATCTTGCTGATGTGATCGCTGACAATTTACGAGGTTGACCCAAAACGGGGGTCGAACGACGGTACCGGCTGTTTGCCAATGCTTGGTTGATTGAGCGCTGTAGAAAGCGGCAGCCGAATGATGGCACGGATACCCGATCGATCATGTCCCGTCATGTTCTGGAGGCTAACTTCGCCACCCAGGCTGTCAGCGATGCGCCTAACGATAGAAAGGCCGAGTCCGGCTCCTTCGCCCTGCGGGCGGGAGCCACGATAGAACGGCTCGAAAATCCTCTCCAGATCGGCCGCCGGGATACCTGGCCCCGAGTCCTCAATCTGCAGAACCGCCCAATCGTCCTCGCGATAGACGCCAATGTCTATCCTGCCACCACGTGGCGTGTGGCGAAGCGCATTGTCGAGCAGATTGCGAATTAGGATGGCGAGAATAGCCGGTTCGCAACGGACCACGACCGGTTCAACGACTTCAAAGCCGAGGTCGATGCCGCGGCCGGCGGCCAGCGGCAGCAGATCGGCTGCGATCTCCTTTGCGGTCTGGTCGAGCGACACTTGCGGCATTTCGCTGGCGATGGGCTTTGCCTCATAACGTGCGAGCGCCATGAGCTGGTCGAGCAAATGCCTGGTGCGCTGCATGCCTTGCCTGAGCGCCGCCACGCGGCCTCGCGCGCCTTCGGGCAGTTCGACGGCATCGAGGTTCTCGGCCTGAAGGCTCAGCGCCGTAATGGGCGTCCGCAACTCATG
>NZ_DAIDJE010000175.1 GCF_027451485.1 Bradyrhizobium sp.
GTTGATGCCGTTCTCGCCGACATCCACTACGCCGGTCTGGAGCGAAGTATAAACGCTGCCGAATGGCATGTGCACGATCTGCGCGCCATAGGCCGGGAACATGGTGTCCTCGGTTGGCGTCGCCTGCACGCGAACCTTAAGCCCCTTGATGTCCTCGACCTTGCGGATCTCAAGCTTGGAATACATGTGGCGCAGACCAAGCGTCGCTAGCGCGATGACGTGGGCGCCCTGCATGGTGTCGGCGATCATCGCCTTGACGGCCTTGGCGACTTCGGGATCCGCGATTGCCTTGATCAGATGAGCTTCGTTGCGGAACAGGAAGTGCATCGACATCACGCCGGCCTGCGGCGAAAGCGTCGCGGCGTTGGCGGAGGAGGAAATGCAGAACTCGATGTCACCGGCCTTCACGAGTTGGAGCACCTGCGGCTCCTGACCAAGCTGGGCGCCCGGATACTGATCGATCAGCATCGTGCCCTTGCTGAGCGTCTTGAGCTTTTCGGCAAAGATGTCGCCGAGGATTCCGTAGCCGGTGCTTTTCGGCTGATCATAGGCGAGGCGATAGTGCTTCACCTCCTGCGCGGAAACGCCTGCCGCGATGAACAGAAAGGCGGCAACGACCGCGCCGAGCGGCTTGCCCAATCTTGCCATCATCTCCCCTCCCCGATTGTTTTCCTGGATCATCCCATCGGCTTTGTCGGGATGTCAATCGAACTCAGGGTAAACAGGTGCTTCTGCATCCGCAGGAGATGCCTCCGCCTGTGTGACAGGGATATTTTTCTTTCCCGGGGTCAGGCGTTGCCCGTCTCATGGTCTTTTGCCTCAGCTCTTTCCCTGGGCGCGCATGAAATCGAAGTCGCATCCTTCGTCGGCCTGCAAGATGGTCTCATGGAACAGATGGGCGTAGCCGCGTTTGGCCCAATCCGCGCTCGGCGGCTTGAGCGCGGCGCGGCGCCTTTCAAGTTCGGCCGCATCGACCAGAAGATCGATGCGGCGCTTTTCGACGTCCAGGGCGATCATGTCGCCCGTTCTCACCAGCGCCAAGGGCCCACCGACGGCCGATTCCGGCGTAATGTGCAGCACGATGGTGCCGAACGCCGTGCCACTCATCCGCGCATCCGATATCCGCACCATATCCTTGACGCCGGCGCGCAGGAGTTTGGCTGGAATCGGAAGATAGCCCGCCTCGGGCATGCCGGGCGCGCCCTTGGGCCCGGCATTGCGCAGCACCAGCACGTCATCGGCAGAGACCTCCAGCGCGGGATCGTCCACGCGCTGCGTCATGTCTTCGACGGATTCGAACACGACCGCGCGGCCGGTGTGCTGCAACAGCTTTGGCGTTGCAGCGGACTGCTTGATGACGGCGCCGCGCGGCGCGAGGTTGCCGTGCAGCACGGCCATCGAGCCCACGTTCTTGATCGGGTTGTCGCGCGAACGAATGACATCCTGACCCGGCACCTCCTCCGCGCGCGCAACCACCTGGCGCAAAGCCTCGCCGGTGATCGTTTTAGCATCCAGATCGATCAGGTTGCCGAGTTGCGCCATCAATTTCGGCACGCCGCCGGCATGATGGAAATGTTCCATGTAATGCGCGCCGGAGGGCTTCAGGTCGATCAGGACCGGTACTTCGCGGCCGAGCTTGTCAAAGGCTTCGAGGTCAATGCGGTGCGGGCTGCGGTTGGCGATCGCAGTCAGGTGAATGAGGCCGTTGGTCGATCCGCCGATCGCTTGCAGTACGACCTGTGCGTTGCGGAAAGAAGATGCGGTCAGCAGTTCGCTCGGCTTCGGTCCCTTGGCCTTGGCCATTTCGGCGGCGACCTTGCCGCTCGCCTCCGCCAGCCGGAAACGCTCGGCGTGGGGCGCGGGGATGGTTGCGCTCATCGGCAGTGATAGCCCCAGCGCTTCGGTGACGCAGGCCATGGTGCTGGCAGTGCCCATCACCATGCAGGTACCGACCGACGGCGCGAGGCGGGCGTTGACCGCCTCGATCTCGGCGTCATCGATCTCGCCGGCGCGATGCTTGCCCCAGAGCCTCCGACAATCGGTACACGCGCCCAGCACTTCGCCGCGATGATGGCCGACCACCATCGGGCCGACCGGAATGACGACGGTCGGCAGGTCGGCCGAGACCGCTGCCATGATCTGCGCGGGCAGCGTCTTGTCGCAGCCGCCGATCACCACGACCGCATCCATCGGCTGGGCGCGGATCATCTCCTCGGTATCCATCGCCATCAGGTTGCGCAGATACATCGAGGTCGGGTGCGAAAAGCTTTCAGCGATCGAAATCGTCGGGAACACCATTGGCATCGCGCCGGACAGCATCACGCCGCGCTTCACCGCCTCGATGATCTGCGGCGCATTGCCGTGACAGGGATTGTAGTCGCTGTAGGTGTTGGTGATGCCGACGATCGGGCGGTTCAGCGCGTCGTCCGAATACCCCATCGCCTTGATGAACACCTTGCGCAAAAACAGCGAAAACCCGGGATCCCCATAACTCGCCAATCCCTTGCGCAATCCGTCAGCCATTTTCTTGTTTCCTTTGTTGCTTTCTTGATGTCATTTCGAGCTGTGCCGAGCACAAGGCCAGACAAGGGTCACTTCAGGTCGATGACGCGGCTCCTGTCACCATCGAACTCCATGCCGCAAAACGTGCCCCCCTGGTAGAAGTCTCCAACCGGATCGGGTTTCAGCTTGGCCTGCTCGGCAAAGGCATGTTCGCGATAATCTTCCGCCCGGCCAATCGGACGATAGCCCAGATCGTAGGCGCGGTGATTGTCCCACCACGAGCGTTCATTGTTGGAAGCGCCGTAAAAAATCTCGAAATGAATGTCGGGGTGTTCGAGCCCGATCCGGCAGAGTTGCACCAGGTCTTCCGGCTTGAGCCAGATCGAGAGCCTGCGATGATCGATCGGCTTGTCGCCAAAATTGCCGATGCGGATGCAGGTGACCCCGATACCGTGCTTGTCCGCATAGAGCGCGCCTATTGCCTCGCCGAACACCTTGCTGACGCCGTAGCGACTGTCCGGCCGCGGCGTCACGTCGGTGCCGATGCGGTGATAGCGTGGATAGAAGCCGACCGCGTGATTCGACGATGCAAACACGATGCGCTTGACGCCCTTCTTGTGCGCGGCTTCGAACAGGTTGTAGCAGCCGATGATGTTGGATTGCAGGATGGCGTCCCACGGGCCTTCGACGGAATAGCCGCCGAAATGTATGATGCCGTCGACGCCCTCGCAGATCGCTTCGACCTGCGCGAGATCGGCAAGGTCGGCGGCCGCGAACTTTTCGTCCTTGCCGAGATCGGCGGGCGCTTTCAGGTCGCTCAACAGCAGATCCGGGTAGATCGGCGGTAGCAGCTTGCGCAAGCTCGTGCCGATTCCCCCCGCCGCGCCGGTCATCAATATCCGTGGCATTTCATTCCTCGTTCTTGCATTCGTTGTTTGAGTATGGCGCGGGGCGCGCATCGCGGCAAGGTTGCCGCCGGAACTTGCCGATGCTAGCAGATGACCACGGCGAGGAAATCACACAGCAACGAGAACACTAAATGTCCGACAATCCCGCACGCTCCGGCTTTCAGCCGGCGACACAATACCCCGACCCCTGCATTCACGCGCTTGATCCGCGCTTCGAAAAATATTGGCTGAAACTGTCTGCAGTGGAACGGCTCGCGACCGGCCTGCGCTGGGCCGAGGGACCCGTATGGTTCGGTGACGGCCGTTATCTCTTATGCAGCGACATCCCCAATCAGCGCATCATCAAATGGGAAGAGGAAACCGGCGCGATCAGCGTCTATCGCAAGCCGTCGAATTTCGCCAACGGCAACACGCGTGACCGCCAGGGACGCCTCGTCACCTGCGAGCATGGCGGGCGGCGCGTGGTCCGGACCGAATATGACGGCTCTATTACGGTGCTGATCGATTCGTTCGACGGCAAGAAGCTGAACTCGCCGAACGACGTCGTCGTCAAATCCGACGGATCGGTCTGGTTCACCGACCCGACCTTTGGACTCCTGGGCAATTACGAGGGATATGTCGCAGAGTCGGAGATTGATGCCAACGTCTACCGGATCGACGGCAAAACCGGCAAAGCCACCATCGTTGCCGAAGGCGTTCTGGGGCCGAACGGACTTTGCTTCTCGCCGGACGAGAAGATCCTTTACATCGTCGAATCCCGTGGCGTACCGAACCGCAAGATCCTTGCCTACGACGTTTCGCCTTCCGGCGACAGGATCAGCAACAAGCGCGTGCTGATCGACGCCGGGCCCGGCACGCCCGACGGCATGCGCTGCGACATCGACGGCAATCTCTGGTGCGGCTGGGGCATGGGCAATGCCGAGCTCGACGGCGTGATGGTCTTTGCGCCCGACGGCAAACCGATCGGCCGCGTCGCGCTGCCTGAACGTTGCGCCAATGTCTGCTTCGGCGGCTTGAAGCGCAACCGCCTGTTCATGGCGGCGAGCCAGTCGATCTACGCGCTCTATGTGAACACCCAAGGCGCGTTTGGGGGGTGATCATTGAAATTGCAGCGAGACAGAGGCGCGTTGCGCGTTGCCCACCGTTCCACCGGGTAGCCCCGCTTCGCTTTGCCTGCCTGCACGCAAAAACAAAGCCGCCGGAGCGGAAGCCGCCCCGGCGTTTTTTCTCTGAAATGCTGGTCACTGCGAGAAATCGTAAGCGCCGAAGCAATCGAGCACTTCCTTCGTCTGGATTGCTTCGCTCCGCCCGCAACGACGATTCGTGATCACGCCGCGTTGAAACCGGCGATCGCCTTCGCTTCGAGATATTCCTCAAGGCCGAACTTGCCCCACTCACGGCCGTTGCCGGACTGCTTGTAGCCGCCGAATGGTGCGGTGCGCTCGTTCGGCACGCCTTGCAGATTGACGTTGCCGGCGCGGATGCGGCGGCCGACCCGTCGAGCGCTTTCCACGGTATCGCCAAAGACATAGCCGGCAAGACCATAGGGCGTGTCGTTGGCGATGCGGACCGCGTCTTCCTCATCCTTGGCGCCGAGGATGGTGAGCACCGGCCCGAAGATCTCTTCGCGCGCGATCGTCATGTCATTAGTGACATCGGCGAAGATGGTCGGACGGACATAGAAGCCCTTGTTGACGCCTTCCGGCAGACCGGGACCTCCGGCAACCAGCGTTGCGCCTTCCTCGATGCCCTTGTTGATCAAGGCCTGGATCTTGTCCCACTGCACCCGATTGACGACCGGGCCGATGGTGGTTCCCTCGGCGCGGGGGTCGCCGGCCTTGGTCTTCTCGGCCACGCCTTTGGCGATGGCCGCCACTTCCTTCATCTTCGACAACGGCACGATCATCCGGCTCGGCGCGTTGCACGACTGGCCGGAATTGTTGAACATGTGCATCACGCCGCCGGTGACCGCCTTCTTGAGATCGGCGCCTTCCAGGATGACGTTCGGCGACTTGCCGCCGAGTTCCTGGCTGACGCGCTTGACGGTGGGTGCGGCACGCTTCGCTACGTCGATGCCGGCGCGCGTCGAGCCGGTGAACGAGATCATGTCGATGTCCGGATGCTCGCTCATGGCGGCGCCGACCTCGGGCCCGAGGCCGTTGATCAGGTTGAACACGCCCTTGGGCACGCCGGCTTCATGGAGGATTTCAGCGAAGATCAGCGCGGAGGTCGGGGTGAATTCCGATGGCTTGAGGATCATGGTACAGCCGGCGGCGAGCGCGGGCGCGACCTTGCATGCGATCTGGTTCAGCGGCCAGTTCCAGGGCGTGATCATGCCGACCACGCCGACGGGCTCGCGTACCACCACCGCGCTGCCGACCGGTTCCTCGAAATGATAGTTCTTCAGCACTTCGAGCGTCGAAGCGAGATGTCCGAGGCCCGCGCCGGCTTGCAGCCGCTCGGCCATCGGCAACGGGGCGCCCATCTCGTCAGAGACCGCAGCGCCAATCTCCTTCATGCGGCCCTTGTAGATGCCGATGATCTTCTCCAGCAGCGCGATGCGCTCCTCCCGGCTGGTCTGCGAATAGGTTTCGAAGGCACGCCTGGCGGCGGCGACCGCCTTGTCGACGTCGGCCTTGGAGCCGAGGGCAACCTCATACATCGCCTCTTCGGTCGCCGGATTGACGACAGGCGTGGACTTCTTGACGACCGGATCGACCCAGGCGCCATCGATATAAAATTGCATGCGGTTGACCATGGAAACCTCTTGATTTCGCAGAGAGAAAGAACAGGCGTTCGGCAAGCATCCTTGCACGAACCCTGCCAAAATTGAACCCGCCATATGCAGGGCGCCGCGCGACGGCAGATGTCTGATATAAGGTCGGGGCGAAGCCCATCGCAAGACTCTATGACGCGGAGGCAAGCTTCGCGTCATTGTCATGCGGCGATGCGTCGGGGACACGAACTATCTCGCGGGGCGCTTCTGCCGGTAATCTGGATGCTGCGCGAGCGGCGGAAGGCTGCGCTGCTGGTCTAACACAGATCAAACGGCCAATTTGCGGTGACGTACCGGCGCGCCCGAGGTAAGGCTTTCTGCCGCATCAATAATGGCGTTCGCATCGATGCCGTAATGGCGATAGAGGTCGCTGATCGTGCCGGTCTGGCCGAACTGCTCGACGCCGAGCGCCTCCACGCGATGACCGCGCACGCCGCCGAGCCAGCCGAGCGCCGATGGATGCCCGTCGATCACGGTCACAAGCCCGCAATCACGCGGCAACGGTGACAGCAGCTTTTCAATATGGGAGAGATGCGACGTGCCGCGGCGATCCCGGCGCAGGCGGCGCGCGGCCGTCCATCCCGCATGCAGCCGATCGGCCGAGGTGATGGCGAGCAGGCCGATATCGCGGCGGTTTTCGCCGAGAAGCCCGACCGCCTCGATCGCTTCCGGCGCGACCGCGCCGGTATAGGCGACGACGACTTCCGCATTCGGTCCCGGCTTGCGCAGCCAGTAAGCGCCTTCGGTGATCCCGGCCTCGAGCTCCGGCGACATGATCCGCTGCGGCTGGTCTATGCTGCGGGTTGTGAGGCGCAAGTACACCGAACCGCCCTCGCCGCCTTCGCGCTGCATGTGCCGGAAACCCCACCCCATGATGACGGCGAGTTCGTCGACAAAGGCCGGCTCAAAAGACGCCAGACCGTCCTGCGCCATCCCGATCAGGGGCGTCGCGATCGACTGATGCGCACCGCCTTCCGGCGCCAGCGTGATGCCCGAGGGCGTCGCCGCAACCATGAAACGCGCGTCCTGGTAGCAGGCATAGTTGAGTGCATCGAGGCCGCGCTCGATGAAGGGGTCATAGAGCGTTACGACCGGGAGCAGCCGTTCGCCGTGGATCGAATGCGACAGCCCGAGGGCCGATGCGAGAATAAAGAGATTCATCTCGGCGATGCCGAGCTCGATGTGCTGCCCCTTGGGCGAAGCGTCCCAATTGAAGGTCGACGGGATCTTTTCGCTGCGGAACAGGTCGGCTTTCTCGGCGCGCGCGAACAGACCGCGCCGGTTGACCCAGGCACCGAGATTGGTCGACACCGTAACGTCCGGAGAGGCCGTGACGATGCGCTCGGCGAGCGCGCTGTCGCCACGCGCGAGTTCGTTCAACAACAGCCCAAATCCCTGCTGGGTGGACATATGCGCTGAGGGCGAAAATGTAAGCCGCTCCGCAACATCGATCACCGGCGCACTGAGCCGGCGCCGGCCCTCGCCGTTGAACGGAACGGACGATAGAAACGCCTCGAGTTCGGATGGCGTTTGCGGCAGGCCCTCGAACCTGTCCCACTCATGACCGGGGCGGATATTCTGCGCGGTGCGCCACTTCTCCATCTGCGCCACCGTCATCAGGCCGGCGTGGTTGTCCTTGTGGCCCTGGAACGGAAGGCCAACGCCCTTGATGGTGTAGGCGATGAAGCAGACGGGCCGATCGTGATCTATCGATTCGAACGCTTCCAGCATGCTGGCCATGTCGTGGCCGCCGAGATTGGACATCAGTGCGAGCAACTCCTCGTCACTGCGTTTGTCGATCAGTTGCGTCACCGCGCCCTGATCGCCAATCTCGTCACGCAAATGCTTGCGGAACGCCGCCCCGCCCTGGAAGCACAGCGCCGAATAAAGCTGGTTCGGACATTGATCGATCCATTTGCGCAACGCCTCGCCGCCGGGCTCGGCGAACGCCTCGCGCATCAGGCTGCCGTATTTCACGATCACCACGTCCCAGCCGAAGTTACGGAACATGGATTCGAATTTTTCCCACAACCCTTCGCGCACCACGGCGTCCAGACTCTGGCGGTTGTAGTCGACCACCCACCAGGTGTTGCGCAGGCCGTGTTTCCATCCCTCCAACAGCGCCTCGAAGATGTTGCCCTCGTCCATCTCGGCGTCGCCGACCAATGCGATCATCCGTCCTTCGGGGCGATCCTTGGCCCAGCCATGCGCCTTGACGTAATCCTGCACCAGCGATGCGAACAACGTCTGCGCGACGCCAAGGCCAACCGAGCCGGTCGAAAAGTCGACATCGTCAACGTCCTTGGTGCGCGACGGATAGGACTGCGCGCCCTTGAAGCCGCGGAAGTTTTCCAGCTTCTCGCGGCTCTGGTGTCCGAACAGGTACTGGATCGCGTGAAACACCGGGCTCGCATGCGGCTTGACCGCGACGCGGTCCTGCGGCCGCAGCACCGAGAAATACAGCGCCGACATGATGGTAGCGAGTGAAGCCGAGGACGCCTGATGGCCGCCGACCTTCAAGCCATCGACATTGGGCCTGACGTGGTTGGCGTGGTGGATGGTCCACGACGACAGCCACAGGACTTTGCGCGTCAGCGCGTTCAAGATGTCAAGGCGTGCGGGTTCAGTCGGCATGGCGAGCTCCCAGCCTCAGGGCCTTTTGGCTGTTGATTACCGCAATGTTACCGCGAGCGCGCCTGGCAAAAATCTCAAATCTTGGCGACGTGAGCCGATGTTTTGGGATATTTTACCAATCCATCCCCTTCTATAAATGGTTCATCCCAATGTCTACGCTTGACGCCATCGACCGCAAGATTCTCGGCCTTCTGCAATCCGATGGCCGCATCACCATGGCCGAACTCGCAGAGAAGGTCGGGCTTTCGGTTTCGCCCTGCCACCGCCGCGTGAAGCTGCTGGAGGAGCGCGGCGTCATCACGCGCTATATCGCCTCCGTCGACCAGAAGTCAGTAGGCCTGCATGTCAGCGTCTTCATTTCGATCAAGCTCGCACGGCAGAAGGAAGAAGACCTCAACCGGTTCGCGCGGGCGATCTCGAAATGGGACGAGGTGCTGGAGTGCTATCTGATGACCGGCAACCGCGACTATCTGCTGCGGGTCGTCGCCGCCGATCTCTCGTCCTATGAGGCGTTCCTGAAGAACAAGCTGACACGGCTCGACGGCATCGCCTCGATCGAATCGAGTTTTGCGCTGAGCCAGGTGAAATACTCGGTCGCGCTGCCGGTGTGATGGCAGCCGTCGTCGAGATCAGGGGTTCGGCGACCGCGCCGCCGCAAGCGCGGCAAGCTGGGAATGCCTGACTCGTTCGCGGTATGCCGTATAGACACCGCTGGACACGATGACGGCGGCGCCCGTGATGGTCCAGGCGTCGGGAACTTCACCGAAGATCACAAAGCCGAGCAGCGTGACCCAGAGCAGCTGGACGTAGGAAAACGGCGCCAGCACGGAAGCATCGGCGTAGCGAAACGCCAGCACCACGATCCACTGCCCGGCGGTCGATGCCACGCCGACGATGGTTCCGAACAGAATGTCGTGCCAGGTCGGTGTCACCCAGACCGTCGGAACCATTACGCAGAGGATGGCAAAGCCGACGATGGACGAATAGGTCATCGTAACCATCGCGCGTTCCTGTCCGCTCATCATGCGCGTCATGATCAGGCAGGAAGCCCAGGCGAATGCGGAGGCCACGGGAAAGAACGCGGCGGCATGAAACGCGCTGGTTCCCGGGCGCAGCACGATCAGCACGCCCACCAGCCCTCCCGCCGTGGCCAGCCAGCGACGCAGGCCGACATTCTCGCCAAGGAAAGCGATCGACAGCGCGGTCACGAACAGGGGGGAGACGAAACTGGTGGCGGACGCTTCCGCGATCGGGAGAAACCGCAACCCGGAAATAAACAGCAGCGACGAGGCGAGCAGTGCTATCGCACGTACGACCTGCAGCATTGGACGCCGGGTTCGCAGCGCAAAGAGCGGCGAGACTGGCATCATCGCGGGAAGCATGATCAGCGCGAAGATCAGAAACCTGATCCAGGCGATCTCGACGGCTGGCAGGGTCTTCGAAAGATATTTCGACGTTGCGTCCGATGTGCCGAGAAAGATGGTCGAGGCAACGAGCAGCATAATCCCGCGCAGCGGCCGGTCATGCCGCGACGGAACCGAGGGAACCGGCTCGTTCTCCGGCCGGCGCCGCTCACGCTCAGGCGATGTCGCGCGGTCCAGCCTTGCAGCAGTTGCGGAAGGTGTCACGTTTTGAACTCGAGGCCGAACCAGGCGAATCGGGCGAACCCACCAAAGAGCCCGATCACGCCGCGGCGACAAGGCCCGAAAACAGGAAGCGGATATGCGGCGTGCGTCGGGGCGGCGCTTCCACTGCGGGCCCTTAGAGCATGGGCAGGCTCCGCGGCCTCGGTCCGCGCGGGAATGCGCTTTCGAGCGCCGAAATGTCTTCCTTGCTGAGCAGGAGATCGCCAGCCGCCGCATTCTCTGCGGCGTGTTCCAAACTCGATGCTTTCGGGATTGGAAACACGTTCGCCTCGCGCCCCAGAAAGGCCAGCGCTATCTGGCGCGCGGAGGCGCCATGGCGCTTGGCGATCGTCTGCAACGCCGCGCCGCCTTTGCTGCGCTGATCCGGAAACTCGTTATGGCCGAACGGCGAATAGGCGACCACCGCAACGCCGTGCTTCTCACACCAAGGGACCACCGCATGCTCGATCGCGCGTTCCTGCAAGTGATAGAGCACCTGGTTGCAGGCAATCTTGCCTTCGCCTGCAACTTCGAGAAGCTCGTCAAGATCCTCGGCATCGAAATTGGAGACACCCCAGGAGCGGATCTTTCCAGCCTGGACCAACTGCTCGAACGCATCGACGGTTTCCGACAACGGAAAGCTGCCGCGCCAGTGCAACAGATAGCAGTCGAGCCGGTCGGTCTTGAGCCGCGCCAGTGAACGTTCGCACGCCGCAATCGTGCCGCGGCGCGAGGCGTTGCTGGGCAGCACTTTGGAGACCAGATAGGTTTCGTCCCGCCGCCCGGCGATCGCCTCCGCAACGACGATCTCCGCATCGCCATACATTTCCGCGGTATCGATATGGGTCATGCCGAGATCGAGGCCGCGGCGGAGCGCGGCGACCGCCGCCTTACGATCGCCGCGATCGATGTACCAGGTGCCCTGCCCGATGACTGATACGTCGTGACCGGTCGAGCCGAACTTCTTGTGCCTCATGAAAGCCTCTATGGTGCGGGGAACGCAGCATAGAGGAGAGAGCTTCCGGGGTCGATCAACTTGCTTCGGCAAGCTTCCCGTGCTTGTGGCCGATTCCCGATTGCGCAATCAGGCGCTTCAATTCGGGAATGCACGAGCCGCAATTGGTGCCGGCCTTGAGCCGCGCGCCGATTTCGGCCGCCGAGCCCGCGCCGGCCGCGATTGTCTCGCTGATCGTGGTGCGCCCCACACCAAAACAGGCACAGACGATCGGCCCCGTGCTTGCAAGGCCCTGCACCGGCTTGCCGGACAGCAGCAATCGCCTTTGCTCGTCAGTCAAGGCGGCGACCGCAAAGAGCTCTTTCGCGACTTCCCAGTCGCCGGCGTCACGCGCCGGCCCGAGAAATAGACAGGTCTCAATCGCGCCATCCGCGAAGGAGGCCGCACGATAGACGCCATCGCCGAAATCGCTGTATTCGGCAAGTTCGTCGCCCGCGACGGAACGCAGCCACGACGACCAGTCTTTCAGGTCAGCATTATCGGCAATGAGATAACCCAGTCCGCCACCGATCGCGGCGCGCGCCCACCAGGCGTGGTCGGGCAGGCTGAGTGGCTTGCGTGACAACGCGAAGCCGCGGAATACGTAGTTATAAGGCGCGATCGAAGCCGGCGTCGCCTTGGCTTCCGGCTGGCCGGAGAACGGATCGGTCAATGGCGCAACCAGCGCGCCAACCCGCGCCGCCGACGCATTGGCTTGGCTCCAGTGGATCGGTGCGAATAGCATACCGCGCTGTTGCTTCGCGGTGACCACGACCTTGAGCGTGCATTGGCCGTGATCTGTGGTGATCCGGGCAAAGGACCCGTCCGCCAGACCATATCGAGCGGCATCGTCCGGATGGACCTCGACAAAGGGTTCCGGCAGGTGCGAACCCAACCGCGCGCTCGTGCCGGTGCGCGTCATCGTATGCCATTGATCGCGGATACGCCCGGTGTTGAGGCGGAGCGGACGCCCTTCATGGATCTCGGTCCGCAGCATCGGCGGTTCAGGCGCGACGAAGCGAGCCTTGCGGTCGCCTGTGAAGAATTCGCCGCCGGCAAAGAATCGCTGCTGACCGGTCTCGCCGGCGCGCTGCGGCCACAACATTGGCGTCAACGCGCCAAAGGCCTCGTCGCTGACATCACTCAAAGCCCCGATATCGAAATCGCGGCTGCCATTGTTTTCGAAGGCCGAGAGTGCGGCATGTTCGCGGAAAATCGCCGCCGCCGAACCATAATCGAATGCCGCGCCGAAACCGAGGCGCTTGGCGATCTCACTGACGATCCACCAGTCCGGACGCGCCTCGCCGGGCACCGGGAGGAACGCGCGCTGACGCGAGATGCGCCGCTCGGAATTGGTGACGGTGCCGGACTTCTCGCCCCAGGCAAGCGCCGGGAAAAGCACATGCGGACCGGCGGCGACGGTGTCGTTCGAGAGAACATTTTCGGAGATCACCAACAGTTCGAGCTTCCTCAATGCGCGACGCGCGGCATCCGCCTCCGGCAACGACACCGCGGGGTTGGTGCCCATCACCCAAAGCGCCTTGATCTCACCGCGGCCGATCGCCTCGAACATCTGGACTGCCTTCAGCCCTTCATGGGTGGCGATCCGCGGTGCTTGCCAAAAGCGGCGCACGCGATCGATCTCCGGCGGCGTGAAGTTCATGTGCGCGGCGAGTTGATTGGCGAGCCCGCCGACCTCGCGCCCGCCCATCGCATTCGGCTGGCCGGTGAGCGAAAACGGCGAAGCGCCGATCTTGCCGATCCGACCGGTGGCGAGGTGGCAGTTCAGGATGGCATTGACTTTGTCGGTGCCCTGCGCTGACTGGTTGACGCCTTGCGAATAAAGCGTGACGACGCGCGGCGTCGCGGCAAACAGCCGAAAGAACGCTGCGACTTCCTGCTCGGAGAGGCCGGTTGCCAGCGCGGTTGCCGTCACGCCGCCCGCCAGGCCGCGGGCGTGCGCAAGCGCTTCGTCGAATCCCGAGGTGTGGTGCTCGATGTAATCGCAATCGAGCACATTGTTTTCGGCGAGATGCACCAACAATCCGGCAAACAGCGCGGCGTCGGTACCGGGCTTCACGCCCAGAAACAGGTCGGCGGCTTCCGCCGTATCGGTCTTGCGCGGATCGATGACGACAATCTGCGCGCCGCGCTGCTGCTTGTTTGCCATCATGCGCTGGAACAGGATCGGATGACACCAGGCGGCATTGGATCCGACCAGCACCAAAAGATCCGCCTCGTCGAGGTCCTCGTAGGTTCCAGGCACCGTGTCGGCGCCGAATGCGCGGCGGTGCCCGGCCACGGAAGAGGCCATGCATAGCCGCGAATTGGTATCGACGTTGGGGCTGCCGATGAATCCCTTCATCAGCTTGTTGGCGACATAATAGTCCTCGGTCAGCAGCTGCCCCGACAGATAGAACGCCACCGCACCGGGACCATCGCGCGCGACAATATGAGCAAGGCGGTGCGCAACATTGTCGAGCGCGTCGGTCCAGGCGATCCGCTCCATCGCACCGTTGCTGCAACGGATCATCGGATAGAGCAGACGATTTTCAAGGCCGAGCGTCTCGCCCAGCGCCGAGCCCTTCGAGCACAGACGGCCGAAATTGGCCGGGTGCGCGGGATCGCCGGAAATCGCGGCGGCGCCGCTTCCGTCCGGCGTGGCCAGCACGCCGCAGCCGACGCCGCAATAGGGACAGGTGGTGGAAATTGCCCGCAGCGCGGGATCGACCGAGGTCATGGCACTTGTTCGATCATGCGGCAGCAGCCAAGCTTGCCGCGGCACGGCCGAACATCATGTCTCTACGGACGCCTGCAATATTTTCGCGATTACGGATCAGTTCGAGGTACCAGCGTCCATCAGCCGTATCGCCGACCAGCACTGCGCCGGCGAGCCGGCCGTTCTCGATCACGAGTTTCTTGTAGGTACCGCGCCTGACATCGCTGAACACGATCGCTTCGCTCCGGTCCGTCGCTAAAAACTCGCCTGCGGAAAACACGTTGACGCCGGATACCTTGAGATTGGTGGCCACCACGCTGCCCTGATAGGCGGCGCTGCGTCCGGCCAGATGCTGCGCCAGCGCCTTCGCCTGCTCGTAGGCCGGCTCGACCAGGCCATAACAGATGCCGCGGTGTTCGGCGCATTCGCCGAGCGCAAAGATGTCATCGGTGCCGGTCTGAAGCCGGTCGTCGACGACGATGCCGCGATTGACCGCAATGCCCGCCTCTTTCGCCAGCGCGACATTCGGACGGATGCCGGCGGCGAAGATTACCGCATCGGCATCGATCTGGCGCCCATCGGCAAGTTCGACGGCTTCTGCGCGGCTCTGCCCGAGGATGCGGGCCGTGTTCGCGTTGAGTAGAACGTCGATGCCTTTTTTCTCGACCAGCGACTTAAGAAGCGCTGCCGCCGGCGCATCGAGCTGGCGCTCCATCAGCCGATCCATCAGGTGAAGCAGCGTGACCGGAGCGCCCGCCTTGGCAACGCCGTACGCCGCTTCGAGGCCGAGCAGGCCGCCGCCGATGACGACCACACGCTTTTTCGCCGCCGCCAGCGCCAGCAACAGGTCGACGTCGCGGCTGTCGCGGAACGAGCTCACGCCGGAAAGCCCGGCGCCGGGCACGTCGAGGCGGAGCGGCGAGGATCCCGTTGCGAGCACCAGTTTTGAAAAGCCGACGCTCTCCTCGCCTGCGATCTTGAGCTCGCGGCGGCCGACGTCGATTTCACTGACGGCACAGCCATATTTCAACGTCACGCCGCGATCCCGCCACCAGCTCGCGGGCCTCAGCTCGATTTCGTGGGAAGCCGTTTCGCCCGCGAGCACCGAGGAGAGCAGAACACGGTTATAGGCAAGCCTCGGCTCGTCGCCGATGACGGCTATCGCATAGCGTCCGAGCGCGACCCTGGCGAGTTCGTCGACCAGGCGGGCCGCGGCCATCCCGTTGCCGACGATGACGAGAGATTCGCTCACCTTCTTGCTCCTATTCGGCCGCCAGAGGCGTGCCATAGGCTTCGGAGGTCATGAAACCGGACAGCGTGCCGTAGGCCGTGGTCCACGCCGCCGCCACTTCAGATGTCCACTCCTCGCCAAGTCCCTTTTCCAGTGCCCACAGCAAGGCGGCACCTACCACGGGATAGTGCTCCGGCTTTGCGCCATAGCCGACGTGGCGTTTTGCCAGCGCGCTCGTCACCGGCAGAATCGAGGAGAGATCGCTCAGACCGTTGACCACGACCGCGAGCGTCGCCATCAACTTCTTCCTTTGTTCGGTCATGTCGGCGGGAAACATCGCCTTGACCTGCGGCGCGACCTCGAACAGGCGGTCGTAAAAGATGGCCGCCGCTTGATCGGAGATCGGCGCTACTTTCGAGAAGCTCTGCTGCACCAGTTTGACTTGATCGGGTGTCATATCTTTCTCCTGCCTGTTGCTTCTGCCGTCATCACGTTCGGTCTGCGGGCCGAGACCGATCTTGAAAGCCGCGCTTGCCCGACGGCGTCATGCTTCAGACGCGCGCTTGAGCAAGGCTCGTTGCACCCGCTTCCGCAGGAGTGCGGCGCAGATAGAACCACCACGTCATGGCGAGGCATATCGCGTAGAACCCGAGATAGATGACGAGCGCGAACTGCGGACCGCCGGTCATGGCGATCGACTTGCCGAAGCCGCTCGGGATAAAGTAGCCGCCGCAGGCGCCGATCGCGCCGATAAAGCCGAGCGCCGCCCCGCTTTCAATGCTCGCGGTCTTGATCGCCAGCGCGCGGCCGGCCTCGCCCTTGCCTTGTGATTTGCGAAGGTTCTCCTCGCGGAAGATCGACGGGATCATCCGGTAGGTCGATCCGTTGCCGATGCCGGTGGTGACGAACAGGATCAGGAACATCACGAGGAAGCCGGCGAACTCCTTGTTGCCGACGAAATAGATGACACCGATGGTGGCGGCGGCCATCGCGATGAAATTCCAGAACGTGATGATCGCGCCGCCGATCTTGTCGGCGAGCAGACCACCGAGCGGACGCGCGAGCGAACCGACCAACGGCCCGAGGAACGCAATGCCGATGGTGATCGCCGGAAACTGGGTCTTGATCAGCAGCGGAAACGCCGCCGAGTAGCCGATGAAGGATCCGAACGTTCCGACATAGATGAAGGACATGATCCAGGTGTGCTTGCGCCCGACGATGGCGACCTGGTCCTTGAACGATGACTTCGCCGAGGTCAGGTTGTTCATGAAATAAACGGCGCCGAACAGGGCGACGATCAGCGGCAGGACCCACATCAAGCCGGCATTCTGAAGATAGACACCCGATACCGGCGTCGCCTGATAGAGATTGATAAGACCGGCTTCCATCAGGATCGGCGTTATCAATTGAACGCTGGAAACGCCGATATTGCCGCCCGCCGCGTTCAGGCCCAGCGCCCAGCCCTTCATGCGGTCGGGATAGAAGAAGGAGATGTTGGCCATGCTGGAGGCGAAATTGCCGCCGCCAAGGCCGGCAGTCGATGCCACCAGCAGCATCAGCCAGAACGGCGTCTCGGGATGGCTGACGAAATAAGCGAGCCCGAAGGTCGGGATAAAGAGCACGGAGGCGGAGAAGATCGTCCAGTTGCGGCCGCCGAACGTCGTCACCGCAAAGGTATAGGGAAAGCGCATCAGCGAGCCAATCAGGCCCGGAATGGCGACGAGCTGAAACAACTGATCGGTCGTATAGTGAAAGCCCGCTGCGGGAAGCTTGGTCGCAACGATGCTCCAGATCAGCCACACCGAAAATCCAATGTGCTCGGCCACGATCGACCAGATCAGGTTGCGGCGCGCGACCGCCTTGCCTTTGGTTTCCCAGAAACTGGGATCTTCGGGTTTCCAGTCTGAAATCCAGGTCGGGTCTTTCGTGCTCATGGAGCTTCCTTTTGCGTGAAGGGGGCCTGGCGGGTCGCCATCCGAAGGCAGCGCAGCACGTTCCAGGCAAAGCCCGGTTGAACGCCCACTGGTCGGATGAATGGCTTTTCGGCGACGGCATCGATGGCGTCGGAAAGACGTTATTCAAACCTCGTGCCAAGCCGCCGCATCGAGAAAAACGTCATCGTTTTAGACAGTTGCCAGGCTGGCCGACGATTTTTTCCGGCCGCCGAGCCGCATCCAAAATTTGCACCCGCACATTTGTTGTGCGCAGCACAAACACTGGGCAGATGCGCTTAAAGCAGATGCGCCTAAATAAAGAGTGGGAGCCGAAGCGGAAGTCATCCGCTGATCGCAGCGTCAGCAGGCCCGTGCGCAGTCTCTACACATGCTAATTGCGACTCGACGCGGGAGTTCGAGGCGGGTCCCTGTCCTTCCAAAACCGCGGCGTCAGATCGCTTCGCCGCTCAATCGCCAATCAACGACGACTGAGACTCGCTGGCCGAAAAGCGATCGTCGGGCCGCTGCGCCGGTCCGACGCTCATCAGTATCTCATGATCGAGTGCGGACTGGGCCACGCTACGATGAAAGCGCGCTCACCTACTACGGCCGAAGACGAACTGGGCGTCTCCCCGCAAACAGAGAGATGAACAAGCTCCTCAAGCATCTTCGGTCACCGCCGCCAGCGGCTTCGGCGCAACGCCCTGACCCGGCTTGAGGCGGAATTCGTAGGTCATGAGATGCCAGGGTGACGGCGCTGGTTTGCCGTCCGGCATGGTCGGGTCGGTGCGCTTTTCGACCTTGGCGATCAATTCGTTCTTGACGCCGAACACGACATCGCTGTCGATGTATTTGTCGCCTTCGACAAAGACATGCGTGACCAGCGGTTCATGGCCGGGCGCATTGACCAGGAAGTGCACGTGCGCCGGCCGCATCGGATGACGGTGCAGCGCCAGGATCATCTGTCCGACCGGACCATCAGTCGGGATCGGGTAACTGCAAGGCAAGATGGTGCGGAAAAAGAACCGACCGTCGGCGTCGGTGACAAAGCGCCCGCGTGAGGATGGGCCCGCAGTCTCATAATCCGCCTTCTGTGAATCGTACCAGCCGTCATCGTCTGCATGCCAGATGTCGACTGGAACGTTCGCCAGCGGTTTGCCGTTCAGGTCAGTAACCCGGCCCTGCACGAACATCTTCTCGCCTTCCAGATTGGGCGAAACGTCGGTGCCATGCGGCATCACCTTGTGCTCGCCGACATAGAACGGCCCGAGCACGGTGGTCTCGGTCGCGCCTTCGCGCTCGCGATGATTGACGGCGTCCACCAGCATCGAGACGCCGAGCACGTCGGAAAGAAGGATGAACTCCTGCCGGCTCGGCGTGCATTTCTGGCCGACACGGGTGAGGAAATCGATCGCATATTCCCATTCGGCGAAAGTGAGATCGGTTTTGCGAACGAATTCGTGCAACGATTTCGTCAATTCCTCCATCAGGAATTTCACCCGCGGATTCTGCACTTCCTCGAAGCTCTTGACGACGGCGGCGGTGAGTTCGGTCTCGTTGAATTGGGGCATTCTTGCTTTGTCCTTGGGGTTATGCCTGTTTGCGAAAAAGACTACACCACCTGACGGATCAAGGTAAGCAGGACGGGATTGGAATGCCGGTCCGATTTCGGCTATTACCTTTGCAGGAGATGAAATCCGATGGCAGCCTCGCTTGCTCTCACCTCGCCCGAAGTCGCCGGCATGTCGAAGGGCGTCTTCGACCGGATCGAGAACCATCTACGCGAGCGGTATATCGAGGCCGGCCGATTTCCCGGAACCCAGCTTCTGGTCTATCGGCGCGGCCACCTCGTCCACAATTCGTCGCTGGGCTTCGCCGACCTCGAGCGCAAGGTGCCGGTGAAGGACGACACGATCTATCGCATCTATTCCATGACCAAGCCGATCACGAGCATCGCCTTCATGATGCTCGTCGAGGAAGGCCGCGTCGCGCTCGATGAGCCCGTTCACAAATATATCCCGGAATGGAAGAACCTCGGCGTGTTCCAGGCCGGCGTGTGGCCGGCCTTCCTCACTCGCCAGCCCTCGCGCCCGATGCAGATCGTCGACCTGCTGCGGCACACGTCGGGGCTGACCTACGGCTTCCAGCAGCGCGGCAATGTTGACGCGGCCTATCGCGAGCTGAAAATCGGCGAGGTCGAGAAAGCAGGCACGCTGCAATCCATGATCGCCGACCTTGGCAAGATCCCGCTGGAATTTTCGCCGGGCGAGGCCTGGAATTATTCGGTCTCGACCGACGTGATTGGCTACCTGATCGGACTGATCAGCGGCAAGCCGTTCGAGGAGTTCCTCCAGGAGCGCATCTTCGATCCGCTCGAAATGAACGACACCGGCTTCTTCGTCGCGCCGGAAAAGGCCGACCGCCTGGCGGCCTGTTACTCGGCCAGTCCGCAGGGCGCGATGACTTTTCATGCCGCCGACCGCAAGGGCGGCCTCACCCTTCAGGACGATCCTGTGACCTCCTCCTTCCTGGCGCCGCCTTCTTTCATCTCCGGCGGCGGCGGCTTGTGCTCGACTTCGGCCGATTATCTGACCTTCTGCCGCGCGCTGCTCAATGGCGGCGAGCTCGATGGTATCCGGCTGATCGGGCCGAAGACGCTCGACCTGATGACCTCAAATCATCTACCCGGCGGCAAGACGCTGCCCGAACTCTCGCGATCGCTGTTTTCGGAGGCGGCCTATCACGGCATCGGCTTCGGCCTGGGCTTTTCCGTGACCCTCGATCCGGCGCAGACACTGATTGCCGGCAGCCGCGGCGAATATGCCTGGGGCGGCGCCGCAACGACATCGTTCTGGATCGATCCGGCGGAAGAACTGATCGCCATCTTCATGACCCAGGTGCTGCCATCGACCGCAACGCCGATTCGGCGCGAGCTGCGCACCATGATCTATTCGGCGATCGCCGACAGCAATATCTAGCGGATTTTCCGTTTGGGCGATCAGCCCTCAGGCTCGATCAGCCGATGCTTTGCAGGCTGGGGAAGGTTTCGAGCAGCCAGACGCTGACCGCCGAGACGCCGCCGGTGAGAAAGGCGATGCCGGTCAGAACCAGCAGCACGCCCATCGCCTGTTCGACGCGCACGAGATGCCGTTTCATCCGCGTAAACAGCGAAGAGAATTGCTCGACCATGAATGCTGCGATCAGGAACGGAATGCCAAGCCCGGCCGAATAGACCGCGAGCAGGCCCGCACCCTTCGCAACCGTGGTCTCCGAGGCCGCAATCGAGAGGATGGCCGCCAGGATTGGCCCGATGCAGGGCGTCCAGCCAAACGCAAAGGCGAGGCCCATCAGATAAGCACCCCAGAGCCCGACCGGCTTGGGGATGGGGAGGCGTCCTTCCCGCATCAACAGATCAATCCGCGTCAGCCCGAGGAAGTGCAGGCCCATCACCATGATGACGATGCCGGCAACGACCGACAGTTCGGCCGACCAGGCATGAATGACACTCCCAACCAGCGAGGCGCTGGCGCCGAGTGCAACGAACACGGTTGAAAAACCGAGCACGAACAGAACTGCCGAAAGCATCACCGCCCGACGGGACGCCGATTCGGCTTCATTGTTTTCTACGTGCTCGATGGTCGCCCCGGTCAGGTAGACCAGATAGGGCGGCACCAGCGGCAGCACGCAAGGCGACAAGAAGCTGATGAGGCCGGCGATCAGCGCGGCGGGGATGGAGACGTCATGGATCATGATGTGCGTTCATTAGCGGATATGCGAAAATCCGCAAAATCACGTCCCCGCGGCCTTGCCTCCGGGACGGCGGCCTTATTTGACCAATTTCAGGGACACCGGCGGACGCGGGCGCGCGCCCTGTTGCTCTTTCGGCGCGGCGGACGTCGAGGCGCTCTCCATCTCCCGCAGCATCGCGTCGCACAAGGCCTTCAAGTCCGAGTCCTCGATCCCGTGGAGTTTGATTCGCAGTTCCAGGATCGCGACCGAGAGCAGTCGTGCCGTGTCGCGATCACCGTTCATGATCAGGGACGCCTGGCATTCCTCGAGTGTTGCCAGCACGGCCCGGAGATTTTCTTCAAATTGAGCCACAGCGTGTTTCCGTTACCGAGCCTGCGAAAATTCCCGCGTGATCGGGGCATGTGCTGAACCAACACCGCTCTGCCCTACAAAAGTTCGACAGTATCAGGACAGAGAAGATAGTTTTCGTCCTTACACAGATTTGTGACATCCCCGCCCCCCGCTACGACCGGGCGCATGGCTGCGCCCGTTTTTGCCTGGGCTTTGCCGTCCCGCGCGCTGCTGCACCGCGAAAACCCGGCAGCGTAACACCTGCCGGGTTAAGGCGGGTGCAGCCTGAGGGTATAGCCGCGGGATTCCGGTGCACAAGGCCAAACGCGGCAAAAAGTCCCGCACCGCCAACGCAAAGCCAGGTTGTAGTATCCCTCGCTGCTTGCCAAGATAGCCGGACGATCCTTAGGTATGAAAGTATTGGGGAAATGAGCCTACTCGAGCACGCTTCGTTCGATCGCCTGCACGACACGCGGTCAGATGGCCCCTCGAAGATCTGCCGCTCTTGTCGCATTACGAGTATCATTCAACTTTGACGGCCGTTAAGGTTGCCGCTAGAAGAGCTGGATATTCTGTAACTTTCCGGATTTGAGTGTGGATTTTGCCTATTAGAAGCCTATTAGAGAATAAAGTCAGTAACCCGTAAATCGGAAGGCGCCTCCGGATATTCAGGCGCTTCAACGAGTGAGGATGGTAGAACCAGTATGAACAAATCGATCGCCAAAAAGATGAAACAACGCAGCGCGGGCAAGCCGGATATCGAGCTCGGCAAGCGCATCCGTTTGCGGCGTGTAGAGCAGAAGATTTCTCAGGCCGAGCTTGGGGAAAAACTTGGCGTCAGTTTCCAGCAGGTTCAAAAATATGAGAAGGGCGTCAATCGCGTCGGCGCCGCCCGCCTTCAGCAGATTGCCACTGCGCTTGATGTGCCGGTCACCTTCTTCTACGACGGCGACAACAAGGCCCGTGAAGTTGAGAGCCTGTTGTTCCTCGACAGTGCCTTCAGCCTGAGATTGCTGCGCGCCTATTCGAAGATCAAGGATCAGACGGTGCAGCGCCAACTCGTCTCGTTGATGGAATCGATCGCCGCGAACGAAGACTGATCTGGCGGCAACCGGGTGACCTGAGCCGCAGGCACGGCCGATCGGGGCCAAAAGAAGCTGGCGCGCAACTGCCGCGCCACATGATCGGCTTCCCCGGGCGGTGATAGCCCTGACACAGGCGTCGCCGACGATCCTCGTCAGCGCCGCTGGCGTTAGGAGCCCGGTGGCGCAGACGGCACGGTAACCGGCGACACCGTCCTCGAGGCGCAGCCGAGCGAGGCCGGTTTCTACGTGCGATCCCTTACCCGGCGCCCCTCAGCTTGCACGAGGTCGAGCAAGTTACGGTGGTGCCCCGGCCGCATTTTGAACAGACCGCCATACACTGATTCAGATCCTTCGGATTGTAACCAGGGAACAGATTGATCGCGCAACTGTTCGAGGTCGAACCTGTAACGTCGGTCTCTTGCTGGCAACCGGCCATGATCATCAGGGCGAGAATGGCAATGATAGGTCGCATGAGATTTCTCCCATCAAATCGACCTGAGAGCCTAAACCAAACCCGCTAAGTCTTTGTTAAGGACGTTGGCGATCCGTGCATTGGGCTTACGGCAGGCGACGACGGCAGCACGACCTCTATCGCCCTGCACTGCGCCCCCACGAACGACCGCTTTGCGCCCGGAATTCTTCGCACGATAGCGCGACTGCCGACGGCGACATCCTTTCTCCGACATTATTTGACGAAAAAGCTAATGCATCCGCTGTTATCGCCATAGAACGGCTGCCATCCGGGAATTGGGGTCACGGCATCATTGACGTAAAGAAAGAGTTCTCCCGGCACCTTCGGCGAAACGTATTCGGAGATTCTCGTGAACCTCGGGTCTGGATCTGGTTCCAGGAAATCGAACTGACTGCCAATGGCTCCATAGCGGGCGACCGGCTGAAACCAGGGCTGTCCGTAATGTCGCTTCAGAGGCAGCAGTAGCGCGCTCCAAATCATCGCAGTAACGCTCAGCGTTGAACCGCGTTCGTTGCGGAACGTATCGTACCCCCGCGCATCCGTAGAAACACTGCCGTTGACAAGCCTTTCGTCGGGAGCCGCGGTACAGGAGCCCGCCGACTTGTAGTTCTTGTATTCCCTATTAAGTTCGGCGATGTCGGGCGTGGTCCAGACGAAATATCGTTGGAGACGTGCGAGTCGGTAGCCGGTTGCAAAACACGGATTGGAAACATCGAACGAAAACAGGATCCCGTTGGCGGGAATGTCCCTCAAGTTCTTGCTACCGCTGAACTCGCAAACGAACCCGGCGTCATCAACGGCGGTGAACAACCAGTGGCTCGGGATGGTCACGATCGCATAGACGATGGCAACGGCCGATAAAGCGGGTCCCAGGTAGTCGCGCCAGCTTGACCGAATGCCGACCAAGACTCGATCTTTGACATTGAGCTCGTTGGTGGGACGTTGTGCCGGCGCCGGCTGACGATGCGCGAGCGCGTCTCTCCAGAGCAAGCCCATTTTGTCGGTAATGTCAGCCGCAATTCTTACACTGCTCCACAAAAGCACCAGCAGCAGCATGGCCAGGATCAGAAACATCCACGGATACTGCGCGTATGAAACGAGCCAGGATGAGGCCCATCCCGGCAAGAACCCACTGCCTGTCTGGATGAGATCGGAAACCCACGCGAGTCTGTTTCGATTGACCAGAAGGACATTGGCCCGGCCCGTCATCGGAAAGACGATGAAGAATGCGGTCGTCAGCACCGTCGCCAGATACAACAGGGAACGCAGATAGACGCGCGGCCAGATCGCGCGCCGCTCTAATACCACTCTTGCCTCGGCATCCGCCTGCCGCTCAAAAAGAACGGGCGAGCCGGCATCTGACGTTGGCAAAGCGTCGATCCTGAAATCAGAATCGATGCCGTTTGGCTTTGGCACGTTGATGACGATCTCATAATTGTGCGGAATGCCGATCGGGGCATAAACATGTGCGTTGTTTTTGATGCGCCAAAATACGCTTTCGTGAATCTTTGGCGCCGCCACATATACTTCATCATTCAGTGTTCGCGAGAAACGCTCGTTGCACAGCCGCGAAATTCGTCTCGGGCCGTAGCGATAGTAACTGCCAAATCCGCTCCGCGAATCGTACAGCCGCCCGTCCTTGTCCTGCGCTTCCTTGATCTCGGCAATGGCCTCTGGATTGGCGGTCTTGAAGGTCAAACCGCAAGCCTTGGCTTCCTGGGCGATCCAGTACAGCGGTATTTGTGCAAGGGAATCGTCCGGATAACCGCCGCCGACATTCGCATGAACGCCGGCAAACCAGACCTGGGAGATCCTCTCGTCTTTGGTAAACCTGGATGAACCTGTGTGCGGACTTTCATTTCTCTCATTCCACAGCACCGGGTGGAATGTCGTCCGTTCGTCGTCAAGCGACAACGCGTGGCATGCCCGCCGGACGCTTGGGTGCAGGGTGTGCGAGGGGATTTCCAGCGGCCACAGCCATTGGCTGACGCCACGCGTCATCTCGTCGATCGGCAGCCCGTAGGCTGCAACGGTGTCCCAGACGCCGAGAAAACGGATAACGGGTACGTTCCGATCCGGAGGCACAACACTTTTCTCCGGTGCATCTTTGCCAAGCCATTGCTTGATCCGTTTAAGGATCAGGCTCCAATTCGTATGGAAATGCCTCTTGTGATAGGCGCGATAGGCCTTGTGCGCTTGCCGATCCAGTTCCGTCTCGGAGATGGCGCCTGCGGGGATAAGCCCTTGATCGAGGATCAGGCCGATCACCACCCGAATGGTGAAGGCGCCACGGCTGAATCCGAAGCCATAGATTTCGTCATTCGCTTCGCGGACATTTCGGCAAGCGAATTTATAGAGCGAGATCACGTTCCGGCGGAGGCCCACGCCGAACGCCCCGCCCAACAGAGCCAGCGGCTTGAACGACGACGTGCCGACCCCGTCATCGTAATATGCGATCTGATCATTGCTCGACAGCTCCAGCGCAGAGAACATGCGCCAAACATTTGTTCGCCAGAAGCTCGCCGAGGAATTACCCGTCCCGTCCGAGAGCAAAATGATGCGCCTGGGCATGAAATACCCCCTGCACGTGCCGAACTGAATTGACGGGACGCAATCATCCCGGAGCGGCAATCGCGAATCACGATCGATGAAACAGGCAGCAGTTCAAATTTGAGCTCCGGCATTATGCCCATTGCAAGGCAATGCGCACGTCTCCTTTGTCCCGGCCGGACCGTCCCATACTTTCTTGCTCCGCAAGACGGGTTGCCGAAGCGCGATACGGGTCTGAGCCCCGGCCGCCATTGCGGCTTCCGCCAACCGGTGCTTGATTGCGGGCGTAAAGCAATCCACCCGAAGGCTCCCCAATGCTCGACACCCCAGCACAAGACCAAGACTCCTATGCCGAGGGCAAAATCCTCAAAAGCGTCGTCGACGGCGTCGGCATCGTCACCTTCAACAATCCGGACAAGCGCAATGCCATGTCGATCGAGATGTGGGAGGGGCTGGGTACGGCGCTCATTGAATTGCGCGAGGACGACGCCGTACGCGTGGTGATTTTGACCGGTGCCGGCGACAAGGCCTTCATGTCAGGCGCCGACATCAGCCAGTTCGAGAAAAACCGCCACAACGCGCAAGCCGCCGAAGCGTATAACCGCCAGAGCGATAGCCAGCGCACATTGCTGGCCGAATTTCCCAAGCCAACGATTTCGTGCATCCGCGGCTTTTGCCTCGGCGGCGGCTTGCAAGTGGCGATGCTGACCGACATCCGCTTCGCCGCCGAAGGCAGCCAGTTTGGCATTCCCGCCGCCAAACTCGGCATCGCCTACGGCTTTGAGGGCCTTCGTCACCTGGTCTCGCTGGTCGGACCGTCCCAGGCGCGGCTTATCCTGTACACCGGGTTGAGGATCGATTCCGCTGAAGCCTTGCGGATCGGGCTGGTCGATCGCGTAATCGCGGATGGCAAGTTGTGGGACGAAACGCTGGAGGTCGCCCGAACGATTTCCGCCAACGCGCCGCTGGCAGTGAAGGCGGCCAAGATCACCATCGCTCAGGTGCTGAAGGACAAGGACGAACGCGATATGGAGGCGATCAAGGCGATCGGTACCGCCTGCATGGACTCGGAAGATTTCCGCGAGGGGCGCCAGGCCTTCATGGAAAAGCGCAAGCCGCAGTTCAAGGGGCGGTGATCGCTTCCCAACCTCCTTCATTCCGGGATGCGCCGAACGGCGCAGGCCCGGAATCCATCGCGCCGCGGAACGAGTAGCCAGGTTCGGTCATAGGGACAGGCGCTCGCTTGAGCCCTTATTTGCCCCTACGAAGTTGTGGCACCTGATTTTGCCTTTGCCACCTCTCGTGGCCGGGCAAATCACCGGCAGCTCTCCAGCCTTTCCGCTCTCGTCACAAGCGTTGGACTCTGTTCGGAAGGCGCAGGGCGGCGGCACACAAAGCGAGGTGGAAGCCGCAGAGCAGGATAAACGCGGCCCCATAGGCGTTCGAAACCGGCGCCGTGGTTTGGGCGGCGAGACGCCAGCCGAGAAACGTCGCGCAGATCGTCGTCAGCGTCGGTCCGCCCATGCGCATGACGATATTAAGGGCGGTCGCCGCCATCGGCATGTCGTCCCGCTTCACCGAGGTGTAAGCCGCCGAGATCGACGGAATGCCGATACAGCTCAAGCCCGTGCCCCGCACGAACAGCGCGGCCGCGGCGGCGACGTCGGCAAGGCCGTGACTGGCGAGAAAGACGAAGGGTAGCGTGCCCGCGAGAGCCGTCAACGCGCCGCCGGCCGACACGTTGCGATTGCCCAGCCGCTCCACCAGCGACCCCACGAACGGATAGGTGCACATCATGCCGAGCCCCTGCGCGGCGAGCAGCAGCCCGGTGTCGCTTGGCGACAGACCGCCGACCCGCGTCAGGAAGACCGGGACCAGCATCTGCCCGGCGTAGGAGCTGCCCACCATCAAAAATTGCGTGACCACGGCGGCGGAAAAAATCCTGTCCCGGAACAGCCGCAGGTCGATGAGCGCATCGTCCTTTCGTCGTCTCGCCCACCAGGCGAAGACGGCGAACAGCAGCGTGGAAATCGCAAGCGCCGCAAGGCCCGACGGATCGGTCGTCCGTTCCGATCCATAAAGAAAGAGCACGACGCTCGGCGACAGCAGCGCGAGGCCGATCAGGTCGAGGCCGCGCGGCCTCCTCTTGTATTGGTCGTGCGGAAGAAACAACGCGGCGAGCACGAGCGCGAGCGCGCCGAACGGCAGGTTGACCAGAAACAGCCAGCGCCACGATGCATACCGCAACAGCGCACCCGCGATCACCGGCCCGAGCAGCGGCGCAAGCAGGATCGGCATCGCGGCGAAACCGAACACGCGCGCCATGCGCTGGCCCGCCGCGCGCACCATGATCAGTTGCGCCATCGGCGCCAGCAGGCCGCCGCTCATGCCTTGCAGTACGCGAAACCCGATCAGGGAATTTGCCGACCATGCCAGCCCGCAGAGCGCGGACGTGAGCGTGAAGGCCGCAAAGCACCAGAGGTAAAGCGCCTTGGCGCCCATGCGATCGACAAGCCAGCTGCTCAACGGCAGGGTAAGCGCAAGCGCCAGCAGATAGCCGCTCGTCACCCACTGGACGTTCGACAGCGTCGTATGCAGTTCAAGCGCAAGGCTCGAAAGCGAGACGTTGACGATGGTCGCGTCCATTTGCGACAAGAACGCGCCCAGGATGGCGACGGACGAAATTCGCCAGAGCTGACTGGCCGGCGCGGCATCGCGCTGATCTTCGTCGGTTGCTGCCATCGGCTCACTCCGGCGAATTGCCGCCGTGGAAGCGGCCGAAGTGGCGCGCGGCGAACAGGCCCATCAGGAGAAAACCCAACCCCAAGGCCACGGCATCGAGGGTGGAGCGCAGGTCGAAGGCGCCGACGCGGCATATCAAAACATAGGCGACCGCCAAATTGAGCGCGCCCCAGGCCGCGTTGACGGTCGAGGTGGAAAGCCCCTCGCCGGGCGGCCTGGCGAAGGGGCTTTGGAAGGGACGTCCCATCGAGCCGCTGGCGAAGTGCGGAACGGCATTGGAAAGAAACGCGCCGCCGAAAAAATAGGACACGAGATACAGCCAGTCCATGGTCCACCTTCCCTTGTCTGATCAGAAGTCGGCCAGCTTGCCGAGCAGCTTGACGGCGGCGGCAAGTTGCTTTCGTTCGCGGGGCGTCAGTTGCGCCTGGATGGCGCGGAACAGCCAGTCCTCGCGCGCCAGCCGGCCGGTCTTCAGCACTTTGACAAAGGACGGCGTGAGGCTGACAAAGGTCTGCCGGCCGTCTTCGGGGTCAGCCTTCCCGCTCACCGCGCCTGCCGCTTCCAGCGCCGCCACCGTGATCCGCATCGACTGCGGACGCACGCCCTCGGCGCGCGCCAGCATCGACACGGTCGCCGGGCCATTGCGCTCCAGCCTGAGCAAGACAGATTTCTGCGCGTCGTTGAAATCCCCAACGTCGGCCTGCTCGCGCAAACGGCGCTTCAATCTGGAAAACACGCTCCGCAACTCGCCCACCAGGGCGACGGCTTGTGTTGCTTCGGAACTCGGGCGGGTCGCGCTCATGAGCCCAACGCTGGCATATATACAGCCTACCTGTACAGTTTTTCTGTTAATCACATTCACGCTAGGGACCGGCGGTTTGCTCTTGACAGCGATCGGCGCCGAACAACTGATTTGCCCGTCGTGCCAATCTGTCGCAGGCGCTTTGCTTGTGCCGTCGGGCAAATCAGTGGCTTTACTTCCCCGTCTCGCACCCGAAGAGAGGGGCGTATCGCGATCGTCACGAACGTTGGGTGCGGGATGCGATGGACGCTTGTCGTGCGCAAGACGAACGCACGATGCGCGGACGGCGAAGTCGTGTGGTCCTGATATCCCGACGCCGATATCAAGTTGGCGCGATGCTGCGGCAATCACGCCCGCGATGGTGGCAAGAAAGCCCGGTCACCAAGGAGAGCACGGAATAAGTCGTAAACTGTCGCGCGGGGAATGCCGGAACGTTTTCGGCGAACCTGCGGTGACTACACTCGTACGCTTTTCTTTTGCGTGCGAGGCTGCGGGCGCGCCAAACGCCCGGCATTCCCCGCGCCCTCTTCTCATCAAGAGGGACAATGTTTTGAGAAACCCGGGCGCGAAATCGCGCCGCGGGAGGGATGGATCATGTCTTCCCGTCATTCCGGGGCGCGCGTTAGCGCAAACCCGATATCCATGTGCCCACGTGACGCGAGGAGAAATGGCTTCCGGGCTCGATGCTTCGCATCGCCCCGGAATGACGAGAAGTGAAAGGGTGCCTAACCTATAACGCCGCCAGCACGGCGTTGCCGATGTCGGCGGTGCCGTTCTTGCCGCCGAATTCCGTCGGCCTGATGCCTTGCGCATAGGCCTTGTCGACCGCGCGTTCGATGCGTTCGCCGGCCTCCGCCGCGGTTTCGAGGCCATGTTTGCCGGCGAGCCAGTCCAGCATCATCGCGGCAGAGAGGATCATGCCGGTCGGGTTGGCCTTGCCCTGCCCCATGATGTCGGGCGCGGTGCCATGACAGGGCTGGAACACCGCATAGCGGTCGCCGATGTCCGCCGACGGCGCCATGCCCATGCCGCCGACAAGGCCTGCGGTCAGGTCGGAGAGGATGTCGCCGAACATGTTCTCCGTGACCATGACGTCGAAGTCCCAGGGGCGCTTCACCAGCAAGGCCGAACAGGCATCGACGTAAAGACGGTCGGCCTTCACATCCGGATGGCGTTTGGCGGCTTCGTCAAAGATTTCACGAAAGAACGCGAAGGCCTTGAAAACGTTGGCCTTGTCGACGCAGGTCAGCGCGCCGGGCCGACCGCGCTTCTTGCGCCGCTCGGCGAGTTTGAAGGAAAACTCGAACAGCCGCTCGGAGGTCTTTCGCGTGATGACGAGGGTCTCCCGCGCATCCTCATGGGTGATCACGCCTTTTCCCATCGAGGCGAACAGGCCTTCGGTGGATTCGCGGATCACCACAAGGTCTATGCCGCGCTGTTCCGCGCCGACGATCGGACTCGGCACGCCGGGAATGAGGCGTGCCGGGCGCACCCCTGCGTAGAGATCGAACAGCATGCGCAGTTCGATCTGCGGCGCGATCTCCGTGTTGTCGGGATAGCGCACGGACGGCAGGCCGCAGGCGCCGAGCAGGATGGCATCCGCCTCCTCGCACAGCCGGATCGTGGAATCCGGCATCGACCTGCCGGTCTCGCGGTAATGGTTCGCCCCGGCCGGCGCCTCGGTGAAACGGAAGCTCAGGTGCGTGGTTTTCTCGATTTGGCGCAGGATTTCCAGCGCCGGCTCCATGACTTCGGGACCAATGCCGTCGCCGGGAAGCACGGCAATATGGAACGCAGTATTGGCAGACATAGAGGATCCCTGGATCTTGTTTTTGGTGGTCTCATGGCTCGAGAGGCGTGGTGTTACCACGCTCCTCACTCGGAGTGTGAACCTCATCCTGAGGAGCGCACGTCGGCAGGCATCTTGAAGGATGAGGCCGGGCCGTCGACGGCCTTACGGCGTCAAAATCGCCCGTCCGACCAACCGGCCCTCCTTCAGGCTGGTGAGCGCATCGTTGGCCTTGGCGAGCGGCATCGGCGTCACCGGGATTGGCGCTATCTTCCTGGTGCGCACGAGATCGAGCAATTCCTCGGTTTCGCGCAAATTGCCAACGTAGCTGCCCTGGATGGTGATCGCCTTGATCGGGATCAGCGGCAAGGCCCAGGGCGCGCCGCCGCCGAACAAGCCGACGATCACGAGCTTGCCGCCCTTGGTCAGGCAGTCGAAGCCAAGCTGCGCGGTCTTGGCATTGCCGACGAGATCGATCACCGCGCGAATCGGCTCGCCGGCCTTTTTGGCCAATTGCTCCAGCGCATCGGGTGCGCCGCCGTCGACCGTTGCCAGCGCCCCCGCCGCTTCCGCCGCTTCGCGCTTTCTCGCGTCGATGTCGACGACGATCGCGCCCTTGCCGCCCATCGCTTTCAGCAGCGACAGCGCCATCAGGCCGAGGCCGCCGGCGCCGAAAATCACGATCGGACTGTCGAACGCGGCCTCCACTTTCTTCAGCGCGCTGTAAGTGGTGACGCCGGAACAGGCGTAAGGTGCGGCGGTGACGGGATCGAGTCCCTTCAAGTCGATCAGGTATTTTGCATGCCGTACCGTCAAATGGTCGGCATAGCCGCCGTCGCAATAGACGCCGAGCGCGCTCGGCTTGACGATGCACATGTTCTCGTCGCCGCCGAGGCAGGTCTTGCATTTGCCGCAGCCGAGCCAGGGATAGGCGAGCACGATGTCGCCGACTTTAAGGCCGTGCTTGTCGCTCTCCGTCAATTCGGGGCCGAAGGCGACGATTTCACCGACGGTTTCGTGTCCCATCGTGAGCGGGAGCGACACGCCGCGATCCTTGAGCGACAGCGGCTTGCGGCCATGGCCGAGATCGTAACCGCCTTCCCAGATGTGGAGGTCGCTATGGCAGACGCCAGCAGCTTTCACCTTGATCAAGACCTGCGTGCCGGAAGGCTGCGGCGTCGGCTCGTCCATTTCCTTCAGCGGCGCGTTGAACTCGGCGACCCTAAAACTCTTCATCGTTTCGCTCCCGTATGTTCATTGTTGGGTTTGATAGGCCGGAAACCGCGTCCGTCGCAAGGCCGGCAGACGGCCTCAAGCCGGCGGCGATTTTTCGGAGATCGCGGCCATCTGATGTTGCGAAAAACCCGCCTCTCCGAGCACTGCGCGCGTGTGTTCGCCGAGCGCGGGCGCGCGTTTTCCGGCCGAAACCCTGGCGCCGGACATCCGGAACGGCAGGTTCACGACCTTGAAGGAGCCGCCGCCGTCTTCCACCTCGGCCAGCGCGCCGCGATGGACAAGTTGCGGATCTTCCATCGCCTCGGCGACGGTTCGATACGCCGAACAGGGCACGCCATGCTCGGAAAGATCGGCGAGGCATCTTTCGGTCGTGACGGTGCGCGACCAGCTTTCGACGCCATCCATCAGTTCGTTCCAGTGACGTCGGCGGTCGGCATATTTCGCAAAACGGAAATCGCTGATCCATTCGGGGCGCCCGGCGGCACGGACGAGGCCCTGAAAGGTCTTTTCACTGGCGATCGCCACCATGACATAGCCGTCGGCAGTCTCGACCGGGCCGAACATCGGGCGACTCGGCGGAGGCAACTCGAATTGCGCCGCTTGGACCTCGGTCGGCGTCAAGGTGAGCATCGATTCCAGCATCGATACGTCGATGTGCTGGCCTGCGCCGGTGAGGGAGCGCTGGTAGAGCGCCGCCGAAATCGCGCCAAAAGCATAGACGCCGGTCAGGACGTCGGCGTGGTAGATCCCGCAATAGTCCGGCCGGTTTCGGCCTGGTTGATAGGTAAGATGCGCGATATCGTAGCCGGACGCCGCGTGGATCACCGGCGCATAGGCCGGCAACGCCGCCGACGGACCAGTCTGGCCGTAGCCGGAGATCGAACAATAGACGAGCTTCGGATTGAGCGGCCGCAAGGACGCGTAGTCGAGTTTCAGCCGCAACATCACGCCGGGCCGGAAATTCTCAACGAGAATATCGGCGCCTTTCACCAGACGATGGACGACCTCGATCGCTTCAGGCGTCTTGAGATCGAGCACGAGGCTTTTCTTTCCGGCATTGAGCTGACCGAACAGGCTCGAGCAACCATTGCGGACAGGCGGACGGATTCGCATCGTCTCCCCGTCGGTCGGCTCGACCTTGATGACCTCCGCGCCCAAATCCGCCAGCATCCTCGTGCAATGCGGACCGGCAATGGTGGTCGAGAAATCGAGCACGCGCAGGCCGTGGAGGCTCCCTGTCGCATTCCGCTCATCGATTTCCGTTATCGTCATCGAGGAACTCCCCTTCTGGACTGGCTGACCGCCACCGATTCCGACGGGACACTAAAGCGAGCTGGCGGCGCAGAAAAGCGCACAGGCCAACGAGGCGCCGGTGAATCGCTGTTGATGCGGCAACTGCCTATGCGGTCGGCGGCATGGAGATTGGAACTGATCTTGCATAGATCGCGTTAGCGACGGCAGCGTGCGAGGGCGTTGTGCGAGTCCTGTTTGTTACGACGGAGATGGATGACTTTGTCCGGGTCGGAGGCCTGGCGGCCGTGTCCGCCGCTCTTCCCCGGGCACTCAGGCGCTGGACCGACGTCAGGGTCTTGCTTCCCGGCTACAGCGAAGTTGTCGAACAATTCACGCATATCGACATCGTCGGCCGGTCGCCGCCACTTGCGGAGATGCCGGCCTGCTCCCTTGGCCTCGGCGCGACGAAGGACGGCCTGCCGGTCTACGTGGCTTTGTGTCCAGAACTGTACGATCGGCCCGGCAATCCCTATGCCGACGAGAGCGGCCGCGACTGGCCGGACAACGATATCCGGTTCGCGCGCCTGGCCTCTGTCGCCGCTGAACTCGCCGCTGGCAAGCTGGACGAGAATTGGGCAGCCGAACTGGTCCACGCCAACGACTGGCAGGCGGCCCTTCTCCCGGCCTACCTCGCCTGGAACGGCAGCAAGATCCCGAGCATCCTGACCATCCATAATCTGGCGTACCAGGGCCTGTTCGCGAAGGATTCGTTGCGACGGATCGGGGCGCCAGCGGACTCCTTTCACATCGACGGGCTCGAATTTTACGACAAGCTGTCGTTTCTCAAGGGCGGCCTCAACTATGCCTCGCATCTGACGACGGTCAGCGAGACCTATGCCAGGGAGATCACCACGCCCGAACTCGGCTGCGGCCTCGAGGGCCTGCTTCGGCGCCGCTCGGACGCCGCGCAACTGACGGGCATCTTGAACGGCATTGACGAAAGCTGGGATCCGAGCGCCTGCACCCAGTTGGCCCAGCCCTTTGGCGCCGGCGACTGGGAGGGCAAACAGGCGAATGCGGACTACATCCGTCAGCAATTCGGACTTGCCTTGTCGCGCGGCCCCCTGTTCGGCCTCGTCGCACGTCTCGTACACCAGAAAGGTATCGACCTCGTGCTGTCGGCCACCGACGAAATCATCAATGGCGGCGGGCAGATCGTCGTCACCGGCCGCGGCGAGCCCGAAATCGAGCAAGCGCTGGTTGCCGCGCATCGGCGGCGGCCTGACGCCATCGGCGTTGCCATCGGCTTCAACGACGCGCAGGCGCGGCGGATATTCGCCGGCAGCGACTTCACGCTGATGCCCTCGCGGTTTGAGCCGTGCGGGCTGAGCCAGATGTACGCCCAGCGCTTCGGATCGTTGCCGATCGGCCACCAGACTGGCGGCCTCGCCGAGACGATTACCGATGGCGAAACCGGGTTTCTGTTCTCGCAACCCTCGACAGAGTCCTTCGTCGGCGGCCTTCGTCGCGCCTTTTCGGCCTTCTTTGCGAAGGATCGCCTCGATGCGATGCGCCGGAGCGCAATGGCACGGTCCTTCAGTTGGAGCGTCTCGGCAGCCTGTTACGGCGCGCTCTATCGCAAGACCGTCGCGCTTAGGTGACGGTATTACCAACCTTACCTTCGGCCGCTTTGCGGGGGCGGCCGGGTTTCCGGCATCGCCAGCCAGATGACGACAAGGCCGACCGCCGCGACTGTGGCAAGCCCGGCAAACGCAACGCTGCTGCCAAACTTGTCGCTGGCGTAGCCGGCGAGCACGGTGCTCAGTGACGCGCCGATCCCGGTGGCGGTACCGACGACACCTTGGGCGAGGTTGAAATGGCCGCTCCCGAAGGCGACGTCCGCAACGACGAGCGGAATCAGGACGCTCAATACTGCCGCAGTGACGCCGTCGAGTATCTGGACCGCAACCAGAAAATAAGGATCGCGGACGACCGCAAACATGATGCCCCGAAGCGCAAGCGCGCCAAATCCGAACATAAGCAAAGGCCGCCTTCCCCATACCTGCGCCGTGCGTCCGACCGAGGGCGATGTCAGCGCGACGATCGCCTGCGGCACGATGATACAGGCGGCGATGAGAACGGTGGCCCATTGGCTCGATCGGGTGGTGACGATGCCTGCCATCAGCGGTAACATCGAGGCGTTGGCCATTTGCAACAGCAGAATGCTGCCGGCAAAGATCAGAAGAGGACGCTGACGCAGCAAAACCAGCGCACTGGTCGATTTCGCGCTCGGCGCAGTCGGCGGCACGGATCCATGCGCGCGGGCGGCGTCGACCTCCCGTTCGCGGATGCGCGCCAGCGCGAGCAGGGTCGGAATTGCCAACGCGAAGGCGACGAGAAACACTGAACGGCTCGACAGCAGATAGCCGCAGGTCCCCATCAGGGCGGCGGCGACGCCGTTGCCAAGCGAGGCGAAGCGCGCGTTGCGTCCCAACCGCTCGCCGATCGCCCAAGGTCCCACCAGACCAAGACTGATTGCGGCGATCGCCGGGCCAAGCACGCAACTGGCCGCGGCTTGCAGCGTTGCGGCGGCCGCGATCACCGGATAGATCGGCCATGCCGCATAGGCGAGCGCGGCGCATCCGATCGTCGCGATGGCAAGGCCCGCGACCAGACGCTCCGATTTCGCCGCATCGATAATCGCCCCGCCCGGCATCTGTCCGATCAAGGCGATGATGCTGCCGATCGAAAGGATCGAGCCGATCTCGACTTGCGTCCATTTCTGCGTAGTCAGGTAGACCGCAACAAACGGCCCGAAACCGGTCTGCACATCCGCGAGAAAGAAGATGAACCAGTCGAGACCACGAAGACTTTCCCGCGAGGGATGCGGCAATGCATTTGGCGTCACCGGTTCGGAGTCAGAGCGAACCATCCGATTGTCATGATCCAATTGTCCCCGCTCCGTGGAGCGAGCGTGTTGATGTCGGGAAGAAGATTGGCGCGCAAACATTGCTCCGCCGTCTCACTGGTGATCGTATTGCCACGGTTTGAGGCTGCCGGCGGCGCCGAGCACCACGATGGGTGTGCCTTCCTTGTATTCGGGAGCTGCCATCACCTGCTCCTTCGTCAGATCTAGCGTGATGCTGTCGCCCTTCTTGGCGACTCCTCCAAAATGCAGTGCATTCCAGTCGACGACGATCTTCCGGCTGCCAACCCCAAGAAAGCCGCCAAAATCGATCACAGCGGCCCGGACCGTCCCCTCACGATCTACGATGACATCGACGATACGTCCCATATCCTCGCCTTTCGGGCCTCGAACGTCTCGTCCCAAAACGCCATGGGCTTCGCTCGCACCGATGATGGTGACGGACGCTGGCGGCGGTGGCTCTTTCGGAGCAGCAGGTGGAGCAGATGGTTGCTGTTCTGCAGATGGAGGTGCCGCGGAATCACCTTCGCCCCAGGAACGGGCGGCGTACAGGCTGGCGACACCTATGATCGCGAGCGTGAACAGAATTCTGGCGCGCATCTCAACCCTCGCTTGATTGCCGGAAGCGGCGGTTCGCAATCCGCCGCAGCCGGTCAGAGCCGTCCACTGCCTTTGCAAGATCAGCGGGAAAGCACGATAGAAACCTGAATCTTGCCTCGCGTCCTCATCACCTCGAGCGACACTTCATCGCCATGCCGCCTGAGCCGAAGGTCGGCACTCGAGGCTCCCAGCTCCAGATCACGTAGAACGATTTCGTTGAGGAAAACCGGCAGGCGCGGGTTGCGCAGGCGGATTTCTCCCTGGTCGGCGTCGAATTCCAGTCCGAGCGCGGCCTCAAGCAAGGTGAACGGAGTCGCGCTCGCCCAGGCTTGCGGCGCACATGCGACCGGATAGAGCGTCGGCCCGCGCCCCTTCTCGCGGCGAAAACCGCAAAACAGTTCGGGCAACCGGCGCAAATCCATGTAAGTCGCTGCATCAAACAGCGCCTTGAACACTTGCTCGACCGAATGTTTGAGCCCGTAGCGCGCGAGGCCGAGTGCGATCAATGCGTTGTCATGCGGCCAGATCGATCCGTCGTGATAAGACATCGGATTGTAGCGTGCTTCGCCCTGGGCGACGGTGCGAATGCCCCAGCCGGTAAAAAAACTGGGCTGCATCAATCCGGCAGCGACCAGGCGAGCGCGATCCTCGCGCACAATGCCCGTGAAAAGAAGCTGCCCGGCATTCGATGTGCGGACACGACACTGCTTTTTCTCGCCGTCGAGCGCCAGCGCATAGGTGGAAAGTTCGTCGCACCAGAACGTGTTCTCAAACCTTTCGGCAAGCTGCGCGGCTTCGCTCTCGAGCTGCCGCGCCCGTTCAAATAATCCCATTCGTTTGGCGCATCGAGCCGCCAGCCGCTTTGCCGCAAAGACGTAGCCCTGCACCTCGGCGAGCGCGATGTAACCTTCCGCCAGCTGGCCATCTGCGTGGAAGATCGCATCGAAAGAATCTTTCCAGCCCTGATTGGCAAGCCCCTGTTCCGAGGCGCGCTGATATTCGACAAAGCCATCCCTGTCCGGATCACCGGCGCCATCGATCCACTGCAAGCCAGCTTCGATGGCCGGCCACAGTTCGGCGAGGGTAGCGCCATCACCCGTACGTTCGACGTAAAGGCCGGCCAGAAGCACAAACAAGGGCGTTGCATCGACGCTGCCGTAATACTGTGCAAACGGCACCTCCCGAAGGGCCGCCATTTCACCGCCGCGCATTTCATGCAGAATCTTTCCCGGTGCGGCGTCGGCGAGCGGATCGACACTCTTTGCCTGATACCGGGCCAGCCGCTTCAACACGCCGCGAGCCACGCGCGGATCGATCCATAGCATCTGAAGCGCTGTGATAATCCCGTCACGTCCGAACGTCGTCGAATACCAGGGAATTCCTGCATATGGATACCGGCCCTCCGGTGTGTCCGTCATCAAGATGTTCAGGTCGGCCATCGAGCGGCACAGCACTTCATTGAAGATATTGTTCGAGGTTTCGATACTGGCAGCACCCCTCGTCTGCTGGCGCATCTCCCGGCGATGCGCCAACAGGCCGCGAAAGAACGGAACTGGCTTCGAAGCCCCGGGCTTGTTGCAGGACGCAATCACAAACAGGGACTGCATCTGCTTCGGCGCGAGCTCGAGGTGGTAAGTTGCCGCATTCGCGGTGAGACGCGTGGGCTCGGGATCGAGCTGAAGCGCCGTGGAGCGCGAAGCACCGTCCAATCCAGTATATTCGAGGAGAACGTCGGAAGGGCTGAGTAGTTTTCCGGAGGCAACGCCGCGCCGTTCACGCCGTTCGCCGCGCACCTCGAACAGATCGGCGAAATCATTGCCGAACAGCAGCGTCAGGTCGAAGCTTGCAACATGCTCACCATGATTCTGCACACCGATGCGCTGATACGCGGCGCCCCGCCAAAGAAAGATGGTGCGAACAATGTGCAGCATGTCTTTCCGAAGGACATTGCGCCCCTGACGATAGACGTCTGGATTGGTCAGATCCACCGTCAGCGCTGAATTGTCATCGCGGAGGTTTGAGCCCAGAAGCAGCGGCTGGACATCATCCAATACCAGTTCGAGCCGCGCCAGATAGCGGGTATCCAAATTGAACAGGCCGTCCGGCCCGCCCGCGGAGGCGCCAATATCGCCATGACAGTCGAGTACGATGAACGTATCGTCATGTTTGAGCGAACGTCGCGCCCGAGCCGCAGGCCCGGTCATCGGAATGTAGAATGGCGATTCTTCGACCGTTTCCGTTATCCGCAATGTGGCGACGCTGGTGACGGCTTCCGCTGACATGTGACCTCGCTTGAATTGGCAGCGACAGACTTGCGCAACGCCCCTAATGTCCGAGTTTCGACATTCGTAGTCTTTCGACGCGAGCCCCTTTACGAATGTCAGAGCCGAGGGACATTACCGAATATTGGTTTTTGTGGTGCGGCTTTCGCTCCGACGCTCCGTTGAAGCAATCGCGGCAACGTCCCAAGCTTTAAGAAACTCAGTGTCGCCACACCCAATGCTGCAGGTCGGGCGGTGCAGCTCAGGCCGCGTGCTTTGCGAGTCGCCTCATTTCCTGCGTTACCAATTCGCGGTAGGGTCCCTGTCCCTGCATCAGACGATCTGGCGATCCGTCTTCGATGATCTTGCCGGCCTTGAGAACGACAACGCGATCGAAATGGCGCAGTGTTGCAAGGCGATGAGCGATCGCAATAACGGTTCGTCCGCGCATCAGGCGGGAAAGCGCCTCGCGGATGGCCTCCTCGGATTCGCTGTCGAGCGATGCAGTGGCTTCATCCAGCAGCAGGATCGGGGCATCTTTCAGGAAGGCGCGCGCAATAGCGATCCGCTGCCGCTGACCTCCGGACAATTTGACGCCCCGGTCGCCGACCATTGTTTCGAGGCCTTCCGGAAGCGTTTCGACAAAATCGCAACGCGCTGCGATCGCTGCGCGCAGCACTTCGTCGTCGGTTGCGTTCGGCCGTCCATAGCGGATATTTTCCAGGATCGAGCGGTGGAACAGCGAAATGTCCTGCGGCACGACTGAGATTGCTTCGCGCAGGCTTTGCTGCGTGACGCGCGAGATATCTTGACCGTCGATCGTGATGCTTCCCTGCTGGACGTCGTAAAATCGCTGCAACAGGACGAACAGGGTGGACTTTCCACCTCCGGATTGGCCCACCAGCCCCACCCGCTGACCGGGCTGGATCCGCAGACTGAACCTGTCGAAGACCGTCGCTCCGCCCGGATAATGAAAGGAGATATTGTTGAAGGTGATAGCTGCGCCACTCTTCACAAGGGGCTCGGCTTCCGGATGGTCGCAGAGCTCATGCGGAAGTAGCAAGGTGGCGAGCGCCTCGGTCAACCGCGCAACATGCTGCGTGACATCGACCAGCGCGACTGCAAGATCGCGCGTGGCACTGAGAATCGAAATACCGAGCGTGCACACCAGAACGACATCGCCGGTTGTCGCAGTGCCGCTTTGCCAAAGCGTGATCGCCCAAGCAAGAATCGCGACGGTCAGTGCAACGGTCACCGCCGCATGGATGAACCGGAGCTTTTCCAGATATCGAAGGCTGCGGCCGCGCGCCGTAAGCTCCCTCTTCACGGTGGCGTCGAAACGCTCATGTTCGAAGCTCAGCCCGCAAAATGCCCGCACCAAAGGCATGTTATTGATCACATCGACCATCTCGCCATCGACGGCTGCGGCTTTGTCCGCGAAATCGTCATGCAGCGGTTTTCCCGCAGCAGCGAGCCGAAACATTGCCACAACCATTCCGCCTGCGATGATGACCAGAACCGCGGACATCTGCCAGCTTACCGTTCCGATCAGGCTGATAGCGGCGACTGTCGCTATACAGGGCGGCAGGACATTCCAGATGAACATGTTTTCGACGGAAAAGACCGCATTGGAGGTCGCAGTGATACGGCTTGTCAGCATTCCCGGAAGCCGGTCCGAAAAATAGCTCGGCGCGTGCCCGGTCAAGTGGCGAAACATGTCCCGCCTGAGATCGCCGGTAACCCCGACAAACGTAAAGCTCGCAATCCAGCCAGCAACTCGCCACAAAAAATTGTCGGCGGCAATCAACGAAATCAACAAGGCAAACGCGACCCACACGGTACCGGCGTTGGACGGTCCGCCCGAGAGACCATCGACCAGAAACTTCACGCCGTACTGGGTGCCTACGGAACAGGCGACCGCAGCAACTACAGCCGACAGGATGAAACTGTGCGAGGCAGGCCTTTGACGAAGATAGCGCAGCACAAAAGCGAACGGGCGATGGGCGTAGCCTGAGAGGTTGTCCATGTGCTGCAAGACCCTTTTCGAATTCTTTTAGGCCCGATGACGAGGCCCGGTTTTTCTTTCAGCCGATGGAATGCCGCACACCGCTTTGCGGTTCCCGCCCCGCTGTTGTCGCGCACAGCAGTTCTCACCATCAGGTGCACCGAGAACGATGTTTCCGATGAAAGAAGTACGCACCTTTCTGGAACCTCGCAAATGCGAAAACGTTCCCCTCCCGGCGCCGTCGCGTCGGGCTGCTGAGTGGGGCTGTTCATCATGACATTGAGAAGAGGGAGAGATAGATGCGCATCGCGCAAGTAGCTCCGCTGACGGAGGCGGTTCCACCCAGGCTGTATGGCGGAACCGAGCGGGTGGTACACTGGCTGACGGAGGAGCTTGTCGCGCTTGGGAACGATGTAACGCTATTTGCAAGTGGCGATTCTCAGACATCTGCGAAACTCGATGCGACCTGGCCGCGGGCACTTCGCCTGGATGGGTCCGTCCGTGACCCGAACGCACTTCACATGGTGATGTTGGAGCGGGTTCGGCAAAAATGTGACGATGAAGAGTTCGACTTTCTCCACTTTCATCTCGACTATTACCCGTTCTCGCTGTTCCTTCGTCAGCCGACGCCGTTCGTGACGACGCTCCACGGGAGGCTGGATTTGCCGGAGCACCAGCCGGTCTTCAACACGTTCTCGTCCGTTCCGGTAATTTCGATTTCTAACGCGCAGCGGCGTCCGGCCCCGCAGGCGAACTGGCTCCGCACCATCCACCATGGACTGCCGGAGAACTTGCTGATGCCCCGGCCGGCCAGGCCTTCCTATCTCAGCGTACTTGGCCGGATCGCGCCGGAAAAGGGTGTCGATCGCGCAATCAGGATTGCTATCCGATGCGGCATCCCCTTGAAGATCGCCGCCAAAGTCGACCGGGCCGATCAGGAATATTATGACGAGGTGGTGCGCCCCATGATGGACCACCCCCTCGTCGAATACATCGGCGAGATCGGCGACCATGAGAAATCGGATTTCCTGAGCGGCTCGCTCGGCTTGCTCGTTCCGATCGACTGGCCGGAGCCGTTTGGGCTTGTCATGATCGAGGCGATGGCCTGCGGAACGCCGGTGGTTGCCTTCAACCGCGGCTCCGTCCCGGAGATCATTGATGAAGGCCTGACCGGATTCATCGTGGAGGACGAGATCAGTGCGGTCGCTGCGGTTGCAAGCCTGCCGCAACTCGATCGCAGCAATATACGCAAGCAGTTCGAGACCCGGTTCACCGCAAAGCGGATGGCGCTGGATTACCTGGCTGCTTACAGCAGCCTGATGGAAGTCAGTGAGCCGCGGATCAAGCTTGTCAGCAGCGCTGAATAAGGCGATCTCGCAGGATACTGCGGGCCTTCCAAGCAACGACGCGTTTTCCGGTATATCGTTCAGCGAAGTGGCTTGGCGTCGTAGGACGCCAAGCCACGCGGTAAAATTGCGTGTCGTATTGTAAACAATATTGAATGCGGTTACCTTCCCTTGATACGCGGCCGCATCGCGAAAGAAAGCCGCGAAGACAGAAAACATAAGGCGGCGGACTGCCGCAGCCGAAAGAAATGGGGAGGAAGTAACGATGGCGAAGGCGCGCAAGGATTCCGCCTGCAAGATCACCAATCAGGCTTCATCCGGGCGGGCGAGCCGACGTCAGTTCATCGTCAGAACAGGCGGCCTGCTCGCAGCCGGCGCGTTCGGCGCGGTGCCGTTGCGCGGCTGGGCTGCCGATCCTGTCAACATTGGCGCGCTTTACCCGACAACCGGCAGCATGGCGCAGATCGGCGTCGGCTGCGTCGCCGCCGCAAAACTCGCAGTCGACATGGTCAACGAGGCTGGCGGCATCAAGTCGCTCGGTGGCGCTAAACTCAACCTGATCATTTCCGACGTGCAAAGTGACACCACGGTGACACGGACCGAGACCGACCGGCTGATCACCGGCAACAAGCTTTCCGCAATTCACGGATGCTATGCCAGCGCCCTTACGCTCATCGCGAGCGAGGTCGCCGAGCGCGCCAAGGTTCCGCTGATCACGGGATCGAGTTCGGATCAGCTCAACAAGGGTCGTACCTACACCTTTACTCCCTTCGCACGCGCCTCGCAGTTTGCCCGCGCGCAATTGCAAATGTCCAAACTCGTCAGCGACAAGCCGAAGGTCGCGGTGATTTTTGAGAACACCGCATTCGGGACCTCGACCTCGAACGGACTGAAAGAGCTTGCTCCTTCGGAAGGCGTCGAGATCGTAATGTTCGAGCCTTACTCGGCCGGCTTCACCGACGCGAGCCCGCTGATCAACAAGGTCAAGTCCTCCGGCGCCAATACGCTGTTCTCGGTTTCCTACCTGAACGACCTCATCCTGATCGTGCGCACGGTCAAGCAGTTCGGCCTCAATATCTCGATCAACGGCGGCTCGGGCGGATTTGTCATTCCCGACTTCTACAAGAATGTCGGCAAGCTCGCCGAAGGCTTGCAGGGTGTCGCCCACTGGAACCACGACGTCAGTGAAGACGCCCAGAAGGTGAATGCCGAGTTCAAGAAGCGCACCGGCGACTTCCTGTTCGAATATGCCGGCGGGCTGGTCGCGCAGACCTTCATGCTTGCCGACGCCCTGGAGCGTGCCGCCTCCCCCGATCCGCAAAAGGTGCGGGCGGCACTTTCCACGCTCGACGTCTCCTCGGGTTACGCGGCGATGGCGCCGGGCGGCAAGGTGAAGTTCGGTCCGGACGGCAAGAACATCTACGGCCACCCCGTCGGCGTGCAGTGGCAGCACGGCGATCTCGCCAGCATCTTCCCGAAGGAAGACGCCCGCGCGCCGATGATGAAAATCTAAAGCCGGCTTCACTCCATGTTTGAGACAGTGGCCCAGGCCGTCATCAACGGCCTGCTTATCGGCGGGATTTATGCGCTCGTCAGCATCGGCGTCACGCTGATCTTCGGCGTCGTCAAGATTGTCAACTTCGCCCAGGGCGAATTCGTGATGATCGGGATGTATATCAGCTTCTTTCTTGCCCATCAGTACGGCATCGATCCCCTGCTTTCGCTCTTCGTCACCATGCCGGTGCTGTTCGTGGCCGGCGTGCTGATCCAGCACTTCCTGATCCGCAGGGTGCTGGGACCGAACGACATGCCGCAGATCTTCCTGACGTTTGCGCTCTCGCTCCTGCTGCTGAACCTGGCGCTGATGCTGTTCACTGCGAATTACCGCACCGTTCATACTTCCTATTCCGATGAAGCCTTTCACGTCGGCGGGCTCTACATTCCGGAGGCCAAGCTGATTGCCTTTGGCGTGGCGATGCTGTTGAGCGGTCTGCTCTGGCTGTTCCTCCACACGACCGACCTCGGGAAAGCCATGCGCGCGGCCTCGCAAAACCGCGACGTCGCCATGCTGATGGGGATCAATCCCAATCGCGTCTTCTGCGTCGCGCTCGGGATCGCGCTGGCGCTGGCGGGTGCCGCCGGGTCGCTCCTGATGCCGTTCTATTCCGCCTATCCCTTCGTCGGGCAAGTGTTCGTGCTGATGGCCTTTGTCGCCGTCGTGCTCGGAACGCTCGGCAACGTGATGGGCGCTCTCGTCGCGAGCCTGATGATGGGCATCGCCGAATCGCTTGGCATTCAATTCGTCGGCGCCGACTCCGGCCAGATCGTGGTGTTCGGGATGCTTTTGCTCACGCTCGCTTTCAAACCGACCGGCCTCGGCGGAGGTCGCGCCCGATGACGCACAAAACGCGCAGCGTGATCCTCCTGACGGTCGGGATCGCGGTTTTGGTCGCCTTGCCCGTGGTGGTGAAGAGCTCGTTTGCGATCGACATCTTCATCCGGATCCTGCTGTTCTCCTTTATCGGCACGGCCTGGAACCTGATGGGCGGTTATGCCAAGCAGCTCTCGCTGGGGCACGCCGCCTACTTCGGATTGGGCGCCTATACGTCGACAATTCTCGAGATCAACTACAATGTCTCGCCGTGGATCGGCATGGTTGCCGGCGGCGCGGTCGCGGCGTTGGCAAGCCTGCCGATCGGCTGGCTGTGCTTCCGCCTGCGTGGCCCCTATTTCACCATCGCGACCATCGCAACGGCGCAAGCCCTGATGCTGATCTTCCTCAAATTCCGCGATTTCGCCTGGGGCGCCGAGGGCACGACGATCCCCAATCTCGGCGCCGCGCCGCTGATGATGCAGTTCGAGAACAAGGGCTCCTACTATTACGTCGTGCTCGGCCTGCTCTTGCTTGGACTGCTGATCACCTGGCTGATCGAGCGGTCGTGGGTGGGTAACTACCTGGTCGCCATCGGCGAGGACGAAGATGCCGCCGAAGCGATCGGCGTCAACGCCCCGAAAATGAAGCGTGACATCTACATGATCAGCGCATTTCTCACCGCGCTCGCGGGCACGTTCTATACCCAGTACATCTACTTCATCGATCCCGCGACCGCGTTTTCCTTCAACATCTCGATCGAAGCCGCTCTGGTGGCGATCGTCGGCGGCATCGGCACGCTGTGGGGACCGCTGATCGGCACGGTCCTGCTGGAAACCACCTCGACCCTCCTGCAAAGCTGGCTCGGGAGTTCGATCGGCGGCATTCAGCTCACTGTCTACAGCCTGATCCTGATGGCCGTGATTCTCTGGCGCCCGACCGGCCTGATGGGCATGATCGAGGAACTCCGTCAACGCCATGCCGGCCGCGCGCCGGCGCGAGCGTAAGGATAAAGTCCATGGCAGATGCGCTCGTCATCTCCGGCCTCAGCAAGCGGTTCGGCGGCCTGCGCGCCGTCCAGGATGTCAGCTTCACCGTGAAGGAAAACGAAACCGTCGCCCTGATCGGCCCCAACGGCGCCGGCAAGACCACGAGCTTTCATCTCATCACCGGATTTCATCGCCCCGATTCCGGATCGGTAAAGGCCTTTGGCCGCGAGATTGTCGGCCTGAGACCGCATAATATCTGCGCGCACGGACTGGCCCGCACCTTCCAGGTCGCAAAGCCGTTCGGCGCCATGACGGTGCTCAGCAACGTCATGACCGGCGCTTTCCTGCGCGACAAGAACACGGCCGTTGCCCGCGAGAAGGCGCGCGAGGCCATCGACTTCGTCGGCCTTTCGCCTAAGGAGCAGACGCCGGCCAAGGATCTGACCACAATCGACCAGCGCCGGCTGGAAATGGCGCGCGCGCTCGCCACCGAGCCCAGGATTCTCCTGCTTGACGAGGTCATGGCCGGGCTCAATCCGGCGGAGATCGACCAGGCGGTCGCGCTGGTCGGCAAGCTCTCCAGCAAGGGCCTCACCATCGTCATCGTCGAGCACGTGATGCGCGCGATCATGGCGGTGGCCCGTCATATCGTCGTGCTGGATCACGGGCAGAAGATTGCGGAAGGTTCACCGAAGGAAATCGTCGAAAACCCGGAAGTCGTCCGCGCCTATCTCGGCTCCTACGCGCATCCACCGGCTGGAGGCGCAATTGCTTAAGCTCGAAAATGTCAGTGCCAGTTATGGTTCGGTGCCGGCGATCGCCAATGTCTCGATCGAGATCGGCAAGGGCGAGGCCGTCGGGCTGCTCGGCGCAAACGGCGCGGGCAAGAGCACGACGCTGCGGGCGATTTCCGGCCTGGTCAAACTGACCTCGGGCACGGTCACCTTCGACGGCGTCGACCTCGCATCGTATCCGCCGCACAGGATCCCGGAATTCGGCATCGCCCACGTGCCGGAAGGCCGCCAGATCTTTCCGGAAATGACCGTGCACGAAAACCTCGAGATCGGCTCTTACGTGCCGAAGGCCAAGGCCGAGCGCCGGCAAACGCTTGAACTGGTCTATGGCATCTTCCCCCGGCTCGCCGAGCGGAAGAAACAGCTCGCCGGCACCATGAGCGGCGGCGAGCAGCAGATGCTGGCGGTCGGCCGCGGGCTGATGCTCCGGCCCCGCCTGTTGATGCTGGACGAGCCTTCGCTCGGCCTTGCGCCCGTCATGACCGACGTGACGTTCGAGAAGATCGGCGAGATCCACAAGATAGGCACCGCAATCCTCCTCGTGGAGCAGAACGTCAGCCGCGCGCTGTCGCTGGTCGAGCGCGCCTATGTGCTGGAAAGCGGCAACGTCATCATGAGCGGCACGAGCGCCGAGCTCGTCAACAACAAGCAGGTGCAGGCGGCGTATCTCGGGATTTGACAGCATAAGCTTTCCAAGTCGTCCCCGCGGAAGCGCGGAGCCGGGCGTCTCCTGACCAAGAGGATCTCCCGCCAGTTGCTCCGACGTTATCCCGTGGAGCATCGCGTCCAGCATCCCGTGGAGCATCGCGTCCAGCGAGGCGTCTCGAAGGATGGGATTCATCGACACAGTTCCGCGATCTCGCGGCGTGATCCGCCCGAGTCTTGCAAGTCCTTTTGCCCGGTTAAGGGCGCAAGGAATGCCGGGCGCCAAGCGCGCCCGCAGCCTTGTGTGCAAAGGTAGAAAGCACACAAGTTAGTCACCGCAGGTGGCGCCGGAAACGTCCGGCATTCCCCGCGCGATGGTCTTACGGCTTATTCCACGCTCTTCCCGGCGATCGGGCGTTCTTGTCGCCGTCACCAGTGCGATGCGTCAGCATCGTCACCAGCTTGACGTCAGCGTCGAGACGTCAGAACCACGTGGCTTCGTCGTACGCTTCGCCTGCATTCGTCCGCTGCACCAAAGCGTCCATCGCATCCCGCCTCGCGTCCGTGACGATCGCGAGCCGCCCCTTTGTAAGGCGGGACGGCGCGGCTTGTAGAGATGATTTGCCCGACTGGTAAAACGGAAAATATTTTCGAGCAGGACTGGACAGATAGAATCGAATTGAATGGTTTCGACAAATTGGATTTTGCGCGCGCCTGAGAAAGAGACCTCGCGAAGAATGGTCCTTTCACCGCAGGGCTGATCCCACGACAATAGGCGGCCCGAAACCTGGCGGACCGCGCAATCGGCAGTCCTTCCAAACCCGTTTATTCCATTAGCTTTACGCAGAATATTGATTTGAACTGCCTCGGATTCCGGGCCAAGTTATCGACCGTTCAATTGATGAATTGAACCAACCAGGGGATCGCGATGGCAAACCTCACAATAAACGGAAAAACATTCAACGTCGACGTCGAGCCGGATACGCCGCTCTTGTGGGTGATCCGCGAGAATGTCGGCCTGACCGGCACGAAATACGGTTGCGGCATTGCACAATGCGGCGCCTGCACGGTTCATATCGACGGCGTGGCAATGCGCTCCTGCGGCGTCACCGTCAGCGATGCCGTCGGCAAGCAGATCACCACGATCGAAGGACTGGCAGGCAACGGAGCCCTGCACAAGGTGCAGCAGGCCTGGATCGACAACGACGTGCCTCAGTGCGGCTATTGCCAGAGCGGCATGATCATGGCGGTGGCGGCGCTTCTGAAAGAGAAGCCCAAGCCGACCGACCAGGACATCAACGAGGCCATCACCAACATCTGCCGCTGCGGCACCTTCCAGCAGGTGCGGGAAGCGATTCACGCTGTCGCGAACGCCTGAGGAGGTCATCATGAATCATATGCCAAGACTTGATACTCCAAGGCTCAACCGTCGCGCTTTCGTCATCGGCAGCGCCGCGCTCGGCTCCGGCCTCGCGGTGGGTCTTGATCTTCCCGCCGGCGGTCCCACGGTGGCGCGTGCCGCCGACGGCTCGCCCGAAGTGGATGCCTGGGTCGTGATCCGGCCCGACGATACCGTTGTCATCCGTATTGCCCGCTCCGAAATGGGCCAGGGATCGCTCACCGGTCTTGCCCAGCTCGTTGCCGAAGAACTGGAATGCGACTGGTCGAAGGTCACGACTGAATATCCCACCCCCGGCGAGAACGTCGCCCGCAAGCGCGTTTGGGGCGACTTCTCCACCGGTGGCAGCCGCGGCATCCGCGCCTCGCAGGATTATGTCCGCAAGGGCGGCGCCACGGCGCGCATGATGCTGATCCAGGCCGCCGCGAACGAATGGAAGGTGCAGCCTTCCGAATGCACGGCCGCCAACAGCGTCATCACCCATACGCCATCCGGGCGGACGACGACTTTCGGCAAGGTTGCCGAGGCCGCCGCTAAACTCTCCCCGCCGACCGAGGTCAAGCTGAAGGATCCGAAGGACTGGAAGCTGATCGGAAAGGGCGTCAAGCGGCTCGACACCGCCGACAAGACCACCGGCAAGATGATCTACAGCATCGACGTCAAGCTGCCGGGAATGCTCAACGCCGCGATCAAGCAATGTCCGGTGTTCGGCGGCACGCTGAAGAGCTACGACCAAGCCAAGATTGCCAACATGAAGGGCGTGAAGAAGGTCGTGAAAGTCGGCGACAACGCGATCGCCGTGGTCGCCGATACCTGGTGGCACGCCAAGACGGCACTGGATGCCCTGCCGATCGTCTGGGATGAAGGTCCCAACGCAAAGGTCTCAAGCGCATCGATCGCCAAGTGGCTTGACGAAGGTTTCGACCCCTCGCAGCCCGTCTATGTCGGCAACGAAAACGGCGACGTGAAGTCCGCACTCGCGAGCGCCGCCAAGAAGGTCGAGGCGGTCTACACGTATCCTTACCAGAACCATGCGACGATGGAGCCGCTCAACGCAACGGCCCTCTATACACCGGACAAATGCGAGGTCTGGTGCGGCACCCAGAACGGCGAGGCTGCTTTCGCGGCAGCAGTGGAAGTCTCGGGATTACCTGCCTCAAAGTGCGACGTCTACAAGCAGATGCTCGGTGGCGGCTTCGGCCGCAAGGGCAACACCGACTATGTGCGTCAGGCTGTCGCCATCGCCAAGGAGATGCCGGGCACGCCGATCAAGCTGTTGTGGTCGCGCGAAGAAGACATGCAGCACGGCGCCTATCATCCGGTCACTCATTGCAAGCTGACGGCGGGCTTCGACGCCAACAACAACCTCACCGCATTGCATATGCGGATATCCGGGCAATCGATCCTGTTCAGCTTGCGGCCTGCGGCCCTGGTCAACGGCAAGGACCCGGTCACCTTCCAGGGCCTCAACGCGAGTGGGGAAGCGGCGTTCGGCTATTCGGTGCCCAATCTTCTGATCGAGCACTCGATGCGCAACCCGCCCGTTCCGCCGGGCTTCTGGCGCGGCGTCAACGTCAACCACAACGCGATCTATGTCGAATGCTTCATGGACGAGCTCGCGCATGCGGTTAACCAGGATCCGCTCGAATTCCGCCGCAAGCTGATGGCCAATAACCCGAAGCACCTGGCCGTGCTCAACGCGGTGGCGGAAAAGATCGGCTGGGGCAAGCCAGCGCCGCAAGGCATCTACCGCGGTCTCGCCCATTTCATGGGCTTCGGCAGTTACGTCGCAGGTGCTGCCGAAATCTCGGTCGTCGACGGCAACAAGATCAAGATCCATCGCATCGTAGGCGCCACCGATCCGGGCTTTGCCGTCAACCCCGCCCAGATCGACCGCCAGGTCGCCGGCTCGTTTGTCTATGGACTGTCGGGCCTGTTCTACGGCGGCTGCACCGTCAAGGACGGCCGCATCGAACAGGCGAATTTCGACACCTACAATTCGATGCGGATTGCCGAAATGCCGAAAGTGGAATCCGTCATCATGCCAAGCGGCAGCGGGACCTGGGGCGGCGTCGGCGAGCCGACGATTTGCGTGGCGGCGCCAGCGGTGTTGAACGCGTATTTCGCAGCGACCGGAAAACGAATTCGTTCGGTGCCGCTGCGGGATCAGAACATCACCTTCGCTTGAAATCTGAGGCGTCGGCTTGGTGGCCGCCGCCCTTTCCTCGGATCGTGTGGATGGACAAGCTGCGGCCTGATGTCCCTTTGGTTCTGACATTCGTATGGTGTTGCCCCGAGAGTTTTTACGAATGTCAGAACCAAAGGGACACCCGCGAATATAGGTTTCCAATGCGGATTTGGAATTGACATTCGCTATGAGAACTCGCGGCGATACTGTGCGAATGTCAAATCCACCGCGCTGGCTGGCGACGCGCAGACATGTCGTACGCGGGCTGGCTGCGGCAGCAACTTCGGTTGCGTTGCCCTGCCCGTCTTTTGCCCAATCGGCCGCACGCGTCGTCGTCATCGGAGGCGGCTTCGGCGGCGCGAGTTGCGCGCGCGCCTTGCGGAAGATCAATCCCCGCCTGCACGTCACGCTCATTGAGCCGAATCGCGTCTTCACCGCCTGCCCCTTCAGCAATGAGGTGATCGCCGGACTGCGCGACATCGCCGCGCAGCAATTCACCTATGACAAGATCGCGGCCGACGGGGTGAGCGTCGTCGCGCAGGCCGCCGCCGGAGTCGATGCGCAGGCAAGGACAGTCAGCCTTGCCGACGGCACGTCACTCCCCTACGACCGACTTGTGCTGGCGCCCGGCATCGATATGCGGTTTGGCGTATTGGCCGGCTATGACGAGGCGGCAGCCGAAAAAATGCCGCACGCCTGGAAGGCCGGCGGGCAGACCGTGCTGCTGCGGCGTCAGCTCGAGGCGATGGAAGATGGCGGCGTTGTCGCGCTCGCGGTCCCGGCAACCCCCTATCGATGTCCGCCCGCGCCATACGAGCGGGCGAGCCTGATCGCCTATTACCTGAAGGCGAAAAAGCCGCGTTCGAAGATTCTCATCCTTGACGCCAAGGACATCTTTTCGCAGCAACGGTTGTTCGAGAAGGCCTGGAAGCAATTCTATCCCGGCATGATCGAACGCATCCCGCTGTCGCAAGGCGGCCGCGTCGTTTCGGTCGAGCCTGCGACCAATAAGCTGGTCACCGATTTCGGCGATCACGAGGTTCAGGTCGCCAATGTCATCCCGCCGCAAAAAGCCGGTAACATCGCGCACATCGCCGGCGCAGCCGACAAGACCGGCTGGTGTCCGATCGACGCCGCGACATTTGCCTCGAAGCTCGTAGCCAACATTCATGTCATTGGCGATGCGGTGATCGGCGGCAACGCTCCGAAGTCCGCGTCCGCCGCGTATGCGGAAGGCAAGGCCTGCGCCGCCGTGGTGGCGAGCCTGATCGCCGGAACGGCTCCCGAACGGCCGACGATCGAAGGCACCTGCTACAACATCGCGGCGCCCGGCTATGGCTTTTCGCAGTCCGGCAATTACCAGCCGCGGGACGATATGTTCATCGAGCTGCTTGGATCTGCCTTCACAAGCCCGGCCAATGCGCCGGACGAGCTTCGCCGGCGCGAAGCGGAACAGGCGAAGACCTGGTTCAAGACCATTACGGTGGAAACCTTTGGCTAGGTTGGCCATTCCTTTGGTCGGAAGCTGCCTCGCAGCCGCGCTGCTGTTGCCGCGCGTGGCCGTCGGAGAGGAACTAAAGTCCTATACCACCACCGGCGATGCCATTGTGGAATCACTAACCGGCGCGACCGGTGATCCGGCGCGTGGCCGCAAGCTTGTCGTGGAGCGCACCAACACATGTATTCTGTGCCACAGCGGTCCGTTTCCCGAGGAAAAGTTCCAGGGCGACCTCGCGCCCAATCTTTCGGGTGTCGGCAGCCGCTGGTCGGTCGGGCAGCTCCGGCTCCGGCTGGTCGACGCCTCCCGCATCAATCCGGGGACGATCATGCCGTCTTACTACCGGGTGGACGGCCTCGATCGGGTGGCGAACGCCTTTCGCGGCAAGCCGATCCTGTCGGCCGAGCAGATTGAGGACATCGTGGCGTATCTGGCGACGCTGCGCGAATAGGAAAGCACCGTGCGGCGAGCTCGGAGGCCGTACGGAAAACTGGTAGTTGCAAGAGCTCCTTTGATTCCGAAGTTCGCATCAGAGGTCGCCACGTTAGCTTGCGAACTTGCGAATCGGAGCTCGATGGGATGCGAAGACAACCAGTCCCTACCCGCCGCCGCTTTCTTGGCCTCGCCGCCGGCGCGATCGGTGCGTTGCCGGCGGCCATCAGCGTGCGCCCTGCCGAAGCCACACCCGAAATGATGGCGACCGCGATCCGCGCCGTCACAGGCGGTGCGCCGGTCCAGACCGGCAAGGTCAAGCTCGACATTCCGCCGCTCGTGGAGAACGGCAACAGCGTGCCGATGACGGTGAGCGTGACAAGTGCGATGACGGCGAACGACTACGTCAAGAGCATCCACGTCTTCAACGAAAAAAATCCGCAGCCCAATCTCGGCAACTTCTATCTCAAGCCGAACGCAGGCCGTGCCCAGGTTTCCACCCGTGTGCGGCTCGCCGACAGCCAGAAGATCACCGCGATTGCCAAGCTTTCCGACGGCTCGTTCTGGTCGACCACCGCCGATGTGGTGGTGACGCTGGCGGCCTGCACCGAGGACGTGATCTGATGACCGCCGCCTTGATCAACGTCCCCAAGAAGGCGAAGGCCGGCGACATCATCGAAATCAAGGCGCTGACGTCGCACGTGATGGAGACCGGCTATCGCCACACCGCAACCGGCGAAGTGATCCCTCGCGACATCATCACGAGCTTCACCTGCCGCTTCGAAGGGGACGAAGTTTTCCGCGCCGATTTCTTCCCCGCGACCGCAGCCAACCCGTTCATCTCGTTTTTCACGAACGCGAGCAAAAGCGGAAAATTTGATTTCGAATGGATCGGCGACAACGGTTTTTCCCAGACCGCCTCGGCCAGCATCACCGTCGAATGAAGGCGACCGCAACCATAGTCCTGACCTCGCTGCTGATCGTAGCCGGCATCGTCCCTCGCCCGCTGATCGCAACCGAAATCCCCGCCTCGGAGCGCCGATCCGGCTACACCTTCATGGGTGCGGAAACCAGGGCGATGCAGGATGACGATACGACCAATCCCGGCATGTTGGGCGTGCTTGACGGCGAAGCGCTGTGGAACCGCAAGGCGGGCTCGGCCGGCAAGTCCTGCGCCGGTTGCCATCAGGATGCGAAGGTCACCATGAAGGGCGTGGCGGCGCGTTATCCAGCCTACGACAAGGAGCTCAGCCGTCCCGTCAACCTCGAACAACGCATCAATCTCTGCCGGACGCGGCATCAGCAAGCCGAACCGCTTGCTTACGAGAAGCACGAACTGCTTGCCTTGACCACATACGTTGCAGAGCAGTCCCGCGGCATGCCGATTACGCCAGACCCGACACCCGAGCTTCAGCCGTTCGTGGCGAAGGGACGCGATCTCTTCATGCACCGGCAGGGGCAGCTCAACATCGCCTGCACCAACTGCCACGACGACAACTGGGACAAGCATTTGGCCGGTGCTGCGATCACCCAGGCCATGCCGACGGGTTATCCGATCTACCGGCTGGACTGGCAATCGCTGGGGTCGCTGGAGCGGCGATTGCGCAATTGCATCACCGGCCAGCGCGCCCAGAACTACGATTACGGCGCAGTGGAACTGGTGGAGCTCGAGCTTTATCTGATGGCGCGCGCGCGCGGCATGCCGATCGAGACACCGGCCGTGCGGCCTTAGAGCGTGATGCGGAGCGCGAACTGCGAGCGGCTTTCCGGAAAGGATCACGCTCAAATCAACTGCTGCGGCACCGACAGAGTCACCAGCTTCGAAACATCCGCGCTCGTCTCGACGCGCCAGATCGCGTCGATCAACGGTGTCGCGTCATAATGCGTATCCCACAGGGTTGCCGCGGCGCGCAGTTTTGCTTCGAGATCGGAATCGGAAAGCGGATTGGCATCGCTGCCGCGCGCGGCGGATTGCTCAAGCCTGAAGACCTGTCCATCCGCGATGGTGATGTCCACCGATGCCGCCACCGTTGAAAATCGCTCGTCGCGCAGCACCTCGACCCTGGCCCGCAACGCCAGTACTTCCGGGTCTCGGACACAGGCATCGGTAAATTGATCGAGCCCGGCCTGCCCTTTGAGGAGTGCGGCGGCAACCGCGTGCTGCACGCTGACCTGCGCTTCGCGGCCGGTCGACACGTTGGGCCGGTCGGCGCGAACGCTGAGCAGCGGATTGCCGCGCACCACGACGCGCGTCACATCTGCTGCCGGATGATCGCGCCGCCAGTCCAACACGCAATCGAGCACGGGGTGAATCACAAAGCCGCACGGGTAAGGCTTGTACGACGTCGCCATGATTTCCCAGCTATCGCCCCAGCGGCCGGTGATGCGGGACAAGTCGGCTTGTTCGGCCAGCGCATGATAAAAGCCTTGCACGCCTGCGAGCGGCTCGGCCGGCCCGTCATATCCTTGCTCGGCCAGCAAGGCCGACCAGAGGCCGTTGCGCGCGGCGTTGCCGACGCTCACGCTTTTTGCCGGCGTTCCCAGGCACTCACACAGCCCGGCCGATTGGCTGGCGGCAATGCCGAGTGCCCACACCATCTGCCGCTCATTCAGTCCCAGCAGCTTGCCGGTCGCAGTCGCCGCGCCAAACACCCCGCAGGTCGAGGTGATGTGCCATCCCCTGTTGTAATGACTTGGCGAGATCGCAAGGCCGATCCGGGCCTGCACTTCGTTGCCGAGAATAACGGCCAGCAGCAGATCGCGGCCGCTGACCCGCCGCAATCCGGCATAGGAAAACAGCGCGCCGGCGACCGGTGCGGTCGGATGGATGACAGTCGCCGTATGTGTATCGCAGAAGTCATCGACATTGGCTCCGGCCGCATTGAGAAAGGCGGCGCTCAGCGCGTCGATCCGCTCCGTGCGCCCGATCACGGACACGTGGCGCCCGCCGGAGAACTCCAGAAGCGATCGCAGTGCGATTTCGATCGGATGCGAGCGGCAACCTGCAAGCGTGACTGCGAAGAAATTGACCAGGGATCGTCTGGCCTGGTGCGCAACCTCCGGAGGGATGTCTTCCCATCGCGTCGCAACAATGTGGCCTGCGAGGCTCGCCGTGACGCCGGGCTTCTGCAGCATTCCGTTTCCCCCATTTTTTTCCGGTGCGAGCATCGCAGGGTGACCAAAAAGCGCAACCAACGGACGGTGGACCGGCTATGAAATTTTGCCCTATGTTATCAAGACAAACGAGCAACAAGAAACTGCCGGGGGCCCATGTCCATTCGTTCGACGTATTTTTCGCTTTGCTCGCTTGTTTTCGTCATCGGCACCGCTCTGTTGGGAAGCGCGGCCGGGGCCGACGACTTTCCCTCGCATCCCATTCGCCTGATCGTGCCCTATGCCGCCGGTGGGTCCGCCGACGCGACGGCACGCGTGATCGCCAGGCAGATCGGCAAAATGACCGGACAAACCATCGTGGTGGAAAACCGCGGCGGCAGCGCCGCGATCGTCGGCACCGAGGTCGTCAAGAATGCCGACCCGGACGGCTATACGCTGCTGCTCGGGCAATCCGGGCCGATCTCGATCAACCCGGCGGTCTACAGGAATCTGCCCTACGATCCCGTAAAGGACTTTGCGCCGGTCTCACTGACGAGCACCTATCCCTACATCATGGTCGTGAATCGCTCGCTCGGCGTGAAGACGGTCCAGGAGTTCGTGGCGCTCGCCAAGAGCAAGCCGGGCGCGCTGAATTACGGCACGACCGGCGTCGGTGCGTCCAACCATCTGCTCACCGAGCTGTTCGACCTGAAAGCCGGGATCAAGATGACGCACATCCCCTATCGTGGCACCGCACTTGCCGTAGCCGATCTCGTCGCCGGCCAGGTGCAGGTGGTGTTCTCCGATCCGATCTCGGCGCTTCAGCTCGTGAAATCAGGCACGCTGGTCGCGCTGGCGGTGACCAGCAAGGACCGATCGCCCATCGCACCCGAGGTGCCGACAATCGCCGAGAGTGGTTATCCCGGCTTCGATGCAGTTGGCTGGCACGGCATTCTCGCGCCCGCCAGGACGCCGCCCGCAATCGTCGCCAAGCTCAATACCGAAATCGTGCAGGCACTGAAGAATCCGGAAACAAAGTCTCTGCTCGGGAGCCAGGCCATTCAGGTCGTCGGCAGTTCTCCCAAAGAGTTTGCCGGCTATATCGAGCGGGATCTGGCGCTCTGGAAGGACGTGGCTGAGCAGGCCAAGATAGAAGTGAAGTAGCCGCCTCTCGTCACGCGAGATCGGCCGCCGGAACGATGCAGCGGTGAGCGCCTCACGGCTGGCGCGCCCGGAAGTTTTCAATCAGGCGCAGCAGAACCCGCGCGCCTGCGTCGGCATCGGAAGCCTCGACGTGCTCGTCGGGATGATGGCTGATCCCGCCACGGCAGCGCACGAACAGCATCGCAACGTCGGTGACGTCGACCATCGCCATGCCGTCGTGACCGGCGCCGCTCGGAAGCTCAAAGGCAGAATAGCCTTCCGCCGCCACCGCTTCCGCCAGCTGCGTCTTCAGCCAGGGTGCGCACGGCACGGTGCGGTTCTCATGCGTGACGTCGAGCTGCAATTCCAGATTTCGGCGCTTGGCGACCGCCTCGATACGCCTCACCATCTCGGCCACTGAACGGTTGCGGCGCTCATCCGTCGGCGCGCGCATGTCGATCGTGAAGTGCGCCTGGCCCGGAATCACGTTGGTCGCGCCAGGCGCGGCCTGGATATAGCCGACAGTCCCGAGCAGCCCGCCGTCGTCCTCGCGGCACAATTGCTCGATCAAAGAAATGCATTCGGCTGCCCCCGCGAGCGCATCGCGCCGCAGCGCCATCGGCACTGTTCCGGCATGACCTGCCATGCCGGTCAGCCTTGCCGCCAGACGCGTGGCGCCCGCAATCGCACTGACCACGCCAACAGCCAGGTTCCTCGCCTCGAGCACCGGGCCCTGCTCGATGTGCACTTCGACATAGCCGAGCAACTCGTCGCGAACCCTTGCTGCGGCGCCGATATGGTCGGGGTCGAGACCGAACTGAACGAGCGCCTCCCGCATCGAGATGCCGGCGGCATCCCTTGTCGAGAGCACGCGCTCATCGAATGTGCCGGCGACAGCGCGGCTGCCGAGCAGCGTCGAGGCAAACCGCACGCCCTCCTCGTCGGCAAAACCGATGACCTCGATCGCAAACGGCAATCGTCGCCCGCGCCTGTTGAGCTCGGCGACACACGAGATTGCCGTGATCAGGCCAAGTGGTCCGTCCCACTTGCCGGCGTCACGCACGGTGTCATAGTGCGAGCCGAGCATCAGGCAAGGCAGGCCGGGATGCTCGCCCTCGTAACGGCCGCAGACATTCCCGATGGCATCGAGGCGCGCGCTCATGCCGGCCTCAACCATCCAATTCATGATAAGGTCAGCGGCAGCGCGATGCTCGCCTGTCAGAAAGATGCGCGTCAAGTTGTCAGCCGCCTCGGAGATCGCCGCCAGCCGATGGATACGGGCGACGATCTCATCGCCAAGCGGCGATGTCGGGCGTCCGGCCATTTCAGGCTTCCTCGATGCGAACCTTCTGCGCCCCTTTGTAAAGCACGGTCCTGCCGAGCGTATACAAGTTCTCAAGGCCCGACGTCAGCGTGATGAAATGGTTGCCGGCGAGCTGGCCCATCTTGCTGGCAAAATGCACCCCGCCATAGGCGAGCAGGATTTCAGTCTCGCTGATGCCGCCGGGATAGAGGATCATCTGGCCCGGCGCCGGATAGCTGGTGTGGTTCTCATAGCCGACGCCAAAGTCGAGATCGCCGAGCGGCATCCAGACCCCCTCGCCGCTCCAGCGCACATGGATAAACTGGCTCTCGAACGGCATGGCCTTGCGGAAGGCCGCACAAGTTTTGGGCGCTAACTGCTCCTCAAACCGAGCGTGAAACATAAAGTCGCCGGCGTGGATAATGAGTTGGCTCATCAAATTGCTCGTCATGACGTTGCAAGAGGGCGTTCCCCATCGATAATCGAATTCGGCGGTTTTTGCTACCGCCCGAGAGCCCGCAAAGCGGCCGGCCGCGCCGCGGCGAGACGGACATAGAGCTGGTTGCGGTATTTTGTCGATTTTATCGGTCGATAAATTGCGTTAGTCTCGTTGCCAACACCGGTTCCTCGTCGTCCGAAAAGTGAGATGAGGACATATCGACAGGCCTGACCGCGACAGGTAGGGTCGCGGCCTAAAAAAGGGTTCGGGAGAGACGCTGTTGTCGGAGAAGTTTGTCTGGAAGCGGGACTATTATGCCGGCGGCCTGATGGTGTTGCTCGGCGTCGGGGCCGCGGTGACGGGATCGGGCTACAAGTTCGGCACCCTTGCCAGAATGGGTCCCGGCTTCATGCCGGTCGTGCTCGGCATCGTTCTCGCCTTTATCGGCGTGCTGATTGCCGGAACTGCACTGGGGTCCCCGGAGCCTGACAACCAGAAATTTCTGCCGGACAATCCGCAATGGTTCGGCTGGTTCTGCATTCTTGCAGGCCCGATCCTGTTCATCGTGCTCGGCGAATATGGCGGGATGATTCCCGCGGTGTTTGCCTGCGTGTTCGTCTCCGCCCTTGGTGACAAGACGGCGACGTACAAGTCGTCGTTCATTCTGGCGTGCGGCGTCACCGTGTTCGGCGTGCTGCTGTTCCACTACCTGCTGAACATTCCCTTTCCGCTGCTGCGCGGGGTGAACCTGTGATTTCGACCGCGCTTACCGATCTGTGGTACGGCTTTGGCGTTGCGCTTGAGCCGCACAACCTGATGTATTGCTTCTTTGGCGTGCTGGTCGGCAATCTCGTCGGCGTGCTGCCGGGCATGGGTCCCGTTGCCACGATCTCGATCCTGCTGCCGCTGACGTTTGGCATGCATCCGGTCCCGGCGATCCTGATGCTTTCCGGCGTCTATTACGGCGCGCAATATGGCGGGGCGATCTGCTCGATCCTGCTCAACCTGCCGTGTCATCCGCCCCACGCGGTGACGTGTCTCGACGGTTTTCCGCTGACCAAGCAGGGCAAGGGCGGCACGGCGCTCGGCATCACCGTCATCGCGGCCTTCGTTGGTGCCTCCTGGGGCATCACGGAGATGATTTTCCTCGCGCCATTCCTGGTCAAGGTGGCGCTGGAATTCGGCCCGGCCGAAGTGTGCTCGCTGATGCTGGTAGGCCTGATCGCGGGCTCGACGCTCGCGAAGGGCTCGCCCCTCAAGGGCATTGCCATGACAGTGTTCGGGCTTCTGCTCGGAATCGTCGGGTCCGACATCGAGACCGGTCAGCCCCGCTTCACGTTCGGCATCACCGAACTGTTCGACGGCATCGAGATCGTCGCGCTGGCGCTCGGCATGTTCGGCATCGCCGAATTCCTGAACAGCATCAACAATACCGAAGCTGTCGACATGAAATATGCCAATGTCGGCATTTCCGACATGTTCCCGTCAAAGGCCGATCTCAAGGCGTCGTTCCGGCCGATGCTCCGGGGCACCATTCTGGGCAGCCTCTGCGCCTTGATCCCGGGCACAGGTCCGACCATCGCCTCGTTCGTGTCCTACGCAACCGAAAAGAAGATCTCGAAAACGCCGGAGCGGTTCGGCCGCGGCGCCATTGAAGGCGTTGCCTGCCCCGAGGCGTCGACGCATTCCTCCGTGCAGGGTGATTTCATTCCGACCATGAGTCTCGGCATCCCCGGCGACACCGTGATGGCGCTGCTCCTCGGCGCTCTGATCATCCACGGCATCGTGCCGGGCCCGCAGCTCATCAGCCAGCACGCCGATATCTTCTGGGGCCTGATCGCGAGCTTCTGGATCGGCAATATCCTTCTTGTCATCCTCAACGTGCCGATGATCGGCCTGTGGGTGAAGCTGCTCAGCATTCCCTACCGTTACCTCTATCCGAGCGCGATGTTCTTCGTTTGCATCGGCGTCTATGCCGCGGGCAACGACATGTTCCAGGTCGGCGAAACGCTGGTCATCGGCGTGGTCGGCTACATCCTGCTGCGACTGGACTTTCACCCCGCGCCCATCCTGCTCGGCTTCGTGCTCGGGCCGCGCTTCGAGGAAAACTTCCGCCGCAGCCTTCTGATCTCCCGCGGCGACCTGATGACCTTCATCGAGCGCCCGATCAGCGCCTTCTTCCTGTTCATCTGCGTCGTGTTGCTGGTCGCGCAGATTTACGTCTGGTTGCGCAAGCCGAAGGTCGTCGCGGAAGAAAGGGCGATCGAGGCAGAGGTCCCGGCGACCGGATATTCCGAACTGGCGGAATGAGGGCAGCGTGTGCGGCCGCCCTCCGGCGCTCTCCGCGAGCAGCATTCGGCGTGTTGAGCTTTCCGGCCGATCCGTTGGTTTTCCCGGCAAGGACGAGTTGGGTTAGGCTGATCGCCGATCAACGCCGTCCATAGCAATGGAATCCGCCATAGATCCCGGAACGATCAAGCGCAAAGCCGATTGCGCTTCGCTCCTCGTCCCGTCGCCATGTCCGGCGCAACATTGCAAGCTCGTCGCTCTCGATCGGTGACCCCTCGCCCGCGGTGCGAAAGATCACATGGACGTTGTCGCGGCCGGCACGGTCGATCGCGTTCCACAGCGCACGTATCTCGCCGGTCGCCATCCAGTCCTGCGAATCCAGCAGAATGACGGCATCGACTTCGCGCGCCGGCAGGCTGTCGAGGAACTGGCGAAGGCTCGCGTGATGCGGAATGATCAATCCCGCGCCATTGCGCATGCGTTCATAGTGACGGCGCTGCAAATAGGGCGGCAGGCAACTATCGCCCGGGCCGGCGTAGCCACGATGCAGCGCCTGCCACGCAAAGTAATTCGTCTCGTTGGGATGGCCGTCGATCAGGCGCAACAGACGCTCGTGAAGAACGTCGTTCAAGGGCGCGCCGCGCAGCAAGGCGCGCTGCCGGGGCGGAATGCCCAGGCTGAACAAGAGCGCGGGCGTGGCCGTGATCATCCGCAGCAGGGGTGAACGAAATGCGCGGTCGAGACGGTCCAGCGCCTCGATGCGCGCTGGCGCGTCCGGACGGCCGCTCAGGAGCAGCGCGGGATCGATCCCGGCGAGCTTCGCCGCGACATGCGCAAGGCCGATGAAGCGGCCGAGCATGCCATGCCGGTAGAAGCCGTCCGTGAAGTGGGCATAGCGCGGCCGGCCGATGATGTTGCGCTTGTCCCAATAATTGCGCGCCTGACCGTCCAGCAACGGCCGCAACCGTTCAAGGTAAAGCGCTGAATTGGCGGGCGAGTTGGCCGCACCGAAGAACTGCCAGAAATCCCGGTAATCAGACAGGGCACGCAGCCCTGCCTGCTTCAGCTTGAGCAGCGCAAGGTGTGCCTGATTGAGATCGACCGCGTAAACCTGTGCCGGTTGCGCGACGAGATAGGACAGCGCATTGCACCCGCCGGAGGCGATGGTGACGATGGTCGAGCCGACCGCCAAACGAAGGGCGGCGAGGTCGGCAACCGGATCTTCCCAGATCTGGGTATAGACCAGCCGACGGAACCAGAAAGCATAGAGCCTGTCCCAAACCGTCGCGTTCTCATCGCCGCGGCTGTTGCCAACGGCATCTGCGATCAGCTGGCTGTTCATGCGAACCCCGAATCAGCGATTCGATCACGATACTGTCGGGTGGCTTCAGTTTTGCGACAGCGTCCTGTCTGCAATTTCCATGATGAAGATGGCTAGTACCGCCGATCTGAAGTCCCTGCACCACAAGCGGCGAATTCGATCAGGGACTTCAGATCGAAAAGCGGTACTAGCCAAGGTTCCATGATGCTCAAATGCTGTCACATCCTTGTCGCGCGAACACCGCAAGGAGAAAACGAATAGAGCGCGGCGAAGGTGGGCGAATGGCGGCACATTCATTGACGTCCGAAGGAGCCTCTGGCGGCGATGTCCAAGGCGGCATGACCTGCACGAAAGCGCAGAGGTCGCGATGACGGGTTGGCTCGCCGTACTTGCAGCGGGGTTGTTCGAGATCGCCTGGGCATTCGGCCTGAAATATTCCGACGGCCTCACCCGTTTCTGGCCAACGGTGGCGACGGCGCTTGCGATCCTGGCGAGCTTTTCGCTGATGGCGTTTGCGCTCCGCTCGCTGCCGTTCGGCACGGCCTATGCCATCTGGACCGGCATCGGCGCCGCCGGGAGCATCATCGTCGGAATGGTGATCTTCAGCGAGCCGGCGGACCCGGTCCGGATTATCTGCCTGACGCTGATCATAGCCGGAATGGTCGGGCTGAAGCTTAATTCACCGGTTTAAGCCTTTTATTCCGGAGAGGCCTCAACCGGCCCCGCCGGCGGCGCAGGCCACGCCACCCCTCGACAATGCCGAACAGGCCGAGCGCACATACGAATGGCAGCAAATGGTACATCAGGCGGAACATCAGAAGTGCCGCTACCAGCGGCTCCTTGTCGTGCTTGCCCAAGCCGATCAGGAATGTTGCGTCGAACACCCCGATTCCCGCCGGGGTGTGGCTGGCAAACCCCAGCAACGTCGCCGCGATGAAAACGGCCGTGATCGGAAATATGCCGATATTCGGTCCCGACGGAATCAGAACATACATTGCGAGCGCCGCAGCACCGAGTTCGAAAACCCCGATGGCGATCTGCAGCAGCACCAGCGGGCCCGATGGAAGCCGGACCGGCCAGCGCCCGGTGCCGATGTTGCGCGGAAACCAGCACCACGCCAGGAAACTTCCGACCCCGAGCAGCAGCGCGACCGCAAGCCATAGATTGACGCTGGGCGACAGCAGGTCGACCACGCTCATCGCATCGGGCGCAAAGAACAGCCCGATCCCGAGCGCCGTCAGGTTGCCGAGCCAATAGGTCAGTCCGGTGAGAAAGCAGATGTTGACGACGTCGAATGCGGTGAGGCCATGGAACGAATAGATCCGATAGCGGATCATCGGCGAGATCAGCGAAACGGCGCCGATGCCGTGGGCGATCGGGTAGCTGGTGAAGCTGGCCAGTGCGGCAATCCTGTAAGGCAGTTCGCTACGACCGATCGTGCGCAGCGCCAAAACATCATAAAACGTCAAGCCGACATAGGACGCCACAACCAGCGTCGCGGCCAGAACGATCAGCGACGTATTCGTGCGGCGGATGACCTCGAATACCTCGCCTGTGTCGATGTTCTTGAGCGTGTGCGTCAGCGCAAAAATCGCGACCGCTGCGACGGCAATGCTGAGGGTGACGCCGAGCCCCTTCAGTCTGAAGCCGTTCTCGGGCGATTTAATCACCCCAATCACCTTCGGTGGGTTCATCCGGCGAGTGCCCAGTTTCCGAAGTTCGTGCTCCGTCGCAGCACCACCTTCACGAATTTCGAAAATGGGCTCCAGGCACATAACCTCCAGCATCGTCCATCTGATTCGTGATGGCCGGGACCGTCCATTGCACGCAGATGTGACAAGCGCGTTACCCGACATTTCTGGCCTCAACCGATTCAAGAAAAGTTGCGCGCAACAACCCATTGCAGACGCAATGTGGTCGCACCGGATTCATGCCTCTTCCCTAAGACGTTGGCGCACGATTCAAATGAGGCAGCATGAACAACGACAGCGATTTCGATCTCAAGCCGGATCAATGGGAAGGCTTGAAGGCCTTGCGAACCCCCTTCGCTCATTTGCCCGCCGCAGCCCGCTTCGTACTCGAAGACCTTGTGGCGCTCGGCCTCGCGACCACAACCGGGCGCATTCCCGCCATAACGGAAAAGGGACGCAGGGTGCTGATCAGGGGTTCATTCAGGCTGATGGATGCGGCGGCCTGACGGGGGCATGCGTTTAAAGCAGCAGCCCATGTGCTTGGCCCTCATCCCCCGCTCTACAAACAGGATGGCTTTGTGACGCGTCCCGGTTCGGTTAAAAATATGTTAAGAGTCCGCCGTTTGGGCTGATCATTCGCACTGATCGCGAATCGCGCGAGCAGTCCGTACGACACCTTGATTGTTTGCCCCACGGCCGCGGTCGGAGCCAAAAAGTGTAATCCTTTCCGATTGTTAATGCGCCAACGGCGGACGTTCAAATAAGGTCGCCGGCGGACCCCGGAGGCGGTTCCTGCGACCGATGGCGGCAGCGGGTCGCCGGCGCCCACATCTCATCTAATGGCAGGTTCATGGACCAACCGATCAAGAATTTTCAGGAAGCCCACCCAGTGGGTCCGGCGCAGGCCGCCAGGCCGCGGTCCCGGGGGCGTTCTATCCTGACATCCATCCTGATCTTGCTGGTGGTCGGCGGCATCGTCTGGTGGACCAAGCATGCAACGGCGCCACAGCCGACCAACAAGGGCCGCAACTCCGGGCCGATGTCGATCGTCCCCGAAGTGGTCAGCAAAGGCGACATCGGAGTCAACATCAACGCGCTGGGTACCGTGGCCTCGCTGGCAACGGTGACCGTTCGAACGCAGATCAGCGGCTATCTGATGAAGATCGATTTCATCGAAGGCAACGAGGTCAAGAAAGGCGATCTGCTCGCGGAAATTGATCCCCGGCCCTACGAGGCGGCACTGGCGCAGGCCAAGGGGCAGCTCGCGCGCGACGAAGCCATGCTCAAGGGCGCCCAGGTCGACCTGACGCGATATCAGGGGCTGGCGGCCCAGAACGCTGTTCCGCATCAGACGCTCGATACGCAAGTGGCACTGGTGGCCCAGGACCAGGGTACGGTGGAAGCCGACAAGGCCGCGGTGAAGTCCGCCGAGGTCAACCTGGCCTATTGCCATATCGTTTCGCCGATCGACGGCCGCGTCGGTCTGCGTCTGGTCGACCAGGGCAACTACGTGACCCCGGGCGACACCAACGGCCTTGTCGTCATCACGCAGCTGCAACCGATCAGCGTGCTGTTCCCGGTCCCCGAAGACAACCTGCAAGCCATCGCCAAGCGCACGCAGGCGGGCGCGGTGCTGCCTGTCACCGCCCTCGATCGCAGCGGCGTCAGCAAGATCGCCGACGGATCGATGACGAGCTTCGACAGCCAGATCGATCCGACGACCGGCACGATCAAGCTGCGGGCCTTGTTTCCCAACCAGGACCGCCTGCTCTATCCGAACCAATTCGTCAACGTCCGCCTGTTGCTTGATACGCACAAGGATGTCACGACGATCTCGACCGCGGGCATCCAGCGCGGCGCACCCGGCACTTTCGTCTACCTCGTCAACGCCGACAGCACAGTATCAGTGCGGCCCGTGAAGCTTGGCGTGACGGATGGCGATCGCGTCGAGGTGCTTTCCGGGCTTGCGCCCGGCGAGCGTATCGTCATTGACGGCGCCGACAAGCTTCGGGACGGAGCCAAGATCGTGGTTCGCTCGGAGAACAATCCGGCCCAGACCAACAGCCCGGCTCCGGCTCAGCCCGATAAGGCCGGCAGGGGCAACGGGGGGCGTTCCGATGGCGGACAAAAACAGCACGGCGGACAAAAGCAATGAGTCCATCCCAGCCGTTCATTTTACGGCCGGTCGCAACGACGCTTCTGATGATCGCCATCATGCTGTCCGGCATGCTGGCGTTCCGCTTCCTCCCCGTCGCGGCGCTGCCTGAGGTCGATTACCCGACCATTCAGGTGCAGACCTTCTATCCCGGCGCCAGCCCCGACGTGATGACCTCCTCCGTCACCGCGCCGCTGGAGGTGCAGTTCGGGCAGATGCCGAACCTCAACCAGATGAGCTCGATCAGTTCGGCGGGCTCGTCAGTCATCACGCTTCAGTTCGGATTGAGCATCTCTCTCGACGTCGCCGAGCAGGAAGTGCAGGCGGCCATCAATGCCGCCGGCAATCTGCTTCCGGCCGACCTTCCTGCTCCGCCGATCTACGCCAAGGTCAACCCGGCCGATGCACCGATCCTCACGCTTGGCCTGACCTCGAATACGATGAAGCTGACGGAGGTCGAGGATTTCATCGACACGCGGCTTGCGCAGAAAATCTCGCAGCTTCCCGGCGTCGGCCTCGTCAGCCTCAGCGGCGGCCAGCGTCCCGCCGTGCGAATCCAGGCCGATATCCGCAAGCTTGCCGCCTACGGCCTCAACATCGACGACCTGCGCACCACGCTCGGCAACGCCAACGTCAATACGCCAAAAGGCAACTTCGACGGAGCGATGCGTTCCTACACCATCAATGCCAACGACCAGATCAGGAATGCGAGCGACTACAGGACACTGATCGTCGCTTACAAGAACGGCTCGCCGGTTCGGCTGAGTGACGTCGGCGACGTCATCGACGGCGCGCAGAACGACAAGCTCGGCGCCTGGATGAACGAGACCCCGGCGATCATCATGAATATCCAGCGCCAGCCCGGCGCCAATGTCATTGCGGTGGTCCAGGGCATCAAGGCTTTGCTGCCGCAATTGCAGGCATCGCTGCCGGCCGCCATCGACCTCAGCATCCTGACCGACCGCACCGTCACCATCCGCGCTTCCGTCGCGGACGTGGAGTTCGAGTTGACACTCGCCGTCATCCTCGTGGTGCTCGTTATTTTCGTCTTCCTCCGCAACGCTCGCGCAACCCTGATCCCGAGCCTGTCGGTGCCGTTATCGCTGGTTGGCACATTAGGGGCCATGTATCTCTTCGGCTTCAGCCTCAATAACCTGTCCCTGATGGCGCTGACTATTGCGACCGGCTTTGTGGTCGACGACGCCATCGTCGTGATCGAGAATATTTCGCGCTATCTCGAGGAAGGCGACAGTCCCCTCCAGGCCGCGCTGAAAGGCTCCGAGCAGATCGGCTTTACCATCATCTCGCTCACGGTTTCGCTGATCGCCGTGCTGATTCCACTGTTGTTCATGGGAGATGTGGTCGGACGTCTGTTCCGGGAATTCGCCATCACACTCTCGGTCACGATTCTGATCTCGGCGGTGGTCTCGCTGACGCTGGTGCCGATGGCCTGCGCCAAGCTGCTCAAGCCGGAAACCCACAACCAGGAAAATGCCTTCCAGCGCTACAGCCGGGAGGCCTTCGACTGGATCATCGAGATGTACGGTCATGCACTCACCTGGGTGCTCGACCACCAGCCGTTCACGCTGCTCATCGCGCTCGCCACCTTGGTGCTGACCGGATGGCTCTACGTCATGATCCCCAAGGGATTCTTCCCGCTTCAGGATACCGGCGTGATTCAGGCGATTTCCGAAGCTCCGCAATCGGTCTCCTATGCGGCGATGGCCGAGCGCCAGCAAGAGCTGGCCTCGATCATCCTGAAGGATCCTGATGTCGTCAGTCTCTCATCCTTTATCGGAGTGGACGGGACCAACACCACGCTCAATAGCGGACGGCTCCTGATCAATCTCAAGCCCTATGACGAGCGCAAGTCCGACATCTCGACCATCATGCGCCGGATCCAGGGCAGCATCGCCCCGCTGACCGGCATCACATTATATATGCAGCCGGTCCAGGATCTGACGATCGAGGGCACGGTCAGCAAGACGCAGTACCAGTTCATCTTGCAGGACGCCGATCCGGCGCAACTCTCGGAATGGACTCCGAAGCTTGTCGATAAGCTGCGGACGCTTCCGGAGCTTGGCGATGTCGCGAGCAATATTTCCGACAAGGGCCTGTCGGTCTATGTCGAGATCGATCGCGATCAGGCGGCGCGCTTCGGCATTACGCCGGCGACCGTCGATAACGCGCTCTACGACTCCTACGGGCAGCGCATCGTTTCCACGATCTTCACCAACTCAAACCAGTACCGCGTCATCCTGGAGGCCGATCCACATCTGCAAACGTCCCTGCAATCACTGTCGGACATCTATCTTCCCTCTTCCGTCGGCACCACCCCGGTGCCGCTCGCGACGCTGGCCAAATTCCGCACGGAGACCGCGCCGCTCCAGGTCTCGCATCTCGGGCAGTTTCCCGCCGCAACGGTCTCGTTCAACCTGGCGAAGGGGGCTTCGCTCGGCGCGGCAGTCAACGCGATCAAGCAGGCAGAAATCGATATCGGGCTGCCGGCCAGCGCGATCACGAGCTTCCAGGGTGCGGCATTGGCGTTCCAATCGTCGCTTTCCAATCAGCTGTTCCTGATTCTGGCGGCGATCGTCACAGTCTACATCGTGCTCGGCGTCCTTTATGAAAGCTTCATCCACCCCGTCACGATTCTGTCGACGCTGCCGTCGGCCGGCATCGGCGCACTGCTGGCGCTGATGATCGCCGGAGACGACCTCACCGTCGTTGCCATCATCGGAATCATCCTTCTGATCGGCATCGTAAAGAAGAATGCGATCATGATGATCGATTTCGCGCTCGATGCCGAGCGGCAGGAAGGAAAGCCGCCGCGCGAGGCGATCTATCAAGCCTGTCTTTTGCGCTTTCGCCCAATCTTGATGACAACGATGGCTGCCGTCCTCGGCGCGCTGCCCCTGATGCTCGGCGCCGGTGCCGGTTCCGAACTGCGCCATCCGCTCGGCATCTCCATCGTCGGCGGCCTTCTGGTCAGCCAGATGCTGACGCTGTTCACGACACCCGTGATCTATCTCTGGTTTGACCGCCTGGCGGCGCGCTTTTCCGGCCGATCGGGCGAAGTTGCCCAACCGGCGGAATGAGGGCTCATTATGGGCCCTTCGACACCATTCATTCGACGACCGATCGGAACGACGCTGCTGACCCTTGGCCTTGCGGCGGCCGGCGTGGTGGCTTTCTTCAAGCTGCCGGTCTCGCCGCTGCCCCAGGTCGACTTTCCGACGATTTCCGTTCGGGCCACGCTGCCGGGCGCAAGCCCGGAGGATGTGGCAACGACCGTTGCAAGTCCCCTTGAGCGCCACCTGGGCCAGATCGCCGACGTCACCGAGATGACGTCGTCGAGCGCAGTAGGCGGCGTTCGTATCACCCTGCAGTTTGGCCTCAGCCGCGACATCAATGGCGCCGCGCGCGACGTGCAGGCCGCGATCAATGCCGCTCGGGTCGACCTGCCGACCAACCTGCGGACCAACCCGACCTACAAGAAGGTCAATCCGGCCGATGCGCCGATCCTGGTCCTGACCCTGACGTCGGATACGCTGACCCGCGGTAATCTCTACGATGCCGCCTCGACGGTGCTGGCACAGAAGCTGTCGCAGGTGGACGGCATTGGCGAAGTTGTCGTCGGCGGCAGTTCGCTGCCGGCGGTTCGCGCCGAACTCATCCCGCAAGCACTCTACAAATATGGCGTCGGTCTGGAAGACGTGCGGGCGGCGCTCTCCAGCGCCAACGCGCACAGCCCGAAAGGCGGTATCGACGTCGGTAAAGAGCGCTACCAGATCTATGCCAACGACCAGGCCAGCAAAGCCGACGATTACAAAGGACTGATCGTCGCCTATCGCAAAGGCGCCCCCGTCCGTCTCTCGGACGTCGGCGAAGTCACGGACTCGGTCGAAAATCTTCGCAATGCCGGCCTCGCTAACGGCAAGCCGGCCGTTCTGATCATTCTCTACCGGCAACCGGGCGCCAATATCATCAGCACGGTTGATTCGGTGAAGGCCCTGATGCCCCAGCTCAAGGCATCGGTTTCTCCGGCGATTGACATCGGACTGGCGGTCGATCGCTCGACCACGATTCGCACTTCGTTACATGACGTCGAACGCACGCTCGTCCTGGCCGTGCTGCTCGTCATCGTTGTGGTCTTCGCTTTCTTGCGAAACCTGCGCGCCACGCTGGTACCGGTCGTCGCGGTGTCGGTCTCGCTGATCGCGACCTTCGCCGCCATGTATTTGCTCGGCTACAGTCTCGACAACCTTTCGCTGATGGCGTTGACCGTCGCGACAGGCTTCGTCGTCGATGACGCAATCGTCGTCCTCGAAAACATCACCCGCCACGTCGAACACGGCATGAGCCCGATGGAGGCGGCGCTGAAGGGCGCCGGCGAGGTTGGATTTACCGTGCTCTCGATGAGCATCTCGCTCATCGCGGTCTTCATTCCGATCCTCTTGATGGGCGGCATTATCGGCCGCCTGTTCCGCGAATTCGCGATGGTCATCTCGATCTCGATCATGATCTCGCTCGCGATCTCGCTTGCGACGACGCCGATGATGTGCTCGGTGCTGCTCCGCCGCGACGCCGGCGCCCATGGACGGCTCTATCAAATGAGCGAGCGATTTTTCAACGCCATGCTCGATGGCTATCGGCGGTCGCTCGCCGTTGCCCTTCGGCACCCGGCGTTGACGATACTCTCGCTGGCTGTGGTGCTCGGCCTCAACGTCTACCTCTACATCATCATTCCCAAGGGATTTTTTCCGCAGCAAGATACCGGTCGGCTCGTCGGGGCGATCCAGGCCGATCAGAGCATCTCCTTCCAGCTGATGCGAAAAAAACTGACGCAGTTCATCACGATCATCAAGAGCGATCCGGCCGTCGAAACCGCCGTGGGCTTTACCGGCGGAGGCCAGACCAATTCCGGCTTTGTCTTCGTCTCGCTGAAACCGCTCAGTGAACGCAGGATTTCTGCGGACGGCGTCATTGGCCGGCTGCGAAAAGAAATGTCGGCGGTTCCGGGCGCAACTCTGTTTTTGCAGGCGGTCCAGGATATTCGTGTCGGTGGCCGCGCCAGCCAAGCGCAATATCAGTTCACCTTGCAGGGCCCGACGTTCGAGGAACTCAACGAGTGGACGCCGAAAATCGCGGCCGCGCTGCAGGGCGACCACAACCTGACTGACGTCAACAGCGATCAGCAGAACAAGGGG
>NZ_DAIDJE010000176.1 GCF_027451485.1 Bradyrhizobium sp.
CGCCGGCCAGGCCGCTTCCGGCCCCAGCTCCGTTCCGACCTTCGCCGGCCTCCTCACGGGACTCGCCGCGCTTGGCCTCGGTGCCGTGATGGCGTTTTGTGGCGCTCACTTCGCGCTGCGCAAGGCGTGACTTCGACTTCGCCTGGAGGCGCCGAACCAGATCACTACCCCCGCTATCACCAGCAGCAAAACCGAGATCGCCACGGCCTGATGCGCGCCGCACATGAAAATGTCCGGCTGACCAATCAGCGAGCCGAACAGCGCAACCCCCAGCACACTTCCGGTCTGCCGGATCGCGTTGAGCACGCTGGCCGCGACCCCGAGCGTGATTTCTCCACACTGCCGAGCAGCGCCGCGGTGAGCGGCGGCACCAGCAAACCAAGACCAACGCCGATGATCACGAGTTGCCCAACTGCTCTTTGCATCGGTCGCTCCGTTTGGAGCCCAACGCAAAAAACAGCCTCTCGTTACGAGTTAAAACTTCGATATATTCCGAAGTATGATGTTCATTGGGAACGCGGGGAACGCGTCGGCATCTGAACGTCCCACGCCAGACCGACCAACACCAGCAGGCGCAGCAGATAGTAGACGAGATCGATCTCCCACCAATGGCGCTGATTGCAGGCGCTGCCGGGTTCGGCATGGTGGTTGTTATGCCAACCCTCGCCGCTGGTCAGGATCGCCACGAGGAGATTGTTGCGGCTCTGGTCGCCGGTATCGTAGTTCTGGTAGCCGAACACATGCGCCAGCGAATTGACGCTCCATGTGATGTGCCAGACGATGACGGTCCGCACCACGACTCCCCACAGCACAATGCTGGCCGCGAACTGCGCGGCGTTCCCGGCAGCGTCACCCAGCATGATCGCGATCACGAAGGCTGCGACGAAAAACAATACCGGCTGTGCAATGGTCACCCAGACGACATGGCGCTCGATGAAGCGGTAGAAGCTGTCGCGCAGGATATCGCGCGCATAGCGGTCGTAGGCGACCTGGCGACTGAGGTCGGTGTTTTCCACAAATAGCCACCCCATGTGCGACCAGAAGAAATTGACCAGCGGACTGTGGGGATCCGGCCGCTCGTCAGAGCGATGATGGTGCATGCGGTGCGTCGCGACCCATCGCGCCGGCGTATCCTCCACGCACCACACCGCGAGCAGCGCGAAAGCATGTTCCAGCCAGAGCGGGCACTTGAAGCTCCGATGCGTCAGCAGCCGATGGTAGCAAAGGTTCATTCCGAAGGCGCCGTAGACATAGATCCCGACGATCATGACCACGACGCCGGCCTTGCTGTAGAACCAGGGCACGAATGCCAACAGCGCCAGCAAATGATAGGCACCGACGGTGCCGAGGTATCGCCAATTGATCAGCCGATCACAGGCCCCAAGCGGAAGCGGCAACGCGCGCGGCTGTTCCGCGACCAAACCTGCAACGGCGGTTTCGACTTGCTTCTTCAAGTTCCTTCAGCCCCGCAACTCCACTGCCTTTTCTACACGATCTGCGTCCGATCGCGAGACGGAAGTTTTGCGAATTTGCTGAAATGAACGGGATCCTGGAAGGCGCGCAGGTTCCCCAATGCGATCCCGACCAAACAAAGCGCCGCGCCGGAACGATCGGCGCGGCGCCTTGCGGTTGCGAAGACGGATCAGCTCGCGGCGCGCAGGTTGACCTTGGCCTCCGCAAGGGACGTCAACTTCTTGTCGGTCGTCTTCTCCTCGTCCAGCGTTTTCTGAAGAATGCTCGCGCAGTCATTACGGCCCAGCTGCCGCGCCCAGGCGATCAAGCTGCCATAGCGGGCGATCTCGTAATGTTCGGCGGCCTGCCCTGCATTGATCAGCGCCGCGTCCAGCACCGATTTATCGGCGACCTCACCGGCGACTTCGTCGGCTTCCTCGATGATGCCATCGATCGCCGGGCAATCGACAGCCTTGATCTCGGCCCCGTGCATCCGGAAGACCTCCTCAAGACGCTGCACGTGCGTCTTCGTCTCCTCGAGATG
>NZ_DAIDJE010000177.1 GCF_027451485.1 Bradyrhizobium sp.
CTGGCTGCCATCCTGCTCGCACTACCGGCCGTGGCGAAGGCCGAGGAACGCACGGTCAATTTCTACAACTGGTCGAGCTATATGGCCCCGGGGGTGCTGGAGGACTTCACCCGGGAGACAGGAATCAAGGTTGTGTACGACACCTTCGATGCCAACGAGACGCTGGAGACGCGCCTGTTGGCCGGCAAGTCCGGCTATGATGTCGTGGTGCCGACGGGCTATTTCCTGCAGCGCCAGATCAAGGCCGGCGTGTTCCAGAAGCTCGACAAATCCAGGCTGCCGAACCTCGCCAATGCCTGGCCGATCGTCACCGAACGGCTCGCCACCTATGATCCCGGCAATCAGTACGGCGCCAACTACATGTGGGGCACCACCGGCATCGGTTACAACGTGACGAAGGTGGAGAACATCTTGGGTCCCGGTGCCAAGATCGACAGCTGGGACATCGTTTTCAAGCCGGAGAACCTCGCGAAGTTCAAAGATTGCGGCGTCCACATGCTGGACTCGCCCGACGACATCTTTCCCGCCGCGCTCAACTATCTGGGCCTCGATCCCAACTCGACGAAACAGGCGGACCTTGAGAAAGCCGCCGAACTTGTCGGCAAGATCCGCCCCTACGTTCGCAAGTTTCACTCTTCCGAATATTTGAGCGCGCTCGCGACCGGCGAGATTTGTCTGGTTGTGGGCTGGTCCGGCGACATCATGCAGGCGCGGAGTCGTGCCGGCGAGGCCAAAAGCGGCATCGTGGTCGGTTATGCGATTCCGAAGGAAGGCGCACAGATGTTCTTCGACAATCTGGCCATCCCAGCCGACGCCAGGAATGTCAATGAAGCCTACGAACTGATCAATTTCCTCTACCGGCCCGACATCGCGGCGAGGAATTCCAATTTCCTGTCTTACGCCAACGGCAATCTGGCGAGCCAGAAACTGCTCGATCCCAAGATACTCGACGACAGGAATATCTATCCAGGTGAGGCAACGCTTGCGAAGCTCTTTGTCATCACCGCGCGCGACCCCGCGACGCAACGCATCATCAACCGGCTCTGGACCAGGGTGAAGACGGGGCGATAAAGCATGACCCGGAAAAGTGTGTAGCGGTTTTTTCGAAAAGATCATGCTCAATCAAAGAGCTGAATCGCGATGTATGGGCGAGCTCCGCTTCGGCGCTCGCCCGCCCGATACGCGCAGCGCGACCGGTTCAACCCAATCTGATCGCGCTTTAGGGTTTCACCGCCATCTGCGGTGCAGCCACAACCACTGCTCCGGATATTCGCGAATCCATCCCTCGACTACCGACGTAATCGCCTGCATGGTGCCCTGGACATCGATCTGACCGGAGGCGTCGCGCACCGGTTCGATTTCCTCCGAAAGCTCCGCGCGGAAGCGATGACCGGGCAGGCGGATGATCCGTGTACCGTGGATCGGGCACTCGATCTGCCGCAACAGCCGCGCCAGCGTCGGGTTGGCTTTGGTCTTGCGGCCGAAGAATGTCACCTCCACGCCGTTGGTGAAGTATTGGTCGACCAGCATGGCGACGTGCTGGCCGTTGCGCAGCGCTTCGGCCATCTTCAATGGGGCATCGCGCCCGGCAGGGATGAGCGTCCCCATCTTCACCGCCCGCGATTTCTCGATGACCCGGTTGGCGGACGCGCTGTTCGGCCGGCGAAACAAGGTCGCCGCCTCGAGCCCGTGCGCGGCGGCCGCTACCGCTGGCAGTTCCCAATTGCCGAGATGGGCAGCGAAGATCAGCGCAGGCTTTTCGTCGAGCCTGAGCCTGGCGAACAGTTCATGGGTGCGCGGGCTGATGTCGATGCGGCTTCTTTCGGGAAACGCCGGATCGTGCTCCCAGATATGATCGAGATGGGCGAACTCGGCTGCCAGCCGTCCAAGATTATCCCAGACGCCGTCGAGAATGGCATCGATTTCCGCCGGAGGCTTCTCGGGGAAGGCGGCGGTCAGGTTGGCGCGGCCGATCCGCTGTTCGCGGCTCGCAACGACCGGTCCGATCCGGCGCGTCACATGCCCGAGGAAATCGGCGGTCCTGATCGGATCGAAATGGCGCATGGTGCGCAACAGAATGAACGTGAGCGCCCCGACCGCCGCCTCGCCAATCGGTTTCATCGCGTCGCGAATTCTTGCTCTGGCGCGAAGCAGCAGGGGGGACATCAGGGATCAACGACGGATAGGCCGGAAACGTGCCGGCGTTCGGGGCACATGGCGCCGGCGGGAAAAACCGCCCGCGCTAAACCGGTTCACGGGTCAGTATCAGCGAGGCATTCTGGCCGCCGAAGCCGAACGAGTTCGACATCACGGTCGTGACGCGCGCGTCGCGGGCCTTGTTGGGGACCACGTCAAAGGGAATGGCGGGATCGGGAATCTCGTAGTTGATGGTTGGCGGAATCCGCTGATGCTCGAGCGTCAGCAGCGAAAAAATCGCCTCCACCGCGCCCGCCGCCGACAGCGTGTGCCCGACCATCGACTTGTTCGACGACACCGGAATTTGCTGGGTGCGTTCGCCAAACACCGAGGAAATGCCGAGATATTCCATCTTGTCATTTTCCGGCGTACCGGTGCCGTGGGCGTTGATATAGTCGATCTGCTCGGCGTCGATGCCCGCGTCTGCCAGTGCGTTGCGCACGCAACCGATGATCGGCTTGCCGTCGGGGCTCGACCGGGTGCGGTGGAAGGAGTCGGCAAGTTCGCCGCAACCGGTAATGACGCCGAGAACCCTGGCGCCTCGTGCATTGGCCGCCTCAAGGCTCTCCAGCACCAGCGCCCCGGCGCCTTCGGCCATGACGAAACCGTCGCGGTTCTTCGAGAACGGCCGCACGGCGGCTTGCGGCGGGTTGTTATGGGTCGACAGTGCCGACAGCAGCGAGAAGCGCACCAAGGCTTCCGGATTAACGGAGCCGTCGGTCGCGACGCAGAGCGTGGCGTCGGCCTCGCCGCGCCGGATCGCTTCGACGCCGAGCTGAATGGCGCTCGCACCGGAGGCGCAGGCGGTGGAGGTTGAAATCGGCGACCCCCTGGTGCCGAATACCTCGGCCAAATGATCGGCGACCGAGCCGAACATGAATCGCCGGTGATAGGCCGTGTAGCGTCCGCCGCCGGCGACCCGCAGCATGGCATCGTAATTGATCTCGGTCGAAGACCCGATCGCGCGGCCGAGCTCCTGCCGTTGTGGCCACTCCACCTCGACCGGCGCCACCGCAAGGAACAGGGGGCCGGGAAAATCGCCCCTGGCGCCGATGCCGGCCTGCGCGACGGCCTCTTCGGCCACCAGTTCGCCGAGCCGCTCGGAAAGGTCAGTGGATGAAAACGGCTCGACCGGAATGAAATCCACGGTGCCGGCCATGGTCGTCTTCAATCCTTCGGTTGGGAAGCGGGTAATGGTGCGAATGCCGGATTCGCCCGCCGTCAGCTTCTTCCAGTTGTC
>NZ_DAIDJE010000178.1 GCF_027451485.1 Bradyrhizobium sp.
CAATGTCGTTTAAATCACGTGCTACACGCACATCTACCAACGTAATAACGGTCGATTGGCGTGAACGCGCAGCACGCATATCATCGGGGAGTAGCTATGCAGACCGCATTGCAAAAATCGAAACGATTGAAAAGAATGAACAAGGTACTCTTATGGCATGCGTATTGCTAACAAATGGTAACTATGAAATGATACCGACGGAAAGACTACATGATCTAGCGCCAAAAAAACTCTTCGCATTTTACGAAAGCCATATGCGCTTTATCTCACAACATGAGCAAAGCTATGATGTAGAAGGCAGCATCGTTGCTGAAACACGCAACACCAACGCGTGACAGTATAGTGTCTACCATGTAAACTCACGCATGTCGATATAACGCGTTGTTAAAGACGACAGACGCGTGAGGGCAGACGCGTCAGCCACTCGCACGCGCACACTATAAAACTCCCACCTGCCCCTTCGAGTCGCAGTCTCACCTTCATCTCTTGCTACCAATGTTGCATCGTCGCAACGCCATCCACTACCGCACTCCAAGCGACCGTGTGCTGTATGAGCGTGTGTCACACCTTGTCAGCACCTTTCCCGACAACTCTTTCGACTTGTCCTTCGACCAAAGCCTACACCGTCACAGCATCAGCATACGTCGTGCTGGCTTTGCTTGCATCGTACCATACCCTGAAGTAGCGCAAGATGACTCGGCCTTTGTCGATGATGACACCACTGCCTTGTCATTGTCGCTGCATCAAATACGCTTGGCACTCGATGATGCTTCATGCATTGGCATTTGTGGTCCTATGCTGGTGACGCTTGCACAAACAAACGCAAACTGCTACCGCTGCAACGTGCACTCATCGGCATTGCGTCATACCATATACATCGGCCGCGATGAACTAACCGACGCAATGCTTGTGCTTGATGCTGGTAGCGTGCATCGCCGTTTGCTTGCGCTTGCATCCCGGCTGCGGATGAGTTCGCGCAATTTGGCGCGGGATGGCGTGAGCGATACGGTGGTGGTGTCGACGGCGCGGAGGTGGGGCTTCATGTTTTGCCTTTCATGGCTGATGCGATGATGCCGGAGACGTCGGCTTGTAGCGTGTTGGCGATTGCAGAGAACGTTTGAGCCTGGTTCTGCACCTCGGTGGCGTCTGATGCGTTGGCGATGATGCGGGTGGCGATCGCCTGCATCTGGCCGACGGCGTTGTTGACCGTGACGGTGACGGCGGAGAGCGCGGCGGCTGTCGCTTGCTGATCTCCCGATGGCTGCGAGAGCTCGGCGACGTCGGCTTCGACCTTTTGCAAGTCCGCCACGATGTTGTCGGTCGTGATCATGGTTCCCCTCAGGCCACCAGTCCGGCCTTTTTCAACTTTTCATTCCAAACTTCATCAAGGTTCGGCGCTGGTGCAGCGCGCCCGATCGCGGGGGTATCGTTCTGAGGTGGCGGGCTGCCGCGACCTTCTTGCTCGAGTTGCCACTCGACACTGCCCACAGCCCACGTGCGCTTGATCGGCTCGGGCTTGTCGCGCTTGATGAAGGGGCTGTCGCCGGCGATCCGCTCCGCTTCCGCCTGCTGGCGGTAGACCTCGAAGATTGCGCGGCCGCCGGACCAGTCTTCCTTGAGCTCGGCGAGGACGCCGGCGCACACATTGGCCAGGTCGTCGTGTGAACCGGTGCGGCCATCGTCCCCCACGGATTCCCGACCGTTCGAATGGACGCGCCGTTCGAGACCGACAAATTGGAGTCGGAGCTTTTCGCTATCCAGCAGCCGAGCCTGGCCCGACAAAAGCATTGGCAGAGCGGACAAGAACAACTCGGACTTGGTCAGGTCCGACGGCTCATAGTGAATGCCGTTGCGTTCCCACTCGTTTGCGTTCCAGCCAGAGGAATAGCGATCTCCCTTGATGGACCTGATTCCGTAGCGGCGAAGGATATCCGCATATTCCTTCACGACGTCAGCCGGAACGAACCGCGGGGCTCGTTCGCGCAGAACATCGAGGATCACGGCACCGTGCTTGTCGCGATGTCCCAAGCAGATTGCGAATCCATCTTTCCCGGTCCCACCGGCAGCATCCGTAAATGCGAAATACCGGGTCGACGGTTGAGGCGGCCGCTCTCGGACGCCGAAGTCGGTGGCCGACTCCAGTACGTCCATCGGGATGAAGTCGGAAACATCCTCGCGCCAGATCGACAAGAATTCGGCCCTGGCGCGCGCCGGATCTTTGGCGAGTGCTTTCTCGACCACCGATGCCGGCAGGGCCGGGTTCATCGTCGAGCTCGGAGAGAGCCAGCAGATGTCGTCGGCCTCGTCGTTGCCGTGCAGTTCCTTCCATCGGCGGTGCATATACCCGCGCCGCCGATGCACCGAAGACGCCATCATCAGCAGGCCGCCGTCAGGGATCATCGCCATGCCGGGTTCTGCGGCACCGACAACCTCTTCATCGTTCGATGCGCTGGCGCCATCGGTGCGCCAGAAGCAAGCTTCCGTTCCGAGGACGGCGATCGCGCTGCGGCCGCGGACAAGGTCGGCGTCGTTGGTGGCGATCTCGAGGACCGCGCCGTTGCGGAACTCGACGCGCTCTTCGGTGTTTCGGGTGACCAGGCTGGAAAGCAGCGGAGCCTGAAGGAGGCCCGCACAGTACGACCTCAGAATCCTCGCTTGCTTTTTGTCCGCTCCAAGCAAAAGAACGACGCCTTGCTCCCCTTGGCTCAACGTCTGCGACCAATCCGCAGCGAGCGCGGCGCGATAGATGGCAACCGCGGACATGAAGCGATCTTTGCCGGAACGTCGACCGCTCAAGAAGATCAGCGCGCGCACCGGACCGTCGGGAAGCTTGGTGCGGCCGGTACATCGCCGGAAGAGCTCGGCCTCGCGTTCGTCGAGCGGCTCACCGCTGAGCAGTTTGGCGACGCAAAACCAAGTCCAGAAGGTAGGGGCCTGAAACGGCCCGCCCAATAGCTTCGGATCGCGCATGGCGTCGACGAGGCTGATGGTCACGCATCACCTCCGGCCGCTGCGCCAGCGCCGTATTTGCTGGCGATGTAGTCCTGCAACGAGGGAACCGCCGGCTTGTTCTTCTCCGCGCTGCCCTTGAGCGTCGCCAGAATCCTTCGGCATTCCGACGTCAGCCGGATCAACTCGTCACTGTCGACCGACTGCCCGGCCACGATCGCCGCTTCGAGTTGCTCAGCGCGGATGGTGATGGAGGCTGCCTGCTTGACAAGAACGCGATCGGTCTCCGTCAACTGGCCGCCGATTTCGCGCTCGAAAGTCTGCACGAGTTCAAGGTATCGCCGCGACGTGCGCGTGCGCGCGTCAACTCGAGGAAGACGAATGCCCGAAGGCGTTTTGCGGGTGGAGCGTCTGGCAGCAACCGGCATCGAGATTCCCGAGGGGAATGGATCGCCTGGTGCTGCCTCCCCGGATCAGCGCGTCTTCCGGGACGGGGTGCATCGGACTTGCGATGCACATCGGGGCACATGTTGGGGTCTATCGGGTAAATGATTTGCTAAGTTCACGCCAGAGGCGCGCGACTTCTCCACCCCGCGACCATCAATGTTCGCTCATCCGAAAAATATTCAAATAATGCTGTGCCGCTAGCGCGCGTTTGGATGCCGCGTGCATCGCGCGCCGGCGTGGGGGCAGGTCAGGCCACTCTCGCGCTGAAACGCGATCCTGCCACCGACCAAATCGGCGCGGGGCCTACGCGGGCCGCGCATATCGCCGAGCGCGAACGGAATCTGCGAATTGATCCACGGGCCGGCGCAGGCGATCAGGCTCGCCACACACAGAAAAAAATTCAGCAACGGCCAAGTTGGCCGTTGCGTCGTTCACTTTCGACGGTCGGTGACGTTTAATGCTTGCCGCATTTGGCTCAACATCTCATTGCCCGCGCGCCGATGGTCATGAGGATCAAGCTTTTCGAAAGCGCCCTTTAGCCGCGGATAGAAGTCCGCGCTTGCCTTGCGAAATTCTTCGATCACCGCCGGCTGCACCATGTCCGGATGCATCAGCACGAACCACGCGCCGAAGGCTCTAATCTCGGGCGAACTGTCGTTCCCAAGGTCTATGAACCACTTTGCCGCCATCAGGATCAACAGCTCCGTCGCCCCTTCGTTGAAGTCGAATAGGTCGTCAGCATCCCGATCGGCATGTTTGAGAAAGTTCGCCTGGCCGTTCACCGCCGACCAAAACTTCCCTTCAGAGCCAGGCTTGATCCAGCGACTAAAACGCCTGAAGCTGTCAATATTGCCTCGCTTTTCGCAGAGGTTTCGGACAACGGTGAAGGCTGCCGATGTCACGGTGTGCACGGCGACCGGGTCTTCTTCACCGAAAAACATACGGATGGCCGCATCGAGCTGACGACCGGCGGCGTCCAGTTTGTTCAACTCCATCGCCACTCCGGCTCTAAGCGATCAACTTGCCATTCCAGCCTTGCGCGAGGAGTCGCTGACGATATTCGGTCAGGGTTTGGATCAGCGTGCCCATGTTGTCAGGGCTGTACCTGCGCACAATGATGCGAGATTTGTCGGGGTCGAGCGCAACCCACGCGCGCCGCAACTGGCCGGTCGGATTGCGGACGAACTTTGCGCCCTCATAGGCAAGGACATCGGCCGCCTGAAGAGGCGGGTAATCGGCCTTAGCGCCAAATCCCATGGTCATCTTGATGTCGCGCGGGTTCAGGTTGTCCCTAACATATTCGAAGGCCCTTTGGGCCTCGCCCTGAAAGTCATTGTTTTCATGAACAAACGCCATCGGCTCACCCGTCCCGTGCCCGCTAGCAATATCCATGATGATCGAAACGGCCCACTGGAAGCACGCAGTGTAAGGCTCGCCGAACATGCGCTTGAGCTCCGGATGTTGAGCAATATCCTGCTTGAAGGCGTTCATGTCGATGCCAATGACAATCCCGGCCAACTCGTGGCGCGGCAGGACCGGCAAAAGGCTGGCCACAAAGGCATCGCGCCGATCCTTGTCCCAGCCGTCAAACTCTCCCCGGAAGTTGGCACAGTCGGTCGAGTGGAAGACCTTGATGGGCTTCTTGGCCGCGTTCCAATCCTTGATCCAGGCCCGCCAGTATTTCGGGCGGCTGATGTACCCAGCCACCGCGACGACGGCTGCGCCGTCGTGGATGCCGGACTCGTCCATGTAGGTCTTCAGAATGGTCATAGGCGGCTGATCATGGAGATGTCGACCGCATAGGACTTGGCGATCGAGGCCAGCGTTTCACCTTCTGCGCGGCGTTTAATGGCCTCCTCGCGCTGATAGTCAGACAGTTTGGGCTTGCGGCCGAACTTCTTCCCGGCCGCCATGGCGCGTTTCCTACCGTCGCTGGTGCGCTCAATGATCAGGTCGCGCTCGAAGGCGGCAATGGCGGCAAGCAGCGTGGCGACAAGTCGGCCTTGTGATGACGTTGTATCGAACAGCGGATCCCCGAGACTGCGGAAGGCGGCGCCGGCTTGGCCAATGCGCTCGATCAACTCCAACAGTTCCCGGGTACTGCGGCCAAGCCGGTCCAGCTTGGTGACCATGACAACGTCACCAGCCTTCAGGGACGCCATCAGCTTCGCCAGTTGCGGTCGATCGGCCCGGACACCGCTGATCTTTTCGCGATAGATCGTCTCGGCACCGGCGGCCTTCAGGGCTTCCAGCTGCCCGGCGAGGTTCTGGTCCTGGGTACTGACCCGGGCGTATCCAACAACGGCCATTTTCGCGCTCCATTTTGCAAATAACTTTTGCAAAAGATAACACGTTGATTTTGCACGTCCAGCCGAAAGTTGTGAAACTTAGGAGTTTTGCAAAAGGCTGGCCAAAGAAAAGCCCGGCTTGTTGGCCGGGCCAAGTCTCGGGAGGGTCGATAGGCCAAGGCGTCAGGCCCATCGCTGGCCCAATCCCGCGTGGCGCGGGGTGTTCCTATGCCGGCATCGGCGGACTGCTGCATCAATTTTCGTGCCAACGGGACAATCCCGCCGGCGGCGTCAGGCGGACGGCGCGGGCAGTGCGGCGGCCGAGGCCTGCCCCGGTGGGTCATCGGGGCCCCGATTTTAAAGTTAAGGGGCGTGCGCGTTTAGGACCGCCCACACCCCGGTTTGGCGATACGTCCAAGAATGACGTATCCGCGTGCTGGCAAGCGGTAGCTTTGCCGGGTTGCGGATAGGTCGTCTTATGACGAGGTCGTGATGATGCGTCTTCCGGTGACAGGGTTCATCTTGCTCCCATTGATTCGTCCATCTGGATTTTGAGCATGAATTCGATTGTCCTGAATTATTGGCGGCCTGTTTCTTTGCGCTGGCTTGTCGTGGCCGGATTGATCCCGGCTCTAGTGTTGGCGCTGGTAGTGGCTGTCTGGTCGACCGAGGCCAAGAAGGAATGCCGCGGCGGCGCCTTCAGCAACGGCTTCAGCGCTGCGTTCGACGTCCGAAAGTGCGATCTTGTTCTTGAGGTTGAAGGACAGGAGATCACTCAGATCCCACTTCCCAGGTAGCTACGGTGAGCACGGACGAAGCCCAGGTCGCTTATCCCAAGCCGGCATCTGTCGAGCCGACGGTAAAGGTCACCCCAAATCGGAAGACCTCCATCTGGGATTGGCTTGAGCTTGTGGGAAAGCGCGCCGGTCTGCCGAGCTTGCTTGTTGGGTTGATCGCGATCGGCTTGAGTACCTGCAGCCTCTCCTACATCATCGCCAATTACAATCTGACCGTTGCCGCGAACCGCCCGTATCTGGTCTCTTATGGCATGAAGGCCGACTTCGATAAACGTTCGGCAGACACGCAGATCGGTTTCAACAACGTCGGCAAAGTCACAGCCCGTCGCGCAGTGCTGACGCTGTTCTCTCTATCGGAACTCGACGCAAAGCCCGTCAAGTTGGTGGCCGTCCCAATCGTTGGAGCCGGGACAAACATATTTCCCGGGTTTGGCTCGACGGCTCGGTTTGACCCGCACCTAACCGACAAGGCACCGTTTATGTTGGCCTGCGCCAAATACTTCGACGATGCTGGCACGACCTACGAGCAAGCCTTCCTCTTTCAGCGCGGCGAGGTCTCTCCGACCACTAATCAGCTTCCATACTCGGAACTAGCCCAGCCTGATCAGGATCGGTGTAAAGCGGCTGCAAAATAGAGTCATACAGGGAGCTTCTCGCTTTTGGCCGCCCACTTTGCCAGTAGTTGCTGCCAGGGTCCGGGAATGAAGTTCACCGCGGCGACGTCCGTTTCGGACCACTCAATGTTCAGCACCTTGCGGGCCTTGCCGTCGACCAGCCAGATGTCGAGCCCGTTCGGCATGTTCTGCCTCGGTGCCAGTCCGAAGCTGATTGCTTGACGGATCATCTCGCCGGTTATTGGCGGCAGTTTCTGGAATGGCGACCGATAGGCGATTTGCAGCCCTTGGTCGCGGCACACGAGAATCTTGGGACCTCGTCCCGCCGGCTGCCATCTGCCGGCCGACTTGACGATAGCGAGGGCGAGGTCGCGAAGCTCAAGCGCGGTCTCCACATCAACCTTCACCTTGACTCCTCCATTGCACAGCCGCGGCGCGACTTCTTCACAATGCCGATTATGTCGCCCGTCACAGGGTCGATTCGCCTGCAAGGTCCGGCCGCTCCCCGACTGCCGACAAGTTGATTCTGCCGCTCCTTCTCGTTCCGCCGCGTGAGCGCATCCGCCGTCCGCTGGTGCTCGCTTAGTCTCTTCTTCCGCACCCGCTGGCGCTTGCCGTTCGCCCGATCGATGATCGACCAGGCCGCCTCGTTGATCTTGCCTCTATCCATTCGGCACCGTCCTTTCCTTCACTCCCCTTACTTTCCTTCGCGTCCATGAAACCGAGTTCAGATTTCGCATCTGCCCGAACACCCGCTTTTCGACGGATTTACCTTTTCGAAAAGCGGACGTTCAGGACAGCTCACATGAAACCTGAGACGAGTTTCTGCAGAGCCGCCCCGGCACCTTGCGGATACCGGACTCCAGCATGTTCGCAGCGCGCCCTTGATCTGGAGAGGCAAAGCCTCACACCCTCGGCGCCCCAACCAGTGCTGCATTCGACGGTTGGGATTGGTTTCTCTGCCTACGGCTTCCCGCAACAGGCCTGTTAGCCTCGCGGACCGCACCCGACCGACGGGATGGGCTATGTGCCTATCTCCGCGATCATCAGGATGTAGACGGCTGCCTTAGTGCTCGAAGGCAAGCGGCCAGCGTCCACACTGATGATCGCGAGGATCATCAGCGCGTGAGCGCCGAACTATCTTTCTTGCTGTTGAGCTTGGTCGCGTAGCGGTTGATTTCCGCGCGCGGGGATGGCATAGAGGTGTTCTGCAAAACTTGATCCTTTCTTCAAACCCCGTCGGCTGGCAGGCCTGCGGGGTTTGCTCGTTTATGCTTCGGCTTCTGCCGTTGCGGTGGTGGTGTCGGAACGGCCGATCGCCGACCCTTCGAATTTCTGGAACTTGCTGAAATGGATTCGGCCGGCCGCCGGCTCGCTGACGGTCATCTCGGCACCGGCCATCACCAGGCAGTGCAGGTCCGGCCTCGTTCGCCCCGACCGAAAGAGACCGGCCTGCATTTCCGCCGCTTTCGGTCTCCCCAAGGATGCGTTTGATTTCGCGGCAGCCATCAAGCAAAGGCTGGCGCGATCGGCCGCCCAGGCCCATACCCGCGATCGAGTATTCAAAGACGCCGGGCGCGATTTCCTTGCCGAGTTGGACCCTGATCATGCGGGCGCCACCGTGGTGGCCCTCGGCCCGCGTGCGGCTTCGACTACTTCAAAGCTGACGCGCTGATCGGGAGCCAACATCAGTTCGCCGCCTACGCGACACGATGGCTGAAGGTCGCTGCGGTGGACGAAAACGTCATCACCGCCGTCGGTTTTGATGAAGCCGTAGCCCCTCATCAGGTCAAAGAATTTGACGGTGCCGCGCATCATGCGGCCCTCGCTGCGACGGCCGCCGCAAATACCGGACTTTCGAATGGGCCTGGCGCATCATCGTGCCACCCCAGCGCCCACATGCCGTCATCACGCTGGACTACGTCTGGCGGTGAGCCATGCGCCGAAAAAGCCCTTTGAGGACAATCGGCGCCCATATCCGGGTGAGCCAGCCTAAGATGTTGGGCCGCCCTTCCCTGCTCGTTCTGCTGGGATCGCCATGATCCCCGGGCAAGGGCTGATCCCGGATGCCAGGAGCGTGCTCTATCACATGCACGTTCACCATAAGCCGCATCCTGATTGAATTCCCGCAAGCGGCGGCGCCGTTCTCGTAGATCTCGGTTCGGCAAATGGCCGCTGACCATGCGGTCAGCGGCCCGCCGGGCCTCAACATAAATCCGAAGGAAAAACTTGCCCCGGGTCTGCGAGCATCATGTCCGATACCGCTGGTGCCCGCACCTACATGGATCAGGCAGCCATACTGGCCTAATGCCGCCCCGGGGATTAAGAGAGGTCGGACGAACGCGGCAGTCGAGCCTCCAGCCGCCTTGCCAGTAGCCCAAACACGCCTGAAATTCGCCGCTCACCTGCCACGAACTCGCCCCGCGACTCGGTGAGCCGTTAGACGCTGGCCCTGGGGAGGATGACAGCGTGAGCGTTCTTCCATGTATAAAGCGTCGAAACGTTACCTCGCGGCAAGCGTCAGCGCACTGACCCTTGCGATCCTGATGATGCTGGTTGCGATAGCTGCCTGGAGTATCGCCCCGGAAGTCGCGGCAGATACGTCCGGGATGACGATGGAATTGAAGAAGTCGCTGCCGCCCTAACACTGGGCTCGCCCGCGGGAATGGCCACGTGCGCCGATTTGCGCTGCTGCCGCCACCGCTGGAGCTGCGCCACTTTGTCGAGTGCGGGGTCTATGGCGTGAGGGTGGGCGTTCCGACATCCCATTGGACCCGGCACGTGCCCGTGCCACTTGCAAAACATTCCTGACTGGGCGCGTTGCCTCAGGAATGCGGATAGTCGCCCGTTCCGAAAACTGGCAACAGGCCCGCCGCCTCGGCGAGCCTGCCAGCAAAATCCTGTTCGGAAGGCCGCCTTACTTGGACATGCTATCCTTCTTCATCATCCCGTCGTTTTTCTTCATGCCGTCGTCCTTCTTCATCGTGTCCTTGGACGACATGGTGTCCTTTTTCATGCTGTCCTTGGACATAGACTCCTTCTTCATCATGCCGTCTTCCTTCTTCATGTTGTCCATGGCGAAGGCGGGGGCAAGCGCGAGGCCGAGCGAAAGCGTCGCAGCCGAAATTCCGAGCGCGATACGGGTGCTGATGGTCATCGATGGATTCCTTCTAAACCTGAAAAGGCGGTTGTGATGGCGGCACAGGCCATCCGTTCTAACGACGATCCCGGAACGGTTTTCGTTACCGCGCCATTGAAAAAAGTTTCGCCGTGTGACAGGCCTCCAAGCCCGAACCAGCTGGAGGATCTTAAAAATCGAAATGAGCAACCCGGCTCCAGCAATTTTGCCACAGTTTGCAGCGCACCAATGGCTCCGCCTGCCCATCTCAGACTTTTCGATTACAGCCATCGAGAATATGGACGGGTATAAGCACCGTCCATCGTAAGCTACCGTCCGGAATTTCCAGCGAAAATCGTCGAGCTAATTGCCCAGGGAGGGTTAACATGTATACGCGTCGCCACATCCTTGCGTCCACACTTGCCGCGCCGGCCATCCTCCGCTTCGGGATCGGCACAGCCAGTGCGGCCACGACCTTGAAAATCTCGCACCAATTTCCGGGTGGGACGATCGACCAAGGCGACTTCCGCGATCGTCTGTGCCGCAAATTCGCCGCTGAATTGGCCAAGCGCACCGGTGGTGAGATCACAGCCGACGTCTATCCGAACTCGTCGCTAATCAAGACCAAGGCGCAATTCTCGGCGATGCGAAAGGGTGCCCTCGATATCAGCCTTTATCCCCTGCCCTATGCCGGCGGCGAATTGCCTGAGACCAATATCGGCCTGATGCCGGGCCTCGTCTCGACTTATGATCAGGGTATGAACTGGAAGAAGAACGCAGTCGGCAAGACGCTTACCGATTTCCTCGCCGACAAGGGCATAATCATGCTGAGCTGGGTGTGGCAGGCCGGTGGCGTCGCCAGCCGTTCGCGCCCCCTGGTGTTGCCCGAAGATGCCAAGGGGCTGAAGGTCCGCGGCGGTTCGCGCGAGATGGATATGGTGCTTCAGACTGCGGGCGCTGCCGTGCTGTCCGTGCCGTCAAACGATCTTTACGCGGCCATGCAAACCGGCGCCTGCGATGCAGGCATCACTTCCTCCACCAGTCTGATTTCCTTCCGACTCGAAGAAGTTTCGAAAGCGCTGACCTCGGGAGCGAAAGCTTCCTATTGGTTCATGCTCGAGCCGCTGCTTATGTCGAAATCGATTTTCGACGGCTTGCCGAAAAAGCATCAGGACACGATTCTCGCGCTGGGCACCGAATTGGAAGCCTTCGGTCGCAAGGGCGCCCAGGACGACGACGCGCAGGTCGCCAAGGTCTACGCCAAGGCCGGCGCCAAGGTCAGCGAGCTTGACGCTGCGATCGTCAACAAATGGCGCGACATCGCCCGCGATACGGCTTGGAAAGACTACGGCGCCAAGACCGCAACCTCGGGCCAATTGCTAAAACTCGCATCCGAAGTCACGGCGTGATGCACGGTCCACTTCCGGATCGGGACTATCGGCAAGATGCTGCGATCGGCCCCTGGCCGGTCGCCGCGATCAACCACATTCTGACCTGGTGCAACCGCATCATCTTCGTTCTCGCCTCCATCGCGATGGTCGCCGCATGCCTCGTCCTCAGCTACAGCGTGGTTGGGCGGGAACTATTTCAGATGCCGAACTACTGGCAGGACGAGGCGGCAGTGTTTCTGCTGGTAGGCACCGCCTTTATGACCTCGGCGTGGGTCCAACAGCAACGCGGCCACATCGGCATCGAAGCCTTTGTCGGCCTGCTGTCGCCGTTTGCCAACCGCATCCGGCTGTGGCTGGTCGATCTTGCAAGCTTCGCATTCTGCACATTTTTCACCTGGAAGTCGTGGACGCTGACCTATGAAGCCTGGCACGAAGGCCAAGTATCGGATTCCATGTGGGCGCCGCCACTCGATATTCCCTACGGCTTGATGGCATTGGGCATGACGCTGTTGTGTGTGCAAATCCTGCTGCAAATTGTTGCGCCGATCGCCGGAGCATCTCGCCGATGACCGTTTTCGGTATTGGCGTGTCCTACGGGCTGGCCACGCTGTTGGCGATGTTCTCCGGCATGCCGATCGCATTCGCGCTTGGCGCCGTGGCAGTCGTGTTCATGGGCATCTACATGCCTTCGGCGTCCCTCGATACGGTAACGCAAAACGTCTACGAGGAAATGGCCTCGATTACGCTGTTGTCGATCCCGCTCTTCATCCTCAAGGGCGCCGCGATCGGCAAGTCCCGCGCCGGCCAGGATCTTTATTCCGCGATCCACGCCTGGCTGAACCGCGTCCCCGGCGGCCTCGGCGTCGCCAACGTATTCGCCTGTGCCCTGTTCGCCGCCATGGCCGGATCGTCGCCCGCCACCTGTTCGGCGATCGGTTCGGCCGGGATTCCCGAGATGCGAAAGCGCGGCTATTCCGGCGGGTTCGCAGCCGGGATCATTGCCGCCGGCGGCACGCTCGGCATTCTGCTGCCGCCCTCGATCACCATGATCCTGTTTGCGGTTTCGGCAGAAAAATCTCTCGGCCGGCTGTTTCTGGCCGGCATCGGCCCGGCGCTTCTGCTGGTCGTGCTGTTCGGCGGCTATGCCGTGATCCACTTCCGCAAGGAGTACGCGGCGGCGCGGTTGGCCTATGAAAAGACGGGCGCTGAATCGGCGATACTGGTTCTCGACAAATTCACCATGGCCGAACGCTTCGGTGCTCTGCCGCGGGTTCTGCCTTTCGTGCTGCTTCTGACCGGTGTGATGGTCGCGCTGTATGGCGGCTATGCCACGCCCTCGGAAACCGCCGGACTTGGCGGACTGCTCGCGCTGGCCCTCATCGCGATGATCTACGGCGTATGGCGGCCGTCCGACCTGTCGCCGATCCTGGCGTCCACCATCCGCGAATCCACGATGCTGATGCTGATCATCGGCATGTCGCTGCTCTACTCGTACGTAATGAGCTATCTCCACATCTCACAGTCGGCTGCCGAATCCGTCGTCGCCATGCACTTGCCGCGCTGGGAACTGCTCGCCGCGATTCTGGTCCTCGTCGTTGTGCTTGGATTTTTCCTGCCGCCGGTGTCGATCATCCTGATGACCGCGCCGATCATCCTGCCTCCGTTGCGGGCAGCCGGCTTTGACATCATCTGGTTCGGCGTTGTCATGACCATTGTGATGGAGATGGGTCTTATTCACCCGCCGGTCGGATTGAACATCTTTGTCATCCGAAACGTCGCGCCCGACATTCCCTTGCGCGAAGTCATCTTCGGCACATTGCCGTTCGTGCTTCTGATGATGCTGGCCGTGCTGATCCTGTGCTTTGTTCCGGAAATCTCCACCTGGCTGCCGAACCTCCTGATGGGGCCGGACGGAAGCAAGTGAGTAAATAGCGAGTAGCCAATAGCGAATTGATCGCCGTTCGTTACTCCCTGTTCGCCGCTCGCTTTTTCGCGTTCCAGGCGGCAGCGACCCGGCTCAGCGGCGGTCGGCCGATCAGCCTGCTGATCTCATTGGTCGCCTGAACGAGTCGTGCCATGTCAACGCCGGTGGCGACGCCCATGCCTTCCAGCATGTAGACGACGTCTTCGGTCGCAACATTGCCCGTGGCGCCCGGCGCGTACGGACATCCGCCAAGGCCACCGGCGGCGGAATCGATGACACGTGCGCCCTCTTCCAGTCCTGCATAGAGATTGGCGAGCGCCTGGCCATAGGTGTCATGAAAATGCATCGCGAGACTGGCCATCGGCACATAACCGGCAACGGCGCGGACCAGCTCGCGGGCCTTCTTCGGCGTGCCCACGCCGATGGTATCGCCGAGCGAGACTTCGTAGCAGCCGAGATCCCAGAGGACCTTGGCAACATCGACCACGGCCTGCGGCTTGACCTCGCCATCATAGGGACAACCGAGAACACAGGAAATGTAGCCGCGAACCTTGACGCCGTCGGCGCGGGCGCGCGCGATCACAGGCTTGAAGCGCTCGATGGATTCAGCAACCGAACAATTGATATTGGCGCGGGAAAAGCCTTCCGAGGCCGACCCGAATACCGCAATTACTGTGGCACCCGCGGCGCGCGCGGCCTCGTAGCCCTTCTCGTTCGGCACCAGGACGTGAAACTCCCCATCGGCTCGGGAACCGACGCGCCGCAGTACCTCATCCGAGCCGACCATCTGCGGAATGGCTTTCGGCGAGACGAACGCCCCGACTTCGATCGTATGAAGTCCGGCATCCAGCAAGGCCTCGATAAACGTGATCCGCGCCGCGACGCTGACTGGCGTCTTCTCGTTCTGGAGGCCGTCGCGCGGGCCGACTTCGACGATGCGGACCTCGTCGCCCATGAATGTCTCCCTTAAGCCGCCTCGATCTCGGCAAGTTCAATGCCTTCGCCGACGATATCGCCGACCTTGCATTTCAGGGCCCTCAGCGTTCCGGCAAATGGCGCCCGCAGCGTCTGCTCCATCTTCATGACTTCAAGGGTCAGAATGGGTGCGCCTTTCTCCAGCTTTGTGCCGACCTCCACCAGAAGCGCGACGACCGTCCCGGGCAGTGGCGCGACGATCCGATCCTCGCCGACCTGTTCCTCATCGTCTCCGCCGAACGGATCGATCCAATGCAGTTCAAAACGGCCGTTGCGCGTGCGCAGATAAAGCTCGTGACCTTCCATGAAGGCAGCGACGTTTGATCTGATCCCGTGCAGCGTCAGATCAACGCCGCCCGAGATGCCGGGGGCCGTACTAAAGGCCATTTCGCGATTCCCAATCGCGAGTGTCGCCGGCCCGTTGCCGTATTGCAGGGTGAGCTTGTGTTCGTTTCCCTGACCATCCCGGAACGCAAATGCCCGCCGACGCCGACCGACTGGCATCCAGCCAGCCGTTCCCCAGGGAGACCTTGCGAGGTCCCGGGCGACGTTGGCTTCCATGGAGAGTATGGCCGCAACCGCAGCGGCCAGTTCGAGGTCCTGCGGCGGCTTCGGACTCGCCGTGAGATGCGTCAGCTCGCGTTCGATGAAGCCTGTATCGATCGCGTTGGCTCGTACGGCGGGATGGCCGACCAGAGCGCCGAGAAAGGGAATATTCGTAACCACTCCGCGTATGTCGGATTCTGCCAGCGCAAGGCCAAGCCGGTCGATCGCTCCGTCGCGCGTCGGCGCCCAGGCAATCACCTTGGCGAGCATGGCGTCATAATAGGGCGAGACCATATCGCCCTCACGATAGCCGGCATCTATCCGCAAGCCCGGCGATTGCTCCGGCATGTCCCAACGTCGGATCGTTCCGACCGACGGCATGAAATTCCTGTCGGGATTTTCCGCATAGACCCGCGCCTCGATGGCGTGGCCATGCAACGCAATTTGATCCTGGGTCATCGGCAGCTTCTCGCCGGCCGCGACGCGCAGCTGCCACTCGACGAGATCGATGCCGGTGACCAGCTCGGTCACGGGGTGCTCGACCTGCAACCGCGTGTTCATCTCGATGAAGAACACGTCCCTGCCGTCGGAGACGAACTCGATCGTCCCGGCGCCGACATAGCTGACTGCCGCCGCCGCCTTGCGCGCCGCCGCACACACCGCCTCGCGCTGTGCAGCGTTCAATGTCGGCGACGGAGCTTCCTCGACGACCTTCTGATGCCGGCGTTGCAGCGTGCATTCGCGTTCGAATAGCGACAGCAGATTGCCATGGCTGTCGCCGATCACCTGGACCTCGATGTGGCGCGGGCTTTCGACCAGTTTTTCGATCAGCATGCGATCGTCGCCGAATGCCGCCTTGGCCTCGCGCTTGGCGCTCTCGATGGACGCCGCAAGCTCGTCGGCCGTCCTCACGATGCGCATGCCGCGGCCACCGCCGCCCGCGGACGCCTTCACCAGAACCGGAAAACCGATCTTGGCCGCGGCCCTGGCGAGCGTCGCATCGTCCTGCGCCTCGCCATGATAACCGGGCACCAGCGGCACGCCGGCCTTTTCCATCAAGAGCTTCGACCCCGATTTCGAGCCCATCGCCTGCATCATTTCGGCCGTCGGCCCGACGAAGATCAAACCCGCTTCGAGGCAGGCCTTGGCGAAATCCGCATTCTCCGACAAAAATCCGTAACCGGGATGAACGGCCTCGGTGCCGCATTCGCGAGCGGCAGCGATTACCCGCTCGATGTTGAGGTAGCTGTCGCGCGCCCGCGACGGGCCCAGCAGAACAGCCTCGTCGGCCATCGCCACATGCAGCGCATTGCAGTCGGCTTCCGAATAAACCGCCACGGTGCGCAAACCCATCGCCTTGGCCGTGCGGATCACGCGCACGGCGATCTCGCCGCGATTGGCGATCAGGAGGCTGCGAAAGCGCCGGTAGAGTTTTGACCGATCCATCGTCACATCCTGAACAGGCCGAACTTCGTCGGCTCGATCGGCGCGTTGGCTGCCGCCGAAAGGCCGAGTCCGAGCACAAGCCGTGTATCAGCCGGATCGATGACACCGTCGTCCCAGAGACGGGCCGTGGCGTAATACGGGCTGCCCTGCTTCTCGTACTGCGCGCGGATCGGCGCCTGGAATTTTTCCTCTTCTTCGGCCGACCATGTGCCGCCTTTGGCCTCGATATTGTCGCGCCGGACCTGGCTCAGGACCATCGAAGCCTGCTCGCCGCCCATGACCGAAATCCGCGCATTCGGCCACATCCAGAGGAAACGCGGGCTGTAGGCACGACCGCACATCCCGTAATTGCCGGCGCCGTAGGAGCCGCCGATCACGACGGTGAACTTCGGCACGCCCGCGGTCGCTACCGCCGTCACCAGCTTGGCCCCGTCACGCGCGATCCCGCCGGCTTCGTATTTCTTGCCGACCATGAAGCCGGTGATGTTCTGGAGGAACACGAGCGGAATCTGGCGCTGAGAGCATAGCTCGATGAAATGCGCGCCCTTCAACGAACTTTCGCTGAACAGGATGCCATTATTGGCGATGATGCCGACAGGATAGCCCCAGATATGGGCAAATCCGCAGACGAGCGTCTGGCCATACAGCTTCTTGAATTCGTCAAACTCCGAACCGTCAACCAGGCGCGCAATAATATCGTGCACATCGAACGGCTTGCGCCCGTCGGAGGAGACCACACCGTAGATTTCCTCGGCCGGAAACCGCGGCTCGCGCACCTCGCGCATGTTGAGTTCTGCCCGCGCCGGTTGCTTCAAGGTGGCAACGATCCGGCGAGCGATTCCGATCGCATGCGCATCGTTCTGCGCGTAGTGATCGGTGACGCCGGACTGGCGCGAATGCACGTCCGCTCCGCCCAACTCCTCGGCCGTGACCACTTCGCCGGTCGCGGCCTTTACCAGCGGCGGGCCGCCAAGAAAAATCGTACCCTGATTGCGCACGATGATGCTCTCATCCGACATCGCCGGAACATAAGCGCCGCCGGCCGTACACGAGCCCATGACGATCGCGATCTGGGGGATGCCGAGCGAGGACATCTGAGCCTGATTATAGAAGATGCGGCCGAAATGCCGTTCGTCGGGAAAAATCTCGTCCTGCTGAGGCAGGAAAGCACCGCCGGAATCAACCATGTAAACGCAAGGAAGCTTGTTCTGGCGGGCGACGTCCTGCGCCCGCAGATGCTTCTTCACGGTCATCGGATAGTAGGTACCGCCCTTGATGGTGGCGTCGTTGGCCACGACGACGCATTCGCGTCCCGAGATGCGTCCCACACCCGTGACAATGCTCGCCGAGTGCACGTCGCCGCCATAGAGATCGTAGGCCGCAAGCGGTGACAGTTCGAGAAAGGCGGTACCGGGATCAAGCAGGAGGTCGACACGCTCCCGCGCCAGCATCTTGCCGCGCGAGGTGTGACGCCTGCGCGAGGCTTCACCGCCGCCGCCGGCGACTTGATCGAGCCTTTCACGAAGCTCCGCGACCAGCGATTTCATCGCCTCGGCGTTGCGGGCAAACTCGGATGATGCAGGATCGATGCTGGAATGGAGCGGCATGGGTTTCGGCAATTTCGGGGACCACTGGGAAGCGACCTATGGTGTCATCGCGCCTGCAGCTTGCGCAACCAGCAAAACGGCCCATCGGAGCACTTAACCAGAAACCAATATTGAATCAATTGCTTAGACCTGCATTCTGATGCGCCTTCGAGGCCGCGCGCCGTCTGATCCGGAGAGGACCGGACTGCGGGGTTGGAAGTCTCTTAGTGCGTCCATGGCTCGCCGCGACGAAACGCAAAATTGTCCGCGTAGGCGACCTGCCGTTGCGCCGGCTCCTTGGGTTCGAAAACCTGATAGGCGATGCCCTCACGCTCGCAATAGGCAACGGCCTCTTCCTTGGTTTCAAAGCGAAGGCTGAGTTGTTGCTTCATATCGCCTGAACTGGTCCAGCCCATGAGGGGCTCGACGAAACGGGGCTGCTCTGGCTCATAGTCGAGTTGCCAGTCCTTTGTCTTGGCCTTGCCGGATTGCATCGCGTTTTTGGCAGGCTTGAAAATTCGGGCGGTCATGGGCGATCAACCTTCACAAGAGCTTCGGCGGAGCCAGTCGAAACTGCCGGGATCGTGTAGGATTGTTCATCCCGAACTTGTATCCCGTGATTCTCCAGCCTGTAATGAAACATCTGCCAAAGTGGTATATTCATAATAGCGTCCGGTGACAATCTTCGCGGGCGTCAGGACCTTTGCTCCGCTTGCCGCCTCCTCGCCGGACAATTTCACATCGAAACGGCACCCATGAAAATCAACGCCAGTTTGCCCGAAAAAGGACGCGACCTCCGGCTCGACCTGTTCCGCGGTATCGCCAACTGGGCCATTTTTCTCGACCACATTCCCGACAACGTCGTGAACTGGATCACGACCAGGAACTATGGCTTCAGCGACGCGGCCGACCTCTTCGTGTTCATTTCGGGTTACACCGCTTCATTCGTTTACGCACGGATGATGATCGAGCGCGGCTTTATCGTCGGCGCCACCCGTTTGACCAAACGGGTTTGGCAACTCTATGTCGCCCACATCATTCTGTTCGTCATCTACATCGCTTCGATAAGCTACCTAGCGCTGCGCTTCGGCGATTCGGAGATCATCAACGAATTTAACGTTGCCGGCCTAGTCGACCACGCGACGGAAACCCTGCGGCAGGGTTTGCTGCTCAAGTTCAAGCCGGTCAATCTGGACGTCCTGCCGCTCTACATCGTGCTGATGGGGTTCTTTCCGCCTGTTCTGTGGATCATGTTGCGCAAGCCTGACCTGACCATGATCGCCTCGATTGCGCTGTGGCTCATTGCGCGGTATTTCGGCTGGAATTTTCGCTCCTATCCGGCGGGTACCTGGTATTTCAACCCGTATTGCTGGCAGGTGCTGTTCGTATTCGGATCCTGGTGTGCGCTGGGCGGCGCCAGAAGAAACCGCTGGCTGATCGATTCTCAGATCACGCTCTATTTCTGCTTTGCCTATCTTCTGTTTGCGCTGGTCATGACAATGGCAGGCAGGTTTACGGATTTCGGCGCGATGTTCCCCGACTGGCTCTATTCCGCCTTCAACCCGAATGACAAGACAAACCTTGCCCCCTACCGCTTCCTGCATTTCGTGGTGATCGTCATCCTCGTCATCCGCTTCGTACCGAAAGACTGGGCGGGACTTGAGTGGAAGATCTTTGATCCGGTGATCGTCTGCGGCCAGCAGTCGCTTGCCGTCTTCTGCGTCGGCGTCTTCCTGTCTTTCATCGGACATTTCGAACTGATGATGAGTTCGGGCTCGTTCTTCGCTCAGCTCTTCGTCAGCGTGACGGGTATCGCGATCATGACGGTCGTCGCCTACTACATCTCCTGGTCGAAGCGACAGGACAAGCCGCTCAAGGTACCCGCGCCGAAGCCGACCTGAGGACGAAAGCGACGGGCTCCATCATCAGGACTTTGCGGACGACCCACGGCGGCGCTTTGGCGAGAGCAACTGCCCCCGCGAGGAAAATCCGCGCCATTCCGTGCTCCAGCCGACTCTGCGGGTGTGCCCCCGCTTTCCCTGAAGTGCGAACACTGCGCCCTGCGGGTCGGTACAGCGGGCGACGGAGAGACCGCTGGACAACTCCTCGTCTTTGCGGGAGGCCGCGCCACCGCCGACTTCAACGCGTTCGATCGCCGCATCCAGATCATCGACGTTGAAATAGAACAGCCAGTACGAGAGCGGTTCGGTCGCTCGCTTCTCGATCGCACCACCGATCACCTGGCCACCAGCGGAAAACGAATGATGGCCTACTGAAGAAGCGGGCTCGTCTTCCACCTTCTGCCAACCGAACAGCTCGCTATAAAACGCAAACTGCTTCTGCAGATCGGCAGCAAGCAGTTCGTGCCAACCGACACGACCACCCTTGCTCATTTCGGCCGGATGTTGCGGCCTTATCTGCAAATGGTCGATCAACGCAAAGTTTGCGGAGTTGGGATCGGCAACCACCGAAATCAGGCCAATATTGGTGTCGGTTGGGGCCACGTACACGCCGCCTCCGAGCCGTTTGATCCCGTCAACCGTCGCCTGCACATTTTCGACACCGATGTACCCCATCCATCGCGGCCTCGCGCCCATTCTGCGACCTTCTTCCGGCAATTCCATCAGTCCGGCCGCCGGGAGGGCGCCTGTGGTGAACAGCGTATAGGACAACGTCGGTGTGGACGCCTCTTGCGCTCCCCAGCCAATCACGTCGGCATAGAAGGCCGAGGCACCTGCCACGTCGGTAGTTATCAATTCGTACCAAGCGAAGTACCGGGGATCGGCCAAGTTCGTCTCGTTGTTCGCGCCCGCAAAAAGCTGCGTCAGGCCGTTCAGCCGTAATGGCTGAACCTGTCAGGCGCAAGGCTCGACTTACCGGGATCGAACGTCGACCGAAGCGATGACTATTCGCCTGACGGTTCGGAACTGAGGACCCTTCCGATCGTTGCTCCGCTGATGTTCAAAGCTCACGCCCGGCCCTATCGGGCAACGCCTGGGATGATGAATAAAACATGAATGAACGGCATCGCAGGCATCGTTCATGAATGTGAAATTTGGGCTGTTCGGCAGGCTTTGAGCCTCTGGGGAAAGCTCCTCAGCTTGCGAGGGATCACCCCTTGCAGTAGAGTCTTACTACTCGAACCGCTTGCGAAAAAATGGAGGATTCCAGTAATGGCACGTGTGAAACGACCTTCGAAGCAGAAGCGAGTGAAGGCCGCGCTTCCCGCCTTGGGCGCAGCTGGCTTGACATTTTCGATGGTGGGCGGAGCGTCGGCTGCAGCGGTGCCGGGCAACGACGCAACGCCCTCGACCAATTATTCCCCCAATCATCAGATCACGCTCGGCGAAGAAGAAATCGCTGACGTCAGCCTCGCGACGTTCTACGTTTTCGACAAAGAGAACACTGCGGCAGCGGAGGATGGTGTACAGGTCGCATGGCGCGGGTGCGGCCACGGATGCGGTGGCTGTCGCGGATGCCGCGGATGCGGCGGATGCGGTCGCGGCTGTGGCTGCGGTGGTTGCGGCTGGGGCTGGGGCTGGGGTGGCGGCTGCTGCCTGTCCTGGGGTGCATGCAGGTTGTGCTAGGCGAGTTCGCCTGACTAGTTTACTCAAAGACGATTGTTATGGCCGGGTTCGACGTCGTCGACCCGGCCATGCAATGTATCCTGAAGTTATCGCCGCCAGTTTGCAGCGCCATGCAGTGGCGGCTGCCACGAGCCCTCATCAGAAAAGAAGACACCCGGGCGCCGATTGGATTGAGGGAGATCTCGATCCGACAGAACCTCCTGCATTGGCAGGTCGCCGCGCCAGGCAAGCTTCGTGCACCAGACCATGAAAGCCACACGCAAGACCGCCTCATCGCGCCGCACGGCGAAAAAAGACATCGCTCAATTCGCGCCGAATTTCACAGTCTATGTGCTGCCGCCGGATGCGGTCTGTCTTTATTCGGAAGACAGGAAGTTTTTCCTGCACGGCGAGCTTTACTGCGCGCTTGCAAACGCCATTGGTAAAGGTGGCAAGAGCCTGACGCAGCTTGTCGCCGAAATCGGAAAGCGCTTTCCGCCCGAAAAGGTCGAGGAAGCACTCAAGCGCCTGATCGAACGTCGCTACATCGTTGAGGCATCACCGACATCAGGCAGCATTCTCGCCGGTTATTGGGCAAGCCTCGGCCTCCCCCCTGGCGTCGCCGAGCAAAATCTTGCGAACTGCCGCGTGCGTGTCGAAGCGATCGATGTGCAAGGTATCAAGGAATTCACGAAGGCACTCAGCGAATTCGGCGTCAATATTGTCTCACGCTCCGCCGACCTGACGGTGACGCTTGCAAACGACTATCTGGAGCGGCGTCTTGCCGAATTAAACGCGCAACGGGCAAAGGACGGCACTCAATGGTTGTTGGCGCAACCCTCGGGCGCCTTCCCACTGGTCGGGCCGGTTTTCAACCCCGGGAAGGGACCTTGCTGGACCTGTTTGTTCGATCGCATGATCCGCAATCGCGAGGTCAAGGGCTTTCTCGATCGCGGCGGCGTACTTCCGATTGCCACGTCACCCCTCGCGCGCCAGCCGCTCGGCCAGGGCGCCATTCAGTTCGCGGCCCTCGAAATCGCCAAGGCCATCGCCACCGGCTTTCGTACCGAGCTGAGCAATCATATTGTCAGTCATGACTTTCTGGGGTCGACGACCGCCAAGCACTTTGTGCCGCACCGTCCCCAATGCCCGACTTGCGGCAACAAGAAGCTGCGCGATCCGAAACGTCAGCCAGCGCCGATTGATCTCGGGCCCGGGCTTAAGCTAATGATCACCAGTGGCGGGTACCGGACAGTCTCCTCGCGCGCCACGGTCGCGCGATTCCGCAAGCATGTCAGCCCGCTGACAGGAGTGCTCAAGAAGCTGGAGCGGATCGAAGCCGATCTGCCCATGAACACAAACTTTTTTGCCGGCCACAATTTTTCCGGACCTGCCTTGACGATCGACGCGCTCAGAGCAGGGCTGACCGGCGGAAGCTTTGGCAAGGGCTCAACCGCCGAGCAGGCGGAAGCCAGCGCGCTGATGGAAGCGATCGAGCGCTATTCCGGAATTTTCCAGGGCGATGAGATCCGCACCACGAAACGCTTTACCGATTTTGAACCCGGTGAGGCCATCAATCCCGAGGACGTGCTGCTGTTCAGCGACGCCCAGTATAACTCGCCCGGCGCCGAGCCGGATGATTTCCATCATGTCCCTAAGCGCTTCGATCCTACGACCAGGATCGAATGGACGCCGGTCTGGTCGCTACGCGATCAGCGCTTCAGGTATTTGCCGACCAGTCTGATGTATTTCTTCTACGGCGGGCGCGAGGGATCTTACAACGCCGATTCCAACGGCTGTGCGGCCGGCAATACGTTGCAGGAGGCCATCGTTCAAGGCTTCCTTGAGCTCGTGGAGCGCGACGCCTACGCAATCTGGTGGTACAACCGGCTCCAGCGCGAAGAACTCGATCTCAGCCAGTTCGACGATTCCTATGTTCAGGATTTGCGGCGGCAGCTTGCGGACCAGGGGCGCAAGCTGTGGGTGCTCGACATCACCACCGATCTCGGCGTGCCGGCCTACGTGGCAATCCTGCACTGGATGCAGAATGGACACGAGAATATCGAATTCGGCTCCGGCGCGCATTTCGACAGCCGCATCGCATTGCTGCGTGCGCTGACCGAACTCAATCAGTTCCTGTCAATCGGCTTGATGAACGGCGGCACAGGCGAGAAACCCAGTCTCGACAATGTCACCCCCCTGCATCTCGGCAATTATCCGTTCCTGCTGCCGAATGGCCGGCCGGCGGCGCCAATCATCTCGGGTTCGAAGTTCGGGCCGCTCGACGACACCCGCAAGCAGGTCGATGCGTGCGTCGAGATCGCCCGACAGGCGGGATTGGATTTTCTTGTCCTCGACCAGACAAGGCCCGACGTCGAGACATCGGTCGTCCGGATCATCGTTCCGGGCTTGCGTCATTTCTATCGCCGTTTCGGGCCGGGACGTCTCTACGATGTTCCTGTCAAGCTTGGCCTGCGCGAGACGCCCATCGCGGAAAGCGAACTGACGCCATTCCTGCCTCATACCTGAGAGGAGAATCGGTTGGCCGTCGCAACGAAACCCCGTAGTCGCATCGCAAAGGGGCCGCTGCTTGCGGGCCGGCTCAACCCACGCGTTGCGCTCGATGCACAGGCGGACGGTAACGTGGTCGCGCGCTTCGACGGCCATGCCCTGGGCCTTGGAAAGTTCAGCGAGGCGACCATAAGGCGCCTTGGCGAACTTCGCGGCGGATTGCCGCTCGCCTCAGTTAAGCCAGGCCGCGCGGCCGACAAGGAGCTCGATCTGCTTCTCCGGCGATTGGCACATAGCGGACTTCTGGAATACCGTCTTGGACCTGCGCGCGGCGGCGACGACGTGGTGATCGAACCCCAGATCGCGGATTATTGGCCGCAGATCGCCAAGATCGCCAATACGGATACGATTGCCCTGTCGCGGTTTGCTTATCTGCGCCGGCGTGGCAAGGAAATGGTGCTGGAATCGCCACGCGCCGGCGCCTTGTTCAGGATCGGCGACCCCAGGATTGCTGCAGCCCTCACTACGCTCGCGCATCCGCAGAAGATCAACCGGTATCGCAAGGAGCGCGGCTTTCCCGGACTGGAGGTTCTGGGCTTGCTCCTGGATTGCCAGATCCTGTTCAAGCTCAAGCCAGGGGACGCCGCCGGCCTGCGCGCCTCCGAAGGCGATCCCAACCTCGTCCTATGGGACTTCCACGATCTGTTGTTTCACACCCGCAGCACCGATGGGCGGCAAGCCAACCCGCTGGGCGGGCTTTACTCCTATGCCGATCTGATGCCTCCGCTGCCGGCAGTGCGTCCGCCCTGGCCTGGAGAAGTCATCGCGCTGGAGGGCTCGACCCGGCCGGCCCCCACGCCCTCGCCGTTCGCATCCCTCCTCGGCTCGCGACATTCGATACGTGACTTCGATGATGAGCATCCCATCACGCTGTCCGAATTGGCCGCCTTCCTGCAGACTGCCGCCCGGGTGCAGGCAAAATGGACGTCGGGTGGTGATACGGGCGAGGAAGGCCCGGAGGTTTCGTATGCCTCCCGTCCTTATCCGTCGGGCGGCGCAGCCTACGAGCTCGAACTCTATCTTGCCGTCGAAAAATGCGACGGGCTGGCGCGCGGATTTTACCACTACGATGCCGACCGGCATGCACTGACAGCCATCGAAGTCGGCGCCCGGGATCTCGATGCCCAGCTTTTGGACGCTGAATTCGCCATCGGCGCCTCGCACGTTCCGCAGATCCTGATTGTAATCGCGGCGCGCTTCGGCCGGGTATCCTGGAAATACAGCTCGGTGGCTTATTCACTTATCCTGAAGGATGTCGGCGTGTTGACTCAGACGCTTTATCTGGCCGCCGCCGATCTGGGACTTGGCGGATGCGCGATCGGCACCAACAATATCGATCGGTTCGCCCGCATGACCGGCCTCGATTTTTCCGTCGAGGGCTCGGTCGGTCAATTTGCCCTCGGCCGCGGCCGACCGGAGCGTGCCGGCGCGGAGCGCGGATAGACCCCGACATCGTTGGAGTTCCGACCCTGTTGACGAAATTCTCCTGAAAAGGCCATTCGAGATGGCCGGTACGGAGAGAAGCGCGCACTGACTAGGATGCAGCGTCGCCTGGTACTCCGAGGGACGTTTGCAGCCATCGCTTTCGCAAACGCGGTGCAGGCCTCAAGCTCGTGGTGAGCAACTCAATGTGTCCGGAACGGACCCGGTGAAATTGGTCGGGGCAGCTGGATTCGAACCAACGACCTGCAGTACCCAAAACTGCCGCGCTACCAGGCTGCGCTATACCCCGATCCTTGGAAGACCTCGTCGATACACGCTTAGGCCCCCGTCAGCAAGGCAGGACGGGTTGGGACTTTCGCGGAGACGCCTCAGCAAGATAGTCAACACCAACACATAAGACTTTGGCCGAGCGAAGGAATGAGGGCGTCCGATTTCTTCGTTACTTGGTGTGGAAGAGGGGATGGGCCACCAGATCACCGGGCCTGATCCCATATTTTTGGGCGGTACCGGCGATGACCTCGAGCACGCCCTTTGCCAATCCCCTGGATGGAATGATCTTGGTCGAGAGCGGCTCGGTATTTTCCGCGATGCGGAGAATGCGGCCGTCTGCCCGAATGAAAATCATGTCGAGTGGGATGTAGGTATTCTTCATCCACATCGACACCTCCTGCTCGGGAGTGAAGTCGAAAAGCATGCCTTTTCCCTCGGGCAGCTCCTTGCGGTACATCAATCCGGTGGTCTTCTCCGCCTCTGTCGTTGCCATCTCAACCGAAAATACGCGCACGCCGGTTTTCGTCACGATCTCGAGCGGCTGGACCGATACCGCGTAGACAGCGGAGCCGGCGAACATCCACAGTCCGCAGGCCAGAGCGAAGGGCATCCAGATCCGCAAATACGGAAAGCGCCAAGCGGCAGCCTGACCAGACCTTGTCGACAGCATTCGTCTCACCACGCCATGATTAAAAAGCGCCGGCTCACGTTCCGGCGCGAGCTTAGAAGTGCCCCGTTTGTAACATCGGCGCGGTCGACTGCGGCAGTCACTTTTGTGAGTTTTAGAGCTGGATGCACCCGGGCGGCGTACCATACGCCACGACATCGAAACGAATTTGGAGGTCAGCCGTGGCCTTAGTGCGATGAGAGACCAGGCGAGCCCATCTCCGGCTGGATCTCGGCGGCCATCATACCCTTGGAACCCGGCCCGTAGCGGACCAATACGTACTGCCCAGGGCGCAGCTCCGTCATGCCATAACGGCGGAGCGTTTCCATGTGGACGAAGATGTCGGGGGTCCCCTCCCCGCAAGTCAGGAAGCCGAACCCGCGAAGCCGGTTGAACCATTTCACCTGCGCGCGCTCGAGCCCACTGGTCGGCGTAACACTGACATGAGTTCGCGGCGGAAGCATTTGAGCGGGATGGATCGCGGTCGATTCATCCATCGAGACGACTCGAAACGCCTGATAACCTTTGGCCCGTTGCACGCACTCGCAAACAACCCGTGCGCCCTCATAGGCGGTCTGATAACCGTCGCGGCGCAGGACGGTCACATGCAGAAGCACATCCGGCCAGCCATTGTCCGGGACGATAAACCCGTAGCCCTTCGAGGCATCGAACCATTTGATAACGCCGCTGATTTCGACAAGGTTTGCTGCGACGTCGCCCAAGCCCTGCATCGCATCGAGTGCTGGATCGCGCGGGCCACCGGCCGAAAATCCAGCACCGAACCTTCCCGGTGCAGCCGCCCCGCCGGGCGATTGACCTCCGAGCTTCTTGGACTCAAATCCGTCCGACCCCATGACCCCGGACCCCACACATCAACATCCCGCCAGCGAACGCTGCGGTGACCGTCGCGTCTACCAATTCTCAAGAAGACGCCAGCGAATCTTTCGAATCAAAAGATAACACTCTCGCTTGCGCCGCATAGACAAAAAAACGATCCTTTCGCCACCTATGAACAGCCTTGCGCATTGGCGAATCAGTCAGACGTCAGTTGCCCACAAACGGGCCCAGCGTGTCCCCGATATCGTGGTGGATCACGAGATCGGCCATATCGTCCTGTTCGGTGGGTTGGTTGTTGATAATGACAAGGCGCGCTCCGGCGTTTTTCGCCATCAATGGAAAGCCAGCCGCCGGCCAAACGACCAGCGAAGAACCGATCGCAATGAACAGGTCGCATTGTTGCGCGAGTTCCCTCGCGCGCTGCATGGCATCCTCCGGCATCGCTTGACCAAACGAGATGGTCGCCGTCTTGACCGGTGCGTCGCAGGTTGCGCACTCAGGCGCATGACCCAACGTTTCGAAACGTTCCTTCACCCAACCCAAATCGTAGGTCAGCCCGCATCCGATGCACCTCGCGTAGGTCGTGTTGCCGTGCAACTCGATGACGTGATCGGCGGCGAAGCCTGATGCTTGATGCAAATTATCAATATTCTGAGTGATGACCGCCGGCACCTTGCCCGCACGATAGAGCGTTGCGAGTGCGCGGTGGCCGCGGCCCGGAGAAGCCGCAGCAAACGTCGGCTCCATGGCAAAGCGGCGCCGCCAGGATTCATCCCGGGCCGCCCGGCTGGCGGTAAACTCATCAAAAGGGATCGGTCGGTTGCGCGACCACAGTCCGCCCGGCGAGCGAAAATCCGGAATGCCGCACTCAGTCGAAATGCCGGCGCCTGTAAAGGGAACGATAACGGCGGCTTCCGCGATCATTTCGCCTAGTCGTTCGACGCTGCTGCTGAAGTCCGACGCAATCACGACAAATAGCCCCGACGCTTCCGTGTATTCCGCACATCAGGCTGGCCCGATGGCTATTTCGAGGTCATTCAGGCCGCTTCGACGACACCATCCCGCGCGTCCTCGCCCTTTCGGACGGCTTCGCCCCCCTTCTTCGGCTTGGCGACCACTGGCACGGCTAGCGCCTTCTTGGTGAGCTTGCCGTACTGCGACAGTCGTTCCAGTTCGGCTTCAAGTTCGCCCTGCCGCGCCAAGACCTTTTGAGCCAGCTTTTCGGTTGCTGCATCGCGCAGCGCCGCAAGTTCTTCGATGCTCAACGAATCCAGATCAATCTTTGCCATTGATGTCTCCTGACTTCGCCTTCGCTATCGACAGCGTTCGCCCGTCTCAAGACGCAGCATCTCTTATCCACAATCACGATCTTGCGCCGGCTCATCCCATTCACGCCCCAATCTTCGGACGTCAATGATCGCGGGACGCGAATCAACAGAGATGGCAATGAGCGAAAAGGAAAAAAATGACCGGCTCGCGCGCGAACGCGACGAGATTGCGGCGCATGTGGCGAGGTTCAGGGCGACCCAGGAAAAATTCCGACGCGAACGCGACGAATATTTCACAACCACGCTCGGGAATGCCCGACTCGGCGCCTGACAGCAGCAGCACCAGCACGAGGAAGGCCCGGGATCACCCCGGCCCTTCCTTTTTCAAAAGGCAGATCGCCTGGCGATAATAGCGATGCCAGTAATGACGGTGCCAAGATGAGGGTGCCAATACGGACCGCTGTCATAGAGCATAGCCTGGACCGTAGGCCGGCCCGTAGTAGGCATAGGCGGGACCATAGCCCTCGGCGTCCGCTGCGATCGTTCCCGCGGCCAAGCCAATCCCTAGCGCAGGCCGGATTCCGTGGGCCTTTACCGGCGCAGCGACGGCGCCGATCGCCGGGTGATGGTTGCCGCGGAAACCCGGATGAAACTCGGGAAAGGAAGGAACCAAAAAAGAGCGGCCCAAAAGGGCCGCTCCTTTGAGTGTCACGACGACTTTATGGGCAAGGATGTCTCACGCCATCGAAGCCGAGATAGGTCCCGCTTGCCGGGTCATAGGAGCGGAAGCGTTGCGCGCAATACGACGCATCGGCAACCATCGGTCCTGCGACCGGAGGAGGCTGGTCGAACGCCACGGTCGGTCCGACATCATAGGCGTAGCTGTCGCCATAATAATCGGGGCCAAATGCATAGCCGCCGCCATAATAGGGTTCATAGCCGTATCCGTAACCGTAATCGTTTGCCGCCACCGCCGCGCCGGTTGCCAGGCCAGCAGCCGCTGCGCCCGCGACAAAGCCAGCGTCACGCCCGAAGCCGCGGCCGCGACTGTCGCGAAATTCTCCGCCTCCATATACGCCACGGTCGCCCTCGGCCATTTGCCGATTGCCTCTCACAAATTGCGTATGGCCGCGGGCCGCGAAATTGGCTCTGCCGACGTTGGCCTGAGGGCCGAAATTGGACTGCGCCCGGGAACCGGCACCCATTTGCGCACCGCCCACGTGTCCTCTTACGGCGGCGTGCGCGGCGGGACGGCCGTTCTGCGCTTGCTGCGCCAAGACGGGGGCTGCGAAAACAAGCGAAAGCGACAGAGCCGTAGCTCCCAACACTCGAAACCTGGTCATCCTGTTTCTCCAAGACAGTGAAGCCTGAGAAACAACGTCCCCCCTCCGATCGTTCCGATGCGTTGCAAAATGTGCGTGATCAGCGGACCAACATCATGATGATGACAAAAATGACGGTGCCCACCAGACCTGCCAAAAATATGGCACGGCGCAGTCGTGTATTTAGAACGATCTCGCCGCCACGGGCTTTTTCCGCCGGATACGGCTTTTGGTCCATCGTGCGGCTCCTCTTTTCGGACTCAAGGATTTGAACACGGCCTTGGTTCCCTATGCCGCCACTGCCTGCTATCCAGGTTCCTGAGAGGCACGAACCGAGTGGTCCATCCCAGGGAGAACAAAGAACAATGCGATATCTTCACACCATGCTCCGCGTTCGCAATCTCGACGCTGCGCTAAAATTTTATCGCGACGCTCTCGGACTGAAAGAGGTCCGCCGGGTAGACAACGAAAAAGGCAAGTTTACGCTGGTGTTTCTGTGTGCGCCCGAAGACGAAGCTATTTTGGCGGCTTCCAAGGGACGCGGCGCACCGTTGGTCGAACTCACTTACAACTGGGAGGAGGAAAAATACGGCGAGGACCGCTTTTTCGGCCATCTTGCCTATGAGGTCGACGACATCTATGCGACTTGCGAGCGCCTGATGAAGCTCGGCATCACCATCAACCGGCCGCCGCGCGATGGGCAGATGGCTTTCGTGCGTTCGCCGGATCTTCACTCGATCGAACTTTTGCAAAAGGGTGATGCCAAAGCTCCGGCTGAGCCGTGGACGTCCATGGCGAACACCGGACACTGGTAGGCGCCGCGTATATTGCGAGACGCTCGCACGTCCAGCGAAACGAGTTTGCGCACTGACGGCGGAACTTCGCTTCTCACCACGCGTTGGCCTTTTTTGACAAGAGTGGAGGCTGAGATGGCGCGAGGACTTTTGCTCTGGCTTTTGGGCGTGCCTATTCCGGTGATTATTCTGCTTTGGCTGTTCTTCGGCCGCTGACAGATCTTTTCCGTGGTTGAGTCAGGCTCCGCTCGTGCGCGGGGCCTGATTGGTTTGGTGGGCGTAACGCCCGTTGGAGCCGCTAAGAATATCCTTGGCCGGAAACTTGCGCTATCGTCGGCGGATCACTCCTGGGAGCGAAGGATCGTGTCGAACGACAACCAGAGCCAGATCACCATCTGGGGCCGCGCCAATTCCGTCAACGTCCAGAAGGTTCTGTGGTGCCTTTACGAGCTTGAGCTCGCCTATCAGCGCATCGATGCGGGCATGGCATTCGGAAAGAATCACGAGCCGGAATATCTGGCGATGAATCCGAATGGCCGCGTGCCGACACTGGTCGACGGCGATTTCGTGCTCTGGGAATCCAATTCCATCATGCGCTACCTCGTGCTCGCTTATCGGCCGCAGTCGCCGCTTTACCCAAAGGATCCCAAAGGGCGGGCGAGCGTCGATCGGTGGCTGGATTGGACGCTGTCGACGCTGCAACCGGTCGATCGGCCGGTGTTCTGGGCGCTGGTACGGACCCCTCTCGCGCAGCGCGATATGGTGGCAATCCAGAAGGATGCCGATGCCGAAGCCGCCCAGTGGCGAGTTGTCGAGCTCTATCTCAAGACGCGCCGCTTCATAACGGGCGACGAATTCACGCTGGCCGATATTGCCCTCGGCGCCTATGCGCGTCGCTGGTTCGGCGTTGAGGGAATCGCCAAGCCGTCTTTGCCTCACCTAGAGCGCTGGTTCGGAGAACTCGCTTCGCGGCCAGGCTTCGTGCGGCACATCGCGCCGCCGATGTCATGATATCCGCAAAGATATCCGAACGCGGAAACCGATGCTGCTATCTGACGAACTTGACGCCCAACGACCGTCCGCGCCGCCAGACCACGTTGCATGGACGTCCCGCCTTCGGATCGCGTGAAAAAGCGAGCAGCACCCGGCCCGACAACACGCTTGAATCGGATACCGTGATCTTCGCCCCCGAGGACGACATGTCGTGCACGAAACAGTGACGAGTTGCGAAGCCGCCTTCCAGGGTGATCCACGCCGCCTGCTGCACAGACCTGCGGACGTCGCGTTTTTTGGCTGCTGCCATGATCGCTTGTTCCGGTTTGGATGGTCCGGCTTTCTATCGGAGCGGGATTTATAAACCCTTGCGCGGATCGCAGAGTCCGCGGGGCTGGCGAAATCCAGCGCAGTGGCGCTCCCTAGCGGAATCGAACCGCTCTCTCCACCGTGAAAGGGTGGCGTCCTAACCGATAGACGAAGGGAGCAAGGCGCTTGCCGCGACACGGCCGATTGCTCGGCCACGCCACCGCCTCACTCTAGTTGACGAAATCCATCCAATATATCAATATCTTGGAGGGTTCTCTTCACCTGCCGGCTCGGCCGAGAGTTACGGCGAGGACCGGCGCGCGAACGTATAGTGGCGTTTGCGTCCTCCGGCAAGCCACGCGTGGGACGGTTTACCCACAGGATTGCGGCAATCGCCGCCCAACCGCTTTGCAAACCATACCCGTTTGAAATAGCCGCTTTGCTTCGCGTCATATTTTTCAGCGAAAGTTGCGCATCAGCTCCGCCCGAAAGTTCTTCGAGGTGCCTATCAAGGGCTATTCGATTTAGCTGGCGTGCTTGCTGGCGCATCTCGTGACGACCGCCACGCCCGTAGAGGAGCCCACGCTTTCACAGCGCCCGGCTGGACATTCATTACAACTATTGATTTTCTCTCGAAAGCGATGCTCCCATCGGAGAAGTTTCGTCTCTCAAATTGGGATCGTCGGTTTTGCCCGAGGCTTCAAACGCGGCGCGCCGTCTCGATAGCTTCAGGCGCCTGCTCAGCCATATCCACGAACGAATCCTGCCGGACATCGGCTTCGTGCTGTGGGACGGTTCCACGGTCCCTGCGGACCTCAGCTCGGATGCGATGGCCTTCGTCATCGCTGACGAGGGTGCCGTTGCCGCCATGATCCGGCGGCCAAACGTCGACACCTTCCTCAACCTCTGGGTCACATCACGGTTCGACCTCCGCAATGGATCGTTCTTTGACCTTGCAACGCGGCGCCCCAAGACGCGCACCAGAGAGCTGGTGAAATCATTCGACAAGCGTCTCGCGCTCACGACGCTGGCAAAGTTTCTGCTTGTTCCGCGCGGCGGACCGTGGCCCCTGGAAGCTGTCCGTAAGGCACGCACCGACGGCTCCGAGGCCGCCAGTAAGACAAACATTCATTACCACTACGACGTCTCGAACCGGTTTTACGAACTGTTTCTCGATCCGGAGATGGTCTACTCCTGCGCCTATTTCAAAGATTGGAACAACGATCTTGCGACGGCGCAGATCGACAAGCTCGATATGATCTGTCGCAAGCTGCGCCTCAACAAAGGAGAAACGTTGCTTGACGTTGGTTGCGGCTGGGGCGCCCTCGTCTGTCACGCCGCCCAACATTATGGTGTACGCGCTCATGGCGTCACGCTGGCGGAAGAGCAGTTCGCCTACGCGAAGGAAAAGGTCGCCCGACTTGGTCTCGATGACAAGGTGACTGTCGAGCTACGCGACTACTCACGTCTTGAAGGCAGCTTCGACAAGATCGCTTCGATCGGCATGTTCGAACATGTCGGCCTCGCCAACCACGCGACCTACTTCAAGACCATCAACCGCCTGCTCAAGCCGGGCGGCTTGTACCTTCACCACAGCATCGCGCTACGATCGAAGAGTTTCGAGCGCTTTCGCAAAGGCGGCCGGCGGGATGCCGCAGCGGCGACCGCAATCGGCCGCTACATTTTCCCCGGCGGCGAACTGGACCACGTCGGCCTGTCGGTCGCCAATCTCGAAATGCACAATTTCGAGGTGCACGACGTCGAAGCCTGGCGCGAGCATTACATGCGCACGACGCGGCTCTGGCATGATCGGCTATCGGCCAACAGCGAGGCTGCCGAGCACGAAATCGGCCGCGAGAAGACGAGACTCTGGATCGCCTATCTCGCCGTGGTCTCGATTGCGTTTGCCCAAGGCACGGTCGGAATCTTTCAGACCTTGGCCTCAAACCGCATTCGGGGCTCTTCCGGTCTCCCGCCGACACGCGCCGATTTGTATCGGTAGGTCCTGTTCGGCACTGCTATTGACTTTGACTCGCGCCCTTCGCTACGGACGCCTATCTTAATCTCGCAAGCGCGGCGCGAACCGATGACCCTTCACCCCCGCAATCTGATGGTCCTGGCGGCCTTGGCCCTGGCCGGGTGCGGCGGTATGCCCAGCCTGTCGCTGCAGGACGTCAAGGCGAGAAACGATTTCAAGGGCAAGCCGGTGAGCGTGATCATTGGCCGGCTCGGCAATCCCGATCTTCAGCAGACGATCTCGGGGCAGAAATTCTACATGTGGCGAATTGGCAGTGGCACGCAGAATTGCCTGATCTCGGCCGGCATTTCAGGCGATGTCGTCGATTCGTATAATGCGACCGGCGACGCGGCGATCTGCTCGCCCTACCTTCCTCCCGCCGAATCCGTCCAGGCTCAATAGCGACAGGTCCGAGCGATGAATGATCACGGTCCAAAAGCCGACGGCGCGCGGGTGCTGGCCGATCTCAACGCGCTCCGCGCCATTGGCGCCTACCAGAGCGGCGTGCACCGGCCCACCTTTTCCGAGCCGCATCTTCGTTCGCTGCAATGGCTGATGGACAAATTACCGGAGGCCATGCTCGCGCCGGAGATTGATGGCATCGGCAACGTATTCGGCGTCAGTGCAAAACACGGACCGAAACTGCTCGCGGGCTCCCATCTGGAGAGCCAGAACTTCGCTGGCTGGCTCGATGGTCCGCTCGGCGTGATCTATGCACTTGAAGCCGCGCGCCTGATCAATCCTGATCCCGGCATAAACGGTGCGGTGGAAGTGGCATCTTGGTGCGATGAAGAAGGTCATTTCGGCCATTTCCTCGGCAGCCGTTCCTATGTCGGCGATGTCAGCGAACAGGAGATCGATGCTGCTCGTGATCGCACCGATGGCCGTGCAATGCGGGACGCGCTGCAAGCCGCCGGGCTCACAGGCCTGCCGCGAAAAAACGCGAAATCCGGCGGCCACATTGGATATATCGAGGCTCATATCGAGCAAGGGCGGACCCTTGAAGGATCGCAGATCTGCATCGGTGTGGTCACCTCAATTGTCGGCATCTGGCAATATCAGATCACCGTCACAGGCGAGCAAAACCACGCTGGCACCACGCGGATGAAGGACCGGAAGGATGCCGGCCTGGCGGCGGCGAGACTATGCGTCGCCATCGACGACCGTTTTCCCGCCTGCGCGGGGTCGCGCACTGTATGGACCACGGGCCGGCTCACTTTCGACCCTGGCGCGCCGAGCATTGTCCCCGGCCGCGCCGACATGCTGTTTCAGATCCGCGACGATGATATTGATCTCGTAGGGCGCCTCGAGGCGCTGCTCGGCGAGATCGCCGCCGGGATTTCTGCGGCAAGCGGATGCCGCGTCGATGTCAAACGGATACGCACCGGCAAGCCGGCCATGATGGATTTCAAATTCCAGCGCGCGATTGCAGGCGCCGCGTCGATCTTTGCAGACGGCAAATCGCTTCCTATGCCAAGCGCCGCCGGGCACGACGCCCAGGTTCTGGCCTCGATCATGCCAGCGGGTATGCTGTTCGTGCCATCGATCGGCGGCATCAGTCATCACTGGAGCGAAAATACCTCCGATGCGGACATCGTCAGGGGCGCAGAAGTATTCGTCGAGGCCTGCAGGCGTTTGCTTTCGAGTTGAGCTGCCGCTCATTTTCCCTGCCAGCGCGGCGGACGTTTTTCGGCAAAGGCCTTCGGGCCCTCGACATAGTCGGCGGACGCAAGCATTTCTCGCACGGCGGGATATTCGCGCTGAGCGATCATGGCCTCTGGCAACGGCACGTTCAATCCGTCCATTACCGCCTGCTTCGACGCCCGGATCGACATGGGACTATTCTGACAGATTTGATCTGCCCAACGCTCGGCGGCGCTGAGGGCCTCGCCAGCCGAGACCACCTCATTAACGAAGCCGAGCTCGAAACCTTCACGCGCCGACACGTGCCGGCCGGTCAAGATCATGCCCATCGCCCGCTTCAGCCCGATCTGGCGCGGCAACCGTTGCAGGCCGCCGGCCAGAGCCGCCAGTCCGACGCGCGGCTCAGGCAAAGCAAACGTTGCATTTTCCGAGGCAATGATGAGGTCGCATGCCAATGCGATTTCAAAGCCACCGCCCATCGCCACGCCATTGACGGCAGCTATGATCGGCTTGTCACAGTGAAATCGCAATGTCAGCCCGCCGAATCCGGTCGCATTCCAGCCCCGCTCGCCGCCTGCGGCCTGCCATTTCAAGTCGTTTCCCGAGCAGAACGCCCGATCGCCCGCGCCGGTGACAATGGCCACCCACTGATCGGGATCGGCGGAAAAGGAGTTGAACACTTCGTGCAGCTCGAAATGGGCAGGCTTATGCAGCGCGTTCAATACCTCGGGACGATTAAGGGTCACGATCGTCACGTGGCCGCGCTGCTTCACCTCGACAAACTCATAAGTCACTGCGTCACCCCTTGTATGATCGAACCACTCGCCGTGTATCGGCGCAAACATAGAGCTGTATTTCATAGCCGTGCACTCCGGCTGTTGAACATTCCGCCTCGAAAGCCGAAACACTCGGCTTAAGAGTACGCGGTCCGTTAACTGCGGGGCCATCATGGAAGTTGCCACGCGATTCCGGTCCGCGCTACCCAATAAGTAGTCATGCCCCCTGGGGTCTGCAGCGTGTCGAATGCACGCATCTGAACTCGGCGCGAAAGACGAGAAATCCGTGGGAGCGCACCTGCCGGCGGCGCTTTGAATGGTGCGCTGCGGTCAGATAACGGGAACTTCTCCGGCCGGTTGAATGGTGTTGTTGGCCGCGACCATCAGGCAATCCTGCATCGGGCTGCCGGTGGTCAGTTCGCGCGCCACTCAAGGCCCCGACCGGCAATGGCGTCGCAAAATTGCCAGTCCTGCGATCGCGGGCGTAAGGCTTCCCTGGGCGGCACTGTGAGGCTTGGGCCTTCCGTATCGGAACGCTGCTCCTTTCCGGCTAGAGACTGCATCAATCCAGCCGGCGGCGACCCCAGGCAACGGCCGCCCAAACCCGTTCATGAAGATAGTACCATGCGATTTTTGTCAGGATCTCAACGCCGGCGATCGAGCCCGCGATCTCGACCCTTCCGGTAAAGAACCAGCTGATCGCGAACGTATCGAGGGTTCCGAGCGTTCGCCAGCTGACCGCCTTGAGAACCGACCTCGAATGCGTTTCTGCCCCGCGGAAAATCACCGGCGCGCTCCTCTATTGTTGGCACACCCTAACACGTGAGCTCAGCCATCAGGTCTGCGGTTGTCATGCAGCGCGAGCAAGGGCTCCCGGCAGCTTGGCGGCCGTTGCTCCGGCTATGCAATTGCCATCCACGGAAATGCCGCCTGTTTTTCCGCCGCGTTATGCTTTTAGAACAAGCGGTTGAACCACCGACCCTAAGCCCGATATCAGGACGTCAGGCCACGCCCCCGGTAGCAAGCGCGTCATTGCCATTGAGAGCGCCGAAAAATGGCATATTTGCCAGCGAGATCAAAAGCCGGCTCTTCAGGTGAACCTTTGATTTCCGCGCTGAATTCTCCCAATCAGACGGCTACCGGCCTCGGCGCTACGGGCATTAGAGTATATTAATCGATGCTCCTTCTCCTTGAATCTCTCCCGACAGTGATTGGAACGGCGGCCGTCGCTCCGGCCCTTCTCATCCTGTGGCTCGTGGTGGCGGCGGGCGAGCGGTCGCAACCGCCCACAAAAGTGTGGGCTGCCTTCTTCCTTGGCGCAGCCAGTATCTCCTTGCTTGGACTAATACGCGCGCCATTCATGGCCCTGCTGACCTCCCCTGAAAATCCATGGTTGGCGCAAGGACTGCACTCGCTTCTCGGCGTTGCCCTTCCAGAAGAGACCGTCAAGGTTCTGGTCATTGCGGCGGTGTCCGCCTGGCGAAAGCCATTCTCCGATCCGATGGACACCGTGATCTACGGCGCCGCTGCAGGCCTTGGCTTTGCAGCGTACGAAAATCTCGCTTATCTCGTTCAGCATGCCGACATGTGGCCATCGCTTGCTGCATTGCGAAGCGTTTTGACCGTTCCATTCCATGGCGCGCTCGGCATCATCGCAGGTGCCTATCTTGCGATTGCACGATCCGGTACCGCGCTGGGCGCACACCGTCACCATCGGGACTGGGCACGCATCACGAGCGGCATCCTGGTGCTGGCAGGACCGGTCGGCCTGCACGCCGCATTCGATTTTCCGCTGCTGGCGCTGCAGAAAAATCCGAGCATCGACAACACAACCCGCCTTTTGCTCGGCGCGGCGAGCGTTCTGATCGGCTTTGCCTCGATTGCCTTTGCCGCACGACTGGTGCGCCGGGTCGGCCGTCACCATGCCCCCCGAACCGATCTCGCTCGCGAGCGGCTCAGTCAGCTTCGACGCATGTGGGCCTTGCTTGTAGTGGGCGGCGGGACAGGCTTCGCTGGGCTCGTTTTCGTGCTGTCATCAGTCCACCACTGGCTGGTGAACCCGAATCGCAACGTGACGCTGGTTCTCGTCCCTCTCGGCTTTTTTTCCATCCTCCTCGGCTTCGCGCTACTGGTCGTTACCGCCGCCGTCTACTTTCTTGGCCGCGATCGCCTGCGGATCAATGCATCATAGCCGTCGTCCGTGCGCAGACGGCGCGCTATATTGCGCTGTCACAGAAACGAGTCATTCTGCTCGAAAACCGGTACGGGAGATTTCGATGACCATTCCGCACGACAATGTCGATCTGTCGACGAAAATGCGCGATGCCGTTCGCCAGCATTGGAAGGCGTTTCTGTTCGAGGGCATTCTGCTCGTGATTTTCGGATTGGCTGCCATCATCGTCCCGCCCGCCGCCAGCCTTGCAGTCACAATCCTTTTGGGCTGGCTCTTCCTCATCAGCGGCATCGTCGGCCTTGCGCTAACATTCTGGGCGCGCGAAATGCCTGGATTCTGGTGGTCACTGATTTCCGCCGCGCTTGCGGTTCTTGCCGGCCTTATCCTGTTGGCGCAGCCGGCGCAGGGAACGCTCACCCTGACAGTTGTTGTCGGCATCTATTTCCTGGCAGAAGGCGTTGCCACCATCATGTACGCCCTCGAGCATCGCCGTGAACTGTCGCAACGCTGGTCATGGATGCTTGTTGCCGGTCTCATGGATATCCTGATTGCGGCCATCATTATCGCGGGATTGCCCGGATCGGCACTCTGGGCGCTTGGTCTTCTGGTCGGCATCAATCTGCTGTTCGGCGGCGCAACGCTGATCGGGGTGGCCCTTGCTGCGCGCAAAGCCTAGCCGCATTCAATTTCGCCGGGCCGCACGGCACCGGCGGCGACACTGACGCAGCTCTCTGAATGCGGCACCAGTGCCGCCGATCTGAAGTCCCTGCACCACAAGCGGCGAATTCGATCAGGGGCTTCAGATCGACAAAGCAGTACTAGAATCAGTAAATTAGCTAGTACCGATGATTTCCGAAGTTCGTCAAAGTGGCTGCTGAGGTGTAACACGAACTTCGGAAAGTGGGTCTAGCAGCCGCGGCAGATACTCTTGAGCTTGCGGTCAAGATCCGCATCTTCGCGCTTCATGGCATCCGGGGCGCCCATCGTATCCTTCTCGCCCATCGTATCCTTCTCGGACGGCACCTGGTCGGCCCGCGGCTGGCGGTGACCGATCGGCGCGGGCCAAGGAGTTTGCTTTCCCGATGACGAATTGCCCGTTTGCGCCACGGCTGCTGGTCCAGCCGTGAGCATCAGAAATGTCGCCGTCACCAAAAGTCTTCGCATCTGCTTTTTCCGTCTTGATGCCTGGACGCCGTGACCCGCTTCGTGAGCAGAGGTCAGGGCTCCGGTGGGTAGCGATGAACGTCGCCGCAATAATCCAGGATACGATAGCGGGTTTCTGCGGACTGTTCACGATCTGCCGAGAAAGATTTTTCGACCGACAGATAGGTCGGACCGGCTGGAGACTTGCCGTGGCCCCCGGGAATATCGACGACGAACTCCGGCTGACATAGCCCCGAAACCCGGCCACGCAGGGCGCGCATGATCGCCTGTCCTTGCTCCAGAGTCGTTCGCAAATGCGAAGTGCCCGGCGCCAGATCTCCATGATGCAGGTAGTACGGCTTAATCCGGCATTCAACGAACCCCCGCATCAAGGCCGCCAAGGTTTCAGGATCGTCGTTGACCCCCCGCAACAGCACCGACTGGCTGACCATCGGGATGCCGGCATCGATCATGGCCGCGCAGGCGGCGCGCGCCTTGGGCGTCAGCTCCCGGGCGTGATTGGCGTGAAGCGCCACCCAGGTCGTTGCTCCCCTGACCTTCAGGGCAGCAACCATCTTGTCGTTGATGCGCTGGGGCTCAGCGACCGGAACGCGAGTGTGAATGCGGATAATCTTGACATGGTCGATCCGCGCCAGGTCTGCCATCACTTCCGAAAGCCGCCGTGGCGACAACATCAATGGATCACCGCCGGTCAGGATGACTTCCCATACTTCCGAATGGGCGCGGATATAAGCCAGTGCATTCTGATAGGCGCCGTCCGAAAGCGCCGTCGCCTTACCCGGTCCAACCACCTCGCGACGAAAACAAAACCGGCAATAGACCGCGCAGACGTGAACCAGCTTGAACAGAACCCGGTCGGGATAGCGGTGCACGATTCCGGAGACCGGAGAACGCACCTGATCGCCGATCGGATCCGGCCGCTCCCCGGGCTCAACCACCAGTTCTTCGCTGCTAGGAATATATTGGAGCGCAATCGGATCGAGTGGATCATCCGGATCGATCAGTGCGGCCACCTCAGGCGTCACTGCGATCGCGTAGCGCGCTGCGACTTTTTCGAGGGCCGGAAGATCCCCCACCGGCACAAGGCCGCGCGCAGCCAATTCCGCAGGCTCGCGCAGGGTGGTGACCGGCTGAAAAATGGGACTGCTCATAATTCGCCAATGGGCGGCGCCCACACGACCTGATCGACCGATCCGGCACCGCTTGCCAGCATCACCAACCTGTCAAAGCCAAGCGCGACCCCGCTCGCCTCGGGCATGTGAGCCAACGCAGCCAGGAAATCCTCATCGAGCGGATATCGTTCGCCATATCGGCGCTGCTTCTCTTCCATCGCAAGCGTGAAGCGGCGGCGTTGCTCGACTGAATCGGTCAATTCACCAAACCCATTCGCCAATTCCACTCCGCAGGCATAGATCTCGAAGCGCTCGGCAACGCGGGCGTCGGATGGGACCGCACGCGCCAGCGCGGCTTCGGGCAACGGGTACTCATAGAGCACGGTCAGCCGTCCCTGCCCCAGATTGGCTTCAACATATTCCACCAATATCTTGCTGAAGATGTCGGACCATGTATCGTCCGTAGTAATACGGACCTTGCTTTCGGCCGCCGCCGCAAGGCTGGCCCGATCGCCTTCGCCATTATCAATGGTCGCGAGCAGGTCGATGCCCGCAAAACGTTCAAATGCTCGCGCGACCGTCAACATCTCGGGTTCGGCAAATGGATCGGCGATTTTCCCTCGAAATGAAAATTGGCCGATCCCGGTTGCCTGGGCCGCGTGCGCGATCAGGACAATCCCATCGGCCATTACGGAGTCGTAGGTCTCGTTCGCGCGATACCATTCGAGCATGGTGAATTCGGGCAAGTGCAGCCGGCCGCGCTCCCGGTCACGAAACACCCGCGCAAATTCGAATATCCGCTTTTCGCCGGCGGTAAGCAGCTTCTTGCAGGCAAACTCTGGTGAGGTCCGCAAATACCGCGTCATGCGTCTACCATCCGCGGCCGCTAGTTCCGTGCGGGGCGCATGCAGGTGGGTCTCATTGCCCGGCGACATCTGCAGGATCGCGGTCTCGACCTCGGTAAATCCTTGTTCGTCGAACCATTCCCGGATCGCCCGCGTGACGGCATTTCGGGCCATCAAAAACGGCCGGATGTCCGCGTATCGCCCGGCCGACCACCAAGGCGAAGCCCTATCCTCCACAGTCATCGACGGTCGCCTTGCCACTAGCATCCACGCACAAAATCAGTATGTTGCAGCCCGAAACCGCCCCAATTGGCCGTCGAATGCACCCATTCGCCTAGGTCCCGGGCCACAATCAGGAAAACAGCTTTGAAAGTCATCGCCAGCTCTATTCGCAAAGGCAACGTCATCGAGCAAGACGGCAAGCTTTATGTGGTCCTTACCGCCGAAAACATCCATCCTGGCAAGGGAACCCCGGTCAGCCAGATCGAAATGCGACGTATTGGCGACGGCGTGAAGATTTCCGAACGCTATAAAACCACCGACCAGGTAGAAAAGGCCACGGTCGAGGACCACAACTTCAACTACCTCTATGAGGATGCCGACGGCTTCCATTTCATGAACGCCGAGAACTACGATCAAGTGCAGGTTTCCAAGGATATCGTCGGTTCCGCGGCACCCTATTTACAAGAGAACATGACCGTGAAGCTTTCGCTTCATGAGGGTAATCCGGTCGCCATACAGCTACCTCAGCGCGCGACGCTCGAAGTCGTGGAGACTGAGCCGGTAACCAAGGGCCAGACGGCCTCGTCTTCCTACAAGCCTGCCGTCTTGTCCAACGGCGTCCGAACGGCCGTCCCGCCCCACATCACCACCGGTACGCGGATTGTGGTAATGACGGAAGATGGCTCTTACGTCGAGCGCGCAAAGGATTAATATCTAGACCGAGGCAGCGCCGGGGGGGCGTCAGTGTGAGATCGGGGGTCGGCAGTTACTTGGCGTGTCTACAACTCGCGGCCTGCTTGCTCGGTGGCGCCGCTAGCCCCCTTGCTGCCGACGAGTTCAGAACCCCCGCCATTTCTGTGGCCCGTGTTGACTGGCGCGCTGCGCTCGATCAGCTTCGCACCGAAATCGGCACCCAGCCGGCGGTCGTGCCGGCATTCACCTTTGTCGGCCGGCCGCGCTTGGGGGCGCCCGACCCGCGCTCAATGCCGGCGCTCGTTCAACTCAATGCCACGACGTCGCAGGTTTTCACTGGCATAGGCCGCAGCCCGGTGCCGGTCTTGCTGCCTTTCGACGCTGCGGCCTATCTTGATGCCGAACGGCACGGCGCTCTGGAAAATCTTTCGCTGGCTCACTTCCAGGCCGACTTTCGTCCGGCCGAGATGTTCGATGCAGGCCCTGCGGGTTATGACGCGGTCTTTTCACTTGAACCCGGCGAGGGCGATGGCCTGCCGCAGCGGATTTTCGCCAAGCCAGTCGAGGTTCAGATCACAGGATCACTGCTCACCTACGAGCTCAACGATCCGATCGGCGGCAAGGGCGAGCCGGTCAAGTCGCTGGCTGCACAATATCCCGACCTGCGGCGCTTCATCCGCGAAGGTTATGTTCGCTACGCCTTTACGCGCTTCGGCATTCCTTACGTCGTTTCGATCCAGTGCCTCGACAGCGTGGCAAAACCGAAGCGACTTGCCTGCCGCGAAGCTTATCCGGTCGCCGAGCGCTTCCTGAGAGCCCTGCACGTCGCAGGCGGACTGCCATCTCGATCACGCACGGATATCGCCTCAGAGGCTGTGGATCGTCCTTCTGAAGTGTCGCCGGATTTCACCTACCGGCCCCCCGGGGACATTATCGCCAACAGCGGATCGCATCGGCAGAGCGGTCGCGTCGATTACACCGCCTATTCGCAAATCCGCTTTCCGCTGGCCAAGGCCCCCGCCTTCGCCCATTCCCAATCATCCCATTTGCTCAAATTGAGCGCCAGGCTCGACGAGCTTTCGGTCGGACCGACCAGCTATCCCTGGCAGGACAATTTCTGCGAAGCCCGCAGCTTCAGCGTCGGCCAATGCCCGAGCGGATTCGGCCATCAGGGCCAGGATATGCGGCCCGCGCCGTGTCCCGCCCACGACGATGGGGCGGAGCATTGCGATCCCAGGCACCAGCCGGTGGTTGCTGTGCGCGACGCGGTCCTGATCCGTTCACCGAAGCAGCAGGCGGCAACCCTCCAGGTCAATACCCGAAACGAACACATCCGATTCCGCTACATGCACATGGATCCGTCAGCGATGGACGCGGACGGCTTGCTGAACGGCCGCCACGTCGAGGAGGGCGAGCAGATCGGCGTGGTTTCCAACTATCTCGACCGCCCCAACGGCACCACCCGTCACTTACATTTCGATATTCAGGTGTTCACGCGCGACGGATGGTTATGGGTCAATCCCTACGTCACGCTGGTCTCCGCCTATGAGCGTCTGATCCACGAACGTGGACGCGAGGTCGGGCCTCACAGTATCCCTGTGGCCGCCGACTTCGCCCATGCGCTTCCCGAGGATATGACTCGCCGCGGGCCTGAAGAACGCGGCGAGAACTAATCCTCTCCGCTCTGTCAATTCGCGGACCTATTCGATCACCGTCGTGAGCTGGGCGCCCTCGTCCGCTACGAACACGGCAATCAATTCCGCAGGCTCGGTACTGCTTGCATTGGCAGACACCAGATGGGTCGACCCCGGCGGCTCGAAGAAGGATTGCCCTACACCGAAGGTCTCGATCGGGCCGCCGGCGAGCTGGGAGCGGATCTCGCCCTTCGTGACGTAGGCAGTGACGGTGCCTGCGTGGCGGTGTGCGCGGGTGAAGCCGGCCGGACCATAAAATACCCGCACGATGGTCACCCGCTTGCCAGGTACGTTCGGCAGAGCATGCGAGGCGATCACCTCCACCTTGTCGAGTGGCGAGCCGGTTGCCGCGGCGCCATTGATGCAGAGCGGAGCCAATGCCTTCGATATCGACCCCATCGTCAGCGGGATTGCCTTCGCGGCGAGCAGCGCGCAGCCAAGGCCAACGGCAACGGCAAGTGAAATCTCTCTTCGATGGGGCCGCATCGGCGCAACCCATGTCGCCATTGATGTCATCGCTCATCCCTCCACCCATATGCCCGGCTGCTCATGATGCGGCCGCGCTCACGCGCGCTTGCCGGGCCGGCGGCGTCCAGCGATAGGCGACGCCAAACCTGTTCCAGGTGTTGATCGAGGCAACGGCCGATGTCAGGTAAGTCAGTTCCCGATCGGAAAATTCGCTGAGTGCCTGCGCATAGACCTCGTCGCCGACGCCGTCCGCAAGCCGCGTCAACGCTTCGGTCCAGGCGAGCGCCGCGCGTTCGCGCGCTGAGAATTGCGGCGCCTCGCGCCAAACAACGACGAGATTGAGTTTGTCGGAAGGTACACCAAGCCGTTCGGCCTGCAGGACGTGAAATTGCACGCAGAATGCACAGCCGTTGATTTGCGACGCCCGCAGCTTGATCAGCTCGAGCAACGGCTCTTCGATACCGGCGTTTGCCGCATACCCGCCAAGCGCGCGAACAGTTTCATAGGCGTCCGGGGCGATCGCCTGAAAGTCGCTGTATTCCTTTCGCGCCAGTGGCATTTTTCAATCTCCCATGTATAAGCGTTCTCATGGATTATAAGAGCTCTGATAACATGCGCAAGCCGGCCGCCCGATCGAATTCGCTATCACCGAACACGCGCGTAAAACAGCGAAAATCGGCTGCCGCCGCAAAGCCGGCTTCCCGAAAATTGGGCCGGCACACGAATCTCCCGGCTCAGCTTCCCGCACTTCAGGCCGTTCATCTTCCGCAGCCCGGATCGGGCAAGCGCGGCGAGCAGGGCCATATCGCCTATCTGCTGCGGCAAGCCCAGGCCGCGACGCGGCTGACGCTCGATCGCTCCCTGGCCGATCTCGGCGTCACGCCGCCGCAATTCGCCGTGCTCACGATGCTCAACGCCTACCCTGGCCTTTCCGGCGCCGACGTCGCCCGCCTCGCGCTGCTGACGCCGCAAACCGTCGGCGTCATCATCGGCAACCTCGAAAGGGACGGCGCGATCAGGAAGACGCCGCATCCGGTGCATCGCCGTGTGCTGCAATGGACGCTGACCCGCCGCGGTTCGGATCTGCTTGAGAAGTGCCGCCGCCGTGTGGATGCCGTCGAACGGAGGCTGGTGGCCGGATTGGGGGCAAAGGCTGAAACCACCATCCGGCGCTGGCTGTCCAAAATTGCCGCAGATTTGCATCAAGATATCTAGATGCTGCCGGCTGCCGCTTTGTCGCGCCGGGCTTAACCTGGCTAGACTGTCTGCATGAACCTGCCTGAGTCCTCCCACGAGATACCCACCCGCCGCGTTTTCCTGCGGAGCGGCCTCTGTTTCGGGTTGGGCGCGGGCGCGCTGTGCGCCCGGCCATTTCAGGCGTTCGCGGCAGCGCTGCCCGGCTTCGAGCAATGGCGCGATCGCTTTCGCGCCCGTGCCTTGGCAAAGGGGATCACGGAGGCGACCTGGAACCGGGCAATGGGCCGGATCGAACCGGACATGTCGGTGTTCAAGGAAATCGGCAACCAGCCCGAATTCAAGGAAGAACTCTGGCAATACCTCAACCGCCGGGTGTCGGACTGGCGCATCATTCACGGCAAGGAGGCGCTCCGGAAAAACGAGGCGCTGTTCGGTCGGATCGAGCGCGATTTTGGCGTCGAACGCGGTATGCTGCTCGCGCTGTGGGGCGTGGAATCCGCCTATGGCGATCCCCTGGTACAAAAGAACCATATGCGCCCGGTGTTCCCGGCTCTCGCCGCCCTCGCCTGGAACGAGCCGCGGCGCCGCAGCTATTGGGAGGGCGAACTGGTCAATGCGCTGCGCATCGTCGACCGCGGCTGGAGCACGCCGGAGCAGATGCGCGGTTCGTGGGCCGGCGCAATGGGACACACGCAGTGGATGCCCGAGGTCTGGCTCAACGTCGGCATCGACTACGATCACGACGGCCGGGTATCGCCGTTCGGCAGACCGGACGACGCGCTCGGTTCCACCGCCCGCTATCTCGTCACCCGAGGCAACTATCACCGAGGCGAGCACTGGGGATATGAAGTTCGCACCAACGGAGTTTCGGCGGGCGGCAATCGCAGCTACGCGGCCTGGGCGAGCGCCGGCGTGACCCGCGCCGACGGCAAGGCGTTCCCGCTGCCGAATGCCGTGGCGAAGCTGTGGACGCCGGTGCCTGGCGGGCCGAGTTTTCTCCTGGGGCCGAATTTCTATTCGGTTCGCAGCTACAATCCCGCGATGAGCTATGCACTGGCGATCTGTCATCTCGGCGACCGCATTCTGGGCGCGCCCCCCCTTATCCAGCCTTTCCCCGATTCCGAGCGCGCGTTGACGCTCGCCGAGGTGCAGGAGATGCAGACGCGGCTGACGCGCGCGGGCTTCGACACCGGCGGCACCGATGGCCGGGTCGGCAATGACACGATGCAGGCGGTCCGCGACTACCAGACCAAAATGGGGCTTTTGCCCGCCGATGGTTATGGCGGTCTGAAAGTGCTCGCACGGCTGCGGCAGGGAAGTTAACTCGTCTTACGACGGCCTCGGCGGTGCGGTGCCGGCCAACATGCCGCCATCAATGACGAGTTCGCTCCCCGTCACGTAGCTCGATGCATCGGAAGCGAGATACAGGACGCCCTGGGCGATTTCGCGGGCCCGCCCGGCGCGGCGCAGGGGGGTCGCGAGTTGCGCCAGCGCCTCGCAATCGATCGGCGCATTCTGGCCGTTCGCCATGCCGCCGGCCGGAATCTTGCCCCAGATCGGCGTATCGATGATGCCGGGATGCACGGAATTCACCCGGATGCCGTCGCCCACGGAGGCGCATTCCATCGCAACCGACTTGGCAAACAGCCGCACGCCGCCTTTGGTCGCGGAGTAGCCGGCAAGCGTCGGCGAACCGCGCAAACCCGCCAGGGAGGACATCAGGATGATGGAGCCGGCGCCGGTCTTGCGCATCAGAGGCAGGCCGTATTTTACGGACAGGAACACTCCATCGAGATTGATGGCGGTCTGCCGCCGCCAATCGGCCAGCGACATGTCGACGACCGAGGCGGCGCCAATCCCGATCCCGGCGTTCGCCACCAGCACGTCCAGCCTGCCAAAGCGCCGCTCGATCTCCCCAGTCACTTCCGTCCAGCGCGGCTCACTGGTTACGTCCTGATGTAGAAACACCGCCTCTCCGCCGGCTTTGGCGATGGCGGCAACCACTTCCGGCCCTCTCAGCTCGTCGACGTCGGTCACGACGACACGACCGCCCTCCTCGCTGAGCAATTCGGCAATTGCCCGGCCAATACCCGACGCGCCTCCCGTCACCAGCGCAACCTTGCCTGCAACTTGTCCGGCCATTCCGACTCCCATTCTCAATACCCTCATGGTGAGGAGCGCCTTCGGCGCGTCTCGAACCATGAGGCCTGATGTTGGCCTCATCCTTCGAGACGCCGCTTATGCGGCTCCTCAGGATGAGGGGACAGAACAATCCTGTCTACCTGATGACCGCCGGCCCCTGATCCGGCACGGCGACATCGAGCACGCGCAACTGCACGCGCTCGGTACCCTGCCAGCGGTCCACCGCAAGCGAGCCTGCCACGTGCAGAACCTGCCCGCGGCTTGCGGTCAATGCATGACCCAGTTTCTGTCCGATCGAACGAAACGCGACGCCGTTGACGATTGCTCCATCGCCGGACTTGAAGCGCAGGCGCAAATGGGCCTGGCCAATCTCATCGGCATAGACCAGCTGATGGGACGGCAAGGCAAGCACCGGCTCGGCGTTGCCGCTGCCGAAGGGCCCGGCGCGATTGAGCGTCGCGGCCAGCTCGGTCGTGACACCCCGCGCGCTGACCGCGCCATCGACAAAGATTTCATTGACGTGGCGCGACTGCGCCACATCGCGCGCGAGCGCGTTTTCCATATAGGCGCGAAATTCGGCGAGCCGCTCCTTGCGCAGGGTAACTCCGGCGGCCATCGCGTGGCCGCCGCCCTTGAGCAAGAGGCCGTCGTGGACCGCCTGCCGCACGGCCTTGCCAAGATCGACGCCGCCGATCGAACGGCCCGATCCGGTGCCGATTCCGCCAGGCTCGAGGGCGACCACGAAAGTCGGCCTTAAGAATTTGTCTTTCAGCCGCGAGGCAACGAGACCGACAATGCCCGGATGCCACCCCTCGGACGCCGTCACGATGACCGCCCCCTTGTCCTCCAGCCCGAGCGCGGCCAACGCTTCGGCCTCGGCTTGCGCTTCGGCGGCCTGCTCGATCAGGCGCCGCTCGTTGTTGAGCCGGTCGAGTTCGGCTGCAATGCGCGCCGCTTCCGAAATATCGCCTTCCAGCAGCAGCCGCACGCCGAGATCGGCGCGGCCGATGCGCCCGCCCGCATTGATGCGCGGCCCCAGCATGAAGCCGAGATGCCAGGCTTCCGGAGGCCCGTTCAGCCGCGCCACGTCCATCAGCGCGGTATGGCCGATATGGTCGCGCCGGCGCATCGCAATAAGGCCCTTGGCGACAAAGGCGCGATTGAGCCCGATCAGCGGCGCCACGTCAGCTACGGTACCAAGCGCCACGTGATGCAATACCCCGAGCAGATCCGGCTCCGGCATTTCGGCGGTCCAGAAACCCCGCGCACGCAGTTCGCGGTTGACCGCAACCAGCGTCACCAGCACAAGTCCGACGGCGGCGAGATGGCCGAGACCTGAGAGATCATCGGGCCGGTTTGGATTGACGAGAGCGTCCACCTCAGGCAACGCGTCACCGCATTGGTGGTGGTCGATCACCACGACCGACATGCCGAGCTTGCGCGCTTCAACGAGCGGCTCGAGGCTGGTGGTTCCGCAGTCGACGGTGACCAGCAGCGTGGCGCCCCGCCCCGCCAGCACCCGCACCGCTTCAATATTCGGCCCATAGCCTTCGAAGATGCGGTCGGGTATGTGGATCAGCGGATCAAGCCCGCAATGGCGCAAGTGCCAGGCGAGCAACGCCGCTGACGTGGCGCCGTCGACGTCATAGTCACCGAAGATCGCGACCTTTTCGCCTTTGACGGCCGCGTCCGCGATGCGCTTGGCTGCCGCCTCCATCTGCGTCACGGTGAACGGGTCGGGCATCAGCTTGCGGATGGTCGGGTCGAGAAAGTCCTCGACCGCGTCGATGTCGACGTCGCGCCCGGCAAGCACGCGCGCCAGCATTTCCGGCAACTGATAGCGCTGCGCAATCGCGAGCGCGCGCGCCGCGCCGCGCGCATCGAGCCGGTCGCGCCACATTTTTCCGGTCAGCGAACGGGCCACGCCGAGAAAGGCGGGCGAGGCCTCGACGGGTAATGCGGATGCTGGGAGGGTCATGATGCCTTCCGAAGATAGGCGAGAGACGCGCTTGTTCAATGATCCGCGAGTAAACCGTCCACGGATTATTGTTCTCGCGGCAGAGAATGCCCGAGCTATATCAGACTTTTGTCCCTCAAGCGCCGAGGGCGCAGGGAAAGCCGGGTGCGCAAGCGCGCCCGCAGCCTCGCGTCCAAAGGAAGGTAGGACACGAGTTAATCACCACAGGTACGCCTGGAATCCGGCCTTCCCTGCGCAATGGTTTTAACGGTTTCCTTCGTACTCGCCCCGGAGACCGGGCTTTCTTGTCTCCGTCACCCGTGCGATGCGTCAGCATCGTCACGGGCTTGATACCAGCGTCGGGATATCAGGCCCACACGACTTCGCCGTCCGCCCCACGCACGCTCGTCTGTCGCGCGAAGGCGTCCACCGCATTCCGCATCCAACGTTCGTGACGATCGCGATACGTCCCTCTTGGCGGGCGCGGAACGGCGGGGCTTCTAAAATTGATTTGCCCGACGACGCAAGCGAAAAGAATACGACACCTTGGCCCGATAGATAAATCATCGCGCGCCAGCAGAAAGTGCCCCAAGAATTTCACCACACGAGGCGACCAGTGCTTCTCTTGCGCGCTCGCCCGGTCGCGTTGATTGGCACCGCTCCCCACCGGAAAGGCAAATATCGACCAACGCGTCAATCCTCGCTCAAACGACCGAGAATGACCCGTGCCCTGCGTGCCTGCGACCGACGCCCAGCGATCCGCCTGTCAGCCGTTCACGGGGTAGTCGGCGAGAAGATCGGGAAGAGCCACGAGGTCGGGCTGATTCATCAACGGCTCCGGAGCGCCTGTCGGCACCGGATCGTTGAAGCGGTTCGACCAGTAAACCTGCATCCCGACGGCGGCAGCGCCGGGTACGTCATGCGGTGAGCCCGCAACGAACAGAACCCGGGAGGCATCCTCGCCGAGCGCGGCCAAGCCGGCCCTATAGGCTTCTGGCCTTATTTTGTAGAATCCGGCTCGTTCCGCGCTGACAATATGGTCAAAGCGATGGCCTGTTGCCGCAGCCGCAGCCTCAGCCAGCCGCTGGGAGCAATTGGTGACAACAGCCGTCCGCCAGCCGTGGCTCGCGAGCTTCGCCAGAACGGATGGAGCTTCCGGCCACGGAGACAGTCCCCCAGCGGCCCAGTCTTTCAGCAAATGATCGGCGCGTTCTCCGGGAACGCCGACCTCCCTGGCAGCCTCAAAGACGGTCTCTTCATACGGCCGATAGATGCCCGCCGTTGTAACGAGGCGGAGCGAAGCGCGACGCCAGGCTCGTCCCAGTCTTTCGTCGCCAGCGGTCCTGATCCAGAAAGCCCAGGAATCCATCAGCGCGGTCAGGAGGTCGAAGGCGACGGCCTTGAACTTTTGCTCAGCCATGGTGTCTTTCACTTTGCCTCGAGCGGGTAATTGGAGGGAAAAAGCGCGCGCTTCGTTTCCTCATCGTTGACTTTCTTGAACTCGTGATCTTTTCCGACTGCGCGAGCACGTGCGGCCGCAGGCCGGCTATCGACCGTCTGAAACAAGCGTTTGAGATGCGGAAACGCCCCGAGCGGATCTTCTGCTCCCTTCATGACGCGGGGAGCGCGCTCCAACCACCCCCAGGCGGACATGTCGGCGATCGTGTAATTATTCCCGACGATATATTCCCGATCCGCCAGATGATCGTTCAAAACCTGATAGTGCCGTTCGGCTTCACGCCGGTAGCGGTTTCTCGCGTAATCGAGACCTTCAGGTGCCGCGAACTGGAAATGAACCGACTGGCCTGAAAACGGACCGAGACCCGAGGCAATGAACATCAGCCATGACAACAATTCGGGACGGTCGCTCTTTGAGCCCATAAACGCGTCGGTCTTTTCCGCAAGGTAGAGCAGAATTGCTGTGGAATCGAAAACGCGTGTTTGCCTGCCGTCGGGACCTTGCGTGTCAACGATAGCAGGCACCTTTCCATTGGGATTTATCTTGCGGAATTCCGGGCGGTGCTGTTCGCCCTTGCTGGTGTCGACCGGGACCAGCTCGTAGGGAAGCCTGGCTTCTTCCAGCAGAAGCGCAACCTTCGCCGGATTCGGCGTGGGGTGGAAATAGAAGCGGATCATGCGAGCCTCGCAACGCGTCAGAATGACTCGTTTTATAATGTTCATTCTATAATGACACAAGCTATAATCAGCACGGCGGACGACCAGGTGAGGAGAAGGATGGCGAGGCCCCGGGAATTTGACGAATCGACGGTCCTTGACGCCGCGATCCATTGTTTCTGGCGCTACGGCTTCACGTCCACGTCGGTGACGCGGCTTACGGATACAACGGGCCTCACCGCTGCCAGTCTCTACAACGCCTTCGGCGACAAGCGCGAACTGTTCAAGCGCGCCCTCGAGCGATACGTGGAAGTTCACGTCGGCGAGCGGATCGAGCGCTGCCGTCGGCTGCCACCACGCGAAGCTGTGGGCGCATTCTTTGCCGAAATCCTCAACCGGTCCCTCACCGATCGCGAACGCAAAGGCTGCATGCTGGTCAATACCGCCCTGGAGCTGGCGCCACATGACGCCGAGTTCCGGGAAATAACGGCCGGCATGCTCCAACGCATTGAACGGTTCTTCCTGGAATGCTTCCGCAAAGGCCAAGCGGACGGGACGATCGTCCACTCCTCCAGTCCGGATGGACTTGCCGCTCATCTGCTCAGTGTCCTGATGGGGGTTCGCGTCCTCGCTCGCGTGCGGCCTGAGAAAGCCTTGCTCGAGGGTATCGTGTCGCAGGCCCTGGCGCTTCTCGACCGATGAAGAGCCCGGACCGCGGATGGCAGGGCCAGCGGACAGACGCTCATCGATGAAGGATCTTCGCCAGTTCCGCTGATGGATTTAGGAACAATCGGCCGAAATCCGGTTTCTTGCCGGATGAATTTGACAAACGCGCACATGTCGACGACCCGGGACCGGGTGCCGCTCCACTCGTCTGAGCACGCCAACAATCGGATCAGGCGAACATTGGTGGGTAACGTTTCTTATTTCGCTGCACATCGCGACCAGATCACCGAGAGACTGGGCGAACTCGATGATGAGTGGGACATCGAGAGAGCGATCGAAGCCAATGCGGCGGTCCTTGGATTTGCTGGAGTTGCTCTGGCCGCGGCCCGAAGTCGGCGCTGGCTCGCCTTGCCGGCGCTGGTGACCAGCTTTTTGTTTCAACACGCTGTCCAGGGCTGGTGTCCCCCGGTTCCGATCTTGAGAAGGCTGGGCTTTCGCACGTCTTACGAGATTGAAGAAGAACGACGGGCCCTGAAGGCGTTAAGGGGTGATTTCGGCCACGCCGCGGAAAGCGCAGAGGCCGCACTCCAGGCATCCGCGTAGCTGCACAGGCATCGCCAGTCACACGTACAGGAGTGCGAGATGGCCTATTATTTCTCGAAGACAGTCGACCTTCCGTTTCAGTCGGCCGTGGACAAGACGATAGCCGCCCTGAAGGCTCGCGGGTTTGGCGTCCTGACCAGGATCGACGTGCAGTCAACGCTCAGGGAGAAAATCGGCGCCGAGTTTCGACCTTACATCATCCTCGGTGCGTGCAATCCGAAGATGGCGCACGAGGCACTGAAAGCCGAGGATAAGATCGGCACCATGCTTCCTTGCAACGTGGTGATCCAGGAGATCGATGGAAGGACGGAGGTGGCCGCTGTCGATCCCTTGGCATCCATGCAGGCGGTACCGAACAAATCGCTGGCGACTATCGCTGCGAAGGTCGGCGATCAATTGAAGGCCGCCGTCGAAGAGATTTAGCTTCCGGTTGCCGCTGGTTTGGCGGATGATGCGGCTTGACGGATCATTCTGCTGCGAACGTATCGCGATCGAGGCGATACGGGATCAATATCGCGCAGCCCGTTTTGTCGGACGGTAGCCACACTTTGAGGAGGTCTCGAATGTACAGTCGCATCCTGGGCTTGACGACATCTGCTCTGATTCTGGCATACGGCACCATTGGTGCCTTTGCACAGAGCCAAACAACCGCCCCCGAACCAGATAAGCAAATGATGCAATCCCATCCCATGAGCCAGGGCACGGGCCCAACAGGCCACGAGGGCATGATGGGCGGCGGCATGATGGGACATATGATGGGGCGCGGCATGATGGGTGGAGGCATGATGGGGCCGCCGCTCATGATGCGAATAATTTTCGCTCTCATGGACACCGACAGCGATGGCACAGTTTCGCTGCAGGAGTTTCAGGCCGCTCACGAACGCATTTTCAAGGCAATGGACAGCAATAAGGACGGCAAGCTTACTCCGGAGGAGATGCAAGCCTTCATTCATGGGCCCAGGTGATCGGTTTTCCCACCGGCAGCAGACCAGCGCCCTCGCCCGGAAGAGAGCCCGCCTGCAAGCCGCCAGGAAGAGATCGGAGTGATGCTGTCCCCGACCTGTTCCTGTCCGGGTGCGGCGCTGGCAGCCTTCCTCCGCTACTTGGTGACTGCCCCAGGAGGGCTCCTACCGTTTTGTGGCCCTATGTGCATTTTTGCACTTGAGTCTGGAACGAAGCATATCTGCGGGCGTAGTCCTCCAACTTCGCTGGGGGAATTTCGTGACCGACAAGCCAGGCCTGCTTAGGCGGGCCGCGATGCTGCTAAGAATTTCCAAGAACACCGCTGATCCCGAGTTGGCTGCCTCCCTGGTGCAAAAGGCCGCCGACCTGCAGGCGCAGGCTGACGCGATGGACGATGATGCGCCATCCGATAGCAAGTCCGGGCTCGACAAACGATGAGTTGGCCAAGGCCGTGCTTCGGTCCGCAAACTTTAGCGACCAAAAATAACACAGGTTAATTCTCGAATCGCGCGCGGACCGCATTGGGGAAAAGAGCCGGTCAGCCCGAAAGTCTGTTTATCCAGTAATGGCCAAAGAAGACGAACAAGAAGCGCGAAGCGTCACTTTCGAGAAGCCGTTAGCGGCGAACATGATGGGCATCGACGGTACATGGCGACGCTCTTGCAGGGTCCTGGAAATTTCGGAAAGCGGAGCAATCCTTCAGGTTGAGCAGTCGATCGAGGGGCTGGCCCTGAATGAGTTCTTTCTTCTGCTTTCCTCGACCGGCTTGGCCTATCGTCGATGTCAGCTTGCAAAGGTCAACGGCGACGAAGTCGAAGTCAATTTCTTGCGCAGCAAACGTAAGGCGCAAAATGAACGGCCGCCGCGTAAGGGAAGCTGAGATCGAGCGATTGATTTTACCAGTCCTATAGAACCCGCAAGGTGTTCGGCTCGCCGTAAAGCCCATCTCAGTGGCGCACCTCGGAGATTAACAGCCCATCCGCGCAGCCAGCTCGCCGAAATCCCCGGCAACGATGTCCCAATCGCCGTTTGCCTCGAAGTCGTATTTCTGCAGAGGACCATATTCGGTCGGCCGCGCGACAAAGGCAGTCTTCAAGCCGTGCTTCTGTGCCGCCCTCAGGTCGTTGTTGTGCGCGGCCACCATCATCACCTGCTCGGGCGGCAGGCACAAAAGGCGCGCGGCGCCGAGATAGGTCTCAGCATCCGGCTTGTAGTGCTCGAACAGCTCCGCCGACATCACAAGATCCCATGGAAGACGGGCAAACTTCGCCATTTCCGTCAGCAGCGCCACATTGCCGTTCGAAAGCGGACTGATGATGTATTTGGTCTTCAGGCGCGTCAGTCCGCCGACGCTGTCGGGCCATGGATGGAGCCGATGCCAGCCCATGGTGAGATAATGCAGGTCCTCGTCGGTGAGGCCTGAAATCGAAAGCTGACCCACCAGTTTTTCGAGGGAGCGCCGATGCAGCACGTCCAGGATGACGTAGCCACGCTCAGGATGTTTGCGCACTTCGTCCATCGAGGCGACATAGACGCCGCGCCAGCCGTCAACGAGCGCGGTCCAGTCTGCCTTGATACCGCGCTCCTCGCCCCAGGCGGTGAAATCATTGATCAGGCTGGTGCGCCAATCGACCACCGTCCCGAACACGTCGAAGACGAGCGCTTTGATCTGCGAAAGGTCGGACATGCGAAGTTCCTCCCGCCGCCATTCCGGGGCGCATCGACGAGGCGATTCCTCAAGGCACCGGTGGCAGCACCATGCATTCCGGCCACCGCTATCGCGTGTCCCGGAATGACTGCCTAGAACTCAATCCAGGTGAAACTTGTCGAGTTGACGGTGATCGGCCTTGATATAACGGACCGTGCCGGTCACCGAACGCATCACCACCGTCTCGGTCTGGATGACATCCTTGCGGAATTTGACACCCGACAGCAGCGAGCCGTCGGTGACGCCGGTGGCGGCAAACAGGCAATCGCCGCGCGCCATGTCCTCGATCCCGTAGATCTGCTTTGGATCCTTGATGCCCATCTTGTGGGCGCGTTCGCGCTTTTCCTCGCTGTCGAGGATCAGCCGGCACTGCATCTGACCGCCGATGCAGCGCAGGGCCACCGCCGCGAGCACGCCCTCCGGCGCGCCGCCGGTGCCGATGTACATATCGACGCCGGTATTTTCGGGATCTGCGCAGTGGATGACACCGGCAACGTCGCCATCGGTGATCAGCCGGACGGCAGCCCCGGTCGAGCGCACGCCGTTGATGATGTCGGCATGCCGCGGGCGATCGAGCACCAGCACCGTAATGGCCGAAGGATCGACGCCCTTGGCCTTGGCAAGGCGGCGGACGTTCTCGGCCGGCGGCGCATCGAGTTCAACCACGCCCTTGGAATAGCCCGGGCCAATGGCGAGCTTTTGCATGTAGACATCAGGGGCGTGCAGCAGCGTTCCGCCGTCCGCCATCGCCATGGTCGCAATGGCGCCCGGCATGTTCTTGGCGCAGAGCGTCGTGCCTTCAAGAGGATCGACGGCGATATCGACGTTCGGCCCGGCCTTAAGCCCGACCGTCTCGCCGATGAACAGCATCGGCGCCTCGTCGCGTTCGCCCTCGCCGATCACGACCGTGCCTTCGATCGGCAGCTTGTTGAGCTCGCGGCGCATGGCATCCACCGCCGCCTGATCGGCCGCCTTCTCGTTGCCGTGGCCGCGCAGGCGCGCTGCCGAGACCGCCGCGCGTTCCGTCACCCGCACGAGTTCGAGCGTTAGGATTCGCTCGAGCAGCAACTGGGGCGGAACGGAAATATGGGTCGACATCGGCGAATTCCTCCTAACGGCTAACTTCTCGGGCTTTACGCTGTCACGCATCGCCGGTTCCGGCAGTAACATCCTTATATTTGAGCGTGATCGTCGGCAAACGCTTCGCGCTCGTCGCGCAGGAAAATCGATCCCCGCCTGTCCCGATCACGCCCAACTCAATTCTTTTCGATCCGGATCACCTGCGGACGCCCGCTGATCACTCTGTCGCGCTGCACAGCGTCGAGCGCGCGATAGACGGCATCCTCGCTCGTGGCATAGGTGATCAGAATGACCGGCACGGGCGCGGCCTTCCCGGCACTCTGCACGGCGTCAACGCCGTTGGCATGGCGCTGGACGATCGATTCGATAGAAATTTTCTGTTCCGCGAGGCGCGTGGCGATCGTGGCGGCGGTGCCGGCCAGGTCGCGCGCCATCAGGCGGATGTAATAACCGCCCTCATGGCGTTCCATGGGCGCCTTCTCGACCGCCCGCAAGCGCTCGACGGGGCGGCCGAACGGCAGCGGGCGAACGCCTCGCGCCACGTCCGCGATGTCGGCCACGACGGCAGACGCGGTCGCTGCTCCGCCCGCGCCGGGACCCACCAGCGTGATCGGGGGAATGCCTTCGCCGTCGATCGTCACCGCATTGGTGACACCCATCACCTGCGCGATCGAGGAGGTTTTCGGCACCATGGTCGGGTGCACGCGCTGCTCGATACCCTTGGCGGTCCGCACGGCGACGCCGAGCAGTTTGACGCGGTAGCCGAGTTCGGCAGCGGCGCGCAAATCTTCCGGAGCGATCGACGAGATGCCTTCGACATAGACCGCGCCTTGCGAGACGCGGGTGCCGAAGGCGAGACTGGCCAGAATGGCCAATTTTTGCGCCGTATCGTGACCATCGACGTCAAAGGACGGGTTGGCCTCGGCATAGCCGAGACGCTGGGCCTCCTTCAGACATTCGGCGAACGAGAGCCCCTCCTGCTCCATCCGGGTCAGGATATAATTGCAGGTGCCGTTGAGAATGCCGTAGACGCGATTGACGACTGTGCCGGCCAGCCCCTCGCGCAGCGTCTTGACGATCGGAATCGCCGCCCCCACCGCGGCCTCGAAATTCAGTGCAGCGCCGGACCGTTCGGCGGCCTTGGCGAGCTTGATGCCGTGCCTGGCGATCAGCGCCTTGTTGGCGGTGACGACCGACTTGCCGGCCTTGAGTGCCGCTTCGATGGCTGACAAGGCGGGCTCGCCCGCGCCGCCGATCAGTTCGACAAAGCAATCGACCTTGGGATCGCTCGCAAGCGCCAGCGGGCTTTTGGCCCATTCGACCCCTTGCAGATCGAGGCCGCGCTTCTTGGCTTTCGACCGCGCGGTGACCGCGATCACCCGCACACCGCGGCCGCAGCGCAAGGACAGCGTCCGGCTCTGCTGCTCGATCAGGCGGACCACTTCGGCGCCGACGGTGCCGAGCCCCGCGATACCCACTTTCAGGGGTGCGACCATGATTGGAAAAGACCTGCCGGAGGGCTTCCCGCGCGACAACGCGGGCAGCAAATGATTGGCGTCCTATCGCCGGTTGGCGAGAGGAACCACGTTGTGCAATGTTTCGATGCCGCTTTCAAGGAAGCGGCGCACCCCGCGGGCGGCCTGCCGGATCCGTTGCTCGTTTTCCACCATGGCGATGCGCACATAGCCCTCGCCATGCTCGCCAAAGCCGACGCCGGGCGAGACCACGACGCCTGATTTTTCCACCATGAGGGTGGCGAATTGCATGCTGCCGATTCCACGAAAGGCTTCCGGCAGCGGCGCCCAGGCAAACATCGAGGCGTCGGGCGGCGGAATGTCCCACCCCGCCCGGCCAAAGGATTCCACCAGCGCATCGCGCCGCTTGCGGTAGGTGTCGCGCATCTCGCGGATGCAGTCCTGCGGGCCATTCAGCGCCGCCGTCGCGGCGACCTGGATCGGCGTGAAGGCGCCGTAATCGAGATATGATTTGACCCGCGCCAGCGCCGCGACGATCCGCTCGTTGCCGACGGCAAAGCCCATGCGCCAGCCCGCCATCGAAAATGTTTTCGACATCGAGGTGAATTCCACCGTCACATCGATTGCGCCGGGGACCTGCAGCACCGAGGGAGGCGGATTCTTGTCGTTGAAATAGACCTCGGCATAAGCGAGGTCGGACAGAATGAAGATGTCGTGTTTCTTGGCGAACGCCACGAGATCCCGATAGAAATCGAGATCGGCGACATAGGCGGTCGGGTTGGACGGATAACAGGCGACAAGGGCGAGCGGCTTCGGGATCGAATGAATGATCGCGCGCTCGCAAGCTTCAAAAAACTGCGGCGTCGGCTCAGCCGGCACCGAGCGGATCACGCCGCCCGCCATCAAAAAGCCGAAGGCATGAATCGGGTAGCTTGGATTGGGACACAGCACCACGTCGCCGGGCGCGGTGATCGCCTGGGCGACGTTAGCAAAGCCTTCCTTCGATCCCAGCGTGGCGACAATCTGGGTTTCGGGATTGAGTTTGACGCCGAACCGACGCTCGTAATAGGCGGCCTGCGCGCGGCGGAGACCCGGAATGCCGCGCGAGGCCGAGTAACGGTCGGTGCGCGGCTTGCCTAGGGTTTCCTTCAGCTTGTCCAGGACGTGGGCGGGCGTCGGGAGGTCTGGATTTCCCATGCCAAGATCAATGATGTCGGCCCCGGCATTACGCGCGGCCGCCTTGGCCCGGTTGACCTGTTCAAAGACGTAAGGCGGCAGACGGCGGATGCGGTAAAACTCTTCCATGGGACCCTTCAGCTCCGGCAACCCTTGCGGGATCAATTTGGCGGGACAGATTCGCCGCCGCCCCGCGGGCCTTCTTACCGCAGCCCATAATCACACAAATTCAATAACTTAGTGAGATTTCGGACTGAAGCGATTTAAGTTTCGTGCCAAGCGGCGCGGTTCAGCAAATTAATTCTAGCACGGAAGGCTTGGTGCGCCAGCAACGCGATTATTTTGCGGCCTGAACCTGGCTCTGTGGCTGGTTCTGGTCATTAGCCTGCCCCTGGCCTTTGGCGGCGGCCGCGGAGGCCTGGTGATCCCGGGCGGCGACCAGTTCCTTCTGAACCTTGGCGCGTTCGGCTGGATCCATGGCGGCCTCATCACGCTCCGGCGGCAGCGCATTGACCGGCAGAAAGGCGCTGGTTTCGGTTGGCCTGGTATCGGACGCTGCACTGCCGATCGGCATTTCGCTGATCGAGGTCGAACAGCCTCCCAAAGCCAGCGTCACCAGCAGCCATGCTGCCCCGGCCCTAGCTCGGTTCTGCTGTACCCCCGACATATTCAGTCCTTAACCCCATCCGGGCGCGGCGTGCGATGAAACAATTTGGCGAAACGAGGCCCTGGCGCCCGATCCATTGTCATCCGAAATCATTAAAGCCCAAGCAAGAGAGCGGTCCTGTTGGGCTTCAATAAGACAAAGCAGTCATAAATATCGCAATGCAACAGCAACTTTTTGCGAGCAGATTGCCTATTTTTCAACACCTATCTCTTCCGTGACGAAGTTAAAACGAAGCTGTAGTCTTGCGCCATGACGGATGTCACTCCTGAAGTTCAGAGCGAAAACAAGTTCAACGCCGAAGCCTTCGCGATGAACATCGCCAAGGCGATGGAAAGCGGCGGCCAAGCGCTGGCGGCCTATCTCAAGCCGGCGGCAAGCGGTGATGTGCCGGAAAAGCCGCCGGGCGAGCTCACTGAGCTCATCAAGACCTTCTCAGCGGTCGCCGGATACTGGCTGTCGGATCCCGATCGCGCCAATGACATTCAGACCAGAATCGGCAAGGCCTATCTCGATCTGTGGGGCAACTCCGTGCGCCGCCTTGCCGGCGAGGAGCTTCCTCCGGTCGCGGCGCCCTCGCCCCGCGACAAGAGGTTTGCCGATCCCGAGTGGAAGTCGAACCAGTTTTTCGACTTTATCCTCCAACTGTATCTGCTGACGACGCAATGGGCCAATGATCTGGTTCGCGATGCCGAGGGATTGGACCCCCATACCCGCAAGAAGGCGGCGTTTTATGTCCAGCAGCTCACCAATGCGCTCGCGCCGTCCAACTTCGTCCTCACCAATCCTGAAGTATTGCGCGAAACTTTGACCTCGAACGGTGACAACCTTGTCCGCGGCATGAAGATGCTCGCCGAGGATATCGAGGCCGGCCACGGCACGCTGCGTATCCGCCAGTCCGACCCGTCCAACCTGGAGGTCGGCGTCAACATGGCGACCACGCCGGGCAAGGTGATCTTCCAGAACGATCTGATGCAATTGATCCAATATACGCCGGCGACCGAAAGCGTGCTGCGTACGCCGCTTCTGATCGTCCCGCCCTGGATCAACAAGTTCTACATTCTCGATCTCAAGCCGGAAAAATCCTTCATCAAATGGTGCGTCGATCAGGGTGTCACGGTGTTCGTGATTTCCTGGGTCAATCCGGACAAGAGCCTCGGGGCCAAGACCTGGGAAGACTACATGAAGGAAGGTCCGCTCGCCGCGATGGATGCGATCGAGCGTGCCACCGGCGAGATGAAGGTCCATACCATGGGCTATTGCGTCGGCGGAACGCTGCTGGCGACCACGCTGGCGTGGCTCGCCGAAAAGCGCCGCGTCCGCGTGAGCTCCGCGACATTCCTGGCCGCGCAGGTCGACTTCACCCATGCCGGCGACCTGCTGGTTTTTGTCGACGAAGACCAGATTTCGGCGATTGAACGCGACATGCGCGCCTCCGGCGTGCTTGAGGGCGCCAAGATGGCCATGGCCTTCAACATGCTGCGATCAAACGACCTGATCTGGTCCTATGTCGTGAGCAACTATCTCAAGGGAAAGCAGCCGGCCTCGTTCGATCTCCTGCACTGGAATTCGGACGCGACGCGGATGCCGGCAGCCAATCATTCCTATTACTTGCGTAACTGCTATCTGGAGAACCGGCTCACATCGGGATCCATGGTGCTCGACAACACGCGGCTCGATCTGTCGAAGGTCAAGGTGCCGGTCTACAATCTGGCCACCCGCGAGGACCACATCGCACCGGCGGATTCGGTGCTCTACGGCTCGCAATTTTTCGGTGGTCCGGTGAAATATGTGTTGTCGGGTTCGGGGCATATCGCCGGCGTCGTCAATCCGCCCAGTGCCGGAAAATACCAGTACTGGACGAATGACAACATCAAAGACGTGACGCTCGACGACTGGATCAAGAACGCACAGGAACACAAGGGCTCGTGGTGGCCGGACTGGCGGCAATGGCTCGAGGCGATCGATCCCGAGCAAGTCGCCGCCCGCGAGGTTGGTGCCGCCGCGCTGCCGCCGATCGAGGACGCGCCCGGCAGCTACGTTCGTGTCCGCGCATAGCGCAATTCAAATCGTTCGGCTATAACGCGGACCGCGTCCCGCGAGTGCCGCTTTCTGTTTGGAGTTCCTGGATCGAATTCATCGCTTGGATTGCAGGAACTTCGATGGGCGGCACGAAGATCGATTTTGCACGGTAGTGGGGGAAACGATGACGCCTGGACTGATGACGCCCGAACTGTTCTGGCTGACGTTGACGGTGATTCTGACTGGCTTGCTGTGGATCCCCTACATCCTCAATCGCATCTCGATCCGCGGCCTCTATGGTTCGATGGCCAACCCGTCGCGGAGTGACAAGCCGCATTCAGAGTGGGCGACGCGCCTGATGTTCGCGCACGACAACGCGGTGGAGAATCTCGTTATCTTCGCCCCGCTGGTTCTGATCCTGGCCGAACTCGATTACTCGACGAAGGCGACCGCCTATGCCAGCGCGGTATATTTCTGGGCGCGGCTCGCGCATCTCATCGTCTATACGATGGGCTTGCCGGTGTTCCGGACGCTGGCTTTTACCGTCGGCTTCGCCGCACAGGTGGTGTTGGCACTGGCCATCTTCAAACTTGCCTGAGGCGTCCATGACGGCGAATGCCGATGTCGTTCTCGCCTGCTATTCGCCGCCTCCCTCCTTGCGCATGACGAGATGCAGCATAGTGGCGGGCGCTGCGTCGAAGCTTTTGATCTCGCTCGTATCCGAACTGAGACATCGCCAGGCCCCCGCCGCCGCATAGGCCGCGCGAAGCCAGTCGGATGAAACATAGCTGTAGTAGCGGCCCAGCGAATCCCGACCGTCGCTCTCGCCGGACTTGAAGCTGGCATAAAACACGCCGCCAGTTTTCAGCGCGCGATGAATTCGCCTAAGGATTCCGCCCAGTTCGTCCCTCGGCACATGCAACAGACAGGCGCTGGCCCAGACGCCGTCAAATGCCTCGGATACGTCGAGTTCATCAAACCGCATCGTCTCGACGGGATGATTGAGGCGGCGTGAAGCGATCGCGGCCATTTCGGGCGAGCCGTCAGTCGCTCGCAGCGCGAATCCGCGCGCCAGCATTTCGGCGGCATGATTGCCGGCCCCGCAGCCGAGTTCGAGAATGGAGCCGCCTTCCGGCAACAACCGGAGAAAGCTGATCAGCCGCGTCGAAGGAGCTTTCGCCCACGCAGCGTAGGATTCGGCATTGCGGCGATAGAATTCCAGCGTCGGCTCGTCCACTGTGACTGCCTTCCCTTAATCCTCAGGCAGACCGAGCATCAGCCGGATGTTTTGCACGGCCGCGCCTGACGCCCCCTTGCCGAGATTGTCGAGCCGCGCCACCAGGACCGCCTGATGGTACTTGTCGCTGGCGAAGACATAGAGTTCGAGCATGTTGGTTTCGTTGAGCGCCTCTGGTTCGAGCCGCCCGCTCTTGGCAGCCGTATTCTCGAGCGGCATCACCGAAACGTAGCGGCTGCCTGCGTAGCGGCTGGCGAGCGCTGCATGCAGGTCCGCGCCGGCGACTTTGCCCTTGAGTGTATCGAGTTGCAGCGGCAACGAAACCAGCATGCCCTGCCGGAAATTACTGACGGAAGGTATGAAGATCGGCCGATGCGTCAGCTTCGAATAAAGCTGGATCTCCGGCAAATGCTTGTGCTCGAAGCCAAGACCGTAGAGTTCGAACGACGGCCCGTGACCGCTCTCGAAATTCTCGATCATCGATTTGCCGCCGCCGGAATAGCCGCTGACGGCATTCACGGTGACGGGATAATCCGCCGGCAGAATGCCGGCATCGACGAGCGGCCTGATCAGCGCGACCGCGCCCGTGGGATAGCAGCCCGGATTGGCAACCTTCCGCGATTTCCTGATCTTTTCGGCCTGATCGGGCGCAAGCTCCGGAAAACCGTAAGCCCAATCGGGCGCAACGCGGAACGCCGTCGAGGCGTCGAGAACCTTTGGACCGGCCGCACCCATGCTGTCGACAAGCGCCACCGTTTCGCGCGCGGCGTCGTCAGGCAAACACAGGACAACGAGATCGACCTCCTCCATCAAGGCGCGCTTGGCGGCGGGGTCCTTGCGCTTGTCCTCCGCGATCGCCTTCACGACGACGTCGCTCTGCAGCCGAAGCCGTTCGTTAATGCCAAGCCCGGTCGTTCCCGAGGCGCCGTCGACGAACACGCTGGGCTTTGCTCTGGTCTCAGGATTTTTAGCGTCGGAAGCCTTGGGGTTATTGGTTTCGGAAAGGCTCATGGCACGTTCCTTTCGAGCTTCGTTGCGTTTGCGAAGGCCTGCGGCCGCGCTTGCCGCATCAGATCGGCAATTTGTTGCGAGCCGGTGTCGGGTCGCCCCTCCAATGCGCCGGCGACCGCCGCATAGTCGGATTCTGATTTGTGCTGGTTCAGTTTGAAGCTGCCCTCAACTTCCTCGACCGTCATGACCAGCCCGATGATCGCCTTCTTCATCGCCTCAAGCCGCGCCGGCGTCATTTTCGCCGGTGTCCACGGCTTCTTCGGCAACAGCCAGTTTTCGAATTTTGCACTCAGCGCATCGATTTGAGCGCTAAGCTCCCCGTCAGACAGAACACGTACCGGCCCGGTCAAGTGGACCGATTGATAGAGCCAGGTCGGCACCTGATCGGGCGAGATGTACCAGTCAGCCGATACATAGGCATCCGGGCCGCCGATCGCGAGGAGCCACGACATTACGCCGTCGGCGAGCGCTGCCAACGGATTGCCCCGCGCCACATGAAACAGGGCTTGCAGCCCCCCGTCATCGGAATGGCTTAAGTAGAATGGCAATGACGAGGCGATCGGCCGCGCACCATTCCAGGCGCAGACCAGGCCGAAGCCGCGCTCTTCCGCAAAGCTCAGGCTTGCGGTGCGATCCTGCTTGAACAAGGGAGGCGTATACATCTCGAACTCCTGCGTAGCCTAACCTGAAGCCTTGAGGATCAGATGCGCTGACAGGAGAGAATGCCGCGGATCGGACCCGGCGGCAAAGGCGATGATCTAAACGCGAATGATCGCCCTTACCGCTAAAGCGCGGCGGCGGCGAAAACCGAAGAAATGGGTCCCGGCGTTGATCATGGCGCGCGGCTATATAGCCGACGCAGTCCGCCGTCAAGGTTCTTGCCTGTCCTTGGCTGGGAGGGCTTTGATCAGGCCAGGTGCCAGAGCCACTCGGCGATCTCCGCAATCACGTCGCCAAACAGCAACAGCACCGCCGCCCAGATCAAGGCGGAGAGGAAATTGGCGACCTGGAATTGCCAATACGGCATTTCAAAAATTCCGGCCGCGAGCGGCACCGAAGCGCGCAAGGGTCCAAAAAAACGACCGATGAAAATACTCGGCACGCCCCAGTTTCTGACGAACGCCTCTCCGCGCGGCAGGATCTCCGGATAGCGCGACAGCGGCCACAATTGCGCGACCTGCTCCTTGTACTTGAATCCGAACCAGTACGAGAGCCAGTCGCCGAGTGCCGCGCCGATCCCGCCCGCCAGGCACAGCGGCCAGAAACGGAGGTCGCTGACGCCTATCATCGCACCGATCGCCACCAGGGCGCCCCAGGCCGGCACCAGCAGCGAAATGAACGCCAGCGACTCCCCGAACGCGAGCACCAGCACGATCGGCGCAGCCCAGACCTGATGGTCGCGCACGAAATCGGCTATCGCGCGCGTGTATTCTTCCATCCGAATGCCCTTCCCGGCGACTTGCAGCGTTCAAAACTGGCCCGTTTAAGCTGGCCGGACGATCCGCATCAAGTCACAATGGCTGCAAGGCAAGATCAAAGCCGATTCGTTTCCTTGATCGGCGGCCAATCGATGCGGGGGCAACACATGCTTGATTCACTAATGATGCGCGCGGGCGCCATGTTTTTGATTGTCGGTATGGTCTGGGGAATAGAGATGGGCATCCGGCAGGAATTCTCCTTGGCGCCGGCGCATGCTCATTGGAACCTGATTGGCGGCGTACTCCTGTTCGTATTCGGCCTCTACTATCGAATGGTGCCGGCCGCGCGAGAAAGCGCGCTTGCAAAATGGCAGGCGTCGCTCCATTTCGTGGGCGCAATCCTGTTTCCGGTCGGCGTCGCCATCGTGATCAAAAAGGGCACAGGCTTGATCGTGCTGCCGATCATCGGCTCGCTGGTCGTGGTGCTCGCCGTTACCCTGTTTGCGGTGATTGTGTTCCGTACCTCGCGGGCCTGAGCGCCCCTCACGACGGTCACTTTTAAAGGCCATCCGTGGCATAGTCGGCCAAGGCCGATTCGCCATACGATCCTCTGTATCACCTGAAGAACTATGCCTAAGCAACTGAAATCAAATGTGAAAGCAAAGACACCCGAGGACCTCTTCGGAGCCGCCGGGCCAAAAGCCCGCGTTGCCGCGAAGGCCGCGTCGCGCTCAGACAACGCCGAGGCAGGCTATACCGCACGCGACATCGAGGTCCTCGAGGGGCTCGAGCCGGTACGGCGGCGGCCGGGCATGTATATCGGCGGCACCGACGAAAAGGCGCTGCATCATCTGTTCGCCGAAGTCATCGACAACTCGATGGACGAGGCGCTGGCCGGGCATGCCAGCTTCATTGAAGTCGAACTCGATGCCGACGGCTTTTTGACGGTTACCGACAACGGTCGCGGCATCCCTGTCGATCCGCATCCAAAATTTCCGAAAAAGTCCGCGCTCGAGATCATCCTCTGCACGCTGCATGCCGGCGGCAAATTCGACTCGAAGGTCTATGAGACCTCAGGCGGTCTGCACGGCGTCGGCGTATCCGTGGTCAACGCGTTGTCGTCGCGGCTCGAGGTCGAGGTCGCGCGCAGTCAAAAACTCTACCGGATGGTGTTCGAGCGCGGCCACCCCAAGGGAAAACTCGAGGATCTTGGCAAGGTCAACAACCGCCGCGGCACCAGAGTGCGCTTCAAGCCGGATCCGGAAATTTTCGGCGCCAAGGCTTCGTTCAAGCCGCAACGTCTGTTCAAGATGGCGCGCTCCAAGGCCTATCTGTTCGGCGGCGTGGAAATTCGCTGGCGTTGCGACCCGTCCTTGCTGAAGGGCATTGAGGATGTGCCGGCCGAGGACAGCTTTCACTTCCCGGGAGGTCTCAAGGATTATCTGGCGGCCGCAATCCACGCCGACACGCTGGTGCATCCGGATATTTTTTCCGGCAAGTCGGGCCGCACCGGCGCGCATGGCGCGTGCGAATGGGCGGTGGCCTGGACGGCCGACGCCGACGGCTTTTTGTCCTCGTACTGCAACACCATTCCGACCCAGGACGGCGGCACGCATGAATCCGGCATGCGCAGCGCGCTGCTGCGCGGCCTGAAGGATCATGCCGAGCGCGTCGGCCAGGGCAAACGTGCAGCTTCCATCACCTCCGAAGACGTGATGGTGGGCGCGGCCGTGATGCTGTCGGTGTTCGTTCGCGAACCGGAATTTCAGGGCCAGACCAAGGACCGGCTTGCCACCGCCGAGGCGCAGCGCATCGTCGAGCAGGCGATCAAGGACCCTTTCGACCATTGGCTCTCGGGCAATCCGTTACAAGCCAACAAGCTGCTCGATTTTGTCGTCGAGCGCGCGGAGGAACGGCTGCGGCGCCGTGCCGAAAAGGAAATCTCGCGCAAGACCGCGGTGAAGAAACTGCGCCTGCCCGGCAAGCTCGCCGACTGCACTGACACGGCGGCCGAAGGCTCCGAACTCTTCATCGTCGAGGGCGACTCCGCCGGCGGCAGCGCCAAACAGGCTCGCGACCGCAAGACGCAAGCGATCCTTCCCTTGCGCGGCAAGATCCTCAACGTCGCATCCGCAACCAAGGACAAGCTCGTCGCCAATGCGCAGCTCGCCGACCTGATTCAGGCGATCGGCTGCGGCACTGGGGCGCAGTACCGCGAAGAAGACCTGCGCTATTCGCGCGTGATCATCATGACCGACGCCGATGTCGACGGCGCCCACATCGCTTCGCTCCTGATCACCTTCTTCTACCGGCAGATGCCGCGGCTGATCGATGAGGGACATCTCTTTCTCGCGGTCCCGCCGCTCTATCGCCTCAGCCATGGCAGCAAGACGTTTTACGCCCGAGACGACGCCCATCGGGACGCCTTGCTCAAGAGCGAATTCAACGCCAATGCCAAGGTCGACGTCAGCCGCTTCAAGGGCCTTGGTGAGATGATGCCGGCCCAGCTCAAGGAAACTACCATGGACCCGGCAAAGCGCACACTGCTGAAAGTGGTGCTCTTGGCCGATGACCGCGACGGCACCGCCGACTCGGTCGAGCGCTTGATGGGCACCAAGGCCGAGGCGCGCTTTGCCTTCATTTCTGACAAGGCGGAATTCGCCAGCGAGGACCTCCTGGACGTCTAGGCCCCAGGGTCCCCGGTACTATTTTACTACTTCCACAAACGAACAGCGAGGAATCCCTCCTTGCTGTTGGTTTCAAAGAATTTTTCTCCCTGCCGGTCTTTGTTCAATGCGTGGTTTTACGGCCGAGTGTGCCTACCCGGCCACAGCTTTTTGGCCAAAACCATTTATAAATGGGGCCAGAATCAAGATTGCGTCGAGCGGCGGCGCTCAATCGCTTAAGGGGTAAGAAATGAAGAAGCTGGTGTTGGCACTGACTGCGGTCGCGGTCTTCACGGGTTCGGCTGTGGCGGCCGACCTTCCCGCGCGCGCCTACACCAAGGCTCCGGTGATGCCCGAGCCGGTCTATAACTGGACCGGTTTCTATGTCTTCGGTGGTGCTGGCGGCGGTGTCTGGGATGCGGACAGCTACAGCGTGAATGCCGCCGGGAACGCGGCCACCATCAGTCAGCGTCTGGGCGGCGACGGCTGGTTCGGCACGGTTGGTGCGGGCTACGACTGGCAGTTTAGCCAGTCTTGGGTGGCTGGTATCTTTGCGGATGGCCAGTTCGGAAGCCTCCGCGGCTCGCTCAATGACAATTTGAACGGTTTGACCGGCATCGAAAAGCTTCGCGATACCTGGGCTGCCGGCGTGCGTTTGGGCTACCTCGTAGCGCCGAACGTTTATTCGTATGTCAACGCTGGTTTTACCCAATCTTATTGGTCGGGCTCGCAGCTCGGCACCGTGACTGGCACGGCACCGACCGCCGCGACCGGCTCCTTTGACAGCAATGGCTGGTTCATTGGCGGCGGTGTCGAAAACAACCTGAACATCTTCGGGATCACCGCGCCGGGCTGGTTCATGAAGACCGAATATCGCGCGGCTTATTTCGATCGATCGACTTTGGCCGAGAGCAACCTCGCCACCGGTTTGCTGACCGGAAACTCGGTTAGCTTCCACCCGCTCGTGCAGACCGTCTCGACCTCGCTGGTTTATCGCTTCAACTGGGGCGGTCCGGTCGTCGCGAAGTACTGATCTGAGCTGGATCGAAGTTCGAAGAGCCCCGGCAATGCCGGGGCTTTTTTTATCTAATTCAAAAGTCCCGCGTGACGAAGGCCCTCGGCCCCCGATAAATGCGGTTTGGGACGGAATTGGCCATAGAGGTATTCATGCGTAACCTGCTGCTGGTGCTCGGCCTCATTGGACTCGCCATCGGGCTTTTGTGGATCGGTCAGGGCACCGGCATGATCACTTGGCCCGCATCGAGTTTCATGATCCGGCAGATCCAGTGGGCAGGCTACGGCGCCGCGCTGGCTGGCCTTGGCCTTGTGCTGATCTGGCAGAGCAAGCGTTAGGCCTCACCGACCCTACGGGCGCGAATGCAACGCCGGTAGCGGTTTTTCCCTGGCGACACGCGCGAGTGATTGCGCAAGGATCACGCTCGAACGACAGCCAAGAAACAAGACGACAGGAGCATCCACGTGGCAGCGGGACTGTTCGACCTCTCTGGAAAAGTCGCGATCGTCACCGGCGGCAATGGGGGCATCGGCCTTGGCATGGCCCGCGGCTTGGCGGCAAGCGGGGCAAGCATTGCCGTCGTCGGCCGGGACGAAGCCAAGTCAGCTGCAGCGGTTGCGGACCTGTCGAAGAACAGCGGCAAAGCCATCGCCGTCCCAACCGACGTCACCGACGAGGCCGCGGTTGCGGCTATGGCGGGGCGGGTTCTTCGCGAACTCGGCCGAATCGACATTCTCATCAACAATGCCGGCATCAACATTCGAAAACCCGCGGATCAGCTCGACATCTCCGAATGGGACCGCGTGATCAATACGAACCTGACCAGCGCGTTCCTCTGCTCGCGCGCGGTGCATTCCGCAATGAAGGAGGCAGGTGGCGGCAAAATCATCAACATCGGCTCGATGATGTCGATCTTCGGCGCCAGCTTCGCGCCGGCCTATGCCGCGAGCAAGGGCGGCATCGTGCAGTTCACCCGCTCCTGCGCCGTCGCATGGGCTTCCGACAACATCCAGGTCAATGCCGTGCTGCCGGGGTGGATCGATACCGAACTGACGAGACAGGCGCGCGAGCAGGTCGCGGGTCTGCACGACAAGGTGTTGGCGCGCACACCGGCGGCTCGCTGGGGTGCGCCGGATGATTTCGCCGGGATTGCGGTGTTTCTCGCATCCCCGGCCTCGGATTTCGTGACCGGGACGGCAATTCCCGTCGATGGCGGATTTTCCGTGATGGGTTGAGCAGTTTTTCTCACGCGGCGGGCGAATGCACATGTTCGGGGCGCACGCCGATTGCAATCAGGCGGCCGGCTAGCGCCTGAAGCCAGGGAACGGAAGAGACGAGGCGCAGGAACATCGGCACCCGAAGCGGCTTTTCGCCAGGCTTGATCGCGCGGCTGATGAGATTGTTCTGCACGGCCACCTGCATCGCTTGCGTCATTCGCACCGGGAAACTGCGGCGTTGCTGCACCGATTGCAGTTCCTCTTCGGAGGGACAGCCTTCATTGCTTTTCAAAGCGACCAGTTTCGCAGCAAGCAGGTTGGCGGTCGCGACCGCATCCTGAACGGCGAGATTGACGCCGACGCCACCGACCGGCGACATCGCGTGGGCGGCATCGCCGATGCAGAGCAGTCCCGGTCGCGTCCATCGCTTCAACCGGTTGATGGCAACCGTCAGCAGCTTGACGTCCTCCCACGTCTTCACGTCCGTCATGCCCGCGGCCAGAATTGGCGCCATGCTGATGACGTCATTGCGAAACGCGTCCAGGCCCCTCGCCTTGACGGCATCGAAGCCGTTCTTGGCGATGACATAGGCGCATTGCCAGTAATCGCCGCGGTCGAAGGTGACGAGCATCTTGCCGGTTTCAAGCCGCGCGAACAGGTTCTCGGATTCGTTGGGACGCCTTCCGGCGCGAAACCACAGCACGTCCATCGGGGCACCGATCTCGTTCAGGTCTAGTTTGGCGCACTCGCGTACCGTCGAGTGCCGTCCGTCGCAAGCGATGGTCAGGCCCGCACGGATATCGACCGGACCATCCGGCGTTGCGGCCTTGACGCCAGCGACCTGGTCGCCGGACCAGATAAGGTCAGTCGCATTGGTGTTCATCATGACTTGAAGTGAAGCGAAGCGCTTGCCGCTCTCGCGCAGAAAATTGAGAAAGTCCCACTGCGGCATCATTGCGATGAACGGGTATTTGACGTGCAGGCGGCTGAGATCGGCGATACGGACGGATTCCCCGCCGAACTGACCGTTCATCTGCTGCAATTGCTGATGTGGAACCTTCAAAAACCCATCGATCAGGCCGAGTTCGTCCATCACCTGCAAGGTCGAGGGATGTACAGTATCGCCGCGGAAATCCCGGAAGAAGTCGGCGTGCTTTTCCAATACCACCACGCCGATGCCGGCGCGGCCGAGCAGATAACCGAGCATCATGCCGGCCGGGCCACCGCCGACGATGCAACAATGGGTCTG
>NZ_DAIDJE010000179.1 GCF_027451485.1 Bradyrhizobium sp.
ATTGATGAGGTCGATCGTCGCGGTGCCCAGAGGCACGCTGCCGGCGACCATGAAGACCATCGTTGCAATCAGAAGAGCCCAGCCGGAGAAATATCCGAACGGCTTTCCAAAGCCGATCTTGGTCCATTCGTATGCGGCGCCGGCGTTGGCGAACTTCTGATTGAGGCCCTTGTATGCGAGCGCGATGCCAAGCATGGGCAATGCAAAAATGAGCACGGCGTTCGGCGAAACAAAGCCGGCCGTCGCCAGCAGGCCGGAAATCGCAACCGCGATTGAGAAACCGGGCGCGCTTCCAGCCACACCCATGATCAGCGACTCGAAGAACGAGAGTGAATTGGATTTCAGCTTATCGCTCATACATACCTGAACGCGCTCAGGATGGTTTGCATCTGAGCGATCGATTGAACGGGTTTCGCCTGTGACGATTCGGCAGCCGCCGCCAGGCAAAGGCGGCCCGATGTAAAAAGCGATCCAAAGGCTACGGCCGACCGTTCGCGTTGGCAATGGCTGGCGGCGCTCGGTCTGGAAAAAAGTGAGGCCCTCGGCGACGGCCCGATCGGACGTCGCGGAAGGGCGTCAGCGCCGAAGACAGGGGTCGCATCGGATGCGAATTCCAGAGGCGCCCGTTCCCGTTCTTAAGTCCTGGATTTTTCTATTCTTCCGGAGACACTGGTCGACGGACCGACGGATGCGAACATTGCCGGCCAGGGTGCGGCCGAATGCGGCCGGAGCGGAGCGCGAACCTGCGCTCGAGGATGCCGCGCGACATTCAGGCTCCTCCCGACTGCGATCCCGAGTCGCCAAGGTGAACGCCCGATCAGCCGGGCGCCGGGCCATGCGTGGGCCCCGCTTGCCCAGGTATTGGCGACGCCGGCAACCAGCCAACGTATCACCCCGGGAACTCGATCTCAGTAGACAAGGCCGCAGGGTCACCAGGCGAACATGCACTTTGACCGGAGACCGCGTCTGGCCGCACATGAGGTCCTGATCCTGGTAAGGCGCCGCCTCTACGGTGCACAAGGGCTTCCGCGAGCGAGCCCCCCCTTCGGATGCGGCGCGGGCGCAGAACATCGAGACAGCCCTTCGCCGGAGTCGTTGTCCGCCCCGCCAAGGTTCTGAACCGCCTGGGACTGGGGCCGGCCGAGCCACCGCGACTTTCGATCGGAGGCAATCCACAGGCTGCTGAGCGCTATCCGCCCGGATGGTCGCTGCTTGTCCCGCCCCCGGCATAGGGCGTTCCATGCCTAGCAGCCGCTTTCGCCGGACCGTGTGATTCCAAGACCCGGGGGCTCTCGTCCCAAATCGGACCGATCGGGCTGAATCGCTGCGCGGCGGCTCGAGCCCATGGGTGTGCCGATGTTGAGCCACCTGGCCGCGCCGCTACTCGCACTTCGGCGGCGGGACGCTCCGCCAGCGCGTACAGACCGGCTCGTCGCGCGCCTCCTCGGCGCGACGCGCAGCGCAGAAGGCGATCATCACTCCCCGCGGCGTCGAGCGCCGCCCGGACACCGACACCGGCAGCATCGCACCGAATTTCTGCGACGGCCCAGGGTCTGCGTTCATCAGTTCCAGCTGTCTGAACCGCCCCCCCAAGAGCCGTGATTTCGCATCGGCCGGCAACCGCTTCAGCCTGCCCCATCGATGATCGCAGCGTCCCCGTGGTGCCGCCCA
>NZ_DAIDJE010000180.1 GCF_027451485.1 Bradyrhizobium sp.
GCGACCTTGTGCGCTTCCTTCGGCAGCGTCTCGTCGTGGAATTTGCACGCCGTCTCCGGATCGAGCCCGAGGTTGAACTGGTCCTCCCAGCGGAAGTCGAAGCGCGCGCGGGACAGCGCGTCGTCCCGCAGTTGCGCGGCCGGATGGCCCTTGGCGAGATCGGCGGCGTGCGCCGCGATCTTGTAGGTGATGACGCCGGTCTTGACGTCGTTGCGGTCGGGCAGCCCCAAGTGCTCCTTCGGCGTCACGTAACAGAGCATCGCGCAGCCGAACCAGCCGATCATGGCCGCACCAATGCCCGAGGTGATGTGGTCATAGCCCGGCGCAATGTCGGTGGTCAGCGGGCCCAAGGTGTAGAACGGCGCCTCGCCGCATTCCTTCAGCTGCTTGTCCATGTTGATCTTGATCTTGTGCATCGGCACATGGCCGGGGCCCTCGATCATCACCTGGCAGCCCTTGTCCCAGGCGATCTTCGTCAGCTCGCCGAGCGTTTCGAGTTCGGCGAATTGCGCGCGGTCGTTGGCGTCGGCAATCGAGCCCGGCCGCAGGCCGTCGCCGAGCGAGAACGACACGTCGTATTTGCGCATCAGGTCGCAGATCTCGTCGAAATGCGTGTAGAGGAAGCTCTCCTTGTGATGCGCCAGGCACCACTTCGCCATGATCGAGCCGCCGCGCGACACGATGCCGGTGACGCGGTTGGCGGTGAGGTGGATATAGGGCAACCGCACGCCGGCGTGGATGGTGAAGTAGTCGACGCCCTGTTCGCACTGCTCGATCAGGGTGTCCTTATAGAGCTCCCAGGTCAGCTTGACGGGATCGCCGTCGCACTTCTCCAGCGCCTGGTAGATCGGCACCGTGCCGATCGGCACCGGCGAGTTGCGCAGGATCCATTCCCGCGTGGTGTGGATGTTGCGGCCCGTCGAGAGGTCCATCACGGTGTCGGCGCCCCAGCGGATCGCCCACACCATCTTGTCGACTTCCTCTTCCACCGACGAGGTCACCGCCGAGTTGCCGATATTGGCGTTGATCTTGGTCAGGAAGTTGCGGCCGATGATCATCGGCTCGAGTTCGCCGTGGTTGATGTTGGAGGGGATGATCGCCCGTCCCCGCGCGATCTCGCTGCGCACGAATTCCGGCGTGATGAAGGCCGGCACGGATGCACCGAAGCTTTCGCCGTCGGCCAGCGCTGCCTCGGCGCGTTCGAGCTGTACTTTACGGCCAAGATTCTCGCGCTCGGCGACATAGATCATCTCTTTCGTGATGATGCCGGCGCGGGCGAATTCGAGCTGGGTGATCTTGTGGCCGTCGAGCCCGCGCAGCGGCTTGTGATGCGCGGTGAAGGCCTTTGCGGCATGTGCCGCGCCGACATTGCCGTTGTCTTCCGGCTTGATGGTGCGGCCCTCATATTGCTCGACGCCGCCGCGCTCCTTGACCCAGGCGGTGCGATGACGGGCCAGGCCCTTGTTGACGTCGATCACGACGTTCGGGTCGGTGTAGGGGCCGGAGGTGTCGTAGACGGGAAGATTCGGCTCGCCCGCGCCTTCGGAGAGAATGATCTCGCGCAAGGGCACGCGCAGGTCGCCCGCCGCATCGGGCGTTGCAAAGATCTTGCGTGAGGAGGGCAGCGCGCCCGTGGTCACGGCGGGGACGGTCGTGTCGGGATTGGAGCGAATGTTCATGGGGGTCCTCCTTACTTGTCGTCGTTCTCTGCCGTCATTCCGGGATGCGCCGTCGCGACAAAATAGCGAAGCTATTTTGCGCGGTAGGCGCAGGCCCGGAATCCATCGGGCCACTAAAACAAGTGGTGGAATGGATTCTCAGGTGCGCAATTGCGCACCATAGCTCGCTCGCTCTGCTCGCGCCCCGGAATGACGAGGATGGTGAATTGGCTCTGAGCATCACGCCGCCTCCTTCAGTCCGAGCCAGGCGCGCACGCGCGCATCGGGGTCGGCATTCTGGGTGACGTCGGACACCACCGCGATGGAGTCCGCGCCGGCGGCGTAGATGCCGCCTGCCTGTTCGAGCTTGATGCCGCCGATCGCAACCAGCGGAATGTCGCCGACGCGTCTCTTCCACTCGGTAATCTTCGCGATGCCCTGCGGCGCGAAGCGCATCGACTTCAGCGTGGTCGGAAAGATCGGGCCGAGCGCGACATAGTCGGGTTCGGCGGCCAGCGCGGTTGCCAGCTCGGCATCGTCATGGGTCGAGATGCCCAAAGTGAGGCCGGCGGCCCTGATTGCCGGCAGGTCGGCGTCGGCGAGGTCTTCCTGGCCAAGATGCAGATGCTTCGCGCCGGCCTCGATCGCCGCGCGCCAGTAGTCGTTGACCACGAGCTTCGCGTCGGTGCCGTGAATGACGTCGAGCGCATCCTTCACGGTCTGCAGCGCATCGGCGTCGTTCAGATTCTTGGCGCGCAGCTGGATCGTGCCGACGCCAAGCAGCGCGAGCCGCGCGACCCAGGCGACGCTATCGACGACCGGATAAAAGCGATCAGGATACGGCATGCCAGAACGGGGTCCCGACCACGGGGGTTGAAGGGGAGGCGAAGTCGCGCGCGTCCATCAATCCGGCCTCGAAGGCCGCGCGCCCGGCTTCGATGCCCAGACGGAACGCTTTCGCCATCGCGACCGGGTCGGCGGCTTTGGCGATGGCGGTGTTGAGCAGCACTGCGTCATAGCCGAGTTCGAGCGCGCGCGCGGCGTGGCTGGGCGCGCCGAGCCCGGCATCGACCACGAGCGTCACGTCCGGCAGGCGGTCGCGCAGAAGTTTCAGCGCATCGGGATTGATGATGCCGCGCGCCGAGCCGATCGGCGCGGCCCAGGGCATCACCACCCTGCAGCCGGCGTCCACCAGCCGCATCGCCACCGACAGGTCTTCGGTGCAATAGGGGAACACGTCGAAGCCGTCCTTGATCAGGATCGTGGCGGCTTCGACGAGACCGACGACGTCGTGCTGCAGCGTGTCGTTGTCGGCGATCACCTCCAGCTTGATCCAGGAGGTCGCAAACAGCTCGCGCGCGAGCTTTGCGGTGGTCACGGCCTCGCGCACGCTGCGGCAGCCCGCGGTGTTCGGCAGCACCGTCACGTCGAGCTCGCGGATCAGCTTCCAGAAGGCATCGCCGGTCTTGCCGCCGGCGGCCTCGCGCCGCAGCGATACGGTGACGATCTCGGCAGCCGAAGCGCGGATCGCGTTCTGCATGATCGCCGGCGAGGGATAGAGCGCCGTGCCGATCAGAAGGCGGGACTGAAATTCTCTTTCGTAGAATCTGACCATGTTCTTCTGCTCTCTTTTTCGTCATGGCCGGGCTCGATCCGGCCATCACGAAAAACTACCCTCCCTGCCGCGGCGTGATGATTTCGATTTCGTCGCCGGCCTTGAGCGGCGTTTCCGCCCAGCGGCTCTTCGGCAGCACGTCGTAATTCACTGCGATCGCAAAGTGCGTGCCCTCATAGTCGAGTTCACCGAGCAGCGCGTCGACACTCCTCGATGCGATCTCGCGCGCCTCGCCGTTGATGATCACGCGCATTGCATCACCTCGTTGTCGATCTGGCCGCGCTCGACATAATTGAGCGTCAGTTCGGCAAGCGCCGGGGCAATCAGGAAGCCGTGGCGATAAAGCCCGTTGACGGCGATGCGGTTGTCGCGGCCGACGGCGATGCGCGGCAGGTTGTCGGGAAAGGCGGGGCGGAGGCCCGAGCCGAACTCGACGATGCGCGCCTCGGCAAAGGCCGGATGCACGGTATAGGCGGCGCTGAGCAGTTCGAGCGCCGAGCGCACGCTGACGCCGGTGTCTTCCGCCTCGATCGAGGTTGCGCCCAGCATGAACAGATGATCCTCCCGCGGGATCACATAAAGCGGCCAGCGCGGATGGATCAGCCGCACCGGGCGCGACAGCGTCACCTCGTCGGTCTCGATCAGGATCAATTCGCCCTTGACGCCGCGCAGTTCGGGCTGTTCGTCGCGTGCGGCAAGCCCGCGGCAGTCGATCACGAGACCGTCGATGTCCTCGGCGCTCACATCGCTGTTGAACCGGATGGTGCCGCCGGCGGCGACGATGCGCTCGTGCAGCTTCGGCAGCACGCGCCGCGGCTCGACGTGCCCCTCGGCGGCGAAGAACAGGGCCTCGCGGAAACGCCCCTCCAGCGATGGCTCGAGCGCGGCAAGCCGCGCGGCATCGAGCCGCTGGTGACCCTCGGTCAGTCGCGCGAAGCGCTCGAAATCGCTGCGATCGCGCGGATGCGCCACCACCAGCGAGCCGTTGAACGGGGTATCCGGCAATTCGCGCCGCCACAAATCGAGCGCGCGCAGGCCGAGACGGCTGATGAGGGGCTCGGCGACCTCGCTCTCGCAATAGGGGGCGAGCATGCCGCCGGCCCAGTGGCTGGTGGAGAGCATCAGGCCGGCATCGCTGCGTTCATGCAGCGTCACGGTGTGTCCGGCCTGCGCAAACAGCAGCGCCTGCCACGCGCCCGCGACGCCTGCACCGATGACGGAAATCGGGGATTGCTCCCGCGGACTGGTCGAACTCTGGTACATCCCTGTCCCTTCGCCGGCATGACCCGGATCAGGTTCAAAGGGTCACCGCGGTCTCTTGGTTCCTGCTGGCATGATCGTTCGGATCGGCATCCTGAAGATCAACCCCGGACCAGAGGGTGCGGTCTCTCAGCTCCTCGTCAGAGCTCCCCTCGGAACAACTCCAATTTAAACCCCTGATGCGGGGTGTCAACGCGATATCCCCCGGCGGTCCCGGACGATCTGCATGCGTGCCCCGGACGCCGTGCAGCGCCTCGGCATTTGCATGCTGATCCGGCGGCCTGGAGGGACTCCCGTCCGCAACGCGAGGTGCCTATTCCCGGGCGGCCACCGGCGTGATCACCAGCGGCTCGCCGGGTCTTTCGTGGTGAGCGATCCGCTGGCGCTTGGCGGCGTAATAGTAGCCGCCCGCATAGTAGGCGACCGCGCGGTTGTGGTTGCCACCCGCGGCGCGGTAAGCGCCCGCAAGGTACTTCACGGCATAGGTGAGATTGGTGTCGGGATCGCGCAAGCCCTCGGCGGTGCCGGTGTAGCCGAGGCTTCGCGCGGTCGCGAGCTTGATCTGCATCAGGCCGATGGTGCCGCCGCGTCCGACCAGCGAAGCATTGTAGCGGCTCTCGCGCACGATCACCCGGTGCACCAGTTCCACCGGCACGCCGTTGGCCTGCGCATGCCTGGCGACCAGCTCGTCATACTGGCTGCGCTGGGCGAAGGCGGCCTGCGGGAACAGCAGGGCCGCGGCAAGGGCAAGCGATGCGAGGGTTAACAGACGCTTCATGAGATGGCCTCCGGGCGGTCCGCCGGATGCGCCCGCCTGCGATTATGGGCATCGATATGGCAAAAACCCGGCGATGTCCGGCAGATCCTGACCCGCCGGTTTACCCGGAATTATGCCCTGATGTGCTTCGATCGGTCTGAAAACGACAGCGCGATCCGGATTCCGCTATGACCATGGCCACCGCCGACGCCGTGCCAGCCGCCAAGACCCTGCGCGGTTCGCTGCCGCTCTGGGTCGGCGTCGTGATCTATGCGGTGCTTGTCGTCAGCGGCAATCGCCTGCTGCTCGATCCCGATACGCAGTGGCAGATCACAGTCGGGCAATGGATCCTCGACCATCACGCGGTGCCGCACACCGACGTCTATTCCTTCACCATGCGCGGCCAGCCCTGGATCTCCACGCAGTGGCTGGCGCAGGTTCTCTACGCGCAGGTTTATGCCTGGGCCGGCTGGAGCGGGCCGGTGGTGCTGGCGGCGCTGGGAAGCGCGGCGACATTCGCGCTGCTGGCGCGATATCTCGTCCGGAGCCTGAGCGACGGCGCCGCGCTGGTCTTTCTCTCCGTCGCCTTCGCATTGACCGCGCCGCATCTTCTGGCCCGGCCGCATGTGCTGGCACTGCCGGTCATGGTCGCCTGGATCGGCGAGTTGATCGCCGCTGCCGAGCGGCGCGAGGCGCCCTCGTTCATGCTGCTGCCGCTGATGGCGCTGTGGGCGAACCTGCACGGCGGCTTCGTCTTTGGCCTGATGATGGTGGCGCCGATCGCGCTCGATTGTCTGGCCCGGGCACGATCCGGCGAGCGGGTATCGCTCGCAGGCCGATGGGCGATCTTTGCTGCATTGGCAGTCGTCGCGGGCTGCTGCACGCCCTATGGCTGGGAGTCGCTGCTGGCGTCGCGGAAGATCCTGGCGCTAGGCAGTGCCTTGCCGCTGATCACCGAATGGCACGCCGCCGATTTCTCCACGGTGCATCCGCTGGAAGTCTGCCTGCTCGGCGGCATCGGACTTGCGCTCTATCGCGGCATCACCCTGCCGCCGATGCGCATCGTGATCCTGCTCGGACTGGTTCACATGGCGCTGTCGCAGGGGCGGGCGGCGGAAATTCTCGCGCTGTTGTCGCCGCTCGTGCTGGCAACGCCCCTTGCGCGGCAGATCGACGGCGCGCAGGTGGAATCCTCGTCGTCTTCCTGGAAGCCGCTTGGCGGCGCGATGCTGTCAGCGCTCGTGATCGTCCTGGCGGCCGGCACGCTCGGCTTTGCGTCGATCCATCGCTATGCGCCCTATACCGGCAACTCGCCGGTGCAGGCGGTGACCGAACTGAAGAAGCTCAAGCTCGACCGCGTCTTCAACGACTATGATTTCGGCGGCTACCTGATCGCCAGCGGGGTTGCGCCCTTCATCGACGGCCGCACCGAACTCTACGGCGAAAAATTCTTCGTCGATCACAACAATGCGTCAGGCCTGATCGAGCCGGAGAACCTGTTCCGCCTGCTCAAGGAATATGACATCCAGGCGACGCTGATGCGCACGCAAAGCGCGGCGACCAAGCTGCTCGATCACATGGATGGCTGGCAGAAGGTCTATAGCGACGACATCGCCACGATCCACCTCCGCAAGGCGGGTGCATTGCACACGCTTGAACCGGTCGTGGAACCCGGCGCCAGGTAGTCGGCACGCGTCAGATCGAACAAGCGAAAATTTGATCGATCGCGGCGACGCGTCGCGGTGACTCTGCCGTTGTGTTGCCCCATTAATCGTTCATTCATGTATCATCGCGTCGGAAGCGTCGATCCGACAGCAGCCCTGTCCGATCAGCTTCCACATCTAACAAAAAGACGGGAGAGATGCGCCATGGCCGGAACCGGATTCCGTTCGTTGCCTCGGGAAAATCCATGCGCCCAATGCGGCAGGCTGATTGCACTGCCCGAATGGGTCGAGAACGAGCCCGGCCGCACCTTCTATCTCTGGCGCTGCATGGCCTGCGACTACCGTTTCGAGGCGGTTGCCTATTTCGATGAAGAGATCGAAGCGATCGCGGCGTAAAGGTTCATCCGGCCGCCTCTGCGGCCTTCGCTTGGCTCTGACATTCGTAACCTAGACCGCAGCGACCTGCGCACGAATGTCGGAACCGGAACGCTGCCGCACCGGCAATTCGATGCGGACGATCAGCCCGTGCGGCTGGCGATCATGGAGCGACATCCTGCCGCCGTGCGCCAGCACGATGGCGCGGGCAATCGATAGCCCCAGGCCGAAGCCCGCCGTCTCATCCATGTTGCGCGCGTCGTCGCCGCGCACGAACGGTTCCAGCATCACTTCCTTGCGCGGGTCCGAAATGCCGGGGCCGTCGTCCTCGACCTCGATGGTCGCGGCTTCGGCCGAGATCGACAGGCGGATGGTGACGAGCGCACCGTACCGGACGGAATTTTGGACGAGATTGGTGACGCAGCGCGTCAGGTCGTCCGGCCGCACGGTTGCCATGGCATGCCCCGGGCCCTGATAAGCGACCTTGTGCCCGGTGTCGGCGAACTGGTCGGCGACGAGCTGCAAGCTGGAGGCAATATCGGTGAGCGTCATGGCCTCGAGCTTGCGATCGTTGCGCAGGAACGACAGCACCGATTCCAGCATCGCCCGCATCTGGTCAAGATCGCTCATCATGCGGTGCCGGTGCATCTCGTCATCGATGAACTCCGCCCTGAGCCGCATCCGCGTGATCGGCGTGCGCAGATCGTGGCTGATCGCCGCCAGCATCTTGGTGCGGTCGTCGATCAGGGCGCTGATGCGCTCGCCCATCCGGTTGAGCGCCTTCGCGACGAAGCGGATTTCGTCCGGCCCGCGTTCGGGCAGGGGAGCGGCTGCACGGTTGACGCTGAAATTCTCGGCCGCCTTCGCGAAGGCCGATAGCGGCGCGGTCAGTGCCCGCGCGGCCCACAGGCTGAGCAGGCTGACGCTGACGACCATGAACAGCAGCGTCACCATCCAGGAGCCGATCCAGAACGGCCGCGGCCGGTCGGGCAACACCCGCGCCGAGATCATGGCGCCATCGGGCAGCGCAATGCCGACCTTGTGGCGGCTTTGACCATCGGCGAGCGGAAAGATGCGATAGCTGGCGTCGAGCCGGCGATGCAGGCCGCGCAGGTCAAGGCCTTCGGGTTCGCTCGCCTTTGGAATTGGACCTTGCGGCAGCAGTTGCACGTCGAGCTTGGGAAAGGCGCGCGCGAGGTCGGCCACCAGGCGTGGGCGTTCGGCAGGAACTGATGCGCCGAGCAGCATGACGGCCGCGGCAAACTGGGCATGACCGCGATCGATCGTCGGATCCGGCTGGTCCGGCCGGTTGAGCAGGAAAAGGCAGGTCAGGATCGCGTGAATGGCGAGGATCGATGCGATCACCAGCGCGGTGATCTGGCCGCCGATGGTCCTCAGGTTCAGGAAGTCGGCCAGCTTCATTTGGCGGCATCGAGGGGAGCGCCCGCCGCCTCTACCGTCGGCGTGAACAGATAGCCGCCCGAGCGTACGGTCTTGATCATGCTGGAATCCTGCGGATCGGTTTCGATCTTGCGGCGGATCCGGCTCACCAGCACGTCGATGGAGCGCTCGAACGAGCCGGCACTGCGTCCTTGCGTCAGATCGAGCAGGCTGTCGCGCGAGAGCACGCGTCCCGGCCGCTCGCAAAAGGCGCGGAGCAGGTCAAACTCGGCTGACGTCATGGCGACGCGCGCGCCGGCCGGATTGCGCAATTCGCGCAGACGGAAATCGATCCGCCAGCCCTGGAACATCAGCGCGGTTGCGCCGGACATCGCGCTGGCGGTTTGCGCGGCAGCTTGCCGGCGCAGCACGGCATTGATGCGGGCGAGCAGTTCGCGCGGATTGAAGGGTTTGGGCAGATAGTCGTCGGCGCCCATCTCGAGCCCGAGGATGCGGTCGACATCCTCGCCGCGTGCGGTCAGCATGATGATCGGCACCTGTGACTCGCTGCGGAGCTTGCGGCACAGGCTCAAGCCGTCTTCACCCGGCAGCATGACGTCGAGAATGACGAGATCGACGCGATGATCGGTCAAGGCGCGAGCCATCTCGCGCCCGTCATTGGCGGTGATCACGTTGCATGCATTGTTGCGGAGATATTTCGCAATCAAGGCTCGCGTTTCGCGGTCGTCTTCGACCACCAGGATGTTCGGCGGCACACCAGAGCTCCGATTTCGAAGTTCGCAAGCGATTGTGGCAACCTCTGATGCGAACTTCGGAATCAAAGGAGCTTCAGCTGTTGATCGATTTGAGCGGCGGGTTTGAAATTCGAACTTCCTATGACTGACTTGCTATGACTGGCTTGCGGCAACGCCGATCGCAACTTCAAATTCGTCGCACTCGGCAGCCAAATCCTTTGCCTCAGATTTCGGGGCGAGAGACCACCTTTTTTGTTTCCGGATATTTCCGGAATCGCGGTCGCAACAGCCCGCAACATCTGAGAGGCGCAGGGCCCTCACGCAGCAAGTTTATCTTGATCCTGACATACGCTGATGCTGCAGCAAACCCTTGTGATACCGGGCATCCAGGCCGGCAAGAGCCATGTTGATCGATCATTCTCTTGACCGGCGGGGTCCAGTGCCTCCGGAAAGATCCGTGCTCGGTCTCGAAGCATGGTCCATGCACGGCTCTCCCCTTCTGTTTGGCGGATGGCGCGTGAACTGAGAGCAAGCTGCCGCCGCCCATGGCAGTTGAATGGGGAGCGCGGAAAAAATTCGCGCGGCACCTAGCTTCGGCGTGTGAGATCCCATCGGTTAATCGCTGCAAGAGGGAACCCAAATTTCCTCGGTGCCGATCGAAATTGCAGGAACCGCGGAACAGCAAGTACGGGGATCGTGTTTCCTTGTCACGTTTTCTGGAAGGAGGAAACAATGTTCGCCAAAACTGTTACGGCCGCCTTGGCCGGTACCGCGTTGCTTGTGACCATTGCCTCGGCGCAAACCCCGGCGCCTTCGACCGGTCACGCCACTGGCGCGTCGATTCCGGAGTCCTCGCTCAAGGGCGACTGGCGCGCCTCGAAGGTCGTGGGTCTCAAGGTCTACAATGATAACAATGAGAGCCTCGGTTCGATCAACGATCTGCTGATGGACAAGAGCGGAAATATCAAGGCCGTGGTGCTCGGCGTCGGCGGCTTCCTCGGCGTCGGCGAGCATCTGGTGGCGGTGCCGCTCGACAAGGTCAAATTCGTCAACGAACCCGTCGCCTATTCCGGCACGGCGAGCAGCACCACTGCCCCCGGGGGTGGTGCTGGCGCGACCCGCCCGTCGACAACTACCGGATCGGCAGCCAGTGGCAGCGCGTCCACCGGCAAGTCCAATCCCTGGTATCCGGATCATGCTGTCTTCAACGCAAACAAGGACGAGCTGAAGGCAATGCCGGAATTCAAATATTCGGAGTGATTGCGGCAGCGATCATTATGGAAAACGATCAAAGAACGCGCCCGGATATTTCCGGACGCGTTCTTTTTACTCGGCCTTCCCTGCCGTCGCGTCGCGATGAGTCACCATATGCGCTTGCAGAGAATCTCGAGGCTCTCAGGTGCCACAATTCGTTGCAGGCCTGACGTCAGGCACGCGTTCGCGCGAGCCGATCGGATCGCGCGGACCGACGCTCCGCAATTCTCAATCCTTCTTCACCAGCGGACAGTTGCCCTTGTCGAGCGGACGGAATGCCTCGTCGCCGGGAACGGTGGCGAGCAGCTTGTAGAGGTCCCATTCGCCCTTTGATTCTTCGGGCTTCTTGACCTCGAACAGGTACATGTCGTGGACCATGCGGCCGTCGATCCGGATCTTGCCGTTCTTGGCGAAGAAATCGTTGACCGGCGTCGCGCGCATCTGCGCCATCACCTTTTGCGAGTCGTCACTGCCGGTGGCCTCGATCGCCTTCAGATAATGCATGGTAGCCGAATAGAGGCCGGCCTGGATCATGGTCGGCATGTGCCCGACTTTTTCGTTGAAGCGCTTGGAGAAGGCGCGCGTCTCGTCGTCGCGGTCCCAGTAGAAGGCGTCGGTGACGATCAGGCCCTGCGTCGCCTTGGCGCCGAGGGCGTGCACGTCGGTGATTTCCATCAGCAGCGCGATCATCTTCTGACCACCCTGGGTGATGCCGAATTCCGCCGCCTGCTTCAGCGCGTTCGTCGTATCGCCGCCGGCATTGGCGAGCGCGACTACCTTGGCCTTGGAGGCCTGTGCCTGCAACAGGAAGGAGGAAAAGTCGGAAGAATTCAGCGGATGGCGGACGTCGCCCAGCACCTTGCCGCCATTCTCCTTCACGACGTTGGCGGCGTCGCGCTCCAGCGCCTGGCCGAATGCGTAGTCGGCGGTGACGAAGAACCAGGTATCTTCGCCGCGCTTGACCATTGCCTTGCCGGCAACGTTGGACAGCGCATAGGTGTCGTAGGTCCAGTGTACCGTGTTGGGCGAACAGGCGACGCCGGTGAGGTCGGAAGTGCCGCCGCCGGAGTTGATGTTGATCTTGTTCTTTTCGCGTGTCAGCGCCGAAATGGGCAGTGCGACGGATGAAGTCGGCACGTCGAAGATCGCGTCGACCTTCTCGTTGTCGTACCAGTTGCGGGCGATAGACACGCCGACGTCGGGCTTGTTCTGATGGTCCGCATAGATCACTGCGACCGGCTTGCCCTTCACCTTGCCGCCGTAATCGGCGACTGCCATTTGCACGGCGGCGACAGATCCCTTGCCGGTGGCGTCCGCATAAAGGCTCGACATGTCGGTCAGGACGCCGATCTTGACGACGTCGTCGGAAATTTGCGCGCTCGCCGCGCCGCCGGATACGGCAACAGCGACAGCGGCCAACAACGTCGCGGTGCAGGATTTCATGGTGTCGTTCTCCCTTTCAGGCTTGTTTTGCGCCGCTGTTTTACCGGGCTTGGGCTTTGCCCGTAAAGGCGGAAAGGTCGGTATTTCCAGCGACGATTTCAAACCCTCACGGTCAGGAGGCGCGCACCTGAGCAGGCCAAGTCGCGCGGCGAGGCCGTTGCGAACGGAAAGTAGCCGTGTCCGGAGGACGCGGAGACCGTCGTCGGGCGCGCATTCGCCTGACCGGTTGCATCGGTGGAAGAACCGTGAGAGCCAACTCATTCTTCGAGACGCATCGCTTCGCGATGCTCCTCAGGATGAGGAGTGGCGTCAAAGCCCCGGCAGCGCCGCCACTGTGACGTTGATCGTGCCGGAGACCTCGGCGATCAGGCGCAGCGTCCTGGAATCGTAGGCGATGTCCGCGAGCGCGAGGTTGGTAATATCGGTCGTCACCCGCACGTTGTCTTCGTTCTTCTGCAGATCGGCGATCGCGCTTCCGATCATCTTCTGCGCATCGCCCAGGAACGGCTTCAAATCCACAGTGGTCTTCTCGGCGAGGGCCCTCTGCAGGTGCGGCATGACCGCTCGGGCCGCCGCGCCGAGCAGGCCGAAGGCTGCCTCCGACTCCACGCCCATCTCCACATCGGCGAGCCGCAGGATCTGGTTTGTCTTGTCGAGCACCGGCTTGCCCCAGATATGCACGGTCGCCTCCCCGCTGAAGGAGAAAAAGCTCTTCTCCTTGGCGTGGAGCAGGAGTGAAATCAAAATCCGGTCGCCCGAGGCGGAAACCTCTGCCCGCTTCACGGTCACGTTCACTGAACCCGAGCCATCCTCGGGAAAGGTCCGGCCGACCAGTTGCGCTTCGACGATCTTGTCGACTTCGGTAAAGGGGATGTCGATCGGAATATCGATCGCCACGATCGGCTGCGTCGGCGGCACGACGGAAAGCTTTTCCGGGAAGGGGCACAGCGGCGTGGTCTGTTTGGGCGTGATGCGGGTTTCCGCCTCGATGCCAACCGTCGTGGTAACTGCCGTCGCGCTCACATTGGGCTGCACCGCCACCGCACGGGTTGGCCGCATTTCGAGCCACAGCGGCGGTGTCGACGGGCTGCCGGTTTGCAGGGGAATCGATCGGCAGGCCTTGGCCCATTGGATGCGCGCGCTGCGTTCGAACGACGAGTCGTTATGAATGCGGTCGTCCGCGGCTGCGATCTGATCGGCGACGCTCTTGTCCAGCAGCGGCTTGATCTCGGTCGGCACATTGAGGCGCGCGCCGGCCACCGACATGGTGGTGTCGCCGAGATTGACCTGCCCGGTCAGGTTCGGCTCAATGCGCCAGTTGGCGCCGAACCTCGGCCGCGCGGTGACGGTCACATTGCCCTTGATCTCGGCGTTGGCGTTGACCCCCTTGATATTGATGCTCGCGATCTGCCTGGCGACATTGGTGCCGAGCAGCCCGCCGATGGCATCTCCGACCGCGCCCGTCGTCTTGGCCGCCAGCGAACCGGTGACATTCAGTCTTCCGGCCAGTGCCGTGTTCAGGGAGAGCGCATCCTGAGCGCCCGTGATCCCGATCGGCCCGCGCGAGGCGGTCCAGCCGATGTCGGCGTTCTGCAGGAGTTGCGAGACGGGATTTTCGGCCTTGCCGGAGAAATTGCGCGGGGCGGCGTGGTCGGCCGCGTTGCGGATTGCGGCTATGGGAATGGTCACCTGTGCCAGGATCACCGAACTGCGGGGCGCAGGTGGCAACGGCGGCAACTCGGCCATGGCGGCCGGGCGCAGCGGACCGCGCGGCACCAGCCAATCCATCAGCTTCAGGCTGACAAAAAACGATCCCGCGACCACCGTAATTGCGAGCAGAATGACCTTAAGCCGCATCGTCCCCCCGGATTGCTTTCATTGAGGAATTTACAGGGACGGGCAGGCTGGCGCCAGAGCTCCGATTCCGAAGTTCGCACGGTATTACCGCAACCTCTGACGCGAACTTCGGAAGCAAAGCTCGGCAACCTGTGAATTCCAGGACGGCCTTGAATTTGAAGTTCCCGCAATGAACTCGCGGCGAAACCGACAGGGACTTCCGATTCGCGGCACGAGTGAAGCGGCTCGGCATAAGCGGAGGTAAAGCGCGAAAGCCGGGCGGCAATATGGTGGAATTATTGCCGGATGGAAAGAAGCCGCTGAGGCAGGCAGCGGCGTCTTTCCTTTGGATGAGATGAAGGACGTTTCGTGGCTGCTTGAGACTCGTCGTCGCATTCGAGTCATTTCATCCCGATGTCATAAGCGGGAAAACCGCGGCTGCGGGCGAGCGGAAAGCTCGGAAAAGGACCCGCTGGGCGAAAATCGGCCGCGTTAACCTCTATGACGTCACACGCCTGAAATATCTCTGACGCAACGTCGCGCCGCAAGGAATCAGCAAGGCTGAATCGGTAGGCGAGTGCGCCGGTTTGAAGTCTCCGCGCCGCAAGGCGAGTCCGGTTCGGGGACTTCAAATCGAAAGCGGCACTCGAATCCAGAGTTTGCTGGCGCTCATGACTTTCCGGAAGTTTGTGAAAGGTGGGCGCTGAGGTGGAACACGAACTTCGGAGAGTGGGCGCCAGATGCGAATCTTGATTGCGACAGACGCCTGGTACCCCCAGGTCAATGGCGTCGTCCGCACGTTGACTTCGTTGCAGCGGGCGGCAGGCCCGCTTGGTGGCGACATTCAATTCCTCACCCCCGAGGGTTTTCCCTCGATGGAGCTTCCGACCTATCCGGGTCTGCGGGTCGCCTGGCCGAACCGGCACGAGATCGCGCGGCGCATCGAGGCAGCGAACCCGGAAGCCATCCACATCGCGACGGAAGGTCCGATCGGCTGGGCGGTAAGGGCCTATTGCCGCTGGCGCGGACTCGCCTTCACGACCTCCTATACGACGCGCTTTCCGGAATATATCGCGGTTCGCTCGATCATCCCGGCGTGGCTGACTTATGCGGTGCTGCGGTATTTCCACAATGCGGCGGCGACGACCATGGTCGCAGTCCCCTCTCTCTATCATGAGCTTTCCGCACGCGGCTTCCGCAAGCTCGCCTTCTGGGGGCGCGGCGTCGACACGAAGCTGTTCAATCCAGACCATCCGGCGACACTGGATCTGCCGCGCCCGATCTTCATGACCATGGGGCGCGTCGCGATCGAAAAGAACATCGAGGCGTTCCTGTCGCTCGATCTGCCCGGCTCGAAGGTGGTGGTCGGCGACGGGCCGCAGCGGCGCGAACTCGAGCAGAAGTATCCCGACGTCAAGTTCGTCGGCGAAAGGAAGGGCGCGGACCTGACCGCGCATCTGGCCGCAGCCGATGTCTTCGTGTTTCCGAGTCTCACCGATACATTTGGCGTCGTGCAGCTGGAGGCGCTTGCCTGCGGCACGCCGGTTGCTGCGTTTCCGGTCACCGGCCCGATCGACGTGATCGCCGATCATCCGATCGGCGCGCTCGACAGTGACCTGCACGCCGCATGCTTGCGTGCGCTCACGATGTCGCGCGAAACCTGCCGTCAATTTGCGCTGGAGCGCTCCTGGGAAAACAGCGCGCGTCAGTTCATTAGCAATCTGAGTGCGTTGAAGCCTAGCCGCTCGCCGCGTGCCGTACCGATCGCAACCGAAAGCCACGCAGTGGGTGGCTAACAGTCAAAACCACACAACAAAGCTCGGATCGGGCGATACCGGATCGGCGCTTTACAAGGAAAACGAGAAATCATCATGGCAGAGAGCATCAAACTCGACGGTACCCAGCTCGATTTCGACCGCGAGATGGTCGAGCAGGCCTATGACCGCTGGGCGCCGGTCTACGATCTGGTCTTTGGCGGCGTGTTCTCCAAGGGCCGGGATGCCGCGATCCAGGCCACCAACAAGCTCGGCGGCCGCGTGCTCGAGGTCGGTGTTGGCACCGGCATTTCGCTGCCGCTCTATGCGCCGCATGTGCGAATCTTCGGTACGGATATTTCCGAAGCCATGCTCAACAAGGCGCGTAAGCGTGTCGCCGAACAAAGGCTGAAGAATGTCGAGGGGCTCGCGGTGATGGATGCCGAGAAGCTCGAATTCGAAGACGATTCGTTTGACGTGGTGATGGCGCAATATGTGGTCACCGCGGTACCCAACCCCGAAGCGGCGCTCGACGAGTTTGCCCGTGTGCTGCGGCCGGGCGGCGAACTGATCATCCTGACCCGCGTCAGTGCTGACGACGGATTGCGCCGCTTCATCGAGCAGGGCTTGCAGCCGGTGGTGCGCCGGCTCGGCTTCCGCACTGCCGAGTTCGCCTGGTCGCGCTACACGCGCTGGCTTGCGAGCGCCGGGAACGTCGAACTGGCGGAGCGCAGGTTGATCCCGCCGCTCGGCCATTTCTCGCTGGTGCGAATCCGTAAACTCCCCGCGCCGAACTAGAAGATAGTCCTGTGATTCCGAAGTTCGCATCAGGAGTGCCGCACGATCATGCGACTTCGGGATCGAAGCTCTGGTTTCGGCAGGGCGTTGTTTGGTGACAGAGTTTGATGACCGCTTCGTCGCGTGATGTGTGTGACATTATGATGATGTCACACACCGGACATTGAAATCCTGTACCGTTCTTTCGACTCACTCCCTTTGAGGATCACCATGATCAAGAATTTCCTGGAACAGCTGCGAATTCAGCGCTGGGATGACCATCGCTATTATCACCACAGCCGGATCAACCAGAGCCTGCATTTCGTCAGTGCCGTGAGCTTCCTGGTCGGCTATTGCATGATGTTCTTCGATCCGCTGATGTCGGCGCTGATCGGCTGGCTGGTCTCGATGACCTCGCGCCAGGCCGGGCACTTCTTCTTCGAGCCGCGCGGCTACGATCACCTCAACGAGGCCTCCCACGAGCACAAGGAAGCAATCAAGGTCGGTTACAACCTGCGCCGCAAAGTCGTGCTGATGACGATCTGGGCCGCCTCGCCGGTCGTGCTTTATTTTGATCCGACGCTGTTCGGCCTCGTCTCTCCCTGGGTCACGCCGGCCGACTTCATGCGGCAGGTCGCCAAGATCTGGCTGGTGGTCGGCATCGGCGGTCTTCTATTTCGCACCGTTCAGCTCTTCTTCATCCGCGACGTCGAGACTGGCCTCGTCTGGATGACCAAGATTCTCACCGACCCCTTCAACGACTTCAAACTCTACTGCAGGGCGCCGCTCGCGCTGCTGCGCGGCGAATTGATCGATCCCGGCCTCGATATCATCGAGCACAACGAATTCGTCGAAAAGCACGCCTGATCATCCAAGTTCAAATGCCTTCCACGCGTCATGGCCGGGCTTGTCCCGGCCATCTTGATCTTGCGGCAGTAACGAGGTGGATGCCCCGCAGGAGGCCGGGGGTGACGCAGCGCAAGACGCAAGCCTCAGCGCCCGAACCTGCTCTTCAGCATTTCCTTGAGAATCTGGCGGCGGATGCCTTTGTTGGTAAGCGTTGGCGGGTGCCACCACCAGCCGTCTCGCTTCATCTTCTCTGCAGCCGCAATGAAGCGCTGCTCCACCTCGGCAAAATCGGCGTCGCTGAAGTTCAGGCTGAAGATGAATCGACCGCTACCGACCCAGCTCAGCGCGAGACCCTCGGCGCGCAGGTAAAACTGGAACATCCAGTTGTAGCGGGACGGCTCGGTATATTGCACCGTCCACACCGAAGACAGGTTGGCGACGCGCACGGGCAGGTCTTCCGCCTTGCACCGCGCATTCAGCGCGGCGGCGCGGCCGTTCCACGTCGTATCCAATCCGTCATAGATGCTTCGGAAGTTCGGGCTTGCGAGTCGCGACAGGAACTCGTCCATCGCCGTCATGACGTACGGATGCGAGTTAAAGGTGCCGCGGGCGAAGCAAATGTCGGCGGGATGATCGTCGCGGAAGCGGCGCATCAGCTCCTTCTTGCCGCAGACGACCCCAATGGGCAGACCGCCGGCCAGACTCTTGCCGTAGGTCACCATGTCGGCGCGTACGCCAAAATATTCCTGCGCGCCGCCCGCGGCGATGCGAAAGCCGAGAAACACCTCGTCGAAGATCAAAACGATGCCGGCCTCGCTGCAGACCTTGCGCAGCTCTTTCAGCCAGGCGGTATAGGCTTGCCGGTCGAAATGCGCAGTTCGCGAGGAATCGACCAGCGCAGAGTCGCCGGGCGCGTTCGCATTCGGATGCAGCGCTTGCAGCGGGTTGACGAGCACGCAGGCGATGTCACGGCGCGTTCTCAAAACATGCAGCGTCCTCTCCGACATCTCGGCCAGCGTATAGGTCTCGTGCGGCGAAACCGGGTTGCCCACGCCGGGCTGCACGTCGCCCCACCAGCCGTGATAGGCGCCGGTGAAGCGAACCAGATGCGTGCGACTGGTGTGATAGCGCGCAAGCCGCACCGCCTGCATCACGGCTTCGGTACCGGACATGTGGAAGGAGACCTCGTCGAGCCCGGAGATTTCGCAGATGCGCCTGACGTTCTCGGCGACCACAGGATGATAGCTGCCGAGCACGGGGCCGAGCGCATGGGCGCGCTTCTGGCCTTCGGCGATGCACTCCTTGTAGAAGTCGTTGCCGAAGACGTTGACGCCGTACGAGCCGGTGAGGTCGTAAAACACGTTGCCGTCGACGTCCGTGACGGTGACGCCGGACGACTTTTCCATGAACGCCGAAGTGCCGAGGTTTTGCTGCACGAGGCGGGAGAACTGGAACGGTACGCGATAGGCGCGCGTGAACTGCAGGTCGGAGATCTGGCTCGCCGCCTCCGCCGTCAGCTGGCGTCCCTTGGCGTAGCGCTCGGCATAAAGTTTCGCCAGCGCGAAGAAGGCGCTCTTGCGCCGGTTGGCGATCTCGTCCGGCGCGCCGTCCGCGGCAAAATACCGGTCGCCGGAAAATTCGTAGAACGGAAGAAGCCGCGCCACGCGCCGCGACATCTTGGAGTGTCCGGTCAGGGAGCGGTGCTTGGCGCGCGACAATTCGAGCCGCGCCTTGATTTTGGGGAACGCGGCTGCGCCGGCCACCACTGCTGCGGACAGCGAGAGAATCGGGAGAGACGAATCCATGCCAGAAGCGCTAGCCGGTCGATCTAACAGATTCATGACAGTCAAAGGCCTGGTCACGGCGCTGACGGAGCAGGAGGATCTCAATTTCCTTCTGACCAACCGGATTCCGCGCGCCGCCGCCACCCGATTCATGGGCTGGTTCAGCAAAATCGAGAGCCCGTCACTTTGCGCCGCCTCGATCGCGCTCTGGCGGCTGTTTTCCGACCTCGATCTGTCTGAGTCCAAAAAGACCGCGTTCAAAAGCCTGCACGATTGCTTCACGCGCGAGCTCAAGGAAGGCGTGCGCCCGTTCGATCCCGATCCGCACGTCGTCGCAAGCCCGAGCGATGCCATCGTCGGCGCGCACGGCGCGATCGAAAACACGGAGCTGTTCCAGATCAAGGGTGCGAATTATTCGCTGCTTGATTTGCTGGCGGATGACCGCCTGGTCGAGACTCACCGCAACGGCCGCTTCGTCACCCTGCGGCTGACCTCAAGCATGTATCACCGCTTCCATGCCCCGGCCGATTTCCGCATTGAGCGCGTCACTTTCATCAGCGGCGACACCTGGAACGTCAATCCAATCGCGCTCAAGCGCGTCGAAAAGCTGTTCTGCAAGAACGAGCGCGCGGTGATCGAGGCGCATCTTGCTTCCGGCGAGGCGCTGACGCTGGTGCCGGTCGCCGCCATCCTGGTGGCAAGTCTGAGACTTCACTGCATCGACCGCACGCTGAACGCGCAAACGCGCGGGGCCACTGTCTATCCCTGCGATGCGCAAGTCCACAAAGGCGACGAGCTCGGCTGGTTTGAACACGGCTCGACCATCATCGTGCTGACGCCGGATCGTTTCGAATTTTGTCCAAACATACGTGAGGGCGCGCGCATCCTGGCCGGCCAGCCGCTTCTGCGAAGGGGGGGATGATTCAAGCAACTTGCTCTTCCTCGTTCTGAGGCATCGGCCGTAGCGACACCTCTCGAAGGACGGCGTCAGGAAAAAGTTAGCGTCGCCGCTCCTTCGGCGGCTTCCGTGGCGGCTGGGGACGGCGCGGCACGGCCCCCTGACGCAGGGCCGGAGCCTTGGGCCGTTGCAGGCCAGGTTGCTGTGGCCGCCCCTGTTCGGTCGCGCGGTTGGGCTGACCCGACCGGCCTTGTTGACCGCTGCGGTTGGGGACACCGGGTTCGCGGCTGCCGCGCTGTTGCAGGTTGTTCTGCCGTTGCTCGCCGGGCCGATTTGGCGCATTGCGCAGGTTGTTGTTTCGGTTCGGATTGGCTCGCCGCAGCGCGCGTTGTTCATTGACGATCCGGCGGCCGACGTTCTGCGCCGCGTGCACCTGGCGCACGATGCCCTGATCACGCGCCGCCTGTCGGGGCGAAATCGTCAGCGGCGTCGCGCTGATGCGCCCGCCGGCGCCGGCACGCAGGGTGAAGCCGCTCGCGCCCTGCGTGAGTGTGCCAAGCCGCACGCCGTTGCGATCGGCTACCTCGATGGTGCCAACATGGCCGTCCGGATCGGGATAGAGCTTGATATTGTGGGCGCCATTGCCGGCGCCATTGACCTCGACGAGACCGGTGGTCCCGCGAATGCCCAACGTTGCGGTCGGCGTCGCAATCTTCATGTTGCCGGTCCGGGCGACGGCGGAGGCAACAAAGGCAACGGTACCCTTGGTGATGTCGAACAGCGCCGAATTCCGCGGCCCGCCGTCCTGATAGACGAAATCATCGACCTTGATCGAGGCGTTGGCGGTGAGGTTGAAGGTCGTTGCGTCGTTGAATGTCACACCGAGCGCGGAATCAGCAAACGTCACCAAGACGTCGTTGAGATAGATATCGTCCTTCAGCTTGAGCGGAAGCGTGTTCTGGTTGCGAATGACGCTCGCCGTGCCGGTGAGCGTCGCGACATTGCCGATCGGCTCGTCCGATGCCGCGCCGGGGGCGGATGCAGCGGCCGGGGCAGGCGAGGGCGCAGGTGGAGGTGCCGCGGAAGGCTGCGACTGCGCCAAACGGGCATCGGCGCGGATCGTCGTCGTCAACGGTAAAAAAATGTCGACGTCCGTGGTATCCGGCGCGGGATAGGCCATCGCCGGGCCGGCCAGCAGGAGACTTGCCAGCAACGCGAGCACTCTTGACGACTTTTGCGCCGCGCTGAGCCCGCGATCCCGCGACGGCGTCGATGAAAGATGCATGAATGGAGAATCCGCCTGCCCAAGGACACACTTTGCCGATCGAGTTCTCGCCCGGCAAGAATGAGCTTCGCCGATTGAGGCTGGAATCGGCTGAACGCGGCATGAACGTCGGTGCCGGGAATCCCCTGGTCCTAGGCAGTTCGCTACGGGCGATCATGCGATCGCGGTCGTGAAGGCAGAGCGAAGGAAAAGCCGGCGGTTTTGCGCCGCCGGCTTTTCAAACCATTCGATGTTAACAAGGTTGGCTAGAAGATGCCCAGCACGATCGCGCCGACGAAGGCAAAGGCGAGATATGCGGTCACCACGCTTAGCTGACTGACGAAAGGACGAAGGGCCATTTGATGCTCCAAGACGCTGATGCTCCAGAGGTCGCTTCGAAGTCACGTAAGCTCAACCGCCGTAAACGTGGAAGCTAGCGATCCGTTCCATGACAAAAAAGTCAGAGTTGCTGTCCGTGCACCGCACTGCCGCCGCGCAGCACCGCCGGTAACGTGGTTAAAGAGTCGTGAAATCAAGACGTTGATGAGTCCTTAAATAAATTCGTTGAAGTTCTCCGCATGGCGCGCGGAGTTAGTTGGTATCTCGTCGGCTCCTTCGTCCTTGTATCGTTGGCAGGTTGCGGCCGCGGATTTTTTTTCGAGGAACGCGAGCCGTGGCGGGGCGAGGCCGAAGTTGCATGCCTGAAATCCGGCGCGGTCAAGGAAGGACCGGACATCGTCCGGATCAGTCCGATTTCGGGCCCCGGCGCGTGCGGCGCAGATTTCCCGCTGAAGGTTTCCGCAATTGGCGAAGGCACCTCGACATTCGGCTTTGCTGACGAGGACCTCCGCCCGCCGGCCATGATCGGCAACCAGCCGCGCTGGCCCGCCGGGCAACCACCTTCGCCGCCGTCGTCTTATTATCAGCAGCAGCAATACGGCGCGCCAAACTCCGCCGGAGCGGGCTATGGCGCGGGCGGTTACGGAACGCCGTCGGGGCCGGTTTCCCTGCGTGCGCCCGGCGTGGCAGCGGAGCAGAACGAAATCCGCCTGCCGAGCGAAGCGCCGCCGGGCTGGCAGGTTGGGCCATCATCGCCTTACGCGCCGCCGGCCGCTTACCCGCGTGACAACCCGGCCTATCCGCATGAGAATTATGCGGCGCCCTCGCAAGTTCCCGCGTCTCCGCAGCCTTCCTATTCTTCTTATCCGCGGTACCAGCAGCCCGCTTATCAGCCGCCCCCGCGGCTGGGTCCGGGACCGATGCAGCCCGCTGTCGCTGGCCCCGTCGAGGTCAAGCCGGCCGCGACACTCGCATGTCCGATCGTCTCGGTGCTGGATCACTGGTTCGCCGACACGGTGCAGCCGGCGGCGCAACGCTGGTTCGGGCAGCGCGTTGTCGAGATCAAGCAGATCTCCGCCTATTCCTGCCGCGGCATGAACGGCAATCCCAACGCTCACATTTCCGAACACGCCTTCGGCAACGCGCTCGACATCGCCGCCTTTACCTTCGCCGACGGACGCCGCGTCACGGTGAAAGACGGCTGGCACGGGCTGCCGGAAGAGCAGGGTTTTCTGCGCGATGTCGAAGCCGGCGCATGCCAGCAATTCACCACCGTCCTTGCGCCCGGCTCCAACGCCTATCACTACGATCATATCCACGTGGACCTGATGCGCCGGGCCTCGCGGCGTCTGATCTGCGAGCCGGCCGCGGTTTCCGGCGAGGAAGTCGCCGCGCGCGCCATGCGTCGCAACCCCTATGCCGCGCGTGAGCCGCCAGTCACGGGATCGCTCGGCAGGACGGCCTCCTCGCGCAAGCACCGCGCGAAGGTCGACGAGGAAGATGAGTTCGAAGACGAATAGGAGGCGCCGTCTTGTCGGCGAGGCGACCTGCCCGCCGAAATGCCACGGGGAGGGCGAAAGCTGTCCGGTGGGCCGGACGGATCTCCGCGCCTCAGGCCGGTCACAGCTCAGTCCCGGCTTCGCCCATCTACCGGCTTGCCAGAATCGCAGTTGGAACCAAGAGTGCGGTTTCCCGGTTGGCATTCCAGCACCTGAAGCTATCTTGCCGTGGCGTCATGAATTCGAACGTAAATGTGCCGTTCAGCAATCTGCGCGCGGTGGTCATTCTGATTGTGGTCGCCTTTCATTCGGCGTTGCCCTACCTCGCATCGCAACCGGCGCAACCCTTTGCCTTTGACGCCGCACCCTATCGCTGGATTGCCTTTCCGATCATCGATCAGCAGCGCTGGTTCGGCTTCGATCTGTTCTGCGCCTGGCAGGACATCAGCCTGATGCCGCTGATGTTTTTTCTTGCCGGCCTGTTTGCGCCGGCAAGCCTTGGGCGCAAAGGCGCCATTCGCTATCTCGCCGACCGATGGTGGCGAATCGGCCTTCCCTTCGTTCTGGCGGTCGCGATCCTGAGCCCGCTTGCCTATTATGCCTCGTATCGCCTCACCGCCGTCGACCCATCGCTATCGGCCTTCTGGCAGCACTGGCGCGAGCTTCCGATGTGGCCCTCGGGCCCGCAATGGTTCTTGTGGCAGGTGTTCGTGCTGGGCGCGCTGGCATCCGCTCTTTACGGATTCGCGCCCCACTGGGGGGAGGCCTTGAGCCGATGGGCCGGGCGGCTCAGCGAGCGGCCGCTCCTGTTCTTCGCTTGGCTCGTCGGCATGTCGGCGCTCGCCTACATTCCGCTCGCCATGATCTTTACGCCCTGGGCCTGGAGCAATGTCGGGCCGATCTCGTTTCAATATTCTCGTCCCTTGCACTACCTCGTTTATTTCTTTGCGGGTTTTGCCATCGGCGCCTATGGGTGTGACCGCAGTCTGCTGCGCGTCGACGGGCCCGTCGCAAGGTATTGGCTCGCCTGGCTTGCGGGCGCGGTGATCTGCATGGGCGCGTGGGGCGGCCTGACATCGCTGACGCTGCCGGACTGGAACGCCAGTCCGCTGGTTGACAGGCTGGCGGCCGCGGCAGCCTTCCCTTTTGCCAGTGCGGCGGGCGTGATGGCCTATCTCGGAATGGGCCTGCGGCTGTTGCGCGCGCGCGACCGGCTGCTCGATAGCCTTTCGGCGAATGCCTATGGCATCTATCTCGTGCATTATGTCTTCGTCCTGTGGGTCGGATATGCGCTGGTCGGCGAGCCGCTGAACGCGGTTTTCAAGATGATCATCGTTTCTTCGGCGGCTTTGCTGCTAAGCTGGACGACAGTTGCGGGTGCGAGGGCGATCATCGGAATGCCATTCAGGCGAGCCGGCAAAGCTCGCGCGCGGCGGTATTCCGCCATTCCCGTGACCGCGCGGTCGCTGACCAGATACGATGAGGGATGAGGTCCGCTAGATGTCTCTGGTCATGACGCTTGCCACGCGCAATCTCCTCCACGACCGCCTGCGCTTCGTCGCGACCCTGATCGGGATCGTATTTTCGGTGGTGCTGGTGATGATCCAGATGGGCCTTTATTTCGGCTTCGGTCACATGGTTACGACCATGATCGATCATGCCAATGCCGACCTCTGGGTGCTGCCCAAGGGCGCCAAATCTTTCGAGGATCCCTCGCTGCTCGAGGTGAAGCTGCGCGACAAGGTCGCTTCCGTGAACGGCGTTGCCTCCGTAGTGCCTCTGGTAATCGGTTTTTCGGATTGGCGGATCGAATCCGGCGAGGTTACGCCGGTCTTCATTGTAGGCGTTGATCTCAAGGCCGATGCCTTGCGGCCCTGGAATGTGGTCGAAGGCGACGTTCGCGCGCTCTCGCAATGGGGCACGGTGGCGGTCGACCGCACCTATTTCGGCCGGCTCGGCATCAAGAAGCTCGGCGATACCGCGGAAATTCGTGGCCATAAGGTCAAGGTCGCTGCGCTGACGGACGGCATCCGATCGTTCACAACCACGCCCTATGTCTTTGTCGATCAGAAAGAGGCGCGCTTCTACACCGGCACGTTTCCAAGCAAGGCCAGCGACCTGATCATTCGCCTCAAGCCGGATGCGGATCGCGCCAAGGTGATCCAGGATATCCGCGATCGTATCGGCGGCGACACGGAGGTGCTGACGACGAATGAATTCCGCAACCGCAGCCGCTCGTTCTGGCTGTTCGGCACCGGCGCCGGCGCGGCGCTGTTTGCCGGCGCCATTCTCGGGGTGATCGTCGGCACGGTGATCGTAGCCCAAACGCTCTATTCCTCGACCAAGGATCACCTGAGCGAGTTCGCGACGCTGCGCGCGATGGGCTCGTCGAACAACTACATCTACAGCGTCATCATCTATCAGGCGCTGCTTAACGCGGTGATCGGCTTCATCATTGCCGGTGCGATCGGATACGTGGTGGTCAGGGCGACCGAACGAAGCGCGCTTCCGATCATGATTTCGCCGTGGCTGGTCGCCGCGCTGCTCCTTCTCACGATCGTGATGTGCGTGGTTTCCGGCATCGTCGCCATCATCCGCGTCGTCCGCATCGATCCTGCCTCGGTTTTCATGCGATGAACGAGATCATCATCGAAGCCAAAGCGATCAAAAAAACGCTGGGCCGTGGCGCTGGCGAAGTGCAGGCGTTGCGCGGCATCGATCTTGCCTTGCGCAAGGGTGAGCTGACGCTCCTGATGGGACCGTCAGGCAGCGGCAAAACCACGCTGCTTCTGATCCTGGGCTGCATGTTGACGCCCAGTTCGGGCACTGTGACCGTCTGTGGCACGACGACTTCCAATGCCGACAAGGAGGCTCTCGCCCGAATCCGGCGCGACCATATCGGCTTCGTATTCCAGTCCTACCATCTGTTCCCGACCATGACGGCCCGGCAGAATGTGCAGCTCGCGCTCGATATCCGCGGCCAGCACGGCAGGGACGCTGCACGAAAGTCACATGAAGCGCTTGGCTTGGTGGGACTTGAGAAGAGAGCCAGATCATTGCCGGACTCCTTGAGCGGCGGCGAGCAGCAGCGGGTTGCCATCGCCCGCGCCTTCGTCGCCAATCCCTCCGTCATCCTGGCCGACGAGCCGACCTCTGCGCTCGATGGCGAGAATGGCCGCGCCATTATGCGAATCCTTGCGGATATCGCTCACAAGCGAGACCGGGCTGTTCTGGTCGTCACCCACGATCCCCGCATCGTTTCGTTCGCTGATCGCATCATCAGGATCGAGGACGGTGTTCTGGCTGACGACAAATCCGAGGAAGGTGAACGGCTGCGCCTGCCGAAGACGGCCTCATGGCCGTGACGCACACGTGTTGCCGCTTCCCATTCGGGGCGCGCTCGCTCGATGTCGGCGAGCGTTGAAAAAAACGCCTAACGAAATCATAACGCTTACGATTTCTTAAGCGTTTAAACGCATGGTTGAAATTACACTACGTATATTCGAAAAGTAGTATTAATTTACCTCTCAATTGCGATGATTTGGGCCTCATCCCTGCAAAGCTCGGGAGCGCCGCGCGTGCACCGATTCAGAGCATCCACGCTGCTCTTCTCCGGCAGTGGCCGGTCGGTTTTTCCCGTGTTCCGGGCTTGGCCAATCGCTGTGCAATGTCAGCGTAACTCCGCAACGCCTCAATGGCGGTCCGGCTTTGCGAGGCTTCTCCTGACACGGTGACAACGCATGGGATGGAACAACCGAAAATCGGGCCGCGTGCAGTTTCAACGTCCCTTTCCCGTGATGCTGATGGGGGTCGATGGCACCTGGCAGCGCAATTGTGAGCTGCGCGACGCTTCGTCAACTGGCGCGCGGGTCGAAGTGAGCGGGACCACAGATGTCCTGAAGGCAAAGGAATTCTTCTTGGTTCTGTCGTCCACCGGCCTCGCATTCCGGCGTTGCGAACTGGTCTGGATTGATGGTTCGACCGTCGGCGTTCGATATCTGATCAACAAGCCCGACCGCAAAAAGACATCGCGCGCCTGAATGGAAAAGAACGCGACCGCGAACAAACCCCGCATCGAATTGGTTCGCTCGCGGACCGTTCCTTTCCTGGACGCTGAAACCCTGGCGTTCCGGACAGCACGCGAGGCGCTGTTTCGAACCGAGGACACTTTTATCCTCTATCTGTCGGACGGCCGACCGACTCCGGCTGTTGAAGAGCGTGTGATTAAGCTGAGCGCGCGCGAAGCGCTGATCTGGCTCAATGAAGGCGTTGAGGAGGCCGGATCGTTCTGGGATTGATTATCATCTTACCGCAGCACGAGCCGTGACAGGACGGAATTGCCGAAGCCGGACCTGCAATTAACCGGCCTGTAAGGGGCGGTTCCATATTCTTGCTCGTCTTCACGACGCCTCTCTCCCGGTCGAGTGAGGGAGATCGCGGCTTCGATCGTGATTTTGCAGACATAATGTATTGTAGACGAGGGTGCGATGCAGCCTGCTTCCATTATTGACGAGCTGGAGAACGCGGTAAGAAGTGGCTCTTCCGCCAAACGCATCGAAACGCTCCGCCAGGTTACCGATCTTTTCCTGCACGACGCCGAGCGCCTGAGTGAAGAGCAAGTCAAGGTTTTCGATGACGTGCTCTGCCATCTCGTGGCACGGGTTGAAGACAGGGTGAGGGCCGAACTTGGCGCCCGGCTCGCGCCGCTGGAGTGTGCTCCCGCGGGCGTGATTGAGCGCCTTGCCTGGGATGATCAGATAGCCGTGGCGGGGACGGTGCTGGCCACCTCCGCGGCTCTGACCGACCGCACGCTCGTGGACATCGCAAGGAGCAAGGGACAGGATCATCTGTTCGTTATTTCGGGGCGGGCTAACCTTCCGGAAGCCGTTACGGATGTGCTGGTGGAGCGGGGCGAGCGCCGAGTGATCCGGAAGCTTGCCGATAACGCCAGTGCCCGTTTCTCCGAGGATGGCTATCGCGGCATGGTCGCCCGTGCTGATTCCGACGATGAACTCACGGAAGTTCTCGGCCTGCGGACCGATCTGCCGCTCAAGTTTCTCCGCGATCTCCTGCAACGTGCAACCGAGGCCGTGCGGGCTCGTCTCCTGATCATCGCGCCGCCCGCGCTGCAGAATGAAATCAAGCGCGTGCTGGAGGCGATTGCCGATAGCGTAAAGGGCGAGCCTCAGGGCGGGCGAGATTACAGCCGTGCTGAAGCCATCGTGAGGCGGATGAAAGGCTTGAACGAGCTGAATGACTCCGCGATCGCCGCATTCGCGACGAATAAGAGGCTGGAGGAGGTTGCAGCCTCGCTTGGCATTCTCAACAACAGCGCGCCGACCGACATCATGATGAAGGTGCTGGAGGGGCCGCGCGCCGACCTCGTTCTGATTCCGTGCAAAGCGGCGGGGTTGATCTGGCCGACGGTCGAGGCGATTCTATGCAATCGGGCGCCCAGGCACCGCGTCGACGAAGCCACCTTGAAGCTTGCCGCCAGGGACTATGCAAAACTCTCTGGCGAAACAGCCGAACGGACCCTGCGGTTCTGGCAGCTTCACAACAAGATAGAAAAATAGCGCCGTTGGCTTTCGAAAGAGCAAAGCTAGAAGCGTACGGTGCGTTGCGCTGCCGACAGGCAAAACGACGAAAACGTTTCCTTGGCCTTTTCCAGTTCTGCGGCAGGGACGGGCGGCAGGCCAGGGCGATTCTTCACGATCATGCTGGTCGTTCCCCAGGTTAGCCTCGCGGCCTTGCAAGCAAGTACCAGGCCCTCGATCTTGTCGCCCGCGATCAAGGCGCGAATGACGTCGATCGGCGATCCCGTCAGCAGGGCGAGCGCCGCGGCAACCTCGACATATTCACGGGCAGCGGCGAACCTGTTCACAGTGGAGTCCCTCAGCTTGCCCTGGCGGCTGAGTTCGACCATCTGGGCCTGGACGCGCGCGAGATCAGACGGTTCGGGATCGGGCAGCCTGGTTGCAGCCCTGGAAGCAACCGTGTCTTCGATCTGATCCCGCATCACGCGAGGCCTGGCGGACAGCCGGCGCATGTGCGCATCTTCAACCTTCGCGTGGATTCCACGCTTGATCGGGCCGGGAATGTCAGCGCGGCGATCGAGTATTTCGGCGAGCCTTTCGTCGTTCTGTGCGAGTTCGGCGAGACGGGCCCAGCCGGCTTCAGAGATTTTCGCCCCCAGGTTTTCGGCAAGCGCGTGGTGAACCGCTGACCCACCGCGACCTATCAATGCATCGCTCAGCAAGGAATCGATCGGATGCCTGGCCGCAATCGCGAGATGGTGGGCGGGACCGCGCAATTGAATGACATCGAGCAGAATGGCCTGCGCCATGGCTCGGGACTTCAGGATTGGGGCCCACACCGCCTCGTTCTCGTCGAAGGCGAGCCGACGGCTCACTTGTGGCAAGGCGCACTTTGCTTCGGAGAGCTTCCGGCTCAGCATAGCCAAAGACGGCGTGTCGACGTGATCGATCAGCCGGATCAGGACGCGATCAAACAGATCGATCTTGGATGCCGACAGGCTTTCGATACTGCAAAGGAACAGCCTGGCAGTGCGGTCCAGAACGGAAGCCCAGCGCTCCGCAGGCCATCCGTCCTCTGCCTCCAACTCGGCTAGCAACTGCAATGTTGCTGTTTCCATCGCGTGCACTCTTGGGCTTGGAAAATTCGGGGCAGCTTTCGCCAGCCCAGCCAAGTCGAAATAGAATTTGTCCGTATCGGTCGAAAAATTTCTTCAGCGGCGAAGAGCCGACCCGACGGTGGATGCACCGCCGCGCCGTGTGCCAAAGCATACTGCCCGGTATGGTATCAGGAAGGTTCTATGATTTGATTAACGTTTGCCCGTTCGCGGGCGATCCGATGCATCTCGGCTCGCGGCCGATGATCCCGACGGGACGCTTTGGTCGTGACTGCGCCGGTTTGCCGAGAGCACCTTGCGGCGGTCGACCCGCGCTGCCACACTTTCCGTACGTCAGACGACGACCGCGCCGAACGGGTCAAGCGGGACGGATGGAGGAAACGATGAGGCTCGCTTCGAAGCTGTTCGTCGCGCTGCTGGTGCTGCTGGCGCCGCAAACGGCCCCGGCGCAATCGAGTTATCCGAACCGCCCTGTGAAAATCCTCGTCGGCTTCACGCCCGGCACCGCGCCGGACCTTGTGGCGCGCATCCTCGCCGACCGCTTCGCGGACGTGTGGGCACGCCCTTCGTCGTCGAGAATGTACCCGGCGCCGGCAGCAACATCGCGACCGCCCAGGTCGCCAAGGCCCCTGCCGACGGCTACACGCGTTTGATGGGCAGTAACTCGTCGCTCGTCATCAATCCGACCCTGTATGATACGCTGCCATTCGATCCGGTGAAGGACTTCGCGCCGATCTCGCAAGTCTTCATCGCCGCGAACGTGCTCGCGGTGCCCTCGGAACTGCCAATCAAGAGTGTCGCCGAGCGAACGTGCCATCGATCTGCAGAAAGTCGAGCGCGACCGAGTAGCGGCGAGCCGTCCCACCTGCTGTCCGACTCAAGCTAGTTGCATCAACAACGGCTCGCGGCAGTGTCGAAGATCGGACGCCGCTCAATCATTCCGCGCAGAGATTCAACACGAGCAAGAATCGAAGGCTTGGATGTCAAAGTTTTGTGAAATGTGAAATGGACGAGAGTGGCTTCGATAATCCCGACGCGACCGGGGCAATCGCTGAACCAACCCCACCCCGCCCAAAAAGTCCGATAGTATTAGGACCGAGAAGATGGTTTTCGTCGTTGGAACTCGGTCGTCAGGTTTCTTCGAGATCGAAACTCTCAAGACGCTCTATCAAGCCTATTGCGTGACGAATCCGAAGAGCGCGAGCTCGCGTTGAGTTAGATCAACGCGGCCTAGAGAGTGCAGCCTAGCGTCAACACAATTGATGCCAGGTCGCATCAAGACTCGAAATATCCCACAACGATGTCTAACGGAGACGACCATGAAGAGAACAGCTTTTGTTGTGCTCGGCGTGCTGCTGATCTCAGGATCGGTGGTCCAAATGGCGGCCGCATCGGAGCATCATCATTACCGTAGTAGCAAGGGCTACTTCGGCCGTGATATCTCGAAAATTCGAGGAAGCTACAATCAAGTCGGGCGGGACAGTGTCGAACCTCGATCGCGCGACCGCTTCGACCCCGCGGCTCCGCCCCGCGAGGGCCCAATGTTCAACCCCCCGGGGACGGCGGCCGCATCGGAGCATCATCATTACCGTAGTAGCAAGGCCTACTTCGGCTCGAAAATTCGAGGAAGCTACAATCAAGTTGGGCGGGACAGTGTCGAACCTCGATCACGCGACCACTTCGACCCCGCGGCTCCGCCCCGCGAGGGCCCGATGTTCAACCCCCCGGGGATGGCGGCCGCATCGGAGCATCATCATTCCCGTACTAGCAAGGCCTACTTCGGCCGTGACATCTCGAAAATTCGAGGAAGCTACAATCAAGTCGGGCGGGACAGTGTCGAACCTCGATCGCGCGACCGCTTCGACCCCGCGGCTCCGCGCCGCGAGGACCCGATGTTTAATCCCCCGGGCGGCTAGTCCTAAGCTGCTTTCGAGCAGACAAACTAAGCTACCCCACCCATCCGGGTGGGGTAGCAAATTCATAGCGAGGGCAAGGATTAATTGGGTTTAGTGCCCCTGGCCAGCGCCGGTTCGCCCTGTGCCCCATCCGACCTTCACCAGCCTGACCGGCACGCGATGACGAAGGGCTAGACCGTTGCCGCGTTCGGGAGACTGGCGTGTCTGCTCCGTTGTTGGTGCGTCGAGTGCTCAACGAACTCGACCTCGAGCCCGTCGGCAACACGCGCGACGAATTTGCCGCGGTTATCAGTAAAGAAATTCCCGAATGGGCCAAAGTGATCAGGGATGCCGGCATCAAGCTCGGCAATTAGGGACGTTAGCCCGCCCGGCAAATTCACGGCCCCGCTTGCCGCGCCAACTCCGGAAGCACGCGGTAGCGGGCAATTTCATGCGGGAAATTGCCGCGATTGGCGAGAAGGACGATGCCCAATCCGCTTGCCGGAACAAGCCCGACATAGGCTGATGCATTGTTGAGACCGGCCGGCTTGTCCACGATATTGACGCCGTCCAGATGCACGGTCTCCCAAGCCATCGCTTGTCCGAACTTCTCACTCACCTTGAACACCTCGCGCTGGGTCATCCGCAGCGCCTGCCGCAAATGCGGATCGATGGCCTCGCCGTCGACGCAGGCCGCAGCAAACTTGGCGAGATCCCTTGCCGTGGAAAACATCTGACCGGTACCGGAGAAATCGAAATAGCTTTGCTGGTTGCCCGGCGCTCCGATCGCGGTGCCGTCGTCGGAGTAGCCCTGCACGGTACGTTGCAACAGTTCCGGAGCCATCTGGGCACGATTGTCCGGCCCTCGCTCGGGAACGAATGTCTGGTTCATGCCGAGCGGTCTCAGGATGCGACTCCGTATAAGCTCTGCAATCGGACGATGATAGCGGCGCTCGAGCGCAAGCTGCAGAAGAACGTAGCCGGCGTGGGTGTAGGTGCGCTGCTTGCCGGGCTCCTCGTGCGACTGCGGCTTCCAGCCATTGAGCATGTCGAAGAATTGCTGCAGCGTGAACGAGCCGTCCGGCCAGGGCGGATGATCGGTCGGCAGCAAGATGCCCGAGGTGTGTGACGCCAGTTCACCCACGGTGATGCGCCTGACGTAATCGCCATGAAGCTCGGGGACATACTTGCCCGCCGGATCGTCCAAATTCAGTTCGCCATTGAGCACACCCAGAGCAACGAGGGTTGCCTCAAACGGCTTGCGCAGCGAAGCCAGGTTGAACAGCGTGTCGGATGTAACAGGGCGCTTGGTCGCCTGGTCGGCCAAGCCGTAATTGAAAAAGACCACATGGCCGGCGGTGTAAACCGCGACCGCGAGACCACCCGCACCTTTTGCCGCCTCCGAACCCAAATCCGTGGTTACGATCTGCCGTATCCTCGTATCCATGCCGGCATCCACGCCCCATGCCCATGTCAGCAAGGACAATGGGATAGCAAAGGCGATCAACAATGTTGTTCCGGCCTGCCGCCACGACAGTGAAGCTCGCGCCATTGATGACTCACTGGTGAATCGGCCTGCAGCCGACAGGCCACCGGGATCTTTTGAAAAGACGCGTGGCAAAACCAACCTTGTGACCCTTCAGGCGGTTCTTGATATGCGGGGCACGTGCTGGACGGCACCGTAAAGGACGTGCAAAAGGCTCCGTGCCGGCGTCGCATCAGCCGCGGATAAACAAGCCGGCAGAGGCCCGAAAGGTTTCCCAGTGGACAGATCGAACACCGCACGTGCGCCGTTTTTTTTGCTGTGGGCATGCGGCGCCTGCCTTCGTCTCACCGTATTGGCGGTCCCGCCGGTCATTTCCGTAATTCAGAAGGACCTCAATCTTTCAGGCACGGAAGTCGGGCTGCTGTCCGGCATACCCGTCGTCATATTTGCGATGTTCGCGGCGCCGGGATCGATCGTTATCGCTCGAATGGGCGTGCGCGGCGCGCTGGTCGGCGGTCTTTTGATTGCGGCAGCCGGAGGCATGCTCCGGGCAGGCGTGTCGGACGTCTGGCAGTTGTACCTCGCGACTATTTTCATGAGCGCCGGCATTGCCGTCATGCAGCCGGCGATGGCGGCCGCGGTGCGTGACTGGATACCGGATCGCTCGACCTTCGGCACGGCTGTTTACACCAATGGCTTGATCATGGGGGAGATCATCCCCGTGGCGACGATGCTGTCGCTGGTGCTGCCATTTTTCGATGGGAACTGGCGCCTGGCGCTGGGAGTATGGTCCTTGCCTTTGCTGGTCACCGCTGTTGCAGTTGGCGTGCTCTCCCGCACCAAAACGCCAGCCAAGGCGGCGCCGGTCCACTCGGGAGGCTGGCTGCCGAAGTTGGATCGCAAGCTGAACTGGCGCATCGGCCTGACTTTGGCGAGCACCACGAGCACCTATTTTTGCGTCAACGGTTTTTTGCCTTCGTTCCTGAACGGAAGCGGTCGCCACGATCTCATCGGCGCGGCCCTGACCGCTGCGAACATCGGACAGCTTCCTGCATCCTTCCTGCTGCTGCTGACGGCCGACCGGCTTCAGGGGAAACGATGGCCGATCCTGACGTTCGCGGCGATCTCTTCCGCCTGTGTGATCGGCATCATGTTTTCTGCGAGTGCGTGGACCGTATTCTGGGCGGGTCTCGCCGGCTTTTCACTCGGCGCGGCGCTGGTCTTGTCGTTGGCGCTGCCGCCGCTGCTCTGCAAGCCGAATGAAGTTGCCATGACCTCCGCCGCGGCATTTGCGATCGGTTACGGTTTTGCGATGCTGGTTTCGTTTCTCTCCGGCCTAGCATGGGACCTGGCGGGCCATGCGAGCGCCGCCTTCATCCCGATTTTGCTCGGTAGCCTGCCGATCTTCGTTGCCGTGCCGGCATTTGCACGTGCGAAAGAAGCCTAGCTGCGTGCTGCGCGCTCATTTCAAAAGCGCCTCACGGCACCTGCCGGGCTTGCAGAGAAGCCGCAGCAACTTCAAACCGTGAGCGCTGGGGCGCGGTTGCGAGCCTGCGGTGCAACAAACCAGCCGAATTTGCTTCGGTGCAACGCGGAACGCTTGCCGCTGGACCGAGTTCGGCCCTGCCGGATCGATAAAAGCTGTTCCTGCCAGGAACCTGTCAGAACCCGGCCGGTTCTATTGCCTGTCTCATCGTATCGGAGGCTCGCATGGATGGAATTATTTATCTGGTCGGTTTGATTGTGATCATCATGGCTATTCTTTCGTTCTTCGGCCTGCGGTGAGCGCAATGACGATCATCGAAACTCAAGCTGGCGATCGCGGATGGAGTCTGGCGTGGTCGCCGGTTGTGCTCGGCGCTTTCACCGCGTCGGCCGTATCGTCGATCCTGATTGCATTCGGAGCGGCCGTCGGTCTCGGCGTCAGTTCGGCATCGCCCACATGGCGCGATGCTTCGGTGGCGCTGTGGCTGCTTTCGGGAATTTTTCTGATTCTCGTAGCGCTGGTCAGCTTCGGATGCGGTGGCTATCTTGCCGGCCGGATCAGCCTGCCATCCGGCGCCGCGGTAGCCGAGGATATCGAACGCCGCGATGGTTGGCACGGCATCGCCTCGTGGGCTCTGGCTGTTATTCTGAGCGTGATCCTGGCAACGCTGATTGCTGCATCGGCCGCAAATCACACCAGCGTATTGACGGCACGACCCTCTTCGTCCGAGCCCGCCGTCCTGAGCTACGAGATCGATCATCTTCTTCGGGCGCCGCGGCGGCTGCCGAGCGCCGAACTGGAACCGGTTCGAGCCGAGGCAGGAAGGATTCTGCTGACATCTTCCAGTCATAGCGGCGTCAGCGCCGATGATCGCGCCTATCTGGTCCAGATGGTGACTGCCGTAACAGGCCTGAGCGGTGCGGATGCGGAGCGGCGGGTCGATACGATCATCGCAAACGCCAAGCGCGCGATCTCGCACGCGCGGGCAAGTGCGATCATCCTGGCGTTTTCGGTCGCTGCCAGTCTTCTCCTTGGCGCGATCGCGGCCTGGGCAGGAGCCGAGGCGGGCGGGCGGCATCGGGACGGCATGCCGCTTCCCGAATGGATGCAGCATAAGAGCCGCTTCAATCGTCGCCCGAACGCCTGGCAACGCTCGGCGCCGATCCCATAGGCCGTCGTCTGGCAGCGAGGACGGAAACCCGCGGTGATGATTCGGCGCCGAACCCGTACGGGCTTCTCACGTGCCTACTTCGCGAGCGGCCGTCCGGCGGTTTCCGGGGCCATCGCGATGAACGGCAGGCCCACGATGTAAATCGTCGAAAGCAGCGAGATCGCGAGCGGATAGCTTCCCGTCGCGGCGGCCAGCGTGCCGATCAGCGTCGGCCCCGCAGCCCCGAGAACGCGCCCCATGCTGAAGGCGAAGCCGGAGCCGGCGCCCCGCAGCGCCTGCGGAAACATCTCCGGCAGCCAGATGGTGAAGAGTCCGAACACGCCGTTGGTGAAGAAGCCGAGCACCGGCAGCAGGATCAAAAACAGCGTGAGGCTGTTCAGGTGGGCGATCGCGATCTCGTAGCTTGCGACGACCGAGAACAGCGAGCCGGCGAAGAACAGCACCGCAGTCCAACGCCGGCTGCCCAGCGCCGTCGTGATCCACGGCATCGACAGGCAGCCGATCATGGTTCCGACGTTGGTGATAAGACCAGCAACCGCGCCCATCCGCAGCGCGTCGGCTTGCGAGGAGCCGCTCTCGACCAGCTTGGTAATGATGACGGTCGGCGCCCAGAAGTTCGAAGACCAGAGGCCAAAGATGATGCAGGTCATCATCAGCGCCGCCGCCCAGCTGGTGCGCGCCTGGTTTTTCGCAAACAGCGCCGCGAATGTCGGCCGTACCTTCAGCGCGTGAGCCGGCTCGGGAATGTTGCTGCGCACATACACAATCAGAAGCGCCGGCAGAATGCCGAGGAAGAACATGCCGCGCCAGCCGAGGAAACTTCCGCCGATCAAGGTCACCAGCGCCGCGAGAAACAGACCCGTCGGCGTAGCGGTATGCAGCCAGCCGGCGAGGCGCACGCGCGTGTTTTCGGGCACCGATTCCTGCAGCAGCGGCGTGCCGGCGGCCCATTCCCCGCCGATGCCGAACCCGGCCGCAAAGCGGAACACAGCGAAGGTGACGATGCCGGTCGACAGGCCGCACAAGGCGGTGAAGACCGAATAGACCAGCACGGTCCAGCACATGATGCGCACCCGGCCGTATCGGTCCGCCGCCCATCCCCAGATCATCGAGCACGCCCAGCCGAGCATGAAGATCGAGAACAGAAGGCCGCCATAGACACCGATGTTGGCGCGGTTCGCCTCGATGCCGCTGGCCGGCAGCAGCTCAGTCAACGCGCTGACGAGAATGTAGCCGTACACGGCGGAATCGAAACCGTCGAGCATCCAGCCGAACCAGGTCGCCCAGAATACTTTCCGCGGCGATACGCCTGCCGGGGCTGCGATCTGTGCTGTGCTCGTCCCGGTCGCGGCCTCGGTCATGTGTCCTCCATGATCTTCTTGTTTCTTGGAAATTCCGACGGACGGGTTTACCGATCAGCCTGTCCGAAAGCAAACTGGAGCCGATGCCGACGTTTGCTGCATCGCCGCTCGATGCAGCGGCTGATCGCAAGTCGTTCAGCCGCAAGTCGTTCAGAAGTGTCATCGAGGAGGTGTTTGCGGCCGATATCCGCCGCCGCTTCCAAGGACCATCGGTGGACTGGCGCTGTCGTTCGCGCCGCTGTTGATCGTGTCGTTGCCCAAGATTAGCTTTCGTACCAACGGAGTTTTACTTTCGCAGGCTGGAGGAGAAAGACATGATCACCGAGATCGTCACGTTCGATATCCCGGACGGCATGACGCGGGAGGAGGTCGTGGCCAACTACCGGCGAAGCGCGCCGAGCTGGCGCGCCAACCCAGACCTCATCCGCAAAAACTATCTGTTCGACGGGCAGACACGCCGCGCCGGCGGTGTTTATCTCTGGCGCAGCATGGATGCTGCGCGCCGGGCGCGCGATACTGCCTGGCTCGACCGGGTCCGCAGCACCTATCGCAGCGAGCCGACGGTGCAGTATTTCGAGACGCCGCTGGTCGCAGACAACGCACTCGGCCAGACGATCAGCGACGGTGAACCAGGGGAGCTTTGACGATGCGCATCAATGACGACTTCACCCGTCCCGTCATCGTCCACGCCGCCCGGCAACAATGGGTCGCGAGCCCTGCACCGGGCGTCGAACGACGCATGCTGTTTCGTATCGGCGAAGAAAAGGCTCGTGCCACCTCGATCGTGCGGTATGCGCCGGCCAGCGCCTTTCCGCGTCATACCCACACCGGCGGCGAGGAATTCGTCGTCCTCGAAGGTGTGTTCCAGGACGAACACGGCGACTATCCCGCCGGCGCCTATGTCCGCAACCCGCCGGGTACCTCGCACGTACCCGCCTCGAAGGACGGCTGCACGATCTTCGTTCGGCTCTGGCTGTTTCGTGCCGATGACCGCGCCCAGACCGTGCGCCAGCCCGGCGAAGGAGAACGCGTCCCGCCGCGGGCCGGCGCAACGGCCGCAACAGTTCTATTCGACGACGGACACGAGGGAGTGCGGTTTGAAGAATGGCAGCCGGGAGCCAGCGTCACGGTCGAAAACATCAAGGGATTGGAGTTCCTCGTGCTTGATGGTGGTCTCACGGTGGGCGGCGAGATGCTTGAGCCGCAGGCCTGGGGCCGCCTGCCGGCCGGGATGGCTCTCCAGGCCGAGGTATCCGGCAGCGGAGC
>NZ_DAIDJE010000181.1 GCF_027451485.1 Bradyrhizobium sp.
CGCGATTACCGAACTGATATGGCAGATCGCGCCGTTTGGCGACGATGCCGTCGCTGCCGCCCCCGGCCGCTTGCAGCCATCGCTCGGCCTGCACAAGGCTGGTGCTCGCGGGTGACAGGCGGAAGGATGTCGAGTGAAAATGTTTCTTCGCGAACGCTTCCAGCGCCGCACGGCGGACGGGCAGGTCCTGCTCCGCAAGCCTGTGCTCGTCTTGTTCGAGCATATCGAAGACCAGGAAGAGCGCCGGCGTCTCGCGCGCGAGCTTTTGCACGCGGCTTGCGGCAGGATGAATGCGCTGTAAGAGCCGGTCGAAGGAAAACTGCCTGCCCTCGGGCACGACCAGTTCGCCATCGAGCACGAAGCGTTTGGCGGCAAGAGCAAGGGCCCGTTGCGCGATTTCGGGAAAATAGCGGCCGAGATCCTGCCCGGATTTCGAGATCATATGAAGGTCGGCACCCTCGCGGGCCAACAGGCAGCGAAAGCCGTCCCATTTGGGCTCGTATTCCCAGATATTCCCGGCCGGTATCCGGTCCACGGAACGAGCTTCCATCACGCCCCGTTTCCAGAGCGGCTCGCGAGCGGGCGATCGTCGGCGGGCGGCCATCAAGGGTGCTCTTCAGATCAGGATTGGGACCTAACCATCCATCCCGCTTCCCTGTTCCGGTGCAGGAATGATCCCAAACGACCCTTGCAGGCTTCATCACGCCGTCTCTCTTGTCCGCGGCTCATTCGGCCGCCGCATCGGTCGGGACGCAAGTCTCCAAGGCCGCGAGAGCATCGATGTGGTTCGATCGGATGAGCGCCGCGGCGAGATTGGCGTCACCATCCTCTAGGCCTTCATCAGGCCGACATGGTCGTCGAGCGACTTCTGCATGCGTCCTGGTTGCGAGGGCTGAGGCGGCGCAGTCGCAGTGAGCGCAGCAGAAGCGAATCGAGAATCCGCTTCACCGCGCGGTCGTTGGCGAGGCTGGGTGTTGCGGGCGTAAAACGCGACATTCGCCCAGACGTAGCCGTTGAGGTCGCGGGCGCGGCAGATGCGCTCCATCTCGGTGAGTGCCGCGCGCAGCGCCAGCCAGACCAGAGGGCGCGACCGAGCTGGCGACGTCGGTTGCCATCAATTCGAACAGGGCGGCACGGACGCGATAGATGTCGCGTATATCGTCGATCGCCAGGGACGCCCCGCAGGGCCTGCGCCGCGGCGGAATGTCGACGAGCCCTTACCTTCTCCAGCAGCATCAGCGCTTCGCCGATGGTCGTGCGGCTCGTTTGATAACGACCGGACAACTCTACCGAATTGAGATCGTCGCCCGGCTGCCTAAGCCCCTCGATGATCTCCGCCCCGATCTCGCAGGCGATCCTCGAAACGAGCGAGGGCCGGTCATGCCGCTCCGCAACGATGCCGCGAACCACCGCCAGGGTGCGCGCGAACGAGCGCTTGTCCTTGATCCGGGTCGAAGCCGTCGCGCGACTGAACAAGGTATCGATGAAGAGCCTCCGTCTGCGGTTCGCTGGCGTTTTCACGGAATAAGGACCGAGGCGCCGGTGGTGCGCCGTCCTTCCAGATCGGCATGTGCCTGCGCGGCGTCGGCGAGCCGGTAGCGCTTGTGGATCGGCACCTTGACGATGCCGCTTCTCATCATCAGAAAAAGATCGGCCGCGCGCTCGTTCATTTCCGCGGGTTCGTGCAGATAATCGGCGAGCCCGGCGTAAGTGACGTAGAGCGACCCCATGCGGTTGAGCCGCCACAGATCAAATGGCGGGATCACTCCGCCAGCCGACCCGTAGAACACGGCGAGGCCGCGCCGCTTCAGGCATTGCAACGACGTCTCATAGGTGCTGCCGCCGACGCCATCATAGACTACCGGCAGACCGGCGCCCGCCGTAAGCCCGCGCACACGTTCCGCCACATCTTCGCGTGTGTAGAGGATTGGCTCGTCACAGCCGTTCGCGCTGGCCAGCGCGGCCTTTTCCGGCGTGCTCACGGTGCCAATCACCCGTACGCCGAGATGGCGCGCCCATTGGCAGATGATGAGACCGACGCCTCCAGCGGCCGCCTGGACCAGGATCGTCTCGCCTCGCCTGATCGTATAGGCGCTGCGGATGAGATATTGCGCGGTCAGTCCCTTCAGGATGGTTGACGCTGCGGCTTCATCGTCGATGAAGTCCGGCAGCTTGATCAGCCGCGTTACCGGCATCACGGTCGCCTGCGCATAGGCCCCCGGTGTCGCAGCGGCATAAGCCACGCGATCTCCGGGCTGGAACGCGGTGACGCCATCTCCGACCGACTCGATCACGCCCGCCGCCTCCATGCCGATGACGTGCGGCAGCGAGGGCAGCGGATAGCGGCCGGTGCGGAAGTGGATGTCGGTGAAGTTGAGTCCGATTGCCGTATGGCGAATTCGCGCCTCACCGCGGCGGGGCTCGCCGACCTCGACCTGTTCGTAACGCAACCGCTCGGGGCCGCCGAGCTGGTGGACGCGCACCGCATAGACGTTCGTCATATCCGACAACCCGGCATTTCGTTGTTCAATCGACGATCCGGGCGACGGGACGCACCGGCGCGCCGTCGGAGCCGGCGATGTTCAATCCGAGGAACATGAACTCGGCGCGCTTGCCGGTGAGGCCTGCGAGATTGGTCAGGTGCTCGGCGATCAGGACGCCGCGGCTGAGCAGGTTGTAGTGCACCGGAAAAGCGAAATCAGAGGGCCGCAACGACGAGGCGAGATCGGGTGTCGGGCAGTCGATGCCGACGAGCTTTGCGCCTTGCTCGACCAGCCACCCCGCCGCTTCGCCGGTCAGACAGGCGTGCTGCATATAACGATCGGTGTTGATGTGACGCGACCGCGAGGTATCGATCAGCACCATGTCGCCCGGACGCATCCTGGGGGTGGCACGTTCGAGATCGGCGACATCGATGATGCCGCCGTCGGCGACGTCGAAATGCCAGACGACACCCGGCCCATAGAGCCGCTCGAGCGGAACTTCGTCCATGGTCGGCCCATCGGCAATAAAATGGCGCGGCGCGTCGATATGCGTACCGTGGTGCACGACCATGTGCAGTTCGGTGACATTGGCGCGGGCTTGCGGAATCTTGCTGATCTGTCGAATATGCGGCTGCGGAAACGAGGGGATGCGTGACAGACCCTCGGTGAGCCGGTGTGACAAGTCGATCCAGGGGCCACTTGCTCCGGAGATTTTCGGGGATGGCAGTTCGAGCCAGCCCTTCCAGCCGGGTGTCTTGGGGGTATCGGTTTCGCACATGGCTGCAGGCCCTCTCTATTTCGCTTTGCGGTCGACAGGACCGGATTCATTGCCGCCAACGACGACCCCGGCCCAATCCTCGATCATCTTGATGAGCGACGTATAGTCGTCGTTGCCGCGGCCCTGTGTCATGGCATGAAACCAGAGCTGGACCACGTTGGAGCCGACCCACATCGGCACGTTGAGGTCGCGTGCCTCCTCGAGGCAAAGCAGGACGTCCTTGTACATGGTCGAAAGCTTGCCGCCGTAATCGAAGCTGCGCGTCAGTACTGCCGCAGGGAATTTGTCCATGGTCGCACTGTTGCGGCCCGTGCTCGCATTGACCGTTTCGATCAGCGTACGTGCGTCGACACCGGCTTTCACGGCCATGGCGGAGGCCTCGAACGCGGCGGCCATCCCGGCCGCCGAAATCATGTTGTTGGCGAGCTTGGTCAACTGACCGAGGCCCGGTTCCTCGCCTATATAGAAGACGTTGCGCGCGACCGTGTCGAGCAGCGGCTTCACGGCCTCGAATGTCGCGCGGGCGCCCGCAACCATGGTGGACAAGGTGCCGGCCCGCGCTCCCCGAGGGCCGCCGCTGACCGGCGAATCGAGCACCGTGATGCCGGTTGTGGCCAGCCCCTGTGCGATGGCTTTGACTGCCTTTGAACCGATCGTCGACATCTCGATATAGGCCGTAAGCCTGTTGCAGCCGATGATGCCGTCACCACCGAGTGCAACCTTGCGACTGACCTCGGGCGAGGGCAGGCAGGCGAAGGCGATGTCGCTCCGTTCCGCGGCCGCCCGAGGCGAGGGCTCGGCAACCGCCCCGCGGGCGACGAGCGGCGCGATTGCAGCTGGATTGGGATCATGGATGTGAAGCGCATGGCCGGCATCGATCAGCCGTTCGGCGATCGGTGCACCCATGGCGCCGCAGCCGATGAAGGCGAGCCGCGCCATCTCAATCCTCCCAAACCTTGCCGGTGGTGGAGGCGGTCTGGCCGCCATCGATGACCAATTCGGTCGCATTGACGAATTTGGACTCGTCGGAAGCCAGATAAAGCACGCCATAGGCGACGTCCCAGGCTGAGCCGAGCTGGCCGGACGGCACCGCCTTGCGCCGCGCGTCGATCTTGCGTTCGTAATCGGCAGGATTGCTGCGCTTCAGCCGATCGGTGATGCGCGGGGTGGCGATATAGCCCGGCATGACGCAATTGCAGCGGATGCCCCGCGCGGCATACTGGACGCCGATGTTCTGCGACAGCTGCTTCACCGCGCCTTTCGAGGCGGAGTAGGCGACGTTGGCATAGGTGAAGCGGATGCCGGCGGTCGAGGCGTTGTTGATGATGGAGCCGCCCCCTAGGCGCAGCATGTGCGGAATGACGGCGCGGCAGGTCAGGTACATGCTCTTGACATTAACAGTCATGAGCTTGTCCCAGTCCTCTTCTTTGACATCGAGCGGGCCGCCGACCACCTGCATCCCGACATTGTTGAAGAGCACATCGATACGCCCATAGACGGTGAGGCAGGCGTCGACCATGGCTTCGACCTCGGTGGCAACGGACACGTCGCACTGGTGCGCCGTGCACTCGCCGCCTTCCGAGCGGATGATGTCGCGAGTCTCGTTGGCGGCGCTGATGTTGCGGTCGACCGCGAAAACCCTGGCGCCCTCGCGGGCAAACAGCACGGCGGTTGCCTTGCCGTTACTCCAGCCTTCGGCGATCGAACCGGCGCCGGCAACGATCGCGACCTTTTCGCTCAGTCGACCCATCTTGTTCGTCCGTCAGCTCAGCTCTTTGGCCATTTCGCCTTTGCGGTCGCGCGATCGATCGGGTAGATCGTGACGGGAACGCCGTTCTGCCATTGCACGATGACAAGCGGCGCGCCGACCCGATGGCCTGCGGGGTCGAACTTGACCTTGCCAGGAAATGTCATCGCGGTGGGGCCTGAGTCGAATTCCATGGTGTGCATCGCCTCGGCCACCTTGACCTTGTCGGCCACGCCGACCTTCTCCAGCGCGTCCTTGAAGATCCAGACATGGCCATAGCCGTCGAGCGCGTCCTGGGTCATCCACGGTTCGCCCGTGCGCTTCTTGAATGCATCGATGATTTGCTCCTGACCTTTCAAGCCCCAATTCGCCACGATGAAGATGTAACCCTCCAGAAGATCGGGCGAGACGTTCTTGAGCACCTCCGGCGCGCCGTTGGCGCCGCCGCTGCCGATCACCGGAACAGCGCCCTTGCCGATGTGAAATTCATTCATCTTGTCGAGGCCGAGCTTCAGGTCCGAGATTGTCGTGGTGATATAAAGCAGCATGTCCGGGCGCGTCGCGCGCACCCTTTGCATCAGCGTCGTCGCGTCCGACAGAGGCGGCGTGTAGGTCTCATCGACCACCGCTTTCATGCCGTATTTGTCGAGACCGCCGGGGGCCCGGAGCGGCTTGAGAAAACTGACCGGCGAGGCGGTGTTGTCGCCGATGAGCCCGATCGTCTTCGGCGCCTTCCCGGTGGCCGACTTGGCGAGATCGATGAGCGTCGGCAATGCCTCGGTCGCTTGCGTGTCCGCCGTCGGCGACGTCTGGAAGATGTATTTGAAGCCGCGGTTGGTGAGAGAGTCGGCGTAGGACAAGGTCAGCCACGGGATTTGTGCGCGCTCGGTGACCTCGGTGATCGCAAGCGTGAACGTCGAGAGCCAGGCACCGAGGCCGCCGACCACGTTGGGATGCTCGGCGACCAGGCGCTGCGCCGCGTTCTTCGCCTTCTCGGCGCTGTCGCCGGCGTCGATAGAGATGAGCTCCAGCTTGGCACCGCCCATCGATTTGATGCCGCCATTCTTGTTGATCTCGTCGATGGCCATCTCGGCACCGAGCTTTTCCAGCTGCCCTTGTCTTGCCCAGGGACCCGACAGCGGCATGATCAACGCGATCTCAACCGGTTTTTGCGTCTGTGCCCGGGCCGTGCCAGTCGGCCAGCCGGCAATGCCGGCGGACGTGAGGATTGCAGCTGTCAATCCGATGAGCGGCTTTGCGAGCGGTCCGCCGCTGAATGTTCTTGCCATGCCTTTCTCCCTTTTTGCCTGACCTTGAAGGCCTCGATGGTTTGATGAATCACATGCCGAGATAGGCGCGCCGTATTCGTTCGTTGGAGACCAGTGTGTCATGAGGTCCTTCGAGCACCATATTGCCGGTCTCCAGCACATAGCCGCGGTCGCAAAGTTCGAGCGCCTCGGCAACGCGCTGTTCGACAAGGAGGATGGCCAGACCCTGTTCGCGGTGGATGAGCTCGACCCGGTCGAAGATGGAATCGACGACGGCGGGGGCAAGCCCCATCGAGGGTTCGTCCAGCATCAACAGGTCCGGCGACGAGGCCAGCCCACGGCCGATCGCTACCATCTGCTGCTCGCCGCCCGACAGCGTGCCGGCGAGCTGGTCGCGGCGCTCGGCAAGGACCGGGAAGAGTTCTAAAATGGCAGGCAGAAGCTGATGCCAGCGTGCGCGGCCTTTTTTCGTC
>NZ_DAIDJE010000182.1 GCF_027451485.1 Bradyrhizobium sp.
CCGCCGCCCGGTCCAACAGCCCCACAATTCGCCGCTGCTCGTCGAGCGGTGGGAGGGGAATCGGCAGTCTTTTCAGCGTGGATTTGTTGATTTCTTTGAACGTTGCCCCTGAGGCAAGCTCAATCAGCCGATCCCTCGACCACTCCAGCCAATAGGCGAGAAATTCGGGATAAATGTCGGGACCGCAAACAAAGCTCGCAAACCCCTGATTTGTGGTCACCGGAACCGTGTTGATAGCGGTGAATCCTATGGTTGCTCGTGACGTCAGCAGAACGGACCTTGCAGGGAGCAATTTGGCACTACTCCGCTGAAGTCCAATTTCCGTAATCGTTTCAGTGCCTTGTGATAAATAGCGTCTACGACTTCGGGTGACATCAGTTGGGGTGATCCAAGGAATGTCGCCACCAAAGAACTCCGGCGTATCGCGCGAAGGTGTGCCGCCTCCTACCACGTCGCATACAGTGCCCAGCGGCGTTGTCGGCCAAGCTGTCACGCCACCGGCTCCCCGAGTTCAGCCGCCAGCGCCTCGATATCGCCGAGGATCGCCGCCGTTTCGTCGCGCAACTCCGCCAGCAATTCGCGCGGGTCGCGATGCTCCGCCGCCTCGCGGCTTTCAGGCCGGTAGCGTGAGGCGGAGAGATTAAAATCCTCGCGCTCAATGGTGGCCGCATCGGCGAACCACCAGTTTTTCGCCCAGGGTGTTTCGCGATCGCGGTTCTGCCAGTCCACCAGCCGCTCGTCTCGCGCGCGAAAAGCAGTGATTAGGCCGGGCAGATCGTCGGCCTCAATCGCCTGATCGTGGTTGGCATCCAGCTTAAAGCCATCATTGCTGGCGGCGAGAAACATCACATTTTCGCTCCGCCCACCCTTGGCGAGAATCAGCACCGAGGTTTTGACGCCCGAATAGGGCTGGAACACGCCGCCGGGCAGCGACAGCACGGCTTCAACCCGGTTATTCTGTAGCAAAATACGGCGCAGCTCTTTATGAGCGCCAGTCGAGCCGAACAAAACGCCCTCCGGCACCACCACGCCGCAGCGGCCGCCGGGGCGCAAATTGTCGATCATGTATTTGATGAACAGCAATTCGGTCGCGGTGCTGGTGCCGATGCGCACGTCATCAACGATACGATCGCGGTCTAGTCGCCCGGAAAAGGGCGGGTTAGCGAGGATCACGTCATAGCCATCCAACGGCAAGCCCTTCTCCGCCTTGGCCTGACGGTCGAAGCTGGTGGTCAGTACGTTGCGCTTGAGGATGCGCACATCTGGCAGGCCGCGGAGCGAGAGATTCATTGAGGCGAGGCTGACCATCGTGGGATCGACATCATTGCCGTAGAATGTTGCGGCTTGCAGTTTGCGCCATTGAGCATCGTTCAGACGATCACCATGCCCGCGCTCGAACCTCTTACCTTCCAGTTCGGCGACCTCCCGGCCATTGGTCGAGGAATTAGCGAGGCGGATATGTTCATAAGCCGCCACCAGAAATCCGGCGGTGCCGGCGGCGGGATCATAGACCGTCTCGCCAATCTTGGGGTCCACCAGATCGACGATGGCGCGAATAATGTGGCGTGGGGTCCGAAACTGGCCGAGTTCACCCGCCTGCTTGATCTGGCGCAGCACATGCTCGAACAGATCACCCTTCGTGTCGGGATTGGCCTGTTCGAGCCGCAATTCGTTTACCAAAGTAACCACTTGCGTCAGCACCGTCGGCTCGTCGATGGCAAGGCGGGCCTGGGCCATGAAGCTCATGCCAAAATCATCGCCGATGCTGGCAAAGAACGGGAATACTTCGTCGCGCACGAATGTGACGAGATGTTCGCCAGACATGGCGTTCGCCCATGACGACCAGCGCATACGGTCGCGCGGCACCGTCTCCACGCCTTTCGTCGGCGCGTTCAACGGATTGCGCAGCGTCCAGTCACCCGCGAAGAGGGAGGTGTAAGCGCGGCCCGTGGCCTTGGCCTGGCGCAGGTTGGCGCTGTCGATCCCCTCAATCATGTAGAAGAAGAACAGGAAGCTGAGCTGCTCGGCATTGGACAGCGGATCGGGATAGCCGCCGCCATAGAGATAGTCGCGGATCTGATCGACCTTGCGGCGCATGTCAGGCGTGAAGGGCATAGCTGGCCTTAGTTCAGGGGTTTGATTAAGTTCGTGGCTTCCGAGCCGGGAGCCCAAGCAGAGACTATGCCAAAGACCGCTTCATTCATACGACTAAGCGTTTTCTCCAGTTCGGCCTCACTGCGAAAAACCGCGCGGGCCCGCTCAAAGCCCCCATTCATGGCAAGTGGCGGTCGGTCGAACCGCCAGCTTTCGAACACAGTGAGTTCGGCTGCGTTGGCGATGATTTGTTCCTTCACCAAATAGAGCAATCGAATTTGATCAGCGTTAAAATTATGTCCAGCCAACCAGGTTTCAAACGCTGCGCCCAACGACTCTGACTTTGCTTCCTCCGCATCCATGAAGGCGCGGCCAGTCTCATCAACAGTGACCCATTCGCGGGTCGCGGGATCGATTTCGTCATGCACGTCAAGCGTCAGGAGCCGCCGTGTGGGACCCACAGGCCGCTTGCCCTCGCGCACCAAGATGGTGCCGCCGGCGCCGGGCGTTTCATCATCGCCGTGGCGGAGCGTCACACCGGTAAAATCCCACATGGTGAAGCGGTCCTTGCCCGGCGCCAAACGCGTGCCGCGCCCGCGCATCTGCTGGTAGAGGATCGAGCTGTGGGTGAAGCGCGCCATCACTAGGTTGCGCACCTCCGGGCAGTCGAAGCCGGTGTCCAACATGTTCACGCTAACCAAGATTTGCGGGAATTCCTCTTTTTTGAAGCGCTTGATCTTGGCGGGGCCGTCCACGCTATCGTCCGGCCCCATGCCGGAGACGACGAAATCGGCGTAACGCGTTGTGGGGCTCGGCTTCTTGTCAGCGAACACGTCGTCGAACATGCGCGCCAGCGTTTCGGCGTGGCGCTTGGTAACGGCGAAAACAATGGTCTTGCCCCAATCGGGTGCACGGCGAATGCCGTTCGGGCCGGTGTAGCCGTTCTCCAGAACCTCGCGGAATTCCCGAACCATCGCGCGGTTGCGCTCCGGGATGGTGAACCTCCGCTCCAAGGCCGATGGATCGACGATGATCGGATCACGGTCGGCGAACAGCCGCTCCAACTCCGCGTGGGTCGGCGCATCGAGGGCGGTCCAATCGATGTCGCTGCGCGCAACCGAGAAACCATCCGTTGCCGCCGTGCGCGCGGTCATGGCGCGATAAATCTCGTAGGGCACAAGATGCCCGTCCGCGATCGCTTCGGACATGCTGTAGCTGTAGGTCGGGCGGCTGACCTCGAAGAACCGCAGCGTGTCGCGGATCGCGGCGCGGTCTTCGTCGTCCACGTCCGGCGTGTCCTGCATGACGCAAGGTGTTGCGGTCAGCCCCACCTTGATACCATCGAAATGGTCGAGCGCGCGCCGCCATTGGCCGTAAATGCTGCGATGGCACTCGTCGATGACGATCAGATCGAAATAGCCGGACGAGTATTTTTCATACTCGTTGACCAGCGTTTGCAGGGTGACGATGGTGACGCGCTTTTCGTCCTGGAAGCGGCGTCCAGTTCGCGGGACGCGGTAACAGGGCAGATGGGGCAAATGCTCCGCGAAAGCGTCCTCCGCCTGGATCGCGAGCGTATTTCGGTCGACCACGAACAGCGCACGCGTCGCCCAGTTTGCTTCAAACAGACGCTTCAGCAATGCCGCCGCCGTGCGAGTTTTGCCAGTGCCAGTCGCCATCTCGACGAGCATCTTGCGCCGTCCGTTGACGATCTCCCGGCATACCGCTTCGATGCACGCGCTCTGGTGCAGACGGCCACCGCCACCGGCAATGCGGCTGTCGATCGGAATGTCGAGCGGGTTGCGGCGGATATCGCGCGCAGCTTTCCGGCGCGCGAGATCATCCTGGCTGAAAACGGTCTCGATCTTGCGGAAATGGGCGTCCTGGCCCTTGTCGCAGAACCATATTTCTTCGCCGTTCGACAGGAAGATAAACGGCACATCGAGCAGGTCGGCATAACGACGGCCTTGCGCCTCTCCCGCGCTGAGACTGACGCTTGTGCTCTTGGCCTCCAGCACGGCAAGTGCGCGTCCCTGGCGGTCAAATAGGACGTAGTCGGCCCGGCCACCGTCATCAAGCGGATATTCGTAGCGCACGCTGATCCCATCGGTCAGACGCCACTCGGTGTCTTTCAGAAGCTGGTCAATTTTGATCCGGGCGAAGGCTTCGTTGGTCAATTTCTGGTAGCCTCCGCACCCCGTTTAGTGGCCTCTTCTTTGGTGGCCAAGCCGACGGTCAGCCGCTCATATTCCTCCAATGCGACCACCACCACGACGCCGCGCCCGCGCTTTTCGATCAGCACAGGGCCTGCACGCACCGTTTCGATCATCAGCCCAAAGGCGTTTTTAGCCTCGCGCGCCGACATGGTTTTCATGGTCGATTTGCGTGGCGATCCATCGCGCCATTTAGGGCAGAGTAGCTCTTTTTGACAATCTTGGACCAATAACCCAGCGATCATCGCTTTTATCGCCACCCCTCGGCAATCAGTGCCCGGGTCTCTTCCACAGCAACCTGCCATATTGCCAACATCTCGGCGTCATCGCGCTGATAGCGCCCGCCGAAATTGCCATCCCCCGCCAGACGGCGCATCGCCGCCGGATCAAGCCCATCCATCCGGCGCATGGGCGGCTTCACTGCATCGGGCGCCGCGTGATGCAAACCGGCATCTGCGATCCGCGTCCACGGAAAATTTTCCATCCATGACGCATGGCTCGCCACCGGATCGATCTCGATGACTTTGGCGAAGGTGCGTGGCGCATTCCACCAATTATGGAACTTAACGCTACTGCGCGGATGATCCGCCATCCATTCCAACGCGAGATCGCGCACCGCGCCGTTACCGCCATGCCCGTTGACAATCACGATACGGCGAAACCCCTGCGCGTCGAGCCCGTCCAAAATGTCGCGCACCAGGCACAGCATCGTCGCAACCCGCAGGCTAATTGTCCCCGGAT
>NZ_DAIDJE010000183.1 GCF_027451485.1 Bradyrhizobium sp.
CGCGAAGCCGGTGGCGACTGAGAAGCCGACGATTGCGCCGCAGCCGCAACAACCGCCACAAACCGCCAACCCTCAGGCGCCCGCCGAACCCAGCGCCGGCCCAGCACCGAAGACCGCGGCGGCGCCCGAGACCGCCAAACCCGCTCCGGTCCTTGTCGCAACGCCGGCCAACGCCGGAGAGACGCCCGCGAAGAAAGTGCAGGCTGCGCCGGCGCCGGCTGTGCCCGCCGAAGCCAGATCGGAGCCGGGTGCGAGCAATGTCACCGTGAACCGCGACAGTGAGGGTCTGCATCTGACTTTTTCGCTGCCGGCAGGGACGGCCGCGGCGCTGTTCCGCCGTGCCGATACGCTCTGGCTGATGCTGGATTCGAAGCAGCCGATCAATCTCGATCCGATCCGCGGACAGGGTGGTGCCGCAGTCGCCGACGTCAGCATCGTGCCCCAGGAAAAAGGGCAGGCGGTTCGCTTTCGCCTGAACCGGCCGCAACTGCCGTCGATTTCGGGCGAGGACCTTGCCACCGGAACGAACTGGACGGTCACCTTTGCCGATACGGTCACGACGCCGTCCCAGGCGCTGTCGGCGATCAGGAACATCGCGGATCCGGCGCTCGCCAACGTCACGGTGCCGCTGAAGAAGGCAGGTGCGCTGCATCGTTTCAAGGATCCGGACGTTGGCGATACCCTGTTCGTGGTGACGGCGATGCCGCCTGCGCGCGGCTTCATCAGGCGACAGGATTTCGTCGAGCTGTCGCTGCTTGAGTCGATCCACGGCGTTGCCGTCCGCCCGAACTCCGATGACGTGACGGTGGATGTGGGGCCCGACAAGGTTGTGCTGGGCAAGCCCGGGGGCCTGACTTTGTCGCCCGCCGACAACGGCGCCGAGCGCGCCCCCACGGCCGTCCGGCCGATCTTCGATCTCGGAGAATGGCGCAAGAACAAGGAAGGCAACTTCAATGAGCGCCTCGATGCCCTGATCCAGGCGGCCGGTGCGGCGGCAACCGCTGGAGCCGAGCAACGCATGGCGGCGCAGGTCGATCTCGCACGCTTTTACATGGCGCGGCGGATGTATCCGGAAGCGGTCGGCGTGCTCAATTTCGCGCTCGCCGACGCCAAACCGGGCGCGGAAGATCCGGCCGCGCTGATCGTGCACTCGCTCGCCTCCATCCTGATGGGACGGCCCGAACGCGGACTGAAGGATCTCGCGAGCCCGGTGATCGGAAGCAACTACGACTCGCAGCTCTGGAAGGCGATGGCGAGCGCGCGTCAGGGAAAATGGGCGGACGCGCGCGAGAAATTCAAGAGCACCGAATTCGCCGTGACGTCGCTGCCGATCGATCTCCAGCGGATCGTGATCGCAGAAGCGATGCGCGCCTCGCTCGAAGTCAAGGATTATCCCGGTGCGGCCAAGCGCGCCAGCGAATTGGAAGTGATCGGAACCTTGCCCGACCAGCAAGCGGAGGTGGCCGTCCTGCGCGGCCGGCTCGACGAGGGCCTGGGTCACGACATGGATGCGCTCGATGAATTCAAGCGCGCGATCGCCTCGTCCGACCGCCAGGCTTCGACGGAGGCGAAGCTTCTGCAAATCGCCCTGATGCAAAAGCGCGGCGAAATCACCCGGGACGATGCCCTGCGCGATCTGGAGACGCTGTCGATCACCTGGCGCGGCGACGCGCTCGAGGTGCAGGCGTTGGAAGGGATGGCAAGGATCTACGCCGAAACCGGACGGTTTGCCGATTCGTTCGCCGCGGTGCGGACCGCCAACCGCCTGGCGCCCAATCTGGAGATTGCCCGCGAGGGTCAGGATGCCGCATCGGCCCTGTTTGCGCAGCTCTTTCTCGGCTCGAAGGGGGACGATCTCCCGCCGATCGACGCGCTTGCGATGTTCTACGAATATCGCGACCTGACGCCGATCGGCCGGCGCGGCGACGAGATGATCCGACGCCTCGCAGATCGTCTTGTGGCCGTCGACCTGCTCGACCAGGCCGCCGAACTCCTGCAATATCAGGTCGACAAGCGGCTGGAGGGTGCCGCGCGCGCGCAGGTCGCCGCGCGGCTTGCGATGGTCTATCTTACCAACCACAAGCCTGAGCGGGCGATTGATGCCCTCCGCTCGACCCGGATTGCCGACCTCTCCGGCGAGTTGCGTCAGCAGCGTCTGCTCTTGGAGGCGCGCGCGCAAAGCGATGTCGGGCGACACGATCTCGCGCTCGACATCATTTCGAATATCCCCGGCAAGGAGGCGATCCGGCTGCGCTCGGATATCTATTGGGCGGCGCGGCAATGGCGCCAGGCGGCCGAACAGATCGAGCTCTATTATGCCGACCGCTGGCGCGACTTCCGGCCGCTGACTGCTGCGGAGAAGAGCGACATCATTCGTGCGGTCGTCGGTTATGCGCTGGCCGAGGATTCGATCGGGATGGCGCGCTTTCGCGAAAAATACCTGCCGCTGATGAATTCGCCGGAGGACCGCGCCGCATTCCAGGTTGCGAGCAAGCCGGTCGATTCCGCCGGTGCCGATTTCACGGAGATCGCCAAGATGGCCGCCAGCGTCGATACGCTGGAAGGGTTCCTGCGCGACATGAAGGCGCGCTACCCCGACGCCACGGCGCACGCGAAGGCCGACCCGGCACCGACCGGGTCGCTGCCCAGGATCATTGGAACGAGGCAGGCGAGAGCGGCGCAGTAGCTCACGCGGGGGCTGCAGGAGATGCACCAGGTCCGGGCGGCGGCTGAAGCCTACTGCCGCCCTAACCCCCGCCGTAGCTCTGCACCAGGCTGCCGGCGACCAGTGACCAGCCGTCGATCAGCACGAAGAAGATCAGCTTGAAGGGCAGGGACACTGTCACCGGCGGCAGCATCATCATGCCCATCGACATCAGGACCGAGGCAACCACCATGTCGATGATCAGGAAAGGCAGGAACAGGAGAAAACCGATCTCGAAGGCGCGCTTCAATTCGGAGATCATGAAGGCCGGCACGAGGATGCGCAGCGACAAATCCGCGGGCGTCGCCGGCAGCGGCTCGCCGGACATGTCCTGAAACAGTTTCACGTCCTTTTCGCGGACGTTCTTGAGCATGAAAGTGCGCAGCGGCACGGATGCGCGCTGCAAGGCCTCCTCGACGCTGATCTGGTTGGCGATCAGGGGCTTGATCCCATCGTCGTAGGATTTCTGTAACACCGGCCCCATCACGAAGGCGGTCAGGAACATCGCGAGCGCAATGATCACGGTGTTTGGCGGTGCAGTTGCGGTGCCGAGTGCGGTGCGCAGAAGCGACAGCACGACCACGATGCGCGTGAACGACGTCATCATGATCAGGATCGAAGGCGCGATCGACAGCACCGTGAGCAGCGCGATCAGCTGGATCGCGCGCTCGGTCACGCCGCCATTGCCCTGGCCGCCGAGATTGATGCTGATGTCCTGGGCGCAAGCAGGAAGCGCCAGCAGGCTTGCGGCGAGGACAGTGGCTAGAAATAAAACTCTACGCGGACGGCCCGCGGCCCTCACGTAGGATTCTTTGGCCGGCCGAGCAGGGAGGCCATTTCGTCTTCGAGGTTGTCAAATCCGCTCTTGGCCGGCGCGGGCGGCGGTGCGGCCGGCTCGCCGCGGGGACCGTTGCGGGACGCGGGCGGCTCGGGCGCGACAGGCGGCGCGACCGGCTCGCCGGGTGGCCGGCGCAGGGCGGCTTCGAGCCGCTGCGCCATCTCGGCGAGATTCTGGTCGGCGGAAGAAATTGGCGGCGGCGCGGGCGGCGGTGGCGGAGGCGCTACGTGACGCTCGGGGCGAAGCGGCGCTGGCTTCGGCGCATCAACCGGAACGGGCCGCGCCATGCGCGGCATCATCGGTTCGCCTCGCGGCGGCATTCGCGGCGCTGCCGCCGGGGGCTCGGGGCGCGGTTCGGGACGTGGTTCAGGGCGCATGCCCATCGGCTCGGGCGGGAAGCCGGTCATCAGGGGATCGCTTCGCTCGGCACGGGCGGGCCGCCGAACTTCATCGGCAAAGGCCGGCCGGGCCGGGCGCGGCGGGGGCTCGGGCATTTGCGGTTCGCCATGTTCGAAGGGCTCGGGCCGCGCGGGCTCCGGTTCGGTCCAGCCGGCGTCCGGAAGCGGCACGATCCGTGGCTGTGTATCGGGGCTGGCGACGGCCGGCCGCGGCGGCAACTGATCGCGTCCAGGCGCCGCGCGCACGATGTTGGGCTCGACGACGATGTCTGTCGGACCGCCGATCATCAGGAGATGCTCGACATTGTCGCGCCGTACCAGTACCAGCCGGCGGCGGCCGTCCACGGCGGCGGCATCGATCACGGCCAGGCGCGGCATCCGTCCGCGATTGGTGTTGGTGCCCAGCCGGTTGGAGGCGAATCGCCGGATCAGCCAGGCGACCACGCCGATCAGCACCAAGACCGCCACGAACGCGAACAAAAATGTAAGTGCCTGCATGCCTTTTCCCCGGCGCTTAAGCGGCCGAAGCGGCCCTACCACGCCCAATGAGCCCTCGACTGCGGCTCAAGTTAATGTCCCACGGCAAAAGCTGCCGTCCCGGCAGTCTTAATAACCCATGAATCGGCAGGGCCAAAACGACTTCTCGCGTGGCCTCAGCCGATGATTTTCGCTGGTTAACGCAGCATTCGTGGCGAAATTGCGCTCAAAGCGATTCTGAAGGCCACTTCGTGGCTCAAATGGGCCGGGCTCGCACGGAACGCGATCTTAACCAGCCGTTAACCATACGCGCGGCAAATTCTGCCTACCGGGCATCAAGCCCGAAGGGAGCGCGGCGATGGCTATCAGCGACCTTCCGACCTTGTCGATCTTGCGCACCAAGATGCTGTGGCACCAGGAGCGCCAGCGCGTGCTGTCTGAAAACGTATCGAATTCGAATACGCCGAATTTCAAGCCGAGCGATCTGGTCGAACCGAAATTCGAGGTCGGCAGCGGCAAAATCGACGGCGGAGCCACGACGCTGGCAATGGCGCGCACCAGCGCAAGCCATATCGCGTCCGAAGGCGCCGATCCTGCCTTCGGTCAGAACAACCACGCCGGATTCCTGACGCGCCCGGCCGGCAATTCGGTCAGCCTCGAGGACGAGATGCTCAAGGTCTCCTCGAACCAGATGGATTACGCGGCAGTGACTGAACTCTACAGCAAGAGCCTGCAACTGCTGAAGATCGCAATCGGCAAGGGCTAGGCATCTCGGCAGCCAAAGCTTCGGCTAAGCGGAAGGAGGGGGCTTCATGTCAAGCGATGCGAACGATTTTACCCGCTCGATGGGTATTGCGACGTCGGCGCTGCGCGCCCAGTCCGGGCGCATGCGGGTGATTTCGGAGAATATCGCCAATGCCGATTCGACGGCATCGACCGCCGGCGGCGACCCCTATCGCCGCAAGGTGCCGACCTTCTCTTCGGCGCTTGACCGCACGCTGGATGCCCAGGTGGTGACGCTCGGCAAGATCAAGACCGACAACTCCGACTTCCACGTCAAATACGAGCCCAGCAATCCGGCTGCCGACGCCTCGGGCTACGTCAAATATCCGAACGTCAATCCGATGATCGAAATGACCGACATGCGGGAAGCGCAGCGGTCCTACGAGGCCAATCTCAACGTCATCAGCGCGACGCGCCGGATGATCCAGCGCACACTCGACATTCTCAAGGCCTGACAGGGGAAGGTTTAAACGATGGCTTCACCCGCAATTGCTGCCAACGCCTATGCTGCGGCCGCCCGCGTTCTGGACAATGGGGGCGCCGCCAAGGCAGCCGACCCGGCGGGACTGTCCTTCGGCGACGTGCTCAAGAATGCCGTCGGCGGCGTGCTTGACGCCGGGCGCAAATCCGATGCGCAAACGGTCGCGATGGCGTCGGGCAAGGCCAACGTCATGGACGTCGTGACGGCAGTCGCGGAAACCGACGTCGCGGTCTCCACGCTGGTGTCGGTGCGCGACAAGGTGATCGCCGCCTATGAAGACATCATGAAGATGACGATCTGATCCTCATCCTGAGGAGCCGGCGAAGCCGGCGTCTCGAAGGAAGAGAAAGCTGGGCTCCATGGGTTCGAGACGCGCTTTCGCGCTCCTCGCCATGAGGGGTAAATAGGAAAATGAGCTATGACCGGTGCTGAAACGCTCGACGTGGCGCGGGATGCGATCTGGACCATCGTCGTGGTGTCATCGCCGCTGATGGTGGTGGGACTTGTGGTCGGCGTCGTGGTGTCGCTGTTCCAGGCGCTGACCCAGATCCAGGAGCAGACGCTGATCTTCGTTCCGAAGATTCTGGCCATTTTCGTCACGTTGCTTTTGACGCTGCCATTCATGGCCGACGCGCTGCACAGCCACATGATGCGGATTTCGTCGCGAATCATAGGCGGGTGATGGCACAATCCGCCCTGCATGCGCATCGACATTTCGCTCTTGCCGCTGTTGGCGGCGGCCTTCATGCTGACGTTCGCCCGCGTCGGCGCCATGGTGATGCTGCTGCCCGGATTCGGCGAATCCAACATTCCGGTCCGCGTCAAGCTTTCGATCGCGCTTCTGCTCACGCTGATCATTCTGCCGCTGCATCGCGCCGACTACCATATCGACATGAACTCGATGGCCGCGCTGCTGGTAATGATGGTCTACGAGATCCTGATCGGCGTCGTGCTCGGCGCAACCGCGCGCGTGACGCTGGCGGCGCTGCAGGTGGCGGGCGCGGTGATCGCCCAGCAGATGGGACTGGGCTTTGTCACCTCGATCGATCCGACGCAGGGCCAGCAGGGCGTCCTGATCGGCAATTTCCTGACGCTGCTCGGCGTCACCATGCTGTTTGCGACCGACAGCCACTATCTGATCATTGCCGCGCTCAACGACAGCTACAAGATCTTCTCGCCCGGCGAAGTGATGCCGAGCGGGGATGTCGCGGAACTCGCCACCCGCGCGTTCAGCGCCGCCTTCAAGATCGGCATGCAACTGGCCGCGCCGTTTCTGGTTTTCGGCCTCGTCTTCAATATCGGCCTGGGCGTGCTGGCGCGGCTGATGCCGCAGATGCAGGTCTATTTCGTCGGCGTGCCGCTCTCGATCCTGTCCGGCTTCCTGATCTTCGGCCTGGTGCTGGCCGCGATGATGGGAACGTATCTGCAGTATTTCATCGGCGTCATGCACGATCTCATCCCACTCAGGTGAAGGTCGTTTAACATGGCCGAAGAGGATTCCGGCGGTGAACGCACAGAAGACCCCACGCAAAAACGTCTCGATGAGGCGCAGGAACGCGGCGACGTAGCCAAGAGCCAGGAGGTCAACACCTGGTTCATGATTTCGGGCGCGACCCTTGTTCTCTCGACCTTTTCCGGCTCGATCGGCGGCATCGAGGTGCCGTTGCGCAATCTCATTGCCAATTCCTGGATGATCCGTACCGACGGTCCCGGCCTTTTGATGCTGGCACAAAACCTGGAATACGCCGTGTTCGGCGCCATCGGGGTTCCGCTCCTGATGCTGGTGCTGGCAGCGATTGCGGGCAATATGCTGCAACACCGGCTGGTCTGGTCGGGCGAATCGCTCAAGCCCAAACTCTCAAAGATATCGCCGATGTCCGGCGCCGAGCGGATCTTCGGCAAGCAGGCCCTCGCCAATTTCGGCAAGGGCCTGTTCAAGCTGCTGGCGCTCGGCTCGGTGATGACCGCGATCCTGTGGCCGGAGCGGTATCGTCTGGAATCGATGCTGAGGCTCGATCCGGCGGCCATGCTGGGCGTGGTCGTCAGCATGGCGCTGCATCTGATGGGCGCGGTGGTGGCGATGCTCGCCGCCGTGGCGATCGCCGATTATTTTTTCCAGTACCGGCAGTGGTACGAGCGGCAGAAGATGTCGCTCCAGGAAATCAAGGAGGAATTCAAGCAGTCCGAAGGCGATCCCCACATCAAGGGCCGCATCCGGCAGTTGCGTCAGGCGCGCATGAAGAAGCGCATGATGGCAGCGGTGCCCAAGGCTTCCGTGATCATCACCAACCCGACCCACTATTCGGTTGCGCTGTCCTACGAGCGCGGCATGGCAGCGCCGGTTTGCGTCGCCAAGGGCGTGGACCTGATCGCGCTGAAGATCAGGGAGATCGCCGGCCAGCACAACATTCCGATCGTCGAGAACGTACCGCTGGCCCGCGCGCTCTACGCCACGGTCGAAATCGACCAGGAAATACCCGTCGAACACTACCACGCGGTCGCCGAGATCATCGGCTACGTGATGGGCCTCAAGCGCGGCGCCGCCGGCCGGGCGCGGCAATGATGCCCGGTTCCGGCCGGGCCGGCATCGTTGATAGTCTTGCGAAAAATCAGCGGGTGGACTTGCGTTTGCTGGGGCGATTCAGGCACTGAAGGGCTAAGCGGGCCGGCATGCCGAAAACGGTGTCCCGGTCTGAGGTTCGGGTGCTGTCGCGGCGAGTTCGTTTGCGAATGCCAGAACGAAGGGAAGCCAGCGGTGTCAATTCTCGTGCGGTTTTGGATTTGACATTCGTTGTGGAAGACTCGCGGAAGTACTGGAGCGAATGTCAAATCCACCGCACTAGCGTAACAATCTGCGTTGTTCCCGTGTCGACAGGCCATTTTCCCTCTTATGATCGCCGAATCTGACCACTATCCGCCGCAAGAGCCGGCCGCCGCCCAGGAGCCGGTACGGCGGGGCGGCAGTATCCTTTTGGTGTTGCTGGTCGCGGGCGCCATCGTGGCGATCGCGCTGGCGCTGACGACCCTCGGCCGGGCGCAGGCGCAGCCTTATATTCTGGGCCTGCTCGCGCTGCTCGCGATGATCGGCCTGTTCAATCTTTTTGCATTTGCCGCCGGCATCATTCGCTTCGCCGACCGTTCCGCGGACGATCCGGTCGTGCGGCGGATTGCCGACCTTGCCTATGACGGGATCGCCGTCACCGATTCGCGGGGGCATATCGTCTACTGCAATGCGGCCTATCTGACGCTCACGGGGGCGGCCAGCGCGCACGACGTGCGCCCGGTCGAGCGGGTTTTCATCGGCAATCCGGATGTATCGGAGGCGGTGTTTCGGCTGCTCAAGGCGTCGCGCGAAGGCAAGCGCCAGCAGGAAGAGGTCCGCATCGCCGGCACTGATGGCGGCCACGGCCGCTGGCTCCGGATGCGGGTTCGTCCGCTCGGCCAGAACAAGCGCGAGGCGAAATATGCGGTGTGGTCGATCGCCGATATCACCCGCGACCGCGAGCGGCAGGAGGACGTGTTCCAGGAGTTGCAGCACGCGATCGAATATCTCGATCACGCGCCATGCGGCTTCTTTTCGGTCAACGCGGCCGGCGAAGTCGTCTATGTCAATGCGACGCTCGCCAACTGGCTCGATTACGATCTGGCGGAGATCGGATCCGGCGGCCTGAAGCTGACCGATATCGTCTCCGGCGACGGAGCTGCGCTTCTGACCTCGATTACGCCCGCGCCGGGCGAGGTCACGACTGAGGTCTTCGATATCGATTTGCGGATGCGGACCGGCAGGACCATGCCGGTGCGGCTCTATCACAAGCTCGCTTTCGGCGCTGACGGCGCGCCGGGCGCGTCGCGGACGCTCGTCATCAGCCGGGCGCGCGACGAGCGCGCCGACCCGCAGCGGGCCGCCGAAGTGCGCTTCATGCGTTTCTTCGACCATACGCCGATGGCGATTGCCACCGTCGACCGCTCCGGCGCGATCGTGCGCGCCAACGCGCGTTTCGCCAAACTGGCGCAGGGACTGGGCTCCGACGGCAAATCCATCTTCAACACCGTCAATGCGCGCGACCGTCATCTTCTGGTCGCGGCCATCAACCAGGCGGCGCTCGGGCAGGGCGACATCGAGCCGGTCGAGGTGATGCTCGACGGCACCAGGGAGCGCTGGGGGCAGTTCTTCGTCACCGCAGTCGAGGAGGACGAACGCGAGTCCGAGGCGGCCATCGTCTACATGCTGGAAACGACCGAACGCCGCGCTCTGGAAAACCAGATCAACCAGTCGCAGAAGATGGACATGGTCGGCCAGCTCGCCGGCGGCATCGCGCACGACTTCAACAACGTGCTGTCCGCGATCATGATGGCGAACGACTTCCTGCTCAACGCGCACAAGCCGACCGACCCGTCGTTCCAGGACATCATGCAGATCAAGCAGAACGCGACGCGGGCGGCGACGCTGGTGCGCCAGCTCCTGGCGTTCTCGCGGCGCCAGACACTGCGGCCGCAGGTGCTCGATCTGGGCGATGCGCTGTCCGATCTCACCATGCTGCTGCGCCGGCTGATCGGCGAGAAGGTGAAACTCGACCTGATCCACGGCCGCGATCTCTGGCCGGTGAAGGTCGACGTCTCGCAGTTCGAACAGGTGATCGTCAATCTCGCGGTCAATGCACGCGACGCGATGCCGGACGGCGGCAAGCTCACGGTGCGCACCGCCAACGTCACGACCGAGGAAGCCACACAGTTCGCCTATAAGGGCATGCCGGCAGCCGAATATGTCCGGATCGACATTACAGACACCGGCACCGGCATTCCGCCCGAAATCATCGACAAGATCTTCGAGCCGTTCTTCTCGACCAAGGAAGTCGGCAAGGGTACCGGCCTTGGCCTCTCGACGGTGTATGGCATCGTCAAGCAGACGGGCGGCTTCGTCTATGTGGATTCCGAGCCCGGCAAGGGAACCTCGTTCCGCATCTTCCTGCCGCGGCATCATCCGGAAGCTGAGGTCGCGATCCCGGAGGCGGTCGCCGCCACCGCCGCCGGCAAGGAGGCGCCCGCAGATTCAAAGCCCCGCACCGATCTGACCGGGCAGGGCACCATCCTGCTGGTCGAGGACGAGGAGGGCCTGCGTTCCCTCAATGCCCGGGGCTTGCGTTCCCGCGGCTACAGCGTGATCGAGGCCTCAAACGGCATCGAGGCTCTGGAAGCGCTGGAAGAGAAGGACGGCGCCGTCGATCTTGTGGTCTCGGACGTTGTGATGCCGGAGATGGATGGCCCGACGCTGCTCAAGTCCATGCGTGAGCGCAATCCGGACCTGAAGATCATCTTCGTGTCAGGCTATGCGGAAGACGCCTTCGAAAAGAGCCTGCCCAAGAACCAGCAATTCGCGTTCCTGCCGAAACCCTTCACACTGAGCCAGCTGGTAGCCGCGGTGAAGGAAACGATGACGCCTCAGTGAGTTGCGTAGCCGGAAGGCCTTACCCCGCGACGCCGCGCCGCAGCCCCGCGCCCTCGCTGCGGCTTTCCTTTATAAGTGGCTTTGCCCATCTAAAGGGCGCTTCTACCCAAAAGGCGTCAAAGCCGCCCTTCGGAAGCAGGGTTTTGAGGAACATCGCCATGAATTTCAGGCAACGTGCATTTGGTTTGGTGCAGGCGCTCGCCGTCGTCTTGTCGCTGGCCGTGCCGTTGGTCGTCGCGTCCTCGGCGGACGCGAGGATCGGCGGCGGCATCAGCTCCGGCTCGCGCGGATCGCGGACGTTTTCCGCCCCGCCCTCGACCTCGACGGCGCCCAGCGCCGCACGGCCCTTCAATCGCACATACACCAACCCCGGCAGTTCCGGTTTTGGCACGCCGGGCGGCGGTTTCTTCAATCGCCCTGGTTCGGGGCTGTTCGGCGGCCTTGCGGCCGGGTTCCTCGGCGCCGGCCTCCTTGGCATGTTGTTTGGCGGGGGCCTGTTCGGCGGGATCGGCGGTTTCTCGTCCATTATCGGCCTGCTCTTGCAGATCGCACTGATCGTGTTCCTGGTGCGGCTGGCGATGTCGTGGTGGCAGCGCCGTCAGGAGATGGGGACGGCTTATGCGGGCGGTCCTGCGCCGCTGGGTGCCCAGGCCAGCTTCCGCTCCCCGGCGGGCTTTGGACTGGGATCGGGGAGCGCGCCGCTTCAAATTCTTCCGGCCGACTACGAGGCGTTCGAACGGTTGCTTGGCGAAACGCAGGCTGCCTGGTCGAACGAGGATGTCGGGCGGCTTCGCACGCTGGCGACCCCCGAAATGGCATCGTATTTCTCCCGCGACCTCGAGCAGAACCGGGCTCGCAATGTCGTGAACAAGGTTTCCGGCACCAGGCTTTTGCAGGGTGACCTTGCAGAAGCCTGGCGCGAGGGCGACACCGACTATGCAAGCGTGGCGATGCGCTACTCGCTGATCGATACCACGCTGGATCGCACCACCGGTCGTATGGTCGAGGGCAGCCAGCAGCCGGAGGAGGTCACGGAAGTGTGGACCTTCCTGAGGCCTCGTGGCGGCAACTGGATCCTGTCGGCGATCCAGCAGACCTCCTGATCCGCTGAAAGCAAGAACGACGCCGTGGGTTCACCGGGGCTTTTTTCTGCCGACGTTCCCCGAGGAATATTCTTGATAACGACGGGCTTGGTTCTAATTGGCCGGTCGTCGTCGAGTGGGCCAATGAAGTTGGATCAATAAACGTGGGAGGATTTCGAATGTCCGCTTCTCGGAAAAGCATTTCGCATCGTGCTCTCGTCGCCGCCGCTGCCTTGCTCGGAAGCCTTGCCGCGCAGCGCGCTCTGGCCCAATCGGCCAATATGACCTTCTTCGTCACTTCGGCTGGACCCGGCAAAGGCGCCGATCTCGGTGGCCTCCAGGGCGCCGACAAGCATTGTGCA
>NZ_DAIDJE010000184.1 GCF_027451485.1 Bradyrhizobium sp.
GAATTCAGACATTTCACCGAGCTTTGCGCTCTGCTGTAGGTTCATCAGCGAATTCGGCGAGTGCGGCGCTGTTTCATCTCTTCGTCCGACGCTGCTTGTTGCACCTCTAGCCGTTGCACGAAGACCTTTGCTGCGCGAGAGATGTGATCGCGGCTGAGTTGCTCTGCTTTGCCGGCGTCACCCGCGATGATGGCCTCGAGGATCGCGACATGTTCGCCCAGGATGATTTGCGGCATCTGGACGTCGTCGCGGAGGACCTCGCCCATGACGCGGCGCAGATAAGGCCAATGCGGTGCGGTGGTTTCGGCAATAAGCGGATTTCCCGCCAATTCATTGATGAATTCGTGGAAGTGCATGTCGGCTTCGATCTGCTCATTCAATGAGCCGCTTGCGACAGCGGCGCGCCCGGCGTCGAGATAGGCCTGTCCTTCAAGCTTCGCACGTTCCGGCGCGCGCTCGGCTGCAAGGCGTGCGGCGAGGCCATCCAGCATCGCCCGCACCTCATAAAGGTTTCGAACAAATTCGACATCGAGAGGGGACACGATGAGCCCCCGGCCGGGAGCCTCTCGGACCAAGCCGCGGTCCCGCAAGAGCAGCAACGCCTGCTGAACGGGCTGCCGGGACACACCATAGGCGCGAGCCAGTTCGTCCTGGATGAGTCGTGAGTTTGCCGGCAGCTCGCCGTCGACAATCTCGGAAACAATAGCGTTTACAACCTGTTCCACCAGGGTTGGCTGGGTCTGAACCTGGGCCATGCATTCTCCGAACCTTACTCTTGTCCGCCTTTTTATCATCCCGCCGTGAAAAATCCATTGCGCTGCATTCGAATTCAGAATATGAATTCAGTATTCGAATTCAATACCGCGCCAATGCGGAATTCACACGGGAGGAACGTCAATGCTCAGGGTTAGCCGCCGCTCGCTTTTGAAATCTGCCGCCGGATTCGCCGCGGCCGGGCCTTTGTTGAAGAGCCCCGCCGTGCTGGCCGCAGCCGCGCCTCTCAAACTGAAGTTCGGCAACGATCTGCCGGCGACCCACACGGTCAATGTGCGCCTGAAGGAAGCGATCGAGGCGATTGGCGCCGAGACGAACGGGCAGGTCGCGATCAGCCTGTTTCCGAACAACCAGCTCGGCAGCGACACCGACATGATGACGCAGCTGCGCTCCGGGGCGCTCGAGCTCGCAACCATGCCGGGCACTGTGCTCTCGACCTTGATTCCGACCGCATCGCTGACCGGCGTCGGCTTTGCTTTCACGAACTATGACAAGGTGTGGGCCGCGATGGATGGCGAAGTCGGCAAGTTCATTCGCGGCAATATCGAAAAAGTCGGTCTCGTGCCGTTCGAGGCGGTGTGGGACAATGGTTTTCGTCAGATCACCTCAAGCACGCACCCGATCAACACGCCGGACGATCTCAAGAATTTCAAGATACGCGTCCCCGTCGTGCCGCTGTGGGTCGCGATGTTCTCGGCGTTTGGTGGCGCGCCCATCAGCATTCCGCTGAACGAGGCCTATTCCGCATTGCAGACGAAGATAGCTGATGGCGAGGAAAATCCGCTGGCACTGATCGATTCTGCGAAATTTTTCGAAGTCCAGAAATATTGTTCGCTGACCAATCACGCCTGGGACGGCTTCTGGCTGCTCTCGAGTTTGCGGATCTGGAAGACCGTTCCTGCGGACGCGCAGAAGGTGATGCAGAAGCATTTCAACGCGGCTGCCAAGAAGCAGCGCGACGACATCGTTGCGCAGGACGCCGAATACCGCAGGAACCTTACCTCGAAGGGACTCACCTTCAACACGACGAAGGCTGAAGACTTCCAGGCGGCGCTCGCCAAGACGCCTTTCTACAAGGACGCTAAGACCAAATTCGGCGACCAGGCATGGTCGTTGTTGCAAAAATATGCCGGCAACATCGGTTAATCGCCATGCAGATCGCGGAGGAAGCCAGGGTTGCGCCACCCCGGATGACCGGGGCGGCAGGCGCCCTGCAAAAGGCCGAGCAATGGCTGGGTTCGGTCGTGGCGGCCATCGCCGCCTTGCTTGTGGTCGCCGAGGTCGTGGTGTTGTTCTCCGGCGTATCCGCTCGTTACATCTTTCAACGGCCACTGATCTGGTCGGATGAGCTGGCCAGCATCCTGTTTCTGTGGCTTGCAATATTCGGCGCGGTCGTTGCCTTCCAGCGCAACGAGCACATGCGGATGACCGCCTTCGTGGGCAAGCTCGGTCCGCGCAAGCGCGCCTTCTTCGATGTGCTTGCGATTGCGGCGCCTCTCGCCTTCCTCGTGCTCGTGCTCCAGCCGGCGTACGAATTTGCTTCCGACGAATCCTTCGTATCGACGCCGGCGCTCGACATTTCAAGCCTCTGGCGTGCCGCCGCGTTGCCGATCGGCCTTGGCTTGATGCTGCTGGTTGCGCTGCTCAGGCTTCTGGCGAGCGATAATCGGGGCCTGGCTTTGCGCGCTGTGGGGCTGGTCGCTGTGGTCTGCGCCGCCTTCTATGCCCTGAGCCCCGTGCTGATCCCGCTCGGTAATCTCAACCTCTTGATCTTCTTCGTCGGATTGGTCGCCGTATTGGTGTTCTCGGCGGTTCCGATTGCCTTTGCTTTCGGACTTGCAACGTTTGCCTACATCACCTTGACGACCAGTACGCCCTCGACCGTCGTTATCGGCCGCATGGACGAAGGAATGAGCCACCTCATCCTATTGTCGGTGCCGCTCTTCGTATTCCTCGGCCTCTTGATCGAAATGACCGGCATGGCGCGCGCCATGGTCGCATTCCTGGCAAGCCTGCTTGGACATGTTCGCGGAGGCCTGCAATATGTGCTGGTTGCGGCGATGTACCTGGTCTCGGGAATCTCCGGCGCAAAGGCAGCCGATATGGCGGCGGTTGCTCCGGTGCTGTTCCCCGAAATGATCGAGCGTGGTGCGAGGCCTGGCGACCTCGTCGCGCTTCTGTCTGCAACCGGCGCGCAAACCGAGACCATTCCGCCAAGTCTTGTCTTGATCACCATTGGCTCGGTCACCGGCGTCTCGATCGCGGCGCTCTTCACCGGCGGTCTTTTGCCCGGACTAGTACTGGCCGTGATGCTCTGCCTCGTGGTCTGGCAGCGCTACCGCAAGGAAGACCTCTCGCATGTGAAGCGCGCGAGCTGGGGCGAAGTCGGCCGGACCTTCGTGATTGCGCTGCCGGCGATCGCATTGCCCTTCGTGATCCGTGCGGCCGTCGTTGGTGGTGTTGCGACAGCAACCGAGGTCTCAACCATCGGCATCGTCTACGCGGCCGTAGCCGGTCTTCTGATCTATCGCAAGTTCGACTGGCGCAGACTCTATCCGATGCTGACCGAAACCGCGGCGCTGTCGGGTGCGATCCTGTTGATCATCGGCGCGGCGACCGGAATGGCCTGGGCGCTGACTCAGTCTGGCTTCTCGACCTCGCTTGCGGCCTTCATGACTGGACTGCCGGGTGGTACACTGACGTTCCTGGCGGTGACTATCATTGCCTTCATCGTGCTCGGCAGTGTGCTTGAGGGAATTCCGGCAATCGTATTGTTCGGGCCGCTCCTATTCCCCATCGCCAAGCAGGTCGGCGTGCACGAGGTGCACTATGCCATGGTCGTAATCCTCGCAATGGGTATCGGCCTGTTCGCCCCGCCGTTTGGTGTCGGCTACTACGCAGCCTGCGCGATCAGTCGCATTCATCCCGACGAAGGCATCAAACCCATGCTCGGCTACGTGCTGGCGCTCTTGATCGGCACGATCGTAATCGCCGCTGTGCCGTGGATTTCGATCGGCCTGTTGCACTGAATCAACCCTGACTTTTTACTCGAGAATCTCTACGGAGTGGGACGTGAAAGACCTCTTGAATTTCGGTGAAATGCTCTCCGTGCACGCGCGCCTAGCGCCACAGCGTCTCGGTGCCCGCGATCTCGATCGAGCGATGACCTTTTCGCAATGGAACGAGCGTTCGTGCCGACTTGCCAATGCTTTGTTGGGTCTAGGCTTGAACAAGGGTGATCGGGTTGCGATCCTCGCCTACAATTGTGTCGAGTGGTGCGAGATTTTTGCAGCCACCGCCAAGGCTGGTCTCGTGGCGCTGCCGATCAACTTTCGCCTGGTCGGCAAAGAGGTTGAATTCATCGTCAACAATGCAGAAGCGTCGGCCGTCATCGTGCAGGACGAGCTTGTCGGCGTGGTCGAGGAGATCCGTTCGGCGCTTCCGATCAAATCGGGCCGCTTTATCCATTTCGGCGCGCGCGTCTGTCCAGCCGGCTATCGCGATTACGAAGAGTTCCTCGCCTCCGGCCGCGCTCAGGAGACCGGCCAGGCAGTTGCGCTGTCCGATCCGTGGACGCTGATGTACACATCGGGCACCACTGGCAATCCCAAGGGCGTCGTTCGCAGCCATCGCAGTGCGGTGCTGTTGTCTATGGTCACCGAAATCGAGCTCGGATTACATCGCAATGACGGCGCACTATTAGTCATGCCGATGTGCCACGCCAATTCGCTGAACTTCTTCGGTGCGTTCGGCTATTGCGGCGGCGTGAATTCCATCTATTCCCGCAAGAGTTTCGACCCTGAGCACGCAGTTAGGACGCTGGCCGAGGGCGGTTCGACCTTCACCTCTTTGGTGCCCACGCATTACATCATGATGCTTGGCCTGCCACAGGCTGTTCGATCCAAATATAATTTTGATGCCGTTACCAAGCTCATGATCTCGTCTGCGCCAGCGCGTCCCGAGACCAAGCGCGAGGTGATGGAGATGTTCCCCAATTCCGGCCTGTTCGAGCTTTATGGTGCGACGGAGACTGGCTGGGTGACCATGCTGCATCCGCACGAGCAGTTTACCAAGCTCGGCTCTGTGGGGCGGGAATGCGTCGGTGCGGCTCCTATCAAAATTCTCGACGAGGCCGGCAACGAGGTCCCGGATGGAGAATCGGGTGAGCTGTTCTCCTGTAACGCGCACACGTTCGATTGTTATTGGCGTCTGCCGGAAAAGACCAAGGAAGCGTTCCGCGGCGATTACTGCTCGGTCGGTGATATGGCGCGTCGTGACGCCGACGGCTACATCCATCTGTCCGACCGCAAGAGCAACATGATCATCTCCGGTGGCGAGAACATCTATCCTTCCGAAGTCGAAGCGTTGGTCGGCGCGCATCCGTTAGTCAAGGATGTGGCCGTCATCGGGCTGCCTGACGAGAAGTGGGGTGAAAGCGTTCACGCTGTTATCGTGTTGCACGACGGCGCGACCCTTCAGGAAGGTGAGCTCATCGCGTGGGCGAAGGAGCGAATGGCCGGATTCAAACGGCCGCGGTCGTACAAGTTTATCGCCGAAGACGACATGCCGCGCAACGCCACCGGCAAGATACTTCATCGCGAACTGAAGAAACGATTTTCGAACTGAGCGTCTGCCCCTGTTTGAGCCAGATCGAATTTGAGCATCAGATCCAATGCAAGCCGTCCTGAATTCCGCGTTGCCTGTCTTTGCGCTGATCTTGACGGGATTCGTGTGCGGCTTCTTTGGCGTTTTCGACCGCGCGGCAACGGACAATCTCAATCGATTCGCCATCTACCTGGCATTGCCGGCACTGATGTTCACCGCAATGTCTAAGATTACACCCGACCAGGTCCGTCAATTTGGCTTCATGGGAGCCTTTTGCAGCGGCTTCGCGGTCACCTTCGCGGTTGCCTTTGCGATCAGTCGATTAAGGGGGAGGCGGGTAGCGAGCGCCAGCATCGAGGGGCTCGATGCCGGCTACAGCAATGTCGGATTCATGGGCATTCCCATGTGCCTCTTGGTGTTCGGACCGGAGAGCGCGCCGGCGTCCATCATCGCCACGCTGTTTACAGCTTGCGTGCTGTTCCTGTTTGCGGTGGTCGTGGTCGAAATCGACCTCCAGAAGACCGATAGTATTTGGTCGACGGCGGCGAAGGTTGCGCGTGCGATCCTGACCAGCCCGCTGCTTATTGCGCCCGTCGCTGGCCTTGCAATTGGCCTGAGCGGCCTGACGGTGCCAGGCCCGTTTGCGAGCTTCACAAGCCTGCTCGGCGGTGCCGCTTCGCCTGCGGCTCTCGTCTGCATCGGGCTATTTCTGGCCCAGGAGCGGGTGGTCACGCACGACATGCGTTCGATCTCGCTGCTGGTCGCGCTGAAACTCATTCTGCAACCCGCCGTGACAGCGCTGCTGGCGTTCTATGTCTTTTCGATGCCGAAGCTTTGGTCGCACTCCGCGGTGATACTGAGTTCGCTGCCGATCGGATCGGGACCATTCACGATCGCAAAACTCTATGGGCTCGAAGCCGGCGTGACGTCGGGGTCGATCCTTGCTTCGCATCTATTCGCCGTCCTGACCGTCTCCCTTCTCGTCGCGTGGCTTGCCCACGTCTGATCCATGTAACTCTTATCGCACCGGAGTGTTTGCCATGAAAGCCCTTCCTGATAGCGCCGCTGACCTGATCGCCCGTCTATTGAAGCGTCGCGGTGTTACGCGCGTGTTCGCGCTCTGCGGTGGTCACATCATGCCGATCTGGATGCGTCTCGACGCCGAAGGTATCCGCATCATCGACGTCCGCGACGAGCGCGCCGCCGTGCATATGGCGCAGGCGCATAACGAACTCACCGGCGAACTTGGCGTCGCCCTGGTTACCGCTGGCCCGGGCATGACCAATGCCATCACCGGCATTGCGAACGCCCATGTGTCGCGGGCATCGGTGCTGGTGATCTCCGGCGGCAACCCGCGCCCGCAGGAGAACCGCGGTGGTCTGCAAGATATGGACCACACGCAGCTGGTTCGCTCGATCACACGCTATGGCCGCACCGTGCGAGAGCCTTCGCTGGTGTTACAGGAGCTGGACGAGGCGATCTCGCGCGCTTTCGGTGAAGGCGGCGAACCCGGACCGTCCTATATCGATTTTCCAACCGACACGCTCCGCGGCATCGTACCGAAAGCGTTGCAACTCGACGAGCATCTCAACGCCAAGCCGCGTGTGCTGACGAAGCCCGATCCCGCGCAGGTAGCCCGAGCGGTCGATCTTCTCTGGTCGGTCCGGCGCGTATTGGTCATTTCCGGTCGTGGCGGCCGCGGTGCAGGCCCTGAATTGGTCGCACTGCTGGATCGGCTTGGCGCTGTCTATCTCGACACCGGTGAAAGCCGCGGCCTGGTGCCGGACAGCCACCCGTCGGTTGTCGGCGCCATGCGTGGCGCCGTGATGAGCGATGCCGACGTTGTGCTCACTGTTGGTCGGCGCCTCGACTTCCAGCTTGCCTACGGTTCGCCCGCTGTATTTCAGTCCGCCAAATTCGTGCGCATCAGCGATACGCCCTCGGAGATGCGTGACAACAGGCGCGGAGCAGTGGAGATCCTGGCTTCTCCCGCAGAGACGTTGCGAGCAATGGTCGAGCACGCCGGCAACCGTGTCTCGGAAGTGGACCGGCAATGGGCCGCGAAATTGCGCGCCGGTCACGAAGAGCGTGCGAAGAAGCTGCAGCAAAGTATGGCGTCCGCCCCAAAAGGCTCGGATGGCAAACTGCATCCGAACAAAGTATTGTCGGCGCTTCAGCAGGCGATCGGCAACGACTCCGTCATCATAACCGACGGCGGCGACTTCCTGGCCTTTGCCCGCGTCGGGCTGAACGCGCCACTGATGCTTGACCCCGGTCCGTTCGGTTGTATTGGCATCGGCGTGCCCTACGGCATCGCCGCCAGCCTCGCTTTTCCCGACAAGCCGGTTGTGGTCGCAACCGGAGACGGCGCATTCGGCTTCAACGCGATCGAGGTCGACACGGCCGTGCGCCACAAGGCACCGGTGCTAATCGTTGTCGCCAATAACGGCGCCTGGCAGATCGAGGTGCACGACCAGACGGTCACTCATGGCAAGGTTGTCGGCACGAAATTGCAAGTCGCCGATTATGCCGGGATGGCGCGATCATTTGGCATGCATGCCGAACGCGTCGAGACCGAGGAGCAGCTTGGACCGGCAATTGAGCGCGCGCTCGCCAACCGGCCGGCATTGCTCGACATGGTCGTCACCACAGAAGCGATCTCTTCGGACGGCAAGACGGGCCTCGCTTGGGTACCGGACCTGCAGCCGCTTGCAGCCTGGGATGAGGCCGAGCGCAAGTGGCGGGCCTCTTGACGCTGGAAAAGGAGATACCCGTGTTTGATATCTGCGATCAGCATATTCTGGTAACAGGCGCCTCAAGCGGCTTCGGGCGTCATTTCGCTCGTTTCCTTGCGAGTAACGGCGCCAAGATAACGCTGGCGGCGCGTCGGGCGGACGCGCTGGAGTCGGCGGTAGCAGAAATCAACGCATCAGGAGGGAAAGCGCAAAGTGTTGTGCTCGACGTCACCGTCGCGGCCAAGATCGGCGGCGCTATGGAACAAGCCGAGACAGCGTTTGGCCCGATCCAGGCTGTCGTCAATAATGCCGGAGTGACGGCGGCCAAGCCGGCGCTCGACCAGGATGAGCAAGCCTGGGACCGCGTGATCGACACCAACCTGAAGGGAGTCTGGCTAGTAGCGCAGGCGGCAGCCAGGCAGATGATCGCTAACAACGTCAAGGGTTCGATCGTCAACATTGCCTCGATCCTCGGGCTTCGGGTCGCCGGCGCCGTCGCGCCATATGCGATTTCCAAGGCCGGCGTGGTCCAAATGACCAAGGCGCTGGCACTCGAATGGGCTCGCTACGGCATTCGCGTTAACGCCCTGGCGCCCGGATATTTCGCCACCGAACTCAACGATGAATTTTTTAAGAGTGAGCATGGCCAGGCCCTGATTAGGCGCGTGCCGCAGCGGCGGCTTGGACAGCTTAGCGAGCTTAATGGGCCACTGCTGCTGCTGGTTTCCAACGCTGGCTCGTTCATGACTGGCAGCGTCCTGGCAGTCGATGGCGGGCATCTGGTTTCAGGGCTTTGAGCGGGAAAATGGGCGTCAAATTCGTCGACGTAAACGGGGTCAAAATCGCCTACCGCGTTCGCGGCGATGGGCCACCGCTCGTGCTCGTGATGGGCTATCGGCTCAGCTCCGTGGCATGGCCGCGTGCCTTCATAGAGCAGTTAGCGCATCAGTTCTTGGTCGTCACTCTTGACAATCGCGGCACGGGATTTAGCGACAAACCCGTACGAGGTTATGCGATTGCGAACATGGCGCGGGATGTTTGCGCGGTCCTCGACGACCTTGGGCTAGTGCAGGTTAATATGCTGGGCTACTCGATGGGTGGCGCAATCGCGCAGGAATTCGTCCGCCAATTCCCAGATCGCGTTGCAAGCCTGATTTTGTGCGCGACGATGGTCGGTGGGCCACGCGCGAAGTACGCTACGGCTTCAGTTGTATCCGTTATGCGCGATCTGGATGGTCTTTCGGCGGAACAGGCCGCGCGACGCATCTGGAAGGTCACTTACTCGCCAGGCTATCTCGAACGTCACCAGGATCTTGCGGAGGAGCAGATGTTACGCGAAGTCGCGCTTCCGACGCCTTTGCATGCTGCGGACCTTCAGTTTCAGGCATTCGCGGAATTCGACGGCTCAAGAGCACTTGCCAACATACGCTGTCCCACGCTCATCCTGACTGGGGACCTCGACGAATTGATCCCGCCTGAAAACGCGATGGCGATGGCAAGGATTATTCCGGCTGCGAGACTTGTCATCTTTCGTGGCTGCGGGCATCGCGTGTTGTGGGAAGACACCCACAAATGCGTCGAAGCAATCGCCGCATTCGTCGGCTCAGGCGGCTACGTAATCCCGCTGATGCCCGAAAAACGTGAGGTCAATCGGACGTATAGGCCGACGGCATCGGATACTGTGGCATCCGCGATCGGATTTTTGTCGACATGGCCGTTGACGGCGATGGACGCGGGTTACGAATTGATGGCCGAAGCGCGCCGATCGCTACTTCAGGCAAACACGTCCTATTTTGGAGATGGAAAGCCCATCATTCTGGTGCCGCAAATCTTTGCCAGTAAACTAACAGTTCTTCCGCTATCGATTTGGCTCAAAGCGCTTGGCTATAGGCCGGTAGCAGTTGATCTTGTGCCGGATCTCGATGCGGCGGGCAGTTCGTTGTCGCAAGCGATCCAGGAGGCCGCGCGGCGTGTCGGGCGCAAAGCCGTTGTAATTACCTTTCCCTTTGGCATTTCGCGAATGCTGCGGACGTTCGAGTCGCACAAGGAACACATATCCGATGTCGTCGTGATCGGTGCCGCCCTTGATCTCCAAATTTCCGGTGTTCGTACTCATTGCATCCAAGGATGGTTCGCAATGCAGCCCATGATGGATTTGCGGCGACTGCTGCGAGGCATTGACCTCGAACTGATTGAACTGTCCGACTTGATCATTGGCGAAGGCAGCGTTGTCAGCAACCGGGTTCAAGGCGTGGATGAGTTGGAACTGGAGATGTCGGAGGATGCAGATGACTGAAAAGGCAAATGATCCAATAGCGCTCTGGCAGAAAACGATTTCTGAGATTGAGAAGGGGCTTAACGCCTTTGCCAATCAAGCGATGGGCTCGCCGGAATTTTCCAAGATGATGAACCAGGCCGGCGGTATTACGGCAGGCGCGCAGAATCAATTTCGCGAGCTTATGGAGCGATATCTGCTGATGGCGAATCTGCCGAGCCGGGCGCAGTTGATTGGCATTGCGGAGCGACTGCAAACGATTGAAACCCAGCTCAACGACATGAGGGCATTGCTGCAGCAGGTGACGAACTCAACCAGCGCGCAGAGAAGTCCAACCAACTCGCCGCGACCGCCGCGCACCAAGCGCCCCCCTCAGCCAACGTCTTGAGAGCGGAAATGAGCGACACAACAGCGTCCGACCTGGGAGCGATACCAGCGCGGATTCAGTCGGAGATCCAGCGGGCAATCCAGCGGAGCATCAAGGGGGTCGAATATTTCAGCTCATCGGGCCCCGCGCTCGGATTGACGCCAAAGGATGTTTTGAGCGTTCGCGGGACGATGAATCTCTATCACTATCGACCCGTTGCGGACGAAATCTACCGTGTCCCCATCCTGATTGTGATGGCTACCACAAATCGCGGCTACATCCTCGACCTGGTGCGAGGCCAGAGTTTTGTCGAATTTCTAATACAGCGCGGCTACGACGTCTTTATGCTGGATTGGACGCCGCCCCGACCTGAAGAGAAAAGCCTCCGGATGGAGGACTATGTGCTCGACTTCATTCCGGACTGCATCCGCCATGTACAGCAGGAATCGGGCGAGAAAGACGTCACGGTAATCGGTTATTGCTTCGGCGGGGTGCTATCGTTGCTCTACGGGTCGATTTTTCACGACGGCCCGATAAAAAATCTAGTCTGTTTGACCACGCCGATCGACTTCCATGAAATGAAGCTATTCGCCAACTTCGCGGACCGGCGTTATTTTGATGTCGATCGTCTCGTCGACAGCGTCGGCAACATGCCTCCGGAAATGATCCTGTCCTCGTTCGAGATGCTTCGGCCTGTCTCGCGCGCCGTAAGTCAAGTGCAGTTGTGGGAAAAGATGTGGAGCGACGACTATGTAAAGTCGTATCGCATGTTTGATCGATGGGCGACGGATATCCTGCCGCTGTCGGGAGAGTATTTCCGCTGCATGACGAAGGAGTTGTTTTGGGACAACAAGATCTATAAGGGCACGATGTCCGTCGGCGGCCACGCCGTTGACCTCTCCAAGATCAAGGTCCCGGTCCTGCATGCGGTCGCTGAGCATGACCACATTGTGCCGTATGACTCGGCTAGGCATGTTATCAAGATGGTCGGTTCTGAGGACAAGGAAGAGGTGATGCTGAAGGGCGGTCACGTCAGCCTCGTTGCCGGCCCCAACGCCATCAAGCGGCTGTGGCCAAAACTGGATTCCTGGCTAGGGGGAAGATCGATATGACCGAAACGCGTTCGTATCCGCGAGATGTTAAAACTGATGCCGGCGAGATTGAGTTCCGCCTGATGTCGCGCGAAGACGAGGCCTTGGTGCTGAACTTCGCGCAGAAGCTGCCGACCCATGATCTGCTGTTTCTGCCGCGCAACATCAGCCAACCGAAAGTGCTTTCGGCGTGGATCCATGAAATAGAGCGCGGAGAAATCACGAGCCTGCTTGCCGTAAAAAATGGCAGGGTGGTTGGGTGCAGTGGGTTAGTGCGCGATGGCCATTCCTGGTCGCCGCACGTAGGCGAGATCCGGATGGTGGTTTCCGTAGACGTCCGGGGGCAAGGTGTTGGCCGAGCGCTGTGCCAGGAGACGTTTGCGCTGGCCCTGGGCGCTGGCCTGGAAAAGCTGTCCGTTCAGATGACGGTCGATCAGCAGGCGGCCATCGCTCTGTTCGAGAGCCTCGGGTTTAAGGCCGAAGCCCTGCTGCGCGACCATGTTCGGGATCTGGATGGCAAAACGCATGATATAGTGGTGCTTGGGCACAATATCGCGCGAGTGCAGGCTCAATTGGAAGCGTTTGGCCTGCCTGAAGCAGTTCAGAAATCATGATCTTGAATCGCTGCTCAGTCTCGACGCTAGAACCAATTGCTCCACGACGTTGCATGTGAGTGTTTCATTTGTTCGATGGCCAAGTCCGTCTGAGTTGCCCGAATTTCCTATCGCGCTTTCGGGTTAATCAGCGGCTCTAACAGCATTGCAACGAACGCCCGTATCCGTACAACGATAACTTCAGTGAGTCTTTATCCGAGCCTTGGTGCCGTTCAGTGCCCCAATCAAGCGAGATCCTTTCAATGGTTTCATGGGTTGCGTGCGTAAACCTCGATCCTTGCTCGTGGCCGATATGCCCATTCTGCGCTTTCACCTCAGCCGAGAGGACACGATCAGCAACGCAGGAGGCTTTTTGGAGAGCGGCGCTGATGCTATAAAGCTCGAGGGCGAGTCCAAACGCGTCGGACTACGTGCCCTGGTCGAGTGCGAGATTCCGGTGATGGGTCATCTCAGCTTGATCCCACAGAGCGTCGATGCAATGGGTGGATCCAAAGTGCAGGGCCTCAAGGCCGATGATGCTTTGCGCGTGCTCGATGTGCCCATCGTCTGCAGGAGGGTGGCAGCTTCGCTCTGGTCCTGGAAAGCATCCCGGCCGAGTTAGCTGCGCGAGCGAAAGAAACCCTATCCATACCTCCCAGCGGGATTGGTGCAGATCCTGGTTGTTCTGGGCAGGTTTTGGTGATCCACGATGTGCTTGGTATTGAAGGCCATGTCCCAAGATTCGTTCGTACCTACGCCGACGGCT
>NZ_DAIDJE010000185.1 GCF_027451485.1 Bradyrhizobium sp.
GGTTTGGCGGTCTCGGGCGCCGCCGCGGTCTTCGGTGCTGGGCCGGCGCTGGGTTCGGCGGGCGCCTGAGGGTTGGCGGTTTGTGGCGGTTGTTGCGGCTGCGGCGCAATCGTCGGCTTCTCAGTCGCCACCGGCTTCGCGGCTACAGGCGCCATCGGTTTTTCCGCTGCCGGCGCGGGCGGCGGCAAGGCCGCCGGCTTTTCAGCCGTCATCTGCTTTTCGGCGGCGACCGGCGGCGGCGTCACCGCGGCCGCCGCCACCGAAGCAGCCGGCGCCGCCGGAGCGGCAGCGATTTTGTTTTCGGCCCCGAGGGCCGGCGCGGAACCAGTCAAAGCCTGAGGCAGAAGCGCCTTGTCAGGCTGCTGGAAGGCAACGTCGATGATGTAATTCTTGTCTTCGCGGAAGGAGTGGACGTCGACGTCGCCGACCATCGCGAGTTCCACGACCGCGGTTTCGCCTTCGATCTTCTGCGTGATCGAGGCCACGTTCGGCGGCGCCGCGATCTTGGCGTCGGCCATATCGAAGGTCAGCGGCTTGGTGAAGAGCAGTTTCAGTTTCTGCTCGTTCAGCACCGAGGATACGCCGACGCCATTCGGCATTTCGAAAATAAAGCGCACGAACGTCGGCTGAACCGAGGCGCGCACGCGCACCGGCGCTCGCTTCTTGGCTTCCGACAGCGCCCGCTCCTGGCGGAGTTCTCGCTCGGCTGCACGGGCGCGTTCGGAGAGCTCGCGCACCACGTCCTCAGGCAGGCTCGGCGGCGGCCCTTTCCAGGTATCCGGCAGGAGATCGACGAACAACCGCTCGCCCGCAGTCATGGTGTTGATCTTCACTTTACGCGCCAGCGAGAGGCGGATCGCCGAACCGTCCGGATCTCGGCGCGCCGCGCCGACATAGTCGGGCACCAATTCGCCGAGTTGATCGACGGAAATATTGACGGGTCGCTCGAACCGGATCACGAGGATCGATCCGGCCGTTGCCACTTCCGAGTTGATATCTTCGTCAAACTTGATCACGAGCCGGGCAAAACCGCCGCCGGACGAGAACGATGCTTCCGCATTGACCGGGTCTGCCGCGAGGGCCGGCGCCGAAAAAGCGATATACGTCAGCGCGCCAAGCAAGAGACCTGCGGTGCGACTCAAGGATCGGGCGCGCCCAAGCCGGATCGCGCGCACGCAGGCGCGTCCTCGCGACCAAAACCCAGCGGCATCCATTCGCGCCATTCGCTTCAAGAGCTCCGAGGTTCGCACGGTGTCGCGGCGGCCTTTGATGCGAACCTCGGAATCAAAGGAGCTCTGGCAAGTTATCGTTTCTGGTGCGGTTTCAGAATTTGAAGTTCCTACAAGAACGCGCTGCAACTGACAGGAACTTCAAATTCGCCGCACCAGCCTTCCGGTTCGTCCGATCGCGGGCGGCTGCGAGACCCACGCATTCGCCAGCACTTGAATCTAGGAACAGCGATTTAAGGACATATTAAATATGTCAGCTAATTGGGCTTCGGCGGCGGCACGACCTTGCCCTCGATCTTCGGAAGATCGGCGTCGGAGCCGGACTTGTCACCACCTGCCCGGCGCGCCATTTCGACGGTCAGCCGTTCGGCGACATCTGGCGACATCTGGCCGAGAATATCGGCCATCTTGCGCGGCGCAATGTGCGAGGCGATTTCGAACAGCACAGGCATTTCCAGCCGGTCGAACACCTTGGCGGCGTCCTTCGGCTTCATGCCTTCATACATCGTGATGATGCTCTTGAAGCGCGCAGCCTCTTCGTCGGCCTTCTGCTGGGCAGCGCCGGTGATACGGGCCTCGATCGCCTTCATCTCCTCGACCCGTCCCTCGGCGCGTTTTTCCGCCGCCTTCAACAGGCTCTCGCGAATGTCGATCTCGCGCGCCCGCGTCTCCAGTTCCTGACGCCGCGCCTGCAACCGCTCGAGGATCGCACGCTCCGACGCCGAGACCGGCTGCGCTGGCTCGCTCTGCGTGGTGGTTTCAGCCTTGGCCACATCCGGCTTGGCCTCTTCCTTCGGTTTCTCCTTCTGCTTTTCGACCGAACCGGTGATGTCGGAAACCTCAGCATTGCTGCGGCCGGGAAAGTTGATGTTCTCCTGGGCCCATGACGGCTTGGTTGCGTCTGATCGATAGTCGAAGACGTATCCGCCCTCGAGCACCAGGCCCGCAATCTTCAGGACCGCGAGACCGAAGACGGCAACCAGAACAACGGGAAGGACGCGAATGTTACGAAACGGTTTCATGCCGCCAGCCCGTTGGACCTTCGACGTTCGGAAAATGCCTGAGCAGCCGCCGCCAACGCTTTCGCACTCGGCACCGGAGCGGGAGCCGGCAAGCTTGGAGGCTCCGGCGCGGCTGGCGTCGTCGAGGGACGCGCCGCGCTGGTAATCTTGGAGAGACGGCGAACCACGCTGTCACATTCGCCGAGTTGCTTCCTCAACTGCTCTGACATCTCGGTCGCGGCGGTCAACTTCGTGCCGAGGTTTTCGTTGACGTCACGCACGGTATGCTTGAGGCCGCCGATCGCCCGTTCGGCGATCTCGGTGGCTGTGATCAGTTCGGCAATGGTCGCTTTAAGCGAATGCTCGTCGGCCTTCAGCCGCTTGAGGCGCTTGTTCAACAGCATGCAGTAAGCGATCGTAATCATTAGCAAACAAGCAACAAGGCTCTCGATCGCGATTCCGAGCGAATGGCTCATGGGGCCTCCATCATCTTGGTCTGCTCGTCGGCCTTCTCGAACATGGCGAATGTCGTATTCGGTTTGCGCAATTGCTTGGCGACGCGGATGGCGACGCGGTCGCCGACCCGGCCCATCCGCCCCTCGGTAAGCGTCACGTTACCGCAGCGCACGGCCACCAGGGCATCGGCGCGCAGTTCCAGCGGCAGGGTGTCGCCCACCTTCAGCTTCATGAGCTGCTTGAGCGGGATGTCGGCCTCGTAGAGCACGGCGTCGACGGAAATCTCGGCCTGCGCGACCTCCGTGGCAAAATGCCCTTCCCAGATCGGATCGCGGCCGAATTTTTCGCCCATGAACATCTGCAACAGCACGTTGCGGATCGGTTCGATGGTCGCATAAGGCAGAAGCAGTTCGATGTTGCCGCCGCGGTCTTCCATGTCGATGCGCAGGCGGACCAGGATGGCGGCGTTGGCGGGGCGGCTGATCGCAGCAAAACGCGGATTGGTTTCGAGGCGGTCGATCGTGAAAGTCACGGGCGACAGCGGCCGGAACGCCTGTTCGGCATCCGTCATCACCACTTCGACGAGGCGCTTGACCAGATTGGTTTCGATCGTGGTGTAAGGACGTCCCTCGATCCGCATCGAGGTCTGGCCGCGGCGGCCGCCGAGCAGGACGTCGATCATCGAGTAGATCAGGCTGGAATCGACGGTGACAAGCCCGAAGTTTTCCCACTCCTCGGCCTTGAACACGGACAGCACCGCCGGCAGCGGGATCGAATTCATGTAATCGCCGAAACGCACCGAGGTGATACGGTCCAGCGAGACTTCCACATTGTCGGAGGTGAAGTTGCGCAACGAGGTCGTCATCAGCCGCACCAGGCGGTCGAAGACGATTTCGAGCATCGGCAAACGCTCGTAGGAGACCATCGCCGAGTCGATGATGGCGCGAATGCCGGAATTGTCGTCGAGGTTAACCTCGCCGACATTGAAACCGAGCAGGTTGTCGATTTCCTCCTGCGACAGAACGCGTTCGCCGCCGTTCTTGCCGGTGCCGAAGTCGCGGCTGCCGTCTTCGACCATCGCCGCCCATTGCAGGGCCATGGTCTCGGACAGCTCGTTCGATTCCGCTTCCGCAGCGGCTTCGGCCGGATCCTGCGAGTCGAGCTGCGCTTCCCATTGCGCAGCTATCGCATCCTGGTCGACTGGATCATTGCCCGCCATGTCTTCAGATCCGCACCGTCACTGGATAACGACTTCCTTGAACAGCACCGCGCTGACCTGGTTCGGCGCGACCGCGGCATTGACCCGCCGCGTCAGATCTTCCTTGAGGCGGAACAGTCCGGCCGAACCGTTGAGATCGGAGGGACGCAGTTCACGCAAATAGGTTTGGAAGATATCGGTCACCCGCGGCAGCGACGGCTTGATCGCCTCGGCCTGCTTCTCCTCTTTGACTTCGAGGACGATCTTGGCCTTCAGATATTGCACCCGCTCGCCGGGCAGGCCGATCAGGTTGACCAGCATGTCGGGCACTTCGACATAGGTCGGTGGCTTCGGCGGCGGCGCAGCCGCCTCGGCGTGCGTTGCCTCATTGTGGTGGCGCATGAAGAAGAACCAGGTTGCTCCGCCGGCGGCGATGGCCAGCACGGCGGCGCCCGCCAGGATCATCTTGAGTTTGCCTTTCGGTGCAGGCGCTTGCGCTGCTTCCGCAGCGCCGTCCGCTTCATTGTCTGCCATCGCCAGGGCCGCTCCGACGTCAAGAAAAGGATTAGATGCCGACAGGCGACCCCTTTGACGCGATACAACGCGGCACGTCCTGCGCTCGTTGTTGAACGCTACGGTAACAATGGTTAACGGAAGCTTTCATTTGCCCTCCAACTGGGAAAAAGTTGCCGGGCAAACATGGTCAACAAGACCTTATTGCCGCCCCCGACACACCCCTTTCGATCATCCAACCATCTGAAATGATTTCATTTTCAGAATTGGCACGGGTTTCGCTGTGATCTTGGACGAACCGCGCGGGCTTGGGAGAGCCTCAAGTGGTTCGAAGGATCCGAAAAGCCGCCTGGGAGGGCAACGCTGCCGGATCGTTTGAAGGGGAGAATCTGGCGATGGAGAATGCGCTTCTCATCGGACTATCGCGGCAAACCGCGCTCGAGCGGCAGCTCGACGTGATTGCCAACAATATCGCTAACGTGAACACCACGGGCTACAAGGCCGACAACACGCTGTTTGAGGCTTATCTCAACACGCCCGCCCACGAAGACAATTTTGTCGCCAGCGACCGCCGCGTCAGTTTCGTGGAGGACCGCGGCACCTATCGCGACATGACGCAGGGCGCGGCCGAAGAGACCAAGAATCCGCTCGATATCGCCATCGACGGCTCCGCCTTCCTCGCCGTGCAGACGACGGGCGGCGAGCGCTACACGCGGGACGGCAGCCTGAAGATCAACAATCAGGGCCAGCTCGTGACCGCCGGCGGCAATCAGGTTCTGGGAGCCAACGGCCCGATTATCTTTCAGCAGACCGACCACGACATCAACATTACGCCGGACGGCACCATCACGGTGATCGAAGGCACCAACCGGACCGATTCGTTTCGCGGCCAGCTTCGTCTCGTCAGCTTTACCGACGCGCAGAAGATGCTGAAGGAAGGCTTGAACCTCTATTCCGCCGGCCAAGGCGGAACGCCGCAAGCCGATACCAAATCCACGGTGCGGCAGGGCTTCATCGAAAAGTCCAACGTCAACGCCGTCGCGGAGATGAGCCGCATGATGGAGGTCTCCCGCACCTACAGCGCGGTCGCAAACATGATGAACCAACAGGCCGAGTTGCAGAAAACCGCCATTCAGCAGCTTGCCGACGTGCCCGCCTAAGGAGACGAACCATGCAAGCACTCCACACTGCTGCGACCGGGATGGCCGCCCAGGAATTGATGGTCCAGGTCATTTCCAACAACATCGCCAACCTGCAGACCACCGGTTACAAGAAACAAACCGCGGACTTCCAGGACCTCATCTACCAGCACATCGCCCGGGTCGGCGCGCAGGCCTCGCAACAGGGCACCATTCTTCCCATCGGCATCGACATCGGCGGCGGCGTCAAGACTGTGGGAACGCCGCGGGCCATGACGCAAGGTACGCTGTCACAGACCGGCAACGATCTCGACCTCGCCATTACAGGCGAGGGCTTCTTCAAAATCCTGATGCCCGATGGCACCTTTCAGTACACCCGCGACGGCACGTTCCAGATGGACAATACCGGCCGCATCGTCAATGCGGAGGGCAATCCGGTTCAGCCGACGATTACCATCCCGCAAAATGCAACGGGCCTCACCGTCAACGCCCAGGGCCAGGTCTCCGTCCAGCCGCAGGGATCGTCGTCGCTGACCTCGCAGATCATCGGCCAGCTGACGCTTACGCGCTTCGTCAACAAGGCCGGCCTCCAGCCGGTCGGCAACAACAACTTCGTCGATACGCCGTCGTCGGGCCAACCGCAGGACGGCATCGCTACCCTTCAGGGCTTCGGCACCATCAACCAGGGAAGCCTCGAAAACTCCAACGTCGACGTCGTGTCGGAGATGTCCAACCTGATCGCCGCCCAGCGCGCCTACGAGATGAACGGCAAGGTGATCAATGCCGCCGACCAGATGATGCAGTCCGCGACCGCGCTGTTCCGCTAAGGGAGTAGATGATGATTGTGCGTTCGATCCTGATTGCCGCCCTGCTCGTTGCAGCGCCCTCACTCGCGCAGGCGCAGGAAAAGGAGGACGCCATCGCCACGCCGGTGCTTCGTGCCCAAGTGAACGTGGAGGGCGACATCGTGCGCGTGGGCGACATGGTCGAGAACGCCGGGATGGCCGCACAGATCGCCATCTACCGCTCCCCCGACCTCGGCACCACCGGCACACTGCCGACCGCACAGATCATCAGCGTGCTCCAGGCGCATCAGGTGATCGGGGTCGACACCAGAGGCATCAAGTCGGTGACCGTCACGCGGCTGGCGCGCACCATCGGCGCCAAGGAGATTGAATCGCAGGTGGCGCACGCGATCGAACACCGCGGCGGGCTTGGCGATGCGGCCGATCTCAGCTTGACCTTCGACCGAGACTTGCAGGACGTCCGCCTGGAGGCATGGAACAACGGCGCTCTCGAGCCGGTTCGTGCACATTACGACCCCCGCAACGGACGCTTCGACGTCACCTTCGAGATCAGCAACGATAACAACAGCACGCGTACGCGGCTGCGCTTTTCCGGCGTCGCCGTCGAAATGCTCGACGCGGCGGTCCTGACCCGCAACGTCGATCGCGGCGAGGTGCTGAAAGCGTCCGACGTTGTCGTCGAGCGGCGCCCGAAAGCCGAAATGGGCAGCGACGCCGCCGCCACCCGCGGCCACGCCGTCGGCATGCAGATGCGCAGGCCGCTTCGCGCCGGCCAACCGCTGCGGGTCGCCGATATCGCCAAGCCGGATCTCGTGCAGAAAGACGACAATGTCACGCTGATCTACGAAACCGCAGGTATTTATCTCACCGCACGGGGCAAGGCGGTCGACACCGGCAGCGAAGGCGACACCGTCACCGTGCTCAACCTGCAATCCAAGCGCACCATATCCGGTACAGTTGTCGGCCGCGACAAGGTCGCGATCTCGATCGCGGTGCCCAGCTATCGCGACGCCACCGCCTCGATCGGCTCGGACGGGGCCGAGGCACCTGTTTCCATAGCCAGCCGCAATAACGCCCAGACGACCTCAAGAGCAGAGTAACATAGATGTTGGTTTCAAAGTTCAGACGTATCGCGCTCGCGGGGTCCATGCTGACCGTTGTCAGCATCACCAGCGGCTGTTCCGGAATCGATCGGCTCTCACAGATCGGCGAAACGCCGAAGCTGTCGTCGATCGACGATCCGACGACGCAGCCGGGCTACAAGCCGGTGCAGATGCCGATGCCCAAGCCGGAAGCGGTGTCCTACAACCCCAACTCGCTGTGGCGAAACGGGTCGCGGGCCTTCTTCAAGGATCAGCGCGCCCATCAAGTCGGCGACATTCTGACCGTCACGATGAACATCAACGACCAGGCCAACTGGGCCAACCAGACCCAGCGTCAGCGCCAGGACACCATAGATACCGGCGTCACCGCGTTTCTGGGCTCGACCCTGCTCGGACAACGCGGACAAAGCGCCCTGACCGGGCGGACCCTGACGGCGGACGATATAACCCAGACCAACGGCCAAGGCATGATCGTGCGGCAGGAAACCCTGCAGACCAACGTCGCCGCCGTCGTCACCCAGGTTCTGCCGAACGGCAACCTGGTGATCGAAGGCAAACAGGAGATTCGCGTCAATTACGAAAAGCGCGAGATGATCGTCGGGGGCATCGTACGGCCAGAGGATATTCAGAGCGACAACACCGTCGATTCAAGCAAGATCGCGCAGGCCCGCATCGCCTATGGCGGTCACGGCGAACTCAGCGATCTCCAGCAACCGCGCTACGGCACCCAGGTCATGGACGTGCTGCTGCCCTTCTAATTCAAGAGCTCCCACATCGCACCGCGAACCTAGGCGCGGTGAGATGTTCAACGCGGCCTCCGTCAGCTCCCCTGCCGGAGGCCGCAATTGTTATGGCGGCAGGGAGAGCCGACGCAGAAAAGCGGATCGCCGCCGACGATCCGTTTTCAAATTCTCTCGCGCAGAAAGCTCAGGCGACCGAAGCAATGCTCTCCGGCTTTGCTTCTTCCGGGAACAGGCGATCGCGCCCGCTGGAATACCGCAATTCGCCGGCGTGCAGCTTTGCGTTGTTGGCCTCGCGTTTGGCGACGTCTTCCTCGCCGTACATGAACGCCAGGAAGGCGTAGCGCTTGCCCTTTGTGACGGGCGTCACCTGATGCAGCGCGCCGCAGGAAAACACCAGCGCGCCGCCTTCGGACGCCCGGTAGGTCTTGCGGCCGAATTCGGGAAACATCAGGTCGCCGCCCTCAAAATCCTTGTTTAGGTTGATCGAGAGCGCGAAGCGGCGATGCTGAGCGCCGGCGTTGATGTTGTCGCGATGACGATGGAAATGGGCGGCGACTGCGCTGTCGTAGCACGCGACAATATAGCGGTCCATCCGCGTTACCTTGAACTGGAAATACCGCTCTATCGGACCAACCAGGCGCCGAACGATGTGGTCGCGGATCAGCTCGCGAACCTCGGGGACGCCGACCGCAACGTCGCTGCGCCGCTTCAGCCGCCAGTCGGACAAGGTGACCGTCTTGCCCTCAAGGTCGAACTGAAATCCGGAGTCCACCGCCCCCTGCGTCTCGTAGAACTGGACCAGGAAATCGCAGATTCCGAAACTGAAGACGCGCGGCACCAGCAGCGCCGGCGCGAACATCGGAACGCCCGAAGAATCCTCGACCGCCGGCAGCCCCTGCACCACGGTACGAACCATATTCGCGTGCCCTTGCGGATTGTCCCAGGCGATATCGGCGACCGCTCGCAGCATCGGATCGAGTATAAAAGTGCGCGGTACTTCGTCTGCGCCGAACGACCGGCTGACGGCACCGTCCTGGTCGCGGATTAACGACAGCATGCCGTTTGAGATGGCGGCAAGACGCTCGGCGTTTTCGGCCGATCCCGTGAACACGCATCCGCCGACCAGGTGATCCTCGCTGAACGTGGCGACGAGGCTTGCGAGCTCCGCCGCTTCGGTCATCGCCCGCGGGTCGTCCAGCGAACCGAGGAAACCGAGGACGACCCAGCGGCCGGCGCTGGCCTGCAAATCGAACGATCCACCGGTCAAAACCGGGAGCGAAAACCACGGTACAGGGTCGCCGAGAATGATACGCGGGCTGTCTTTCTTGATGTCACTCATGGATGGCGTCCCTGCCGTGAAGATCTTTTGGGCAATAATTCAGTAATCTTAATGGAATCTTTATAGGCGTTACTGGAGGTATTTCTGAACATTGCGCGCGCCGCCGCGGCAAACACATGAAACAAAAAGCGCTATTCCGCAGCCGTCGGCGCGCGCGCTTCACCCGCCGCCAGCGTTTCGAGCCGCCACAAACCGGGCTCGACTTCAATGAAGCCATTGTCGCGATAGATGTTGCGCGCCGGGATGTTACGTGACGTCGGAATAATTCGCGCCGACAGCGTCGAGGAACCATCCTTCATCTCGTCCAGGATGTGGCGCAGGAAGCGGTGCTCGATGCCCATGCCGAGCGCACGGCAACTGATGGCCAACCCCACGATCTCGCCTCCGACGACTACGGCTGCGCCGACCAGACCGTAATCGCCCAGGCGATCCGACACCTCGATCGCAAACAGCCGCGCGTTCGGATTGTCGGCCAGCGCCGCCAGTTCGCCTGAAGAGAATTTTCGCGCCGTGGTGTTGAACTGGGTGGTTCGCTGAAACAGCTCGTCCACCCGTTGCAGTTTGGGCGATGATGCCGTCAGGCGTTCGATCGCGCATTTGATCTGCAGCTGCGCGATGTATTCTGCCTCCCCCATCGTCTCGCTGCGCAGCTGCTGGCGCGCGATCTGCGCCTTGACGAGTTCGCTGCGGGAAGCGGCCTCCGCGGTCACCACCGGAATCTGCAAGCGCGGATCGTTGAGCAGGCGCCGACGCAGGCTGAAAGGGTCTTCGCCCCAGACCTCGACCTCCGGCAACCGCTGCCGCACGCGATCCCGCTCGACCGGGTTGTCGTCTATGAACAGGAAAGCATCGAGGGCGAAGCCGAGTTCTTCGGCGATCGAGCGGATATTGCCGACCTTGTCGTCCCAGTTGACGCGCCACGTGGCGAAGTCGTCCGGCGTCAGCAGTCGCTGCTTCGGATAGTGGTCCGGATATTTCCAAAGCTCGCGCACCGTCGCCTCGTCGTTCTTGCTGACGCAGGCGAGCACGATGCCGCGTTTCTTGAGCGACTTCAGCGCTTCGTGCAGGCCGAAATAGAGGCCGATATAGGAAAACGCGCCGGAGATTTCCGCAGACCACGCAAACGGACTGCCGGTCTCTGCCAGCACGCCAGGCCATAGCGTGCCGTCGAGATCGAGGATGACGCATTTCTTGCGGCCAATGCCGGTTACGGTGACCAGCGCGTCGATATGCTTTTCCGCCGTCACCGCCTCGCGGCCATAGGCGTCGCCGCCAAGCGCATGCGCCAGCGGCGCGACATCCGGAAAGATGCCGTGCACCGCCGCTTTCTCGCTTTCAGGCCGTTGCAGCATCCAGCCGGGCGAACCGAAATGGGTGAAGCCGACCTGACCGTCGTCGAGCATACGTTCTGATCCCACCGAGCCCAGCGCGGCGGCGATATCGACAACATAGACATCAGGAAAGGCGACCGCGACTTCAGCCAGCGCCACATTGGTCAGGCGGAACCGTGTGCGATGTCCCTTGACGCCGCGTTCGGCCAGGCCCAGCGGCTGCACCGTCGGCTCGGGCAAATTGTCGATCAGGATCGGCGCCGACGTGATTTCGCGAAGCTTGGTCAGAAGCTCGGTCGCGTAGGCAATATAAGGGGCGTGCGGATTGAGCCCGTTCTCGAGGTCTTCGGCGACCAGATGTCGTACCCGAAGCGCACCGACCAAGATCACGTCATGCTTGTGCTCACCCGCAAAGCGAATGTCGTCCGGAAAGGTTGCGGCGACATGCAGATCGATGCCGCGGCGTGCAGCTTCCCGGCGCAGGAAATCGGCCTCCATCTGGATGTCGCAATCGCCGAACAGCAGCGCGTCGACGCGTTGGCGCGAGCCGCTGAAATCATCGAGACCATAGGAGGAGCCGACCGCCCAATAGTCCGCACCGCCCTCCTTCAGCTTGCGCCGGTAGCTCTCGAGCATTTCCGCGGGATCGCGCCCATGCTTCGCCGAGAGTTCCTCTCCGATCGCCGCCAGCTCTTCTTCCGGGCTCAGTTCGGTGAGGATCTGGCGCGACTTCAGCTCCATCACGGTGCGTTCGACCGCTTGGCGCAAACCGGCCGGCGGCTCGGAGGATTTGGCCAGCAGCCCCGCCATCGCGTCGCAATCCTCGGGGATGCGGCGGCCCTCGGCAAAATATTCCAGCAGCGCCGTGATATCGCGGTCGGCCGGCAGGCGCATCTGGCTGACGGCATGCACGATCAGCGTGCGGTCCTGGCCGACAGGCAACAGATGAATGAAGCGGGAGCGACGGAGAATCATTTCAGCCATAGTAATGAAAAG
>NZ_DAIDJE010000186.1 GCF_027451485.1 Bradyrhizobium sp.
CTGATCACACCGCTTCGACCCCGGTTTCGCCCGTGCGTACACGCACCGCGTGCGGCAGATCGAACACCCACACCTTGCCGTCGCCGTGCTTGCCCGTGCGGGCCACGTTGCACACCGCCTCCACCACCTGGTCGGCGATGCCGTCGTCTACCGCAAGTTCGACCTTCGTCTTCGGTACGAACTGCACCCGGTATTCCGAGCCTCGATAGACCTCGGTGTGGCCGCCGTCCACGCCGAAGCCCTGGATCTCGGTCACGGTGACGCCCTGGATGCCGATGTCGGCCACCGCCTGCCGAACGTCGTCGAGTCGGAACGGCTTGATGACGGCGGTGATCAATTTCATGCATTTGTTCCCGAAGCGGCCCGATTGCGGTAGCGACAGCGAACTCGGTGAGCGCGTACCATGCTCACGCATGAACCTTCAAGCAGGTTCCGTGCCAGTTGCGGCAGTGCCACGAATCAAGCACTTGGAGTTGCACGAGCGCGGTCATGCACCACGGCGGTGCGTGGCGGCCGAGGCGGCGCCAGTTCGAGGTGCGGCCGCGGGGGTGAGACCCGACGGTTGGTCTTTCGAGGAGGAGTTCCAAAGCCATGAGTATCTCGGATGCGCGCGGACTCGATGATCTCGCGCGACGACTCGCCGACGCGGTACCCGACAGCCTGCGCGGCGTGGGTCGCGACATCGAAGCCAATTTCAAGGCGGTGCTGCAGAGCTACCTGAGCCGGCTCGATCTGGTGAACCGCAAGGAGTTCGACGTGCAGGCGGCGCTGCTCGCGCGTACGCGCACGGCGCTCGATGCGCTGGAAGCGCGGCTGAAGGAACTCGAGGCGAAGCTCGGCGCCCGCTGAGCGTGCGGCGGGCGACGACTCGACGCGGCCGGCCGCCGTGGCCAGCGATTCCTCGCTGAGCATCGTCGCGAGCCGCGCGAGCGCCGGACTCGGCGCGCCGCCGGTGCGGGTGGAGGTGCACCTGGCGGCAGGCCTGCCCGCCTTCGCGCTGGTGGGCTTGCCTGAGGCCGCGGTGCGCGAGAGCCGCGAGCGCGTGCGGGCGGCGATCCTAACCAGCGGGCTCCACTTCCCGCCCGGCCGAATCACGGTGAATCTGTCGCCCGCCGATCTTCCCAAGGAAGGCGGGCGCTTCGATCTGCCCATCGCCGTCGGCATCCTCGCGGCGAGCGGGCAGGTTCCTGCCGGAGCCACCGCCGGACGTGAATTCCTCGGCGAGCTGTCGCTGTCCGGGGCGCTGCGCGCGACGCCACGCATCCTCCCCGCGCTGGTCGCGGCCGCGGCGGCGAACCAGGAGGTGGTGCTGCCGGCGGCCAACGCCGTCGAGGCGGCCTTCGTCGGCGACGCACGCTTGCGGCTCGCGGCGAGCCTGCGCGAGGTGCACGCGGCCCTCTGCGGCCTGTCGGCGCTGCCTGCGGCCGCGGGCGCGGCCGCGGCGGCGGCCGAGCCACCCGATCCGGCACCCGACCTCGCCGACGTGCGGGGTCAGTTCGCGGCCCGGCGCGCGCTCGAACTCGCCGCCGCCGGCGGACACGGCTTATTGCTGGTCGGGCCTCCGGGAGCGGGCAAAACAATGCTCGCGCAGCGCCTGCCGGGACTGTTACCGCCGCTCGACGCGCGCGAGGCCCTGGAGGTGGCGTGCCTGCGCTCCGCCGCCGCACTGCACCCGCGGCCGACGCGTACACCGCCGTTTCGCAGTCCGCAGCACACGGCGTCGGTGAGCGCTCTGATCGGCGGGCCGATGCGGCCCGGGGAACTGTCGCTCGCCCACCGTGGCGTACTGTTCCTCGACGAATTGCCGGAATTCGCGCGCAATGCACTCGAAGCGCTGCGCGAGCCGCTCGAAAGCGGCGTGGTCTGCATCGGCCGCGCGCGCTCGAGCGTGGAGTATCCGGCACGGTTCCAACTCGTCGCAGCGATGAATCCCTGTCCGTGCGGATATGCAGGCGACGTGCACGGGCGCTGCCGCTGCACGGCAGGTGAGGTGGCGCGCTACCGGGCGCGCTTGTCGGGTCCGCTCGTCGACCGCATCGACATGCACGTCGAACTCGTCGCGCTCGCCGTCGGGGACGTGTTCGGCGAGGCCGCCGCAATGGTCGAATCGACGGCCACGGTCGCGGCGCGGGTCGCTGCGGCGCGAGCCCTGCAGTGGCGGCGACAGGGATGCTTGAATGCGCGGCTGCAGCCGGCGGCGATGCGCACCCACTGCGAACTCGGCCCGGGATCGCGCGTACTGCTGGGGGAGGCGATGCGCCGGCTCGGCTTGTCGGCGCGGGCGTGCCACCGCGTGCTCAAGGTGGCGCGCACCGCGGCGGACCTCGCCGGGGCCGTGAACATCCGCGACGAGCACCTCGCGGAGGCGCTCGCGCTACGGCTGCTCGACCGGGGCACGTACGACCCGGCGCGCTCGCCGGGCGACGCGGATCACTTCACCAACGACACCATGTAATCGACGGCCATGCGCACCGTGGCGTCCGGCCAGGTGCTGCCGCCGCGCGCCGGCATGGCGCGGATGCCGTTGATGGCGTGCTGGTAGAGCACGTCCTTGCCTTGTGCAATGCGCGCCGCCCACGCCGCCTTGTCGCCGGCCTTCGGTGCGCCGTTGATGCCGGCGCCGTGGCAAGCCGAACACACCGCCTGGAACGCCGCCTGGCCGGTCGTGGGGACCGCGGCGGCCGATCCGCCGCCCGCCGGCGCCGCCGGTGCGGCGGCTGCCGTCAGCGCGCTGTTGTCCTGCCCGGCCACGGCCTCGCGCGAGAACGGCGCGATGTTCTGTTCGAGCGTGTGCACGCGCAGCGGATCGCTCTCGACGTATTCGCCCTGCGTGTGGGCGCCGATGAGTCGCGCCGTCACGAACAGCATGATGGCGACGGCGATCAGGATCCCGAGCACCAGGCTGAAGAGATTGAAGAACTGGGTATCGGAGGTTTCGGTGCTGGCCACGGTAACTCGCTGAATATCGATGAGAATCGCTGTTGTGAGCGGGGCGCAGTATAGCCCCACCGCCGGAATCGCGGAAGTTCTTCGAGCGGTCCTGGGCCGCGATTTCGCGAGCCCCGTCGGCCACTGCGTCAGTGTTGCAACGGTCGCTGCGCCGCCGCTGAGACGCCGGCTGCGCCAGCTTCGAGACGCTCGACGAGTCGTGCGCAGATCCGCGAATTTTCTCGGAAGATCCCGCGCCACGGCAGTCGCGCGAAGGTTAAGATTCGGCGTCGCCGGCGCCGGTCGCCTTACGGGCAGGATGCGTCAGGGCGGGTCCAAACAGGCAAGATCAAGATAATGAGCAGCGAGGCTTCAACATGAAAACACGCGCAGCAGTCGCTTTCGCACCGAACAAGCCGCTGGAGATCGTCGAGGTGGATCTCGAGGGACCGAAGGCTGGGGAGGTGTTGGTCGAGATCCTGGCCACCGGTGTCTGCCACACCGATGCCTACACGCTGGAGGGCAAGGACTCGGAGGGCATCTTCCCGTCGATCCTCGGCCACGAAGGAGCCGGCATCGTTCGCGAGGTCGGCGCGGGCGTGACCTCGGTCAAGCCCGGCGATCACGTGATTCCGCTCTACACGCCCGAATGCCGCCAGTGCAAGACCTGCCTGTCGCGCAAGTCCAATCTCTGCACCGCGATCCGCGCGACCCAGGGCAAGGGCCTGATGCCCGATGGCACCACCCGCTTCTCCTACAAGGGCAAGCCCATCTATCACTACATGGGCTGCTCGACGTTCTCGAACTTCACCGTGATGCCCGAAATAGCGGTGGCGAAGGTTCGCGAGGACGCGCCGTTCGACAAGATCTGCTACATCGGCTGCGGCGTCACCACCGGCGTGGGCGCGGTGATCTACACCGCCCAGGTGGAGCCGGGCGCCAACGTCGTGGTGTTCGGCCTCGGCGGCATCGGCCTCAACGTCATTCAGGGCGCGAAGCTGGTCGGCGCCAACAAGATCATCGGTGTCGACGTCAATCCCGACAAGGCGGCCATGGCCAAGTCGTTCGGCATGACCGATTTCATCAATCCGAAGTCGGTCGACAACGTGGTGGCCAAGATCGTGGAAATCACCGGCGGCGGCGCCGACTACTCCTTCGATTGCACCGGCAACACCGACGTGATGCGCCAGGCGCTCGAGTGCTGCCACCGCGGCTGGGGCGAGTCGATCATCATCGGCGTGGCCGAGGCCGGCAAGGAGATCGCGACGCGGCCGTTCCAGCTGGTCACCGGCCGGGTGTGGAAGGGCACCGCGTTCGGCGGCGCGCGCGGCCGCACCGACGTGCCGAAGATCGTCGACTGGTACATGGACAAGAAGATCCGCATCGACGAGCTCATCACGCACACTATGCCGCTCGAGAAAATCAACGAGGCCTTCGATCTGATGCACGCGGGCAAGTCCATCCGCAGCGTCGTGCTCTACTGACGCAACGATGAGCATCCAGCTGCCGGCCATCGATCCCGCCATCGTCGCCCGGCGCGACCGCGTGATCGATGCGCTGCGCAGCCTGGTGCCGGACGGGGTCCTCGCGGACCCCGTATCCCTGCGAGCCTACGAGTGCGACGGGTTCTCGGCGTATCGCCAACCGCCGCTGGTGGTGGTGTTGCCGGAGGACACGGCGCAGGTGGCCGCCGTGCTGCGCTACTGCTCGGCGGAGGGCATCAAGGTGGTGCCGCGCGGTTCCGGAACCTCGTTGTCGGGCGGCGCCCTGCCGCTCGGCGACGCGGTGCTGCTCGGGATGTCGCGCTTCAACCGGATTCTCGAGGTGGACTACGACGCCGGCGTTGCGGTGGTACAGCCGGGCGTCACCAATCTGGCGGTGACCCGCGCGGTCGAGCACCGCGGCATGTACTACGCGCCCGACCCGTCGAGCCAGATCGCCTGTTCGATCGGCGGCAACGTCGCCGAGAATTCCGGCGGCGTGCATTGCCTGAAGTACGGTCTCACCACCAACAACGTGCTGGGCGTGGAGTTCGTGCTCATGAACGGCGAGGTGGTGCGGCTCGGCGGGCGCGCGCTCGAGCCACAGGGGCTCGACCTTTTGGGCGTGGTGGTGGGTTCCGAGGGCCTGCTCGGCGTGGTGACGGAGGTGACGGTGCGGTTGCTGCCCAAGCCGGCGGCCACGCAGGCCATGCTGATCGGCTTTCGCAGTGTCGAGGACGCCGGCCAGTGCGTCGCCGACGTGATCGGCGCGGGCATCATCCCCGCGGGCATGGAGATGATGGACGCACCGGCCATCCGCGCGGCCGAGGAGTTCGTGCACGCGGGCTATCCGCTCGACGTCGCGGCGCTGCTGATCGTCGAAGTGGACGGTCCGCCGGCAGAGTGCGAGCACCTCACCGGGGAGATCAGCGCGCTGGCGCGCGCCCGCGGCTGCGCGTCGCTGCGCGTGTCACGAGACGAGGAGGAACGACTCAAATTCTGGGCGGGACGCAAGGCGGCGTTTCCCGCGGTCGGCCGCATCGCCGCCGACTACATCTGCATGGACGGCACCATCCCGCGCCGGCGCCTGCCGGAGGTGCTGTCGCGCATGACGGAGCTGTCGCGCAAGTACGGGCTTGCGGTGGCGAACGTGTTTCACGCCGGCGACGGCAACCTGCACCCGCTGATCCTGTACGACGCCGCCGAATCGGACCAGCTGGAGCGCGCCGAGCAGTTCGGCAACGACATTCTGCGCGCCTGCGTGGAGGTCGGCGGCGTGCTCACGGGCGAGCACGGCGTCGGCATCGAGAAGCGGGACCTCATGCCGGTGATGTTCGGCGAGACCGATCTTGCACACCAGGAGCGGCTGAAGTGCGCCTTCGATCCCGCGCAGCTGCTCAACCCCGGCAAGGTTTTCCCGACGCTGCACCGCTGCGCCGAACTCGGCCGCGTGCACGTGCACGCCGGGGCGCTGCCGCACCCCGACCTGCCGCGGTTCTGACGGGTCCGCCGGCCGGATGGACAGTCCCGCGATCGTGCCCGCGACGCCCGCCGAACTGGCGGCGGCGGTGACCGAGGCTTGCGCGACCGGGATCGCGCTCGAGGTCGTCGGCGGCGGCACCAAGCGCGGCATCGGCCGTCCCGATCGGCAGACCCGCGTGCTGTCCACGGCGCGCTTCGACGGCGTCGTCGACTACGACCCGTCCGAACTCGTGCTCACCGTGCGCGCGGGCACCGCGCTCGGGGCGATCGAACGCCTGCTGGCCGAACACGGCCAGATGCTCTCCTTCGAGCCGCTGCTGACCGGAGCGAGCGGCACCATCGGCGGCGCGGTCGCCGCCGGACTCGCCGGCCCGCGGCGTGTGTCCGCCGGCAACGTGCGCGACCACGTACTCGGATTCAGCGCCGTCTCCGGCCGCGGCGAGTGCTTCGTCGCCGGCGGTCGGGTGGTCAAGAACGTGACCGGGTTCGACCTTCCGAAGCTCGTCTGCGGATCGTGGGGCCAGCTCGCCGTGCTCACCGAGGTGACCTTGAAGGTCGTGCCCAGGCCGCGTTGCACGCTCACGCTTTGGCGGGGCGGGCTCGACGAGGCGCGCGCCCTGCAAGCGATGCGGATGGCGCTCGGCTCGCAGGCCGCCGTCGCCGCCGCCGCGCATCTGCCGGCCCGGCCGGACCTCTGGCCGGCCGCCGAGGCGTGGCCGACCGCCGAGGGAGGGGCGACCGCGAGCGACGAGGGCGCCGTGACTCTCTTTCGCCTGGAGGGCTTCGGGCCGTCGGTCGAGGCGCGTGCCGCGACCCTGGCGCAGACCTTGGGCGCCACGCTCGGACGCTTGACCGACTCCGGTGCGGATCTGCTCTGGAGCCTGTTGCGGCAGACGCGGGTGCTCGAGGGGCGCGGCGACGCGCTGTGGCGCGTCGTCACCGGCGCCGATCCGCTCGCCGCTTGCAGCGGCTTGCGGGCGCTGGGCGCACGCTACTGGCTCGACTGGGCCGGCGGCGTGGTGCACGCGCGCGTGCCCGTCACCGTGCCGGGTCCGTTGGTGCGCGAGCTGGCACGGCGCAGCGGTGGTCACGCGCTGCTGCTCGACGCGCCGCGCGACTACCGGCTGCACACACCGGCGCGCCAGCAGGAGGAGGGCGCACTCGCGGCGCTGGCGCGGCAGGTACGGCTCGCCTTCGATCCCGCGCAGATCCTCGATCCGCGACGCTTCGAGGAGGCATCGTCATGAAGACCGAATTCACGGCGGAGCAACTCGCCGATCCCGCCACCGCGGTCTCTTCGCAGGCCATTCGCAAGTGCGTGCACTGCGGCTTCTGCACCGCGACCTGTCCGACCTACGTCCTCGACGGCGACGAGCGCGACAGTCCGCGCGGCCGGATCTATCTCATCAAGGACATGCTGGAGCGGGACGCCGCGCCCACCGCGGACGTGGTGCGCCACATCGATCGCTGCCTCTCCTGTCTCGCCTGCACGACCACCTGTCCCTCCGGTGTCGACTATCGGCACCTGGTCGACCACGCGCGCGCCTACGTCGAAGCCCGCTACCGGCGGCCGCTGCCGGAACGGGTGTTCCGGACCTTGCTCGCCTGGCTCCTGCCGCATCGGGGCCGCTTTTCCTGGGCGCTTCGGCTGGGCGCGCTCGCGCGGCCCTTCGCGCCGCTGGTGGCGGGACTCGACCGCTCGGGGCGCCTCGCGACCATGCTCGAGCTCGTACCCCGGCGGCGCTCGCACGGCGAACGCTCGCCGCGGGTGCGGATGCAGGCACCCCACCCCGACGGGCCGCGACGCGGCCGGGTCCTCCTGCTGCAAGGCTGTGCGGAGCCGGTGCTGCTGCCGTCGATTCGCGCCGCGACGGTGCGTCTCCTCGAGCGCCTCGGCTACGCAGTGGAATTCGCGGCCGGCGAAGGTTGCTGTGGCGCGCTGGTGCATCACCTGGGTCGTGAACACGACGGGCTTGCGTACGTGCGCCGCAATCTCGATGCGTGGCGCGGCAGACTCGAGGAGGGCGGAGTCGACGCGATTCTCGCCACCGCCTCCGGATGCGGCTCGCAGCTCAAGGACTACGGCTTCCTGTTGCGCAACGACCCGGACTACGCACCGCTCGCCGCGCGCGCCGCTGCGCTCGCGCGCGACCTGTCCGAACTGGTCGAAGGAGAGGCCGTGCAGCGGCTCAAGGTCGGGGTGAGCGCGCGCATCGCGTATCACGCTGCCTGCTCCCTGCAACACGGACAGAAGATCGTCGGTCGGCCCCGCGCGCTGCTGGAAGCCGCGGGCTTCACCGTGATCGAGCCGGCGGAGTCGCATCTGTGTTGCGGGTCGGCCGGCACCTACAACATCCTGCAGCCGCGGATCGCGGCGCGGCTCGGGAGACGCAAGGCGGAGCGGCTGGCCGCGTGCCAGCCGGACGCAATCGCCACCGGCAACGTCGGTTGCGCGGTGCAGATCGGGCGATTCTCTGGCGCGCCCGTGCTGCACGTCGCCGAGTTGCTCGACTGGGCCACGGGAGGCCCGCCACCAGACGCGCTACACTCGGCGATGGGCGACGGCGCCGTCGCCACGACCGCGCCGGCATCGGTCGGTGGAGGACACGCATGACGCTCGATCAGGCCAATCGCATCATCGCCGCGGCACTTGCCAAGGGCGCGGAACTCGGTCTGCAACCCCTCACCGTCGCGGTCGTCGATGCCGGCGGGCACCTGGTGGCGCTCGCCCGCCAGGACGGCGCCTCCATGCTGCGTCCGCAGGTGGCGACCGGCAAGGCGGTCGGCGCGCTCGCGCTCGGCGTCTCCTCGCGCCGAGTAGGCGAGATGGCGGCGGAGCGCCCGGCCTTCGTGCAGGCGGTGAGTGCGCTGTCGGCCGGCGGACTCGTGCCGGCGGCGGGCGGGTTGATCGCCGTGTCCACCGACGGCGCCGTGCAGGGCGCGGTGGGCATCTCGGGCGACAGCTCCGACAACGACGAGCGCTGTGCGCTCGCGGCCATCCAGGCGGTGGGGCTCGCGGTGAAGTCTTGAAGCGGCACCTCGTGCCCGCGCGCGAGGCGCTGCAAAGGCTCGTCGAGGGCAATCGACGCTTCGTCGAAGAGCTGCGCGCCGGTGGCGCGTCGTCGAATCGGGCGCGCCGGGTGGCGCTGGCGACCGGCCAGGCGCCCTTCGCGGTCATCCTCGGCTGTTCGGATTCGCGCGTGCCCGTGGAAATCGTGTTCGACCAGGGGCTCGGCGACCTGTTCGTGATCCGCGTCGCCGGCAACATCGTCGCGCCCTCGCAGATCGGCAGCGTGGAATTCGCCGCCGAACGCTTCGGCACCCGGCTGGTCGTGGTGCTCGGGCACTCCAAGTGCGGCGCCATCGGCGCCACCATCGATGAACTGCTGCGGCCGGCGGAGAACCAGTCGCGCAATCTGCGCTCGATCGTGGACCTGATCCGGCCGTCGGTGGAGGACCTGCTGCACTCCGAGCTGCGGCACGACCCGGTCGCGCTGTCGCGCGAGGCGGTGCGCGCCAACATCCGCGCCTCCGTCGACCACCTGCGGCACGGATCCGACGTGCTGGAGGAGGCCATCCGGGCGTACGGTCTGCGGGTGGTGGGCGCCGAGTACTCGCTCGACTCCGGCTACGTCGAGTTCCTGGACCCAATTCAAGTCGACCAGTGAGGAGCGCATGATCACCGCCGACATCATGAACGAGCGCGGCCGCAGCAAGCTGCCGGGGCACCTGGGCATCGTGGTGGTCCGGCTCGAGCCAAGCCACGTCGAGGCGCAGTACACGGTGCGCGACTGTGTGATGGCCTCGAACGGCTTCCTGCACGCGGGCGGCATCGTCACGCTCGCCGACACCACCTGCGGCTACGGTTGCCTCGCGAACCTGCCCGCCGGAGCGACGGGGTTCACCACCGTCGAACTGAAATCGAACCACCTCGGCACCACGCGCGAGGGTACCGTGGTGAGCGTCGCCAAGCCGGTCCACCTCGGCCGCTCCACGCAGGTGTGGGATGCGGTGGTGTCCCACCGGGAGAGCGGCCGCACCCTGGCGCTGTTCCGCTGCACCCAGATCATCCTGTATCCGAAGTGATCGCTGGCGCGCCGCCGCGATCAGACCGGGCGCAGCTGATCCTTCACCGGCAGCCGGCGGATGCGCTTGCCGGTGGCGGCGAAGATGGCGTTGGTCACCGCCGGCATGATGACGGACGTGCCAGGTTCGCCAACGCCGCCTGGCGGGGCCGTGCTCGGCACCAGATGCACCTCGATCCGGGGTGACTGGTCGATTCGAAGGATCGGATAGTCGCTGAAGTTGCCCTGCTCGACGCGCCCGTTCTTCAAGGTGATCTCGCCGTAGAGTACGGCCGAGATCCCGAACACGATGCCGCCCTCCATCTGCGCCTTGACCAGGTCTGGATTGATCACGAGACCGCAATCGACGGCGCAGACCACGCGCTGCACGCGCACCGCGCCGTCCGTGCCGACCTCGACCTCCGCGACCTGGGCGATGTGGGTCCCGCCGAACCCGCGCAGCAGCGCCACACCGCGCCCGCGGCCGCGCGGCACAGGCGTTCCCCAGCCGGACGCGCGTGCCGCCGTATCCAGGACGGCGCGTGCGCGCGGCGCCGACGCCAGCAGCGCGCGCCGATAGTCGACCGGATCCTGGCGCGCGGCTGCCGCGAGTTCGTCGATGAAACTCTCCACCACGAAGGCATTGCGCGTCGGTCCGACGCCGCGCCAGAACGCCGTCGGTATCCCCGGCGGTTCCTCGCGTACCCACTCGACGCGCAGATTGGGGATGTCGTAGGGCAAATCCGTGGCGCCGTCGACGGCATCGATGTCGACGCCGCGGATCATGGAGACGAGTCCGCTCAGGCCCGCGGCCCGCAGGACCTTGAAGGTCTTGGGCATCAAGTCGCGACCGACGCGCGCGACCACGGACGAGCCTGCGATGCGATGCGACCACGCTGCGGGCCGGTCGTGCTCGTCGAGCGCGGCCGCGATCCGGTCCACGTACGCCGGACGGTACATGTCCTGGCGGACGTCTTCCTCGCGGGACCAGAGCACCTGTACCGGCGCCGGCACCTGCGCCGCGATTGCCGCGGCACGGGCGATGAAATCGATCTCCAGTCGCCGGCCGAAGCCGCCGCCGAGCAGGTGGTTGTGAATGCGGACGCGTTCGGCGGGCAGGCCGGTCGCATTCGCCACCGCGGTGCGCGCGAAGGTCGGCACCTGTGTGCCGACCCAGACGTCGCAGCCGTCGGAGCGTACGTGCACGGTGCAGTTGACCGGCTCCATCGGTGCGTGTGCGAGGAAGGGCTGTTCATAGACCGCTTCGAGCTTGCGGTTGGAGCGCGCGAGAATCCCCGTGGCATCGCCGTCGTTGCGCGCCGTCACCCCGGAGCGTGTCGAAGCCGCGGTGAGCGCGGCGAAGATGTCCGCGGTCGTCAGCCGTGCGTTGGGCCCTTCTTGCCAACGCAAGTCGAGCGCCGCAAGCCCCTGTTGCGCCGCCCAGGTGTGTTCGCCGATCACCGCCACCGCGTCCGCGAGGCGGACCACCTGGCGCACGCCCGGGATCGCCTGTGCGCGCCGATCGTCGAGGCTTCCGAGCGTGCCGCCGAACACCGGGCAAGCGCAGACCGCGGCAAAGACCAGTCCCGGTGGCCGAACGTCGATCCCGAAGGTCGCACTGCCGTTCACCTTTTCCGGACCGTCGAGGCGCGCGACCGGGGTACCGATCAGGCGGAACTGTGCGGGTTGCTTGAGAACGACGTCGTCCGGGATCGGCAATCTGGCCGCGGCGTCCACGAGATCTCCGTAGCGTGCGCGCCGGCCGCTCGCGGCGTGCACCACCTCGCCGTGCGTTGCGTGACAGGTCGTCGGATCGACGTCCCAGCCGTTCGCGGCCGCCGCGACCAGCATGGCGCGCGCCGAGGCGCCGGCCTCGCGCAGCAAGTCGAAGTTGCCGCGCACCGAGGTCGAACCACCGGTCTCCTGCACCCCGAACAACGGCTCCGCGTAGAGATCGTCGTTCGCCGGCGCGTGCTCGAGGCGCACCTTGTCGAGGTCGACCTCCAGTTCCTCCGCGATCAGCATGGGCATGGCCGTGTACGTTCCCTGGCCCATCTCGACCTTGTGCATGATCAGCGTGACGTCACCGGCGCGATCGATGCGGATGAAGGCGTTGGGTGAAAATCCCGCCTCTGCCCTGGTCGCCGCCATGGCGACGTGCTCGCGCCCGCGCAGCGCTACGCCGATCAGCAATCCGCCACCTGCCGCGGCACTCGCCTGCAGGAAGCGTCTGCGACTGACCGTGGCGGCGGTGCGAGGCGGGGTCGATGGCGTCTGCTCGCTCACGATGATCACCTCGAGCCTGCGCGCACTGCGGCGCGCTTGATCGCTGCACGAATTCGGTCGTACGTACCGCAGCGGCAGAGGTTGCCCGCCATCGCGGCGTCGATGTCGGCATCGGCCGGTTGCGGGTTGCGCGCCAGTAGCGCCGCGGCGGACATGATCTGGCCGGACTGGCAGTAGCCACACTGCACCACGCCCAATTCCAACCAGGCTTGCTGCACCGCCTGGCCGGTGGGCGTGCCGCCGACGGCTTCGATGGTGGTGAGTTTGCGGCCGGCGACCGCGGATACCGGCGTGATACACGCTCTGATCGGCTCGCCATTGGCGTGAACCGTACAGGCGCCGCACAGGCCGATGCCGCAGCCGAACTTCGTGCCGGTGAGACGCGCCAGGTCGCGCAGCAACCAGAGCAGCGGCATGTCGGGCGAGACCGCGAACTCGCGCGCGCTGCCGTTGATTTCGAGGGTGATCATCGCGTCTCCTCTGGGCGTCGAGCCTTCGCAAATCTAGCGAATACCGCGCCGACGGCGCCAGCGTCGCGCGCCGGGGCCAATGGTGCGATATCGCGACACTAGCCAACGTTCATGCGGCATGACAGCATTGGGGTGGGTCGAGAGAAGAAAAGCATTCATCTGCGCATCGACCCCCAGGTGTTTTTCAAACATGGGAGTTCCTATGAGCGACGTCGAAAAGAACAGCGTTTCGCTGCGTGGCGCGGTGTCGATTGCACTGCGCGGGCTGGCGGTATCGGCCGTTATGATCGCGGCGGGCGCGCCGCTCGCGAGTGCGCAGAATCCGACGCAACCGATGGTGTACGAAGGCACGGCGGGCGGTCCCCGCTTGTTGGAAGAAGGACAGCCACCGGCCATGGTGCACGCCACGGTGGAAGATGCGGCGAGAGTTCGCGCGGCCAACGCGCGTCAGGGCGCGGGACACAAGACCTCGGGCGGCAATCTCTACTATCACGGCGGCACCGGTGGCATCGGCGTCGAGACGGCACCGAAGATTTATCTCGTGGTCTGGGGGTCGCAGTGGAACAACAACGATCCGAGCGGCGAGATTCCGATCCTCGAGAATTTCTACACGGCGGTGGGTGGTTCGAGCTGGGCGAATTCGGTGACGCAGTATTGCCAGGGCGTGGCGAGCGGCACCTATTTCTGCAACGGCGCCGGTACGCCGGGCGGTAATCAGGCCAACATCTACGCCGGCGTGTGGTACGACAACGCGGCGGCGGCGCCGTCGCGCCCCAGCCAGTCGCAGATCGCCGCCGAGGCGGTCAAGGCGGCGGCGCACTTCGGCAACACGAGCGCGTCGAGCAACGCGAGCGTGCAATACGTGATCGCGACTTCCACGGGCAACAGCTCGAGCGGTTTCGGCACGCAGTACTGTGCATATCACTCCTCGACCAGCTCCTCGTACGGCAACGTGGCGTATACCAACCTGCCGTACATCACGGACGCCGGCTCGAGCTGCGGTGCCAACTTCAACGGGCTCGGGCCGAAGGCGGGCATCACCATCGTGGGTGGTCACGAGATGGGCGAGACCATGACGGACCAGTTCCCGAGCACCGGCTGGACCGACGGCGGCGGCGCGGAGAACGGCGACAAGTGCGCCTGGATCTCCTCCGGTCAGGGCGCATCGGCCAACGTGACCTTCTCGAACGGCAGCACCTTCCCGGTGCAGTCGCTGTGGAGCAACGCGTTCAACAACGACGCCGGCGGCTGCGTGCTCTCGTACTGAGGACGGGCTCGACAGGTCGGTGGACCACTCGAAGGCGCCGGGCGACCGCCCGGCGCCTTCATTCTGGACGGGGTGTGCCCGGGGACTGTAGTATCCCGCCCCCAACCCGAAAGAGCGCCCGTAGCTCAGCTGGATAGAGTACTGCCCTCCGAAGGCAAACGCAAGCTCTTTCTGCCGATCGAGGGTGTCGTAAAAATCGAGCGAAACCAAGCGATTGGCAAAACTCGAAGGATGCACGAATATCGCGTTCGAGGTCGCGGAAGCACCACGGAAGCAAACCGAAAGGAGGTTGTGGAGTACGAATGGCGACAATCGGCCCGGCTTAAGCCTCGCTCCGATTGAGCCGATTCGATCGTTGAATTCGAGATTGACCCTGCTCGATCTCGGGCACTATCTGAACACCGATGCACCCGTAGCTCAGCTGGATAGAGCGCCACCCTCCGAAGGTGGAGGCCACACGTTCGAATCGTGTCGGGTGCGCCATCTCTCTTGATGGCCATAGAACCAATCGCTCGCTTCGCTCCCACTTCACGCGTGTAAACACACGGCGGCCATGGTTGCGGCTAGTGGCAGCAGGGGCGTCGTTGCCCTTCGGGTGCTGCTTGCCGCTTGACGATCCAGCGCACGAACCATCCCCATGTTCGAAGGAGAAGGGTTGTCACGTGCGAACAGGAGCTCGACTCAACCAGCCCGCCCATCCCGGCGGGTTCGTAAAAACCGAGATTATCGATGCCTACGGCCTGTCCGTGACGGATGCAGCAAAAGCATTGGGCGCCAGCCAAGGCCAATTGCCAGCGAGGCGCATGGCGCAGCTCGACAAGTTGCTTGCCAAAATTCATCGTGCGGCTGCGTCCGGACGTCAAGTAAATCGACCGGACCGGCACTTGGGTGGTCAGGCCGAGTGCATTAGCCGCCACCGCCCCATTTGGCACGATCACCTCACCGCGTTGGACCGCAAGCGCCTCGACCGCCTGTTCGACGGATGGCGCATGCGTGCCGAACCGGCTGGTGACCGGACGTAGACAGAGACCGCGCCCAGCCCGGATCAGCTGACCGCGCTCCGGAAGGCGCGACAAAGCTTGGTCCACTCCGGCACGACTGCCGAGGTGGAGATGGTCACGCGAGACGGCGTGCGATCGACGCCGATCAAGTGCTGATCACCACCGGGCGCGCACCCAACATCGAAGGCCTTGGGCTCCCCGAGCACGGCGTCTCTGTTTTGCCGAAAGGTGCGATCGTCGTCGACGACCGGATGCGAACGACCAAGGTTGGCATCTATGCCGCCGGCGATGTCACCGGCCGCGGCCAGTTCGTGTACATGGCCGCCTATAGTGCGAAGCTCGCCGCGAAGAACGCCTTCAATGGCGATACCTTGCGCTACGACAACAGCGCCTTGCCCCATCGTGTTCGCCGACCCGCAAGTCGCAAGCGTCGGGTTGACCCAAGCGGCAGCCCGCGCCGCAGGGCATGTCGTGCGCGTCTCGACGATTAGCCTCGACCAGGTACCGCGCGCACTTGCCGCCTGCGACACCCCGGGGCTCATCAAGCTCATTGCCGACGCCGGCAACAGTCGGTTGCTCGGCGCACACATCCTTGCACCAGAAGGAGTCGACAGCGCATCCAAACCGCGACGCTCGCCATCCGGCAAGGCCTCACTGGACACGATCTTACCGATACGATTTTTCCGTATATTACCACGGTCGAGGGCCTAAATCTCGCGGCGCTGTCGTTCGGCAAAGACGTTGCCACGCTGTCCTGTTGCGCTGGGTAAACGCGGGCCGAGCTTAGCTCGACACCGATTTCGAGGCCCGCTTCCGACTTTCGTGGGCAGCGAGATGCTTGCTCGCGCGCCAAGCTGAAATTTGCGGTCTGAAGGCAGCCTCGCCGCCCAGAGCGGCGCTCAACACACACAGACAGTCAGGCGCGCGAGGCCGCTAAAAAACTACTTGACTCTAGAGTTAACTCCAGAGGTTAGCGTCAAGCGATCCCGGCATGACGCGGCCGCGAGCCGAAGCGTTGATCGCTTAATCTTGGTCGTCACGAATGGTGCGCAGATGAAGACCGTAGTTTTCAAAATCGAAGGCATGAACTGTTCGGGTTGCGCCAACACTATCAAGACCCTGGTCGAAGGTGAACCCGGCGTACAGTTAGCGACCGTCTCGTTCGATGACGGTCAAGCACGCATTCTCTACGACCCGAACATAGTCACAGAAGATCGCCTCGTCTCCGCGGTCCAGAAGCCCGGCTTCCGGGTGGTGGAACGTCTGTGACCGATGGGCACGATGAAGAGGAGATCGCGATGAGCCTTGCGGCAACAGCCCCGTCGTCCTTCCAGCCATGGAGCGAGGAGCCCTCGACCCGATCCGATCGCCGGAAGATCCGTGCCCGGATTGGCGGTCTCCATTGCTCGCTCTGCACCGGCACGATCGAGAAGGCGCTCGGCCGAATGCCTGGCGTCGACAAGGTAGCCGTGAGTCTCACGCACGAGCAGGCGCTGGTCGAGTATGATCCGGCGGTCGCGCGCCCTGAGCAATTGCTGCAGACCTTGCGCGATATCGGCTATACCATCTCCGATCCTCGCAAGCTCCGGGCCTTCGAAGAGGAAGAGCTTGATCTTGTCCGCGAGGCGCGACGCTTCGTCGTCGCTGTGGTCCTCAGCGTTGCCTCCATCCCTATCATCGCGGATCCGACGGTCGGCTGGATCGGCTTTCTGCCGGCTCTGGTTTGCTTGAGCCTCGGCGGATTTGTGTTCTTGGTCCTGCGGTCAAGCGGGCTATGGACCGCCATCGGTGCCGCTGGCGGGCTCACCGTCATGGCGCTGAGCCTGCTCTATCTCAACCTGCAAGGATATCTGACTAATGTCGCGCCATGGCTCGCCGGCGCGCTGGCTTTGGCTCTGGTCTTCGGAGTCGGCAGACATATTCTCTACATGGCCTTCCAGGCGCTGCGGCGCGGCATCCTCAATCAGCATGTGCTTCTCGAAATCGGCGCGTTCGCGGGCATGGCCGGCGGTGTCATCGGGCTCGTGCTCGATCGGCCTGGCTATCCGACCGCGGCATTCTTCGCCGTCTCGGTGATGGTCGGCACCTACCACATCTTCTCGGAATGGCTTTCGCTCATCGTCAAGACGCGAAGTTCCCAGGCGGTCAAGCGTCTCTTGGACCTGCAACCCGAGACCGCGCGTGTCGTGCGTGGGGCCCAGGAGGTCGAGGTACCGATCGAGGACGTCAGAGCTGACGATCTCGTGCGGATCCGTCCCGGCGATCGCATCCCCGCCGATGGTACTGTAGTCGGCGGCCATTCGGGCGTCGATCAATCGCTGGTGACCGGGGAGTCCGTCCCGGTCGAAAAGTTCGAGGGCGATTCAGTCATCGGCGGCTCGATCAACGGTACGGGCACGCTCCTGGTGAAGATCACAGCGGTCGGGGAGGGCAGCTTCCTGAACCAGGTGATCCGTCATGTCGAGGACGCACGGGCGCTGAAGCCCGGTCTCCTGCATCTCGTCGATCGAGTGTTGCGGGTCTACACGCCTGCTGTCCTTCTGATCGCCGCGTTCGCGGTTGTCGGCTGGCTCGTCGGGTCCTGGCTCACCACCGGGCTGGTCGATGTGGAACGCGCCGTCTTCGCTGGCTTGAGCGTCCTCGTAATGGGCTATCCCTGTGCCGTCGGGATCTCGGCGCCCCTTTCCATCGTGCGCGGCGCCGGTCAAGCCGCCGAGCGTGGCATCCTCATGCGGACAGGCGAAGCCTTCCAGGGCTTCCGGCTGGTGAAGCAGATCGTGCTCGACAAAACGGGGACACTCACCGAGGGCCGCCCTGTCGTGCGCGAGATCGAAGCCGTCGATGTGAGTGAGGCGGAGCTTCTCGCCATAGCTGCCGCCGCCGAAGCATCTTCGGAGCACCCGCTCGCGCAGGCCGTGGTGAAGGCAGCATTCGAGCGCGGCGCAACGCCTCCGGATGTTGAATCATTCGAGGCGTTCCCTGGAAGGGGTGTCATCGCGCGCATCGGGGCCGATGATGTCCTCGTCGGAAGCCCGCGGTTTCTCACGGACCGGACCATTGACCTAACGGGTTTTCACAAGAGCATCGAAGCTTCCGAAGCCGCAGGGCGCACGGTGATCACCGTCGCGCGGGACGGGCGCGCGCTGGGGGTCATCGCGTTGGGCGATGCACTTCGACCTGACGCCATTTCGACCGTTGCGGCGTTGCGCAGTGCCGGTCTCAAAACGATTCTGGTCACAGGTGATAACGAGCGCGCGGCACAGCGGGTCGGGCGCGAGGTCGGTATCGACCAAGTGCATGCCGGCGTGCTGCCGCAGGACAAAGCCAGGATCGTGCGGGAGCTGCAGGCCAGCGCCCGCGTGGCGATGGTCGGCGACGGCATCAACGATGCGCCCGCTCTGATGCAAGCCGATATCGGCATCGCCATGGGCGGCGGCACCGACATCGCGATCGAGGCGGCGGACATCATCATCCTGTCGAACCGCTTGGCTGCGCTACCCGAGGCTCGCGATATCAGCCGCCGGAGCTACGGGAAAATGGTCCAGAATGTCGCGCTGGCTTTCCTCTTCAATGGCCTAGGCATCCCGCTCGCGGCGAGCGGCTTGATTCACCCGGTATGGGCGATGGTGGCAATGGCGGTGAGCGTCACGGCGATCTTCCTCAACTCGCTGTGGGGTAGCCCGCGGCTCTTTTTCGACGCGATCCGCAGCGTCGGGCGCCCGATCGTGCCCGCGTCGGTGCAGGCGGTCTGAGTAAGGAATGACATGACTGGAATTCAACAAACGATGTCGGGGGCGATCGGCGAGCTCCAGCGCGAACGGCTCCTCAAGATGCTAGCGGCGGCGACCTTCATCATCTTCTTTCAAGCCTACATGGTGGCGCCGATCATACCGGCACTGTCGAACGCCTTCGGAACGCCGGTGGAGACGGTAGGACTCATCGTCCCGGCATATTTGATCCCGTATGGAATCGCGACCCTCGCATATGGCCTTCTGGCCGATCGGCTTGGCATCCACCGTGTCATGTTCACGTCCCTGGCGGCCTTCGTGGCGCTCACTACGCTGACCGCAATGGCGCAGTCCATTGAACAGCTTGCGCTGTGGCGGATGGTGACTGGCATCGGCGCAAGCGGCGTCGTTCCGCTCGCATTGGCGCTGGTGGGCCGGCTGTATCCCTATGAGCAGCGGGGACGACCGCTTGGCTGGCTGTTCGGCGCGATGGCCGGCGGCATGGCCTTTGGTTCACCGTTGGGCGCATTGATCGTGCCCTTCGTCGGCTGGCAAGGATTGTTCGTCGTCGTCGGTGCTGCCGGCGCGGCGCTCCTCCTCGTCCTTCTGCCCTATCGAACCGTCATTGCCGCCACGGTTCAGCCGGTGACAGGCACGATCCGGGATCTCTTTCGGGGCTACAAGGACTTGCTTGGGGCGCCGCGCGGGCAGCGCACCTACGGCTATGTCCTCGTCAATTCGATGTTCCATTCCGGCGTCTTCACCTGGCTCGGCGTGTATTTCGAGCGGCGCTATGGCATCGGGCCCGTTGGTATCGGCTTGGCACTCCTCGGTTATGGCGTGCCGGGCTTCCTGTTCGGGCCGCTGATAGGCCGGGCGGCGGATCGCTGGGGCCGCGCCAGATTGATACCCATTGGCCTCATTCTGAGCGCGGTCGCGGCGGCAGCTCTGATGCTTGGTTTCCCAGTGATCCTTGCCCCCATCATCGCGATGGTCCTGTCCTTGGGCTATGACATGACCCAGCCACTCTTCGGCGGAATCGTCACCTCGCTCGGCGGGAAGCGTGCCGGGCAAGCGATGGGCTTGAACGTTTTCACGCTCTTTGTCGGCTTCGGTTTGGGAAGCCTCATCTTTGGCGAGCTGCTGCGCTTCGGGTTTGGGATGGCGTTTGGACTGTTCGCGGCCGTTGAGCTGGCTGTCGCCTTGTTGTCCTTCGCTTTGTTCCGTTCCGAGACCACGTCCCGGCCCGTTCGATCCGCCTCTGGTGCAACACTGGACGCCGGATCCAAGCCCTAAGCGCGGCGAGTGGCCTGACATCCCTCATAAAATCCTTGACTCTGGAGTATACTCAAGGGTCGAGGGTCAGGCTTAGGAGGTTAAGAATGTTGAAAATTGGGAAGCTCGCCGCGCTGGTGGACGTCAGCATTGATACTCTGCGTTATTACGAACGAGAAGGTTTGATCGAACCGGTTGACAGGAGCGAAAGCGGCTACCGAGTCTACGACAAGGAGTCCGCACGGCGCATTCACTTCATCAAGCAGGCCCAGCACTGCGGCTTCACGCTCGCGGAGATACGCGAACTCCTTGTTTTGCGTGGTCGCGAAAAGGCTTGCTGCGGCGACGTTCGCTCGCGAGCGATCGAGAAGAAGTTGCAAATCGAGCACAAGATTCGAGTGATGAGGGCGATGTCAAAGGCGCTTGATCAATTGATCGTCGAGTGCGCGGACGAGGCGCAACCGGTGAAGGAGTGCACCATCATCGCGGCATTGGAACGAGCCACAGTCTTGATGCCGGCACCCGGTCATGAAAGTTGAACTGTTTTATTCGCCAGGCTGCAGTCAATGCGCCGTTGTGCGAGAGGATCTGAAGGCGACCGCCGAACGAACCGTCGCAGGCATCGAATGGCGCGAACTAAATGTCCTTGAAGATCTAGACTACGCGGTCGAACTGGGCGTGCTGAGTCTGCCTGCGATCGCCGTTGACGGCGAACTCATATTCTCGTCGTTACCCACACCCCATCAACTTCGCGACGCTCTTATCCGCCGCAGCACGACGAGGAATTGAGATGGAAGCCGATGCACTCCGACAGGCGGTTGAGCATGCGGGTATAGCCGCCGTTGGCATCGGCTTCCTCACAGGCTTGGTCTTCAGTTTCAATCCCGTGGCGCTCGCCTCTATTCCCGTTTCGCTCGCCTACGTCACAAGAGCCCGCGAGAGGAAACAAGCGATCCTCTTCGGCGCGATGTTCATCCTCGGCATGCTTATCACGCATGCCGCGCTGGGCTTCACTGCTGGACTGGGTGGCCACTGGGTGGCGTCTCTCATCGGACGAGAGTGGGGACTCGTGGTCGGCCCTCTCCTGATTGTTCTCGGACTGATGTGGGCCGGATGGATTCGGCTGCCGCTGCCGGCTTTCGCGTTAAGAGCGAAACGGCCTACAGCCTCCTGGGGTGCGTTCGTTCTTGGTGCCATATTCTCGATCGCAGTCTGCCCGTTTTGCACGCCCGCACTTATCGTACTGCTTGGGGCGACGGCAGGGCTCGGCTCCCCGTGGATTGGGGCCGTTCTGCTGCTCGCATTCGGAATAGGGCGGGCCCTGCCAGTTGCTTTTGGCGCCTTCAGCATTGGCTGGCTCGAGAATTTACACGGCTTGGCCCCATATCGCCGCATTTTCGAGACGGCAGGTGGCGTGACGCTGATTGCGTCCGGCCTCTACATGCTGAACGCGTATTTCTTTTGGGTTCCGACATTGGCGATGTGAAGCGTGGATGGCCGGAATGTCAATGATCGATCAATCAACGATTACTTGCTGGAACTGCGGAAGCGTGACGGTGGAGATTATGCCGACCAACGCTGGCCAGTTCAGTTCTTCGACCCGTGCAACGGCTGCGGCGAGGCCATGCGGCCGAAGCCGGGGGGTGCTGCGTCTTTTGATCGTATGGCTCTGTGCCATGCCCGCCGATCCAGGTTGAGCGTGTAGCGGGAGGTGTCGCTTGGGCACGCGCGATCTCAGGGCCATTCGTGTTCCCGTTGCTACAGGCTCGCAGGTACGATGGGGGTCTGAGTATGAGGCAGTTTGATACGATCCTACTCGCATCTCCCAGATCAGAGCAGCCACGATATCGGCCGGCACCGTCGATCTTGTGAGCTCGTTTCACTTTCGGTCGGAAATGAGCCGCGTGTACGCGAACGAGATTATCACGGAGCTGCGTCAATCGATGCCGAACTACGAAAACGCTCCGCCGTTAGTTGAACTGCACAAGCATGTTCCTCAACGGGCATGTACAGCTTATTGTCTCATTTCCGAGGCGGCCTCTCAGCGCGACAATGGCCGAGCGTGGGATAGCCGGCGGAGCGTCGGGCCCTCCGACCCGGTCACGATTCGGCGATAGAAACAACTGGTTTGGCCTGTGTGACAACAGCCGCCGTCGCCCGCGACGCGCACCTTGAGCCAGACCGCGTCCTGATCACAGTCGATGCGCAGTTCCTCGACCTGCTGGATCTGCCCGCTGGTCGCGCCCTTATGCCAGAGACGCTGGCGGGACCGGCTCCAGTACCAGGCCTGGCCGGTCTCGATCGTCGTGTTCAACGCCTCCGCATTCATCCACGCCAGCATCAGCACCACTCCGCTCGCGACGTCTGTCGCGACAGCGGGAATGAGCCCGTCCTCATTGAACCCTGGCAATAGGGCCGAGCATTCTTCGATCATCTCCGTAGGGTCCGCTCTTAATGGGTCAGGTCGCTGATCTTCCAGTGGCATGTGGCATTTCTTGATTGGGACGTACCAGTTCTATGGATGATCGTCCGGCCTGAGCGATCGCCACCGTGCGCTGCGGACCGCCCGAATCGTTGCGATTAACGGGTCCGCCGTTCGTTCGCAGGCTTGACGACATCAAGCTCGACGTCCTGCCGCGCCTCAGATACATCGCATGCGCAAGTCGGGCCCGCTTCCACTCGATTGGATGAAGCCCTGCGCCAACGCATCACGGCGTAGCCGATCGCCGCGGCCAAGAATGCCAGCACGGCGGTCAATGCAAGACCCTGTCCGCTAAGCCAGCCCACGACACCACCTACTGCCGAGCCGATAAAAATCGGCCCAAGGCAGCAAAGCGCGACCAATGGCGCGACGAGAATCGCGGTCATAAGCCCGGCTGCTGGCTTTTCGTTCACGACACCTCACTTTCCGCGCTGGTGGCGCCGCCAAGTCATCTGTGCGGCGCTGCTCGTTGGTTCACATTGACGATCGTCACATCAGAACTGCTACACCCTGTACTAAATACAGGGTCAATACGGAAAGTTTGATCCGATTGGCTGGCCCCCGGCTTCACCATGTTCGCGCCCGCGCTCCTGGGTTGGTGCATCGCCGACGAAGCGCATAGCTACGTCGAAGCTCCGCGCGTGCCAGTGCGGTGTCCTTTAACGAGTAGAGCCAGATGAATCCGTCCTCGGTGATTCCAGAAGACGCGAAGGCATTCAGAGCATGTAGCCGATATCCGAGGCGCCGGTGGGATACGCGAACATCGTCGTCTTCAGATTGTCGGCCGTTAGGTCGTGGCGGATCGCAAGGGCAAACAGATTGATCACTTCATCGGCGTGCGGTCCGACAAGATGTGCGCCTAGGATACGTCCGGTGTCGTCCTCCACCATCACCTTGAAGCCATAGGTCTTCTCTGCGGCCTGGCGGGCGGTAAACCACTCGGACGCCTTCTGGGACTTGGTTTGGAATTTCAGGCCCTGCTGACGTGCTTGGTCCTCGCTCAGTCCGACAGCAGCGATCGGCGGGATCGTGAAGGCCACGCTCGGCACACCGCGATAGTCGGCTGTATGCCGATTGCCCTCCAGAAGGTTAGCGGCGACCACCTTGGCGTCGTGGCTAGAGACAGGAGTGAGCGGCGGCCCCTTCTGTGCCGCATCTCCGGCGGCGTACACGGCTGGGTTGGAGACGCTCTGCAGGTGCTCATTCAGCTTGAGCCGGTCGTTCTCCGTGGCGATGCCGCCGACCTCAAGATCAAGCCCGTCCAGCGAGGGTGCCCGGCCGGCCGCATGAACAACGAGGTCGGCCTCAAAGATTGCGCCTCCACCTTCTGATGAGGTGTGGACGACAAAGCCCGCTCCCTTCTTCTCAATCGCCTCTACAGTGGTCCGCAGGCGCACATCGACCCCGATCTCGGCGAATTTGTCCATGAGCCAGCCGACAAGGTCAGGATCAAAGTGCGTGAGCATCCGCTCGCCACGTTGAAGAATGGTCACTTGCGCGCCTGCGCGAGCGGCGATGTGGGAGAATTCTGACGCTATATAGCCGCCGCCGACCAACACGATGCGTTGGGGCAGCCGCTCCATTGCCAGAAAGTCCTCATTGGTGACGAAATACTCTTCACCGGGAATGTGCAGCTTTATCGGCTCGGCGCCCGCAGCAATCAAAACGTGACGGGCTTCAAGGCTCTCGCCACCCACTGTCAGACTGTTCTGGCCTACGAAGCGCGCATGACCGTGATAGCTATGGATGCCCTTTTCTTCGTAACGGTGTTCGTGCTTTTTGGGGACCGGGTCGGTGAAGGTACGCTTGAAGGCGATCAGTTCGGACCAGGCGATATGGACGTCGCCGGCAACGCCATTACCGCTCATGCGCCGGACATGGTCGACAGCCGAGGCGCCGCCGACAAGCATCTTTTTCGGGTCGCAGCCCCGCAGGGCGCAGGTGCCTCCGAAAGGCCGGTGGTCGATGACAGCCACGCTCCAGCCCGCTGCGCGGACGCGCATCGCGGCGGCCATGGCTGCCGTGCCGGTTCCTATGACTACAAGGTCGAATTGGTTCGCCATTCGTCTCTCTCCTATTTATTCGTCGTGGGCGCATTGCCGAGCTAACTTTCGCAGCCGCAACTAGGCTTCAACGGCGAAACGGCCGACAATTTCCGCGGCCTCAACGGTGCCCCGCATCGCCAACGTCTGGATATGACGAAAGCGCATCGAGGATCGGGCATTCCGGAATGGCGTCACCCGAACACCGTGCAGCGGTTTGGGCTAGAATTTTTTCGATCCGTCTGAGGTCTGCGATCTTTGCGCGAACATCACTGAGGTGGTGCTCGGTACGCTCTTTGACCTCCGCGCACGTCTGTTTGCCGCCGTCGACCAACTCTAAAAGGCCGCGGATTTCCTCGATGCTGAAACCGAGTTCGCGTCCACGCATGACGAAGCGGAGGCGCCGGACATGGGCTTCGCTATAAACGCGGTAGTCGTTAGCGCTGCGCGGCGGCTCGGGAAGAAGCCCAATTTTTTCGTAGTAGCGGACTGTCTCTAAATTAGAGCCCGTCTGACGCGCCAACTCACTACGTTTGAAACCTCGTCCGATAGCGCGATCCGTCATGGCCAAAAAAACCTCTTGAGTCTGTAGTGACTACAGACCTTATCGTGTGTCCGACTCGAATTGAAGGGCATTTTTTTCATGAGCGATATCAGTACCAAACTGGTCGACTCGCCGGATGCGGGAAAGGTTAAGGCGCAGGGGTGGCTTGCAGCTGGTGGGATCATCGGCGCGATCCTTGCGTCTAGCTGCTGCGTTGTACCTTTCGCCTTGTTCACGTTGGGAATCAGCGGCGCCTGGATTAGTAACCTGACGGCCCTCGAGCCCTATCAGCCCATCTTTGCCGCCGTGACGATTGGTTTCCTAGGCTACGGATTCTATCTCGTTTACCGGAAGCCCAAAGGCGCCTGCGCCGAAGGCTCCTACTGCGCCAAACCCAGCTCGGGTCGCATCGCAAAGATCGGGCTTTGGACGGCTACTGTGCTCGTTATCGTCGCACTCGGCTTCCCGAAACTGGCGCCCTTGTTCCTCTGATCGACCGCTTAATCTGAAGGAGAAAACCTATGTTCCGACGTATCCTCGCAGCGACTGCGCTTATTGCCATGCTTTCGCCTTTTGCGGCCCAAGCCGCCGAAAGAACCGTTGTCCTAAACGTCGATAACGCGACGTGCGAACTCTGCGCCCCGATTGTCAAGAAAACGCTCTCCCGCGTCTCAGGCGTAAAGGCAGTAGTGGTCCAGGAGGCGAACGGAACGTCGGCCGCAGTGGCAACGGTCACTTTCGACGATGCGGTCACTAATGTCGCGACCCTCATTGCGGCGTCGACCAATGCCGGATATCCGGCGCGCGCGACAAAAGGCTGATGACGTGAATAGTCGCACCCTTTTTCGAACCGGCAGCATTGGGGCGGTCGTGGCGGCGCTCTGCTGCGCGACTCCAATCCTTGGGATTGTGCTGGGAGCGATCGGGCTCTCGGCGCTCGCGGGCAAGGCCGATTATGTCCTGATTCCGGTTCTTGTCGTCTCGCTCGGGCTGGTGGGGATCGGGCTCTATCGACGCAACACATCTGCCTCAGCTGGCCCTGACTGCTGCGAGACGGATAAGAACACAGGAAAGTTCAAGTCATGAGTGATTGCTGCGCTCCGAGCGCAAAGAACGGGAACGGCCGCTACGATCTCATCGTCGTCGGCGCCGGCTCGGCCGGGTTCTCGGCCGCGATTACGGCGGCCGAACAAGGGGCGCACGTTGCGTTGATCGGCCACGGCACGATCGGAGGGACGTGCGTCAATGTCGGCTGCGTCCCGTCGAAGGCCCTTATCCGGGCCGCAGAAGCGGTGCACCACGCCAACGCCGCACCCAGGTTTGCCGGGATCGCCGCGCAGGCGCGGGTGGCAGACTGGGGTGCGCAGGTCGATCAAAAGGATGCACTGGTCGCGGGGCTGCGTCAGGCGAAGTACGCCGATCTCCTGCCATCTTACAACAACATCGCATATCATGAAGGCCGTGCCCGCCTCGTCGATGGCGGCGTCGACGCCGGTGGCAAGCGTTTCGCGGCGGATCGTATCATCATTGCCACCGGGACCCGGCCGGCGTTGCCGGCGATCCCGGGCATAACGGACATCTCAATCCTCGATAGCACCACGGCGCTGGAGCTGACCGCGCTGCCACGCTCGATGATCGTGCTCGGCGGTGGCTATATCGGCGCTGAGCTCGCGCAAACCTTTGCTCGAGTGGGAGTCGAGGTGACGCTTGTCTTCCGCAGCCGCCTCCTGCCGGAAGCAGAGCCTGAGATCGGGGCGGCCCTCGCCGGTTATCTCGCCGACGAAGGTATCAAGGTCGTCGGCGGTGTGACCTACGAGTCGATCCGTCGGACGGAGGATGGCGTCGCGCTCACGGTGATTCGGGAAGAACACCCAGAGACGCTTGCGGCCGAGCAGGTTCTCGTTGCGACCGGTCGTGCCCCGAACACCGAAAGCCTTGGCCTTCCAGAAGCAGGGATCACCCGGACGCCTGTGGGCGCGATCGTGGTCGATGACCGGATGCGCACTTCCAAAGCTGGCGTTTATGCGGCCGGCGATGTGACGGGCAGGGACCAGTTTGTCTACATGGCGGCCTATGGCGCAAAGCTCGCGGCAAAGAATGCGCTCAACGGCGACAGCCTCCGCTACGACAACTCGGCGATGCCTGCGGTAGTCTTCACCGATCCGCAGGTCGGAAGCGTCGGCCTCACGGAAGCGCAGGCGCGTGCCGCCGACTACAGTGTCCGCACTTCGGTGCTTTCGCTCGACAACGTGCCTCGCGCGCTCGCGGCCCGGGATACACGCGGGCTGATCAAGCTTGTGGCGGACGGCGACACACGCAGGCTGCTTGGCGCACACATCCTTGCGCCTGAAGGCGCGGACAGTATCCAGACGGCGACGATGGCGATTCGTGGCGGTCTAACAATCGATGACCTCGCGGAGACGATCTTCCCGTATTTGACCACAGTCGAAGGGCTCAAGCTTGCAGCGCAGACATTCGACAGGGATGTCAAGAAGCTGTCCTGCTGCGCGGGCTGACGATTGGCCAAACGATCAGTCGAGGAAGATGTGATGGCGATCGACGCGACAACATCGGAAGAGCTCAGTGTCGAGATCAGGCCGGGCGTATGCCGCCCGGACTGGTCGGCCGTTACCACGCCGGCCGCGCGGCATGCGCTCAGCGGGCGCATGGCGGCGCGGGCTGGACTTTTGGACAAGTGGTCGCAGGCGCTCGAACCGAATGAGGATCTGGTGTGGCGGATGGCCCTCGACCTTTACGCCGAGAACGGTCGGCCGCCTCGCGCTAGCGAGATCGCCGCCTGCTCGGACATCTCTGCGGAACGCGTGCGCGTCGTTCTGCACAAGCTGCAACTGCGCGATCTCGTGGGCCTTGAACCCGGCACAGACGCGATCCGCTATGCCTACCCTTTCACGGAGACACAGACAGGTCACCACGTCGCACTGAAGAGCCACACCTTGAACAGCCTCTGCGCCATCGACGCGCTCGGGGTCGGTAGAATGTATCGCAGCGACGTCACGGTCGAGTCCCGCTGCCAGCTAAGTGGTGGGAGCGTCCGGGTGACGACAGGCGATGAGGGTCGTACCTTGCGTAACGTGTCGCCGGCTGGCGCCGTAGTCTGGTACGACTTTGCCTATGAAGAAGGAGGTGCGGCGGCAAACTCTTGTTGCCCGTCGATCGCCTTCTTCTGTTCGGAAGAGAAATTGCAGCGTTGGCTTGATCAGCAGACGCCGCCGCGACACGGCGTCGTGTTGTCGATTGAAGAGGCCCTGGAAGTAGGCCGTGCGATCTTTGGTCCAGTTCTGACAGTGCCTAGCGCAGCGTCGGAGGAAGAGTCGAGCGCATCTTCCAAGTTGAGGAAGGCGCTTCGCTGACAATCGAACTGCGCCATCTTCGCTACTTTATTGCAGCGGCAGAGCGCGGTAGCTTCCGACGCGCGGCGAAGGCGCTTGAGATTCAGGAGTCCGCCATCAGCCGGCGTATTCGGGATCTGGAAGATAAACTAGGAGCGGCTCTATTCATTCGCCACCATGGTGGTGTCGATCTCACTCAAGCCGGCCAGAGATTTCTTGTCCGCGCTCGCAAGGCCATCACTCAGATCGGTCATGCCGCCATGGACGTTGGTTCAATTGGGCGCGGCGAAGCGGGCACCGTGCGCATCGGGATATTTTCGTCGCTTGCATCCGGCTTTCTCGCCGATCTCCTCCGCGCCTATGCTGCGGCAAACCCAACCATCCGCCCCGATCTGATTGAAGGCGGGCCCTCCGGCCACATCGCCGCGATTCAACGGCATCACCTGGATGTCGCCTTCCTGACCGGTGAGCCGATCGCGGACGGGTGCGATCTGGCGCATCTTTGGAATGAGCGTGTCTTCGTAGTATTGCCAAACGACGACGACCTGTCTCGGAATCGCGAGATTTCTTGGACGGACCTGCGAGGCCGACACTTCATCGTCAGTGAGACCGACCCGGGTCCGGAGATCCACGACTACCTGGTGAAGCACCTCGCTGACCTTGGGCACCACCCCAACGTCGAACGCTGCCGTGTCGGTCGAGACAACCTGATGAATCTCGTCGCCCTGGGTCAGGGCCTCACGCTGACCAGCGAAGCGACTATCGCGGCGCGCTTTCCCAGCGTCGTTTACCGCCCACTCAGCGAGGAGATTCTGCCATTCTGCGCGATTTGGTCGCCGCACAATGATAATCCGGCTCTACGGCGGTTGCTGAGCCTAGCCAGAACAATGTCGCGACGATCGAACGCCGTCACAGTGCCGGGACTGATCGCTAATTCTGCAACGTCGAGCCTGAGCTAGCGGGCGGGTGCCCGCGTTCGCCGTCGCGTCGCGCCTTCGCGAATCCTCGGTCGGTCGCCATGAATCGCTCGATCATCGGCGGAATCAGCTTCACCGGATCGCCCACGGATCTTCCTGTCTCGCGGGCGAGTACCTGGGCATTATCCTGACTCTACGCACGTGTCTCAGACATGTCATGCGGATCAGTCATCAGGGTTGCCGATGAAGCTCGTCAGACGTCCGAGTCAAGCGTTCCCGCAGCGAAGCGAGGACAACGCTTGACGCGGCGGCGACACCATAAACTGGCTATGGGGTGCAGGCGAAGTCCTGCACCCCTGCCACGCGGCGAGCGGGAGAGCGCGAGGGGAACCCCTCGCATTCTAAATAAAGGGCTTTGCGCCGAAGGCGCTCCGTTTTGGAGAGCGAATGCCGCAACTTTACTTCACAGACCTCGCGATGTTGCGCCGCTCAGCAATCGTTGATGGTGTCACGCACGAACTCCAGGCGGAGACGATCGCGGCGGTGGAGGCAACAGGACTCAGCGACGGCATGCCATTCATTCTGGATGATTGCGGCGGCTACGACGTCGATCTCAATCGCTTCTTTCGGACCTGTCCTACGATGGGCGTGCGCTCGTCGAACAGTCTCAGGGCGTATGCCCGTGATCTTCTGGTTTGGATGCGATTCCTCTGCGAGCGGCGGGGGAGCAAGCCGATCTGGCAGGCCGATCGCGAAGATGTCGCAGCCTATCATGCCGCGCGCCGCCGATCGGCACCAGTTCACCGGATCTCTGCGGCCTCGTGGAACCGTGCTGTGGCCGCGCTTGAGAAGTTTTATGGCTGGGCAATCGAAGAAGAGCTCATCGCCGCATCGCCATTCGGATCGAGTACGACGTGGCGGCGCGTTCGCGGCGGACGATTAACACCGGTTAGGACTGTCCGTGCCCGCGAAGCCGGCGCCCGACGTGGCGACCTCCGGTTCGTCGGTCTCGATCATTTCTTTGCTTTCCGGGATGTTGGGTTGCGGGGCCGCCAGCTCGATGGATGTGAGGACGCTGCATGGAGCGGGCGCCACGGCGAGCGCAATGCCCTGTTCGCGGAACTGCTCGTCACAACCGGCCTGCGACTGGAAGAGGCGGCGAGCCTGCTTATAGTCGAATTACCCGTAGCTGATCGGATCCGATCGGCTCCCAGATCGATCCCGTTTCGGCTTCCGGCCTCGATCGCCAAAGGCGGGAGATCGCGAGAGATCCGATTACCAGCGCGGCTTCTGCATCGCCTCGCCGACTTTGTGGCGATCGAGCGCGCCAATGCGCTCACCAATTTCCGCGATGTCAATTCCGGTTCGATCGTCGTTGGTGATGGCCCAACCCGCGGCACGATTGGTCTTGCCGACAGTACCGGCCAAGTCCGATCTGTTCGCCTCGATGTGCTCAGCCCGACCGAGCGGAGGCGGCTCGTCACGTCGTCGGGAGAGCCGATGATCCTCTGGCTGAACGAAGCGGGTCGGCCGATGACGTCGCCTGCCTGGGCGGCAGTGTTCCGCCGGGCAAGCACGCGGTGCCGCACTCTCGGCATCGATCTCGATGTCACCCCACATGCGTTGCGGCACACCTTCGCCGTCCACATGCTTTCCATGCTGATCCGCGAACAGATCGGCGCCGTCCTGGCCGATGGTCCGCCTGACGAACCGGGCTCCGCCGCCTACCGACGGATGATCGGCGATCCGCTGCAGAAGCTGCAGCGCCTTCTTGGGCATGCCAGTATTGCCAGCACTTACATTTATCTCGACAGCCTGGAGGAGAGCCGCGCGCTCGTCGAGGCGGCCGCCGAGCGCTGGGGCGCGGCGGTCAATGCTTCGACGAAGGATGTGTCGTGAGCGGCAGGCGGGCAAGCTTTCCGCCGGCCGAGACCGCCATGGCGAGGCCGCTCGGCGCACTCCGTTTCGAGATACCGGTAGAGAGCGGCAAGCGCGTCACCGTCACCTTGAGCGATTCCTCGCGGCCGCGGCTTGCCCGCGCTTTCGGCGCGGCGCTGCGCGACAGTCTGACGGCGCCGGGTGTCGTGTGCACGCCCGCCAAGGTGCGCACGCATGTCGATCAGCTACGCCGGTTCCTGTACTTCCTCGATGCCGCCGGCGAGGCTGTCGACACCGTCGCGATGATTGAACCGACGCTTTTCGACCGCTATGAAGCCTGGCTGAAGCGCAACACCTACGCTGGCGCCATCTTTCGCCGGCATCTGCTCTCCCGTCCGATCCTTCTCTTGCGCCAGATGGAGGAGTTGGAGCCGGGTTCCCTGCCCTCCGCTCTTCTGCCGCGACTCACCTATCTCAGCCTGGACCCGTACAAGAACAGCCGTCCGCGCGACGCCTACAGCGGAGCCGTCGCCGCGAACATCCGGCGCGCGGCACGCAAGCAGATCGTCGAAGCGGCCCGCCGGATCGCGCTGGAAGGCAAGCTGCCGACGTTGCCAGCCGATCTTCATCCGAGAGTCCAGGAGCGCTATCAGTTGCTCATCGAGGCGATCGACAGGGACAGTTGGGTCGCGTCAAAGGATCCGCTCTTCGACAACATGCGTCAGCGCGCCATCTACTACGGAGCGTCTCGCCGCGTGGATCTGAGTTGTCCGGCGACGCATGCCCGCTTCTACCTGACGGCGGTCGACGTGGTCGCCTTCATCATTCTGCTGTCGCTTGGGACAGGGCTCGAGATCGAATGCTTGCGCGAGCTGAAGGCCGACTGCCTGAAGAACTCGACCAAGGGTTTTGTTGATATCGCATATTTCAAGCGCCGCGCGCACGGTGCGGAGTGGAAGACGGTCAGGGTCCGCGACGGCGGGGCGACCACGCCGGGTGGCCTCGTGCGCCTTGCGATCAGGCTCACTGCCCGAGCCCGTCGCCGCCTTGATACCGATCGGCTCTGGGTCTGGGGATGCATCCACGGCCTGATTGGCGGCATGACGAGAGCCAATTTCATGCCGCGCTACTTCGTGCGTCAATACGGCCTCGTCGATGACCAGGGCCGCGCCCTCCGCATCGAGCTTTCGCGACTGCGCAAAACCTACAAGGCGGAGTGGTATGTGAAGACTGGTGGCCAGCTCGAGACGTTCGCGCAAGGTCACTCCGTCGAGATAGCGGCGGAACACTATGCCGACATTCCCGCGCTCAAGGGCGTGCATGAAGCAACGATCGCTGCTGCGCTCGAGGATGCACTCGCCGCGAGCCGCCGCGTGCCCAACCCGGAACCACGCATCGTCACGCCCAAGGAAGAGGCGATGATCCGCCTGGATCCCGGCGGCAACGACCTACCCGGAACGCTCGCAGGCGAAGCGATCGTACCTTTCCTCGATGGAGCGCAGGACCTGTGGCTCGCCGGCTGCGCCAGTTTCTACGACAGTCCGTTCGCGGCGAAGGGCGACGCCTGTCCATCGCCGTTCTGGAGTTGCCTCGACTGCAGCAATGCCGTCATCACCGCCCGCAAGATTCCGGCGCTAATCGCCTTTCTTGCATTTACAGTTGCGCAGCGGGAGGCACTCGCTGAAGCCGATTGGGAGGCCAAGTTCGGTCGGGCTTATCGACGCATCCGCGACCAGATCCTGCCCGCCTTCCCGAAGGCGGTGGTTACCGCTGCGCGCACCGAGGCCGAAGCAACGCCAGGCATCGTCTACCTGCCGCCGGAAGCGAGCGCGACGTGACGGCGATTTCTGCTCCGTCGCCCAATACCAGAGGCGTCGTTTCGCGGATGCGGCGCGACGACGAACTGGTGTTGGCGACGCACGCCCTCAAGCCGGGAACGAATGAGGCCAGCTTGTCGCGCTTTGGCGACGACCGCTGGGATCTCGCTTCCGCGGTCTTCCGTGAGAACGCACCGCATGCGCTTACAGCCGTCAACTTCGCCGTGCTCGACGATCCGCTGCAGCGTTTGACCGCCAAAGAGTTCATCTGGGCGCGGCTGAACGAGCCTTCGCCCTGCCCGACGCGGGTTCGCATGGCGCCGACGATCGCCCGCGCAACGCTGACGGACCTGAGCGGCTTCATGCAGTTCGTTGCGCGGCATGCTGGCGCGTTCGGAATGCACCTGGTCGATCAAGCAATGCTCGACGCTTATCTCGCTGAGCTTCGGCGCGAGCGGAGGCGAACCGCCGAACGCGTCGCTCATCTGCTCGACGTACCGATCGAACTCGATCGCTATTCGTCATTTCTGACGCTCGGCGGCTTTTGCTGCCGTCCCTGGCGAGGCCGTCCCGCAGCGCGGGTCGCCGGGCTGCCGCCGCGACCGATGGTGGCCGAGAACCGCACGCCGCGCATCCCGGAGCCGGTCATTGGTGCGCTATTGCGATGGTCGTTGAAGTATGTCGATCTCTTCGCCATCGACATCTTCGCCGCCCGCGCCGAACTCGACCGGCTGGAACAAGCCATACATCTGCGCGACAGCGCCGAGGTACCTGCTGCGCTCATTGATCGGCTCGACGTGTATATCGGCCGGCGTTGTGCCGACGGTCGCGGCATTCCCATTTCCGCCTTCGACCGGGGCGGTCGGCGCAAGCCGCAAAGCCAGTCGACCGGCATGCTGGAGCCCGCCATCAACTTTCATCTGATCGCCCTCCAACTCGGCTGCGATAAGCGCCTCCTGATTTCTCGCCCGGCGCTCCGCAGGCGCTTGGAGCGCGCCATCGAGCGTCTCGGCGGAGAGATCGGCGGCATGGATAGCACTATCGCGGTCGACCCGGATACCGGCTTGCCCTGGCGAGAGCGGTTCGACGAACGCAGCATCGCCGAAGAAGAACGGATGCTGCAAGCCGCAGCCTATGTCATCTGCGCCTACCTGACGGGCATGCGCGATAGCGAACTGCAGGCCATGCGCGTCGGCTGTTGGTCGCTCGGCCGAAGCGCCGACGGGATCGTTGAGCGACATCGTATCAAGAGCATCACTTATAAAGCGCGGGAGACAAGCGGCGAGGAAGCCGAGTGGGTGACCATTGCCCCGGTGGTGCGCGCGATTGAGGTGGTGGAGCGCCTCACCATGCCGCAACGGGAAGTCCGCGGTGCCGATACCATCTGGCAGGCCCTTGCGATGCACAATGGCAAGATGACCGTGCTTCGCGGCGGTGTGATCGGCCTCATCAACGGCTTTCGTGACCACCTCGATGCTCGCTCGCCCGAGGAGCCGGCGATCCCACACGTCGAGGGTGGCCCATGGTGGTTCACACCCCGTCAGTTTCGAAGGACGCTCGCCTGGTACATCGCCAACCGGCCGTTCGGCACCGTGGCGGGCAAGATTCAGTACAAGCATGCGTCGATCGCCATGTTCGAGGGCTATTCCGGCTCCAGTCCATCGGGCTTTCGCCGCGAGGTCGAGCAGGAACGCGCGCTCGGCCAGATCGATGATGTGGTCGAACATTACGAGGAAGCGATCAAGCGCGGACTGCCTCCAGCGGGGCCAGCAGCGGCGCGACTGCGGAACGAGTTCGCACGGATCCGCGATGAACTCGGCGATCTGCCGGGCCGCATCGTCGATGCACAGCGACTGCGATCGATGCTCGGACATCTCGGGCGCGCGCTCCACGTCGGTCTGCTGGCCGACTGTTTCTTCGATCCCGATACGGCGCTCTGCCTCGACCGTGAGAACGCCACGACCGACCGAAGCGCTCCGGCACTATCCCACTGCCGACCGGATCGTTGCCCAAACGCCTGTGTCACGCGTCGTCATCTGGCGCCTTGGCAGGCGTCGATCGCCGAGGGCGAACATCTGCTCCAGGATCGGCGGCTCTCGTCGCTGCAGCGCCAGGTTCTGACAGAGGACAATGAGCGCAAGCGGCGGCTCATCGCGCCACTCCTCGAAGGAACACCAGAATGACCAAGCCAATCAGCGCTGCCGCCGCCTCGTCCATTGAGGCAGCCATATCGCGGCTGATAGGCAGCGGCGATGTCCAGACGACATTCACAATTACCCGCTTGGCATCGGAGGCCGGACTCTCGCGCGCAACACTTTACAGGGCGCCCGAACTGCTCGTGAGATTCCGGTCCGCCATCGCGTCGCATCCGCGAGAGGTGAAGAGTCCCGCATCCAGCGCAGATCGGGTCCGCCAACTCGAAGCCGAGATTGCCGCCCTGCGCGGACGTGAGACCGAGGAGCTTCGCGCCCTGCGGTCATCCAACCGGAACATGGCGCAACATATCCAGGCTCTCAGCCTCCTCGTGCGCCAGCAAGAGCAACGGATTGCCCGGCTTCAGGCCGAACCCTCGGAATCGGGACGCGTTGCAACGCTCTTCGCACTTGCCGCGACGCCGCCACGTTGACGAATCTTTCCTCGCTCGGATTGTGAGCGTCGGCGCCGGTAGCCGCGGTCCGACCGGATGAAGGCTTCGAGCATGTGTGGGATCAACGTCGCGGCGTCGACGGGCTCGTACAGCCGGCTGTGCTCGGCGGCATAACGGTCGAGTTCTTCTTTCAGGGGCTCAGGGATGCCGATCGTCATGCGGACGAGACCGACCTTCGGCAAGCGGCCAAGTTTCAGATCCGCCATTCGTCGCCTCCCACCCAAAATGCGACAGAGACATGTTGACCGTTCAGATAATCGCCGTAGGCCACGAGATCGCGGTGAACCGTGGCCGGCAGTTCGAGCGAGACCTTGACCGGCTTGTCATCGGCGATCGGGCCGAGTTTCAACTTCGCCATATCAGCCTCTGTAGGGTTCGAGCACCAGATCGCGGGTGACGATTACGCGGACCGGGTATCCAGGTCGAATGGTGAGCGTCGGCGCAATGTTGAGCTGGCGGCTAACGATCTGCTGACCGGTCTGATTGATGCTGTCGGAGGCGCCGTTGCGGAGCGCACGGACGATATCGCTCTCCTGCCCGGATGTGCCGGCCTCCGCCCCGACGCTGAGAAGCGTGGAGAGCGCAGCGGCCTTGAACAATTCTCCCCAGTGGTAGTCGACGCCATCCTCGAGGCCGGCATAGCCCTGGGCGTCCGCGCCGGGCTGGCGTTCGAGGACGATCGAGCGACCGTTCGGGAAGATCAGCCGATTCCAGACGAGGAGTATGCGCCGCTGACCGAAGCCGACGCCGCTGTCATATTGCCCGATGACGCGCGTACCCTGGGGCACGAGCAGGATCTTGCCGGTCGGGCTGTCATAGATGTTCTCAGTCACCTGCGCGGTGATCTGACCTGGCAGGTCAGAGCGGATGCCGGTGATGAGCGCGGCGGAGATGACGGCACCGGCCTGCAGGACGTTCTTCGACGCCGGCGCTGCAGCACGATCCGGCGAGACGGTCCGCTTGTCCGGCGTCTGATTGAGGAACGCGAGCTGGCGGTCCTGCGCCGAGGGCGTTGCGGGCTGCGGCGCGAGGCCAAGGCTAGTGAGGTCTGGTTGCGGCGCGACGGTTGTCGCAGGCTGCGCGCTATTTGCCGGCCGCGTTTCCGTTGACGCAAACAGCCGCGCGGTCCGCGCCGCCTCCAGCTCCTGCGCCCGGCGCTGCTCCTCCGGGCTTGGCCCGACAGGGCCTGATGCCGGCGCACCGATTGCCGGCACGGGACCGCCATTTTGCGCGTTGAGGATCGGGCGGCCGAGATCGCCAGGGAGCGGCGGGCCGAGCTTCGGAACGCCCGAATAGTCCTTCGGCAAGCCGGCAAGCCCGTCGGGCGTTGAGCGATTGTCGGTCGAATATAGCTCCTGGCCTTGGCCATTGTGACGGGTCTGAAGCGCAAAGATCAGCGCGCCGCCAACACCAAGGCTAGCGGCGAGACCCAGTCCGGCGAGGACCTTGCGAGACACGCGCGTCACCCTTGGCGGCTCGGCGCGCAACCGCATGGTCGCGGCCGGCTCGCCGGTGAGCGGCCGGGCGTCATCCTCGGCCTGGGTCTCCGGCCCGGCGTCATTCGCTGGCACCCGACCTTCTTCTTCCTTCTCGGGATTCGACTTGTCGCTCACGATGCCGGCCTCCCATCGGTGCGGGAGATGCGGACGCGCTTCTGGTTCTTGACCGCGCCGAAGCGAAGTTCGGCGGCAGCGAACAGCCGATCGACGATCATGTAGTTGCCGCGCACGCGATAGTTCACCAGTTCGGAAGTGTCGCCCTCCGGCCCTACCACGAACAAGGGCGGCATCTCGCCCTGGCCGATACCGCGTGGGAATTCGATGAACACCTGCTTGCCGTCATCGAAGGCGCGCAGCGGCCGCCACGGCGCGCGGTCGCCCGTAACCTCGTAGCGGAAGTTGACGCGGGCGAGATCAATGCCGCCGGACACCGGCTGCGCGGCCTCGGCCTGCTGGTTCTGGCGGCGCAGCGCGATGAGCTGGTCCTGCGGATATTGCCAGGACACCGACGCCATGTAGGTCGAGGGCGTCGCGCGCAGCTCCATGTGATAGGTGCGCCGGTCGGTGTTGATGACGAGGTTGGTCATCAGCTCGGCGCGGGTCGGCTTGACGAGGATGTGTATCTGCTTGGCCGCGCCAATGCCGCTCTCGGTATCGCCGATGATCCAGCGCACGGTGTCGCCGGCGGCGACAGGACCGGAGCCAACGAGTTGCTCGCCCGGCTGGAGCGCGATGTCGGTGATCTGCCCCGGCGAGGCATAGACCTGATAGAGCGCGCCATCGACGAAGGGATAGATCTGCATCGAGTTGATGAAACCGTTGCGAACGGGCTGGACGCGTGCGGCGGCGTTGGCCTGGTTGACGCGTGCAGCGGGATCGGCCGGTTCCGGCTCGGGCTTGCCGTCCTTGCCGATCGGCTTCAACTGGCCGGGAAGCGGCAGCGGCCTTGGCAGCTCCACCACCCTGACGGGCGCTGGCAGATCGCTCGTTTGCACGGCCGGGGCCGCATTGTCGTAGGAGATCTCCGGCGGCGGCGTATGGGTGGCGCACCCTGCCAACGCCGAACCGGCGAGCAGGATCGCCGGCAACGCGGATTTACGGAAAGCCGGCATTACGTGGATGCGGAAAGCCGGACGCCCTGCACTCCAGGGGGCGGCTTTACGGAGTGCTGGCATCATTGTCCAAGCTCCTTCGACCAGTTGATGGCGTTGATGTAGATTCCGAGAGGATTCTTCCGCAGCGTGTCGGCATCGCGCGGGGGCTGCACGACGACGGTGAGGATGGCGGACCAGCGTTCGGTGGAAGCCAGAGAGCCATCCTGATAGCGACGCTCGATCCAGGCGATGCGGAAGCTCGACGGCGAGGCGCGTATGACCGACGACACCTCGATCGCGATCTGCTGCTTCCCGACCTTGGTGAACGGATCGTTGGCGCGGGCATAGTCGTTGAGTGCGAGGGCACCGCCCTGCGTCGTGAAATCGTAGGCGCGCAGCCAGTTCTGTCGCACGATGATGGCGTCGGCCGGGATCGAGCGGACCTGCTCGATGAAGCGCGCGAGGTAGAAGGCGATCTGCGGATCGTTCGGCTGATAGTCGGCGGTCGCCGGCGCCACGGCCTGCGCTTGGCCAAGTCGATCGACCTGCACGACCCAGGGCGCGATCGAGCCGTTGGCGGACTGCCAGACCAGCGCAGCCGAGAGCCCGCCCGCGAGCGCCAACGAGCCGAACGCCATGTAGCGCCAGTTACGGGCCTGAACGCGGGCGGAGCCGATGCGCTCGTCCCAGACCTGCGCCGCACGCTGGTAGGGCGTCTCTGGCTGCGGGGATTTTCCGTAATGGGTGGTTGGTCGTTTGAACATGCTCAGTCGCTTTCGGAGAGGTTGACGGAGGAGCCGCCGCCATGACTGTCGCCGCTGCGAACGGCATGGGCGGCGGCCTGAACGCCATGGGTGATCTGCTGCGAGCGCTTCATGCGCTTCGCCCAGGCTGGCGGGCTTTCGGTGGCCGACGAGGATGCGGCCTCAGCGGTGGCTTCACCCGCCGCTACGTCGGATGACCCTGTGGCGATCTGCGTCGCGGCCTGGCTGCCGCCTTGGTAGCTCTGCTTCAGGCTGTCGGCCGCACGGCCGGCAGCGCGCTTCAACGGCGAGACGGCGGCCTTCGCGCCCGTGCTGGCTACATTGCCGAGACCAGATGCGACGCCCGATGCGCCAGACTGACCAGCGGCGCCAAGGCTGTAGGCCGTGGATGCTCCGCCCGCGAGGGCAGCCCCGCCACGCGCGGCCGCGGCGGCTCCTCCTGCCAGCGCGGCACCGCCTGAGACGACCGCGCCTACCGTAGCTGCACCCGCCGCGACCATGCCGCCGGCGGCGAGACCCGTGCCGACCGCCGCGCCCGCGCCGAGCTGCGGTCCGCCGGAGACGAGGCCGTTGGCAATGCCAGGGCCGAAGATGCCGAGGCCGAGCAATGACAGCGCGGCAAGCACGATCGCCATGGCGTCGTCGATCGACGGCGTGTTGCCGCCGAATCCTGCGGTGAATTCCGAGAAGAGGGTCGAGCCGATGCCGATGATGACGGCAAGAACCAGCACCTTGATGCCGGAGGAGATGACGTTGCCAAGGACGCGCTCGGCCATGAAGGCCGACTTGCCGAACAAGCCGAAGGGGATCAGCACGAAGCCGGCGAGCGTCGTCAGCTTGAACTCGATCAGCGTGACGAAGAGCTGGATCGCGAGAATGAAGAAGGCGAGCAGTACCAGCGCCCAGGCGAAGAACATGCAGGCGATCTGGATGAAGTTTTCGAAGAAAGACCAGTAGCCCATCAGGCCTGAGATGGAGTCGAGCAGCGGGTGTCCCGCGTCGAGTCCCGTCTGCGCCACCTTGCCGGGGCGCAAAAGGTCGCTGACGGAAAAGCTGGTGCCCGAGGCTTTCAGGCCGAGCCCCGCGAAGCTCTCGAAGATGATGCGTGCGAGATTGTTCCAATTGGAGATCAGGTAAGCGAAGACGCCGACGAACAGCGTCTTCTTGACGAGGCGCGCCATGATGTCGTCGTTAGCGCCCCACGACCAGAACAGCGCGGCCAGCGTCACATCGATGACGATCAGCGTGGTGGCGATGAAGGCGACCTCGCCGCCGAGCAGGCCGAAGCCACCATCGATGTAGCGTGTGAAGACTTCGAGGAAATGGTCGATGACGCCGGTGCCCCCCATGTCAGCGAACCTCCGGCCGGGTGGGATCAGCCTGCATTGCAGGCGCGGTCAGCCCCGCCGGCGCGCTTTCTTTGCGGATGGGATCGGCCGACGCCGGCGCACTCGGAAACAGTGTCGTCGGCGAGCCGGGAGCCGGCGACGATGGTGGCGCTGCCTGGCCGAGGAAACGTCGCCGATTCTCGGCCCACGCTCTCAGGCAGCCGGGATCGCGCGGGCCAGCCTCGCCGATCTCCGAACAGCGGAGTAATTCGGCCGCGAGAGGATCTTGCGATGCGACGGGACGCCCCCGCGTCGCGAAGTCGATTGGCCGATCATCTTTGCGGTTCATCTCGATCGCGGTCGCCGTGATGGCGACCGCGACGAAGACGATGGCGCCGATGCGAGCGAGGGTCTTGCCGTCCATCGCGCTGCCCTCAGTGATTGCCGTAGAACATCTGCGCGTTACCGGGCTGGTAGCCCGCGCCCGGCGTCAGGAAGCGGCGGCGTTGCTCACGGCCCTGTTCGGCAGCGGCCGCCTGTTCGGCTGATTGCAATGCCTGCGCCCGGCCATTCGCTGCGACGACGGCGGTGAGATCGGCGAGCTGCTGCGCCTGCAGCGCGAGAAGCTGGTTGCCGGCCTGCGTCGCCTGCAGCGCGCCCGTCGCGCCCTGACTCTGCCCGACCAGCGCCGACATCTGCGCACGATTGGTGTCGATGTTGCCGACGACGCCCGCCTGCACGCGCATGGCGTCCTGCAGGCCGCCTACCGTGTTCTGCCAACGTGAGCGCGCGTCGGCAACGAGCTGCTGATCGGAGGCCGACAGCGAGACGTTGGCGTATTTGGTCTGGAACGCCTGGTCGATCTGCTGGACGTCATAGGCGATGTTCTGCGCCTGCTGGAGCAATTGCTGCGTCCGCTGCACGGACTGCTGAAGTTGTTGCAGCGAGGAGAATGGCAGGCTCGCGAGGTTCCGGGCCTGGTTGATCAGCATCTGCGCTTCGTTCTGAAGCGAGGTGATCTGGTTGGTGATCTGCTGGAGCGAACGCGCCGCCGTCAGCACGTTCTGAGCATAGTTCGAGGGATCGAACACGATGATGGCGTGGGCCGGCGTCGCCAGCATCGGCGTGAGCGCGACGGGAGCGATAAGCAGAGCGGCAGCGAACCGCGCTGCGCGGGATTGGCGCAGTTTCATGAGGACTTCTCCTTGTTAGTGAGCGTGGGAATGAGGTCAGCCGCCCAACCGACCTCACGGTGGTTGAGCCAGGCGGCGAGGAATCCATCGCGGCCATGTTCGGCGACGACGCGGGCGATGGCGGCCTGGTCGGTCTTCGACGACGCAGCGCAGAGCGCGAGCGCGACATCCGACAGCCCCAACTCGAACAGGCGGTTGCCGCGCCGCGACTGGCAGTAGTAATCGCGCTTCGGCATGGCTCGCGCGATGATTTCGATCTGGCGATCGTTGAGGCCGAAGCGGCGATAGATCGTGGTGATCTGCGGCTCGATCGCGCGCTCGTTCGGCAGGAGAAGCCGGGTCTGACAGCTCTCAATGATAGCGGGCGCGATCGCGGAGCCGTCGATGTCCGACAGGCTCTGCGTGGCGAAGATGACGCTGGCGTTCTTCTTGCGCAGCGTCTTCAGCCATTCGCGGAGCTGGCCGGCGAAGCCATCGTCATCCAGCGCAAGCCAACCCTCGTCGATGATGAGGAGGGTTGGAGAACCGTCGAGCCGATCTTCGATGCGATGGAACAGGTAGGAGAGAACGGCGGGCGCCGCGTCGGTGCCGATCAAACCTTCCGTCTCGAACGCCTGAACCGCGGTCGATCCGAGATGCTCGCGTTCCGCGTCGAGCAGCCGGCCGTAGGGACCGCCGACGCAATAGGGCCGCAATGCCTGTTTGAGATCGTTCGACTGGAGCAGCACGACCATGCCGGTGATCGTGCGTTCCTCGATGGGCGCGGACGCCAGCGAGGTCAGCGCCGTCCAGATGTGCTCCTTCACCTCGGGCGTGATCGGCACGCGTTCGCGCGTCAGGATCGACACAATCCAATCGCCGGCCCAGGCGCGCTCGGGAACGTCATGGATGCGGGCGAGCGGCTGTAGGCTGACGCTGTCGATCGCGCCATCGCTGAGATCGCCACCGAGATCGTGCCAATCTCCGCCCATGGCGAGCGCCGCCGCGCGGATCGAGCCGCCGAAGTCGAAGGCGACGACCTGGGCGCGCGCATAGCGCCGGAACTGAAGCGCCATCAGCGCCAGCAGCACGGACTTGCCGGCGCCGGTCGGGCCGACGATCAGCGTGTGACCGACGTCGCCGACGTGAAGCGAAAGCCGGAACGGGGTCGAGCCTTCGGTCTTTCCGAAGAGCAGTGGGGGCGCTGCAAAATGCTCGTCCCGTTCCGGCCCCGCCCACACCGCTGACAGCGGGATCATGTGGGCGAGATTGAGCGTGGAGATCGGAGGCTGGCGGACGTTGGCATAAACATGGCCGGGCAATGACCCGAGCCAGGCGTCCACCGCGTTGATGCCTTCGGCCATGGCGGTGAAGTCGCGGCCCTGGATGACCTTCTCGACCAGCCGCAGCTTCTCGTCGGCCGCGCGCGGATCGTCGTCCCACACCGTCACCGTCGCGCTGACATAGGCCATGCCGGCATAATCCGCGCCGAGTTCCTGCAGCGCCATGTCAGCGTCGGCGGCCTTGTTTGAGGCGTCGGTGTCCACGAGGACGGACGCCTCGTTGGTCATCACCTCCTTGAGGATAGCGGCGATCGACTTGCGCTTGGCGAACCATTGCCGGCGAATCTTGGTCAGCAGCTTGGTCGCGTCGGTCTTGTCGAGCAGGATCGCGCGCGTCGACCACCGATACGGAAACGCGAGCCGATTCAGCTCGTCGAGCAGCCCAGGTGTCGTCGCGGTCGGAAAACCCGTCACGGTGAGGATTCGCAGATGCGACGCGCCAAGGCGGGGTTCGAGTCCGCCGGCGAGCGGCTGATCGGCGAGCAGCGCATCGAGATAGATCGGGGTCTCGGGAACGCGGACGCGATGGCGCTTGGTCGAGACGCAGCCGTGCAGATAGGTCAGGGTCTCGGCGTCGTCGAGCCAGTGGCATTCCGGCATGAAGGCTTCGACCAGGCGCAGGATGCGGTCGGTGCGATCGGCAAAGCCGGTCAGGGCTTCTTGCGGGTCGATGCCTGACTTCTCGCGCCCCTCGTAGAGCCAGCTTTCCGCGCGCGCGGCGTCTTCGGCGGGCGGCAAATAGGTGAAGGTCAGGAAGTAGCTCGACTCGAAATGTGCGCCGGCCTCCTCGAAGCCCGCCTTGCGCTCGGCATCGACCAGCGCGGAGGCGGCGTCGGGAAAACGGCTGTCCGGATAGCGGTTCGACGCGTGACGTTGCGCCTCGACGAAGATCGCCCAGCCGCTGCCGAGACGGCGGAAGGCGTTGTTGAGCCGGCCGGCGACGGCGACCAGCTCGGCCGGAACGGCGCTGTCGAGATCGGGGCCGCGAAAGCGGGCGGTGCGCTGGAACGAGCCGTCCTTATTGAGGACGATGCCGGCGCCGACCAATGCGACCCAGGGCAGGAAGTCGGCGAGCCGGCTGTTGCGATTGCGATATTCGGCGAGGTTCATCATGGGTGCGCTCTCGTTCAGACGGTGAGATGCGCCGGGACGCGCAGATGCCGACGCACGACGTCGACGAAGAGAGGATCGCGCTTGGCGGCCCAGACGGCGGCGACGTGGCCGATCGCCCAGATGGCGAGGCCGACGAGCCAGAGGCGAAGGCCAAGGCCCACGGCGCCCGCGAGGGTGCCGTTCATGATGGCGATCGCGCGCGGGGCGCCGCCGAGCAGGATCGGCTCGGTCAGCGCCCGGTGAACGGGGACCGTGTAACCCGGCACCTCACCGCCCTGTTCGACAGCGCCCGTCATCAGACCAGCGCTCCGCCGCCGAACGAGAAGAAGGACAGGAAGAAACTCGACGCGGCGAAGGCGATCGACAGGCCGAAGACGATCTGGATGAGCCGGCGGAAACCGCCCGAGGTATCGCCGAACGCGAGCGTCAGGCCGGTGACGATGATGATGATCACCGCGATGATCTTGGCGACCGGGCCTTCGATAGACTGGAGGATCTGTTGGAGGGGCTGTTCCCACGGCATCGACGAGCCGGAGGCGTGGGCGGGCGCGGCCATCACCATCGACAGCGTGGCGACCGAAACGGTCATGGCGAGATGGCGGCGCGCGAGGCGCAGGCGTTGGATCACAGGCTTTCTCCTTCGGGGTTTTGGGTGAGCAAGGTCGGGCCACCGCTACCCTCGACGACGGCGGGCACGACGCGGTAATCGCCGTCCGGGCCGAGGCCCTCGACACGCGCGAGTTCGCAGAGCCGGCGCGCGGAGCCGCGGCCAGAGAGGACGGCAATGAGGTCGATCGTCTCGGCGATCAGCGCGCGCGGGACGGTGACGACGGCTTCCTGGATGAGCTGTTCCATCCGGCGCAGCACACCGATGGCGCTGCCGGCGTGGATCGTGCCGACACCGCCGGGATGGCCGGTGCCCCAGGCTTTGAGCAACTCCAGGGCCTCGGCTCCGCGGACCTCGCCAACCGGAATGCGGTCGGGGCGCAGGCGCAGCGACGAGCGGACGAGATCGGAGAGCGAGGCGACGCCGTCTTTTGTGCGCATCGCCACGAGGTTCGGCGCGGCGCATTGCAGCTCGCGCGTATCCTCGATGATGACGACGCGATCGGCGGTCTTTGCGACCTCGGCGAGCAGCGCGTTGGTCAGCGTGGTTTTGCCAGTGGATGTGCCGCCGGCGACGAGGATGTTGGCGCGAGACGTCACGCCCTGGCGCAGCGTCTCGGCCTGTCCGGCCGACATGATCCCGGTGTGGACGTAATCGTCTAGGGTGAACACGGCGACAGCGGGCTTGCGGATCGCGAACGCCGGAGCCGCAACCACAGGCGGCAGCAGGCCCTCGAACCGCTCCCCTGTCTCGGGCAGTTCGGCGGAGACGCGCGGGGCTCCGGCATGGACTTCGGCGCCAACGTGGTGGGCAACCAGGCGGACGATGCGCTCGCCGTCCGCCGCCGACAGTCGCTCACCCGTATCGGCGAGCCCTTCGGACAGGCGGTCGATCCACAACCGCCCATCGGGATTGAGCATCACTTCAACGATGCCGGCGTCGTCGAGATAGCGCGCGATGGCCGGCCCGAGCGCCGTGCGCAGCATCCTGGCGCCGCGCGCGAGACCTTCCGAATTTTGATGCGAAGCCGCCACATGACCCCCGATTCCATCGGGGTCGAGATAGTCCTTCCCCGGACGGGGATGATTAAAGGAGCCAGATTTTGGGCTGCTTCAACAAGAAACGGGAGGCGTAGTAGCGTGGCGTGCAAATACAGGAGAACGGCGGCGCAGGCTTTATCTTGAACGCCAGATGTCAGGCACTATTCGTCGCGCGCTAGCCCCATTCCTGTGTGCGAGTCGCTGATGTCTTCTGTGATTTCCTGCCGCAACTTCGGCCCTCTGGCGAGGCGGCGGCCGAGCGCGGTGACGAATTGATCATAGCGTTCGCCGGCCTTGGCGCGGGCGGCCTGCGCGGCAGGCTCCGGCAAAGCCGGTGTAGTGGCGACCCAGAACCGCACGAACACGGCGAGCATCTCGACCGAGATTCCGACATCGCGCTCCATCCGTGTCATGCGCCTATCGAGCTGGTCGAGGCGCTTGGTGATGGCTGCTTCCTGTCGCTCGGCCGCATCGGGCGACAGAAAGGACTCGATGGCCGCTTCCGCGACCAATGATCGCGAGTGATCGCGGCGTGCGGCATGTTCGGCGAGGCGGCGCATCACGGCAGGGTCGAGATACACGGACAGGCGCTGTTTCCTGGGTGGTTTCATCATGACCGGCTCACAGCTCCATATCGTCGCCGGGATCCAGCGAGACTTGCCGGGCAACGCCCTGCATGAGCCGGTTCATCCGGCTGTTGCGGGCCGCGTCATCTTCGCTCTCGTCGGCAAGGCCGATCTCAAACTCGTTCTCGATGGGCACCTTCTTCTCGACCGGCTTCACGCGGTTGAGTTCGGGTTGCAGGCGGCGTTCGGACTCGGTTGGATCTTCATCGCCGGCCTCCGCCGCGGGCTTCGCCTCCGTCACCTCCGGCTGGGCCGGAAGCGGCAGCGCCGTCCAGTCATCGGGGCGTCCCTGTTTCGGTTGCACGAGTGCCGGTGGCGGCAGGATGCGTTCCTTGAACCGGGCATCCTCATAGTAGCGCGCCTTCTTCGCCCGGATCGGCGGCGTGCCCGCCACCATGACGATCTCGTCGGTTGGCGGAAGCTGCATGATCTCGCCAGGGGTGAGCAACTGGCGGGCGGTCTCCGAGCGCGACACCATCAGATGTCCGAGCCACGGCGACAACCGATGCCCGGCATAGTTCCGCATCGCCTTCATCTCGGTCGCGGTGCCGAGCGCGTCTGAGACGCGCTTGGCCGTCCGCTCGTCGTTGGTGGCGAAGCTCACGCGCACATGGCAGTTGTCGAGGATCGAGTTGTTCGCGCCATAGGCTTTCTCGATCTGATTGAGGCTCTGCGCGATCAGGAAGCTCTTGAGGCCATAGCCCGCCATGAAGGCCAGCGCCGACTCGAAGAAATCGAGACGGCCGAGCGCCGGAAACTCGTCCAGCATGAGCAGGAGGCGATGACGCCCGGCCTTGGCGTGCAGATCCTCGGTCAGCCGTCGCCCGACCTGGTTGAGGATCAGACGGATCAGCGGCTTGGTGCGGTTGATGTCGGACGGCGGCACGACCAGGTAGAGCGTCGTCGGCTGCTTTCCGCCCACGATGTCGGTGATGCGCCAGTCACAGCGCCGCGTCACCTCGGCCACCACTGGGTCGCGGTAGAGGCCCAGGAACGACATGGCGGTGGACAGCACGCCCGACCGTTCGTTGTCGGATTTGTTGAGCAGCTCGCGGGCGGCGCTGGCAATGACCGGGTGTGGGCCAGCCTCGCCCAGATGCGCAGTCTTCATCATCTCGTCGAGCGTTGACTCGATCGGCCGCTTCGGATCGGACAGGAAGGCGGCGACGCCGGCGAGCGTCTTGTCCTTTTCGGCGTAGAGGACATGGAGGATCGCGCCCACCAGCAAGGCATGGCTGGTCTTTTCCCAATGGTTCCGCTTCTCCAACGAGCCTTCGGGGTCGACCAGAATGTCGGCAATGTTCTGGACGTCGCGGACTTCCCATTCACCGCGGCGCACCTCGAGCAAGGGATTGTAGGCCGACGATCTGGCGTTGGTCGGATCGAACAGCAGCACGCGACCGTGCTTGGCGCGAAAGCCGGCCGTGAGCTGCCAGTTCTCGCCCTTGATGTCGTGAACGATGGCCGAGCCCGGCCAGGTCAGCAGCGACGGCACGACCAGGCCGACACCTTTGCCCGATCGCGTCGGCGCAAAGCACAGCACATGCTCCGGCCCGTCGTGCCGAAGATAATCGCGCTCGTATCGGCCCAGCACGACGCCATCGGGGCCGAGCAGGCCGGCGGCTTGAACCTCCTGCCGCTCGGCCCATCGCGCCGATCCGTAGGTCTCGACCTTCTTGGCCTCGCGTGCCCGCCAGACCGACATGCCGATCGCGACCGCGATCGAGATGAAGCCGCCCGATGCCGCGATGTAGGCGCCCTCGACAAAGATCGCGGGGGCATAGGCGTCGAAGCCGTACCACCACCAGAAAAACGAGGGCGGCAGATAGAACGGAAAGCCGAACAGCCGAAACCACGGCGCGCCGAGTTCTGGTTGGAAGGCGAGCCGCCAGGCGACCCATTCCGTCGCGCCCCAGGTCGTGACCAGCACGATGGCGAAGACGGTGAGAATCTGGCCCCAGAGGATTTTCGTAGCGGACATAGCGGTTAAGTCTTTCTGCGAGGGATCAGAGGCCGAGGCCGCGCTTGCGGCCGAAGCTCCAGTCGATGCCGCCGTCATCGCGAGCGACGCCGGAGACATGGCGGCCGAGCTGCTTTTCGAGGGAGGGCGTCCATGGCACGAGCTGGAAGCCGAGGCCGTCGTCGATCATGGCGAAGCGGCCCGAGGCAAGCGTGAAGCGCTGACGGTAAGTGCCGGCGACATACTCGCCGCTGCCGGCGCGGCTGAACGGCTGGCCGTTTTCGGCGGAAAGCTTCTCGCCGAGCGCCTCCAGCTCGCGGCGGCGCAGCGTGTCGATCAGGTTGCGGGTGAAGGTGACGCGCTGGCCCTGCCGCTCGCCGAGGCCCTGTCCGACCAGATGATCGGCACGGCGCTCCAGCGCCTGCCGCACCTCGGCGCCGAAGCCGCCCTCCGAGAGCGCAATAGGCTCGCGGGCAATATTCTGTCGGTCGAGCCAGGTCGCGCCCGACGCGGTGATCTGGCGGTCGATGTCGAGATCGGAACGGACGGCGATCGCAACGCGACGCTGCCCTTGCGCATCATCGAACCTCCGCAGCTCGACGACCGAGCCGGGCGAGCTGTCGCCGGCTGCATCGAGGTCGTGCAGTTTGATATGATGGGTGCGGCCGTCGACGCCATCGACCACGGCATAGGCCGTGCCCTTCAGCTCATCGTCGAGGCCACGGTCGACCAGCCGACCGATGATCGGCGTGTCCAGGCTCTCGGCCGCCAGCACATAGTTTGCGGAGCCGCGTTCGATGCCACGTTCCGTCAACGCCCGGTGCATCCGCTTGATGATGTCGCCGCGCTCGCCCAGCTCGCGAAGCGTCGCCTCGGCATTTTCCGACAGTGCCCATTGGCCCGGACCGACCTGATCGGCGAGACCAAGGGTCTCGAGCTTGCGCAGCCGCCCGACCTTCAGTGCGTGATACTCGTCGGGCCGGGTGTTCAGACCGGGCGCCATGTCGATGACGCCGGTGGCGCGGCCGTCTCGGGCGAGCTGCCGATCAAGCTGTGTGAAGCGTTCGGCCTCGATCTGACGTTCCAGGCTACGCCGGATGTCGAGATCGGTGCGCGGGCCTAATTCCTGCGTGATGAGGTCACGCGCCCGATCGCGCATGCCTTCCTTGATGTAGTCGCGCGAGATGACGAGGTCTTGCCCGTCGTCGCGGACGCCGCGCACGATCAGGTGGACATGGGGATGCTCGGTGTTCCAGTGATCGACGGCCACCCAATCGAGCCGGGCGTCGAGATCCTTTTTCATCTGCGTGACGAGATCGCGGGCAAAGGATCTGAGATCGGCCATGTCGGTCGCGTCGTCGGGCGAGACGATGAACCGGAAATGGTGGCGATCGTCCTGGCATCGCTCCGCGAAGGCTTTCGGATCGACGTCGTCACCGCCGGGGCCGAACAGGTGGGCCTTCTCTCCATCACGGGTCACGCCCTCGCGACGCAGATAGTTGAGATGGGTTGCGAGCGGCGCGGCGCGAGCGGTGTGGCGGACGACGCGCGCCTTGATGACGGCGCCCCGTGAGCGGGCGGTGAGCAGCCGGTTCGCCTGGATGCTCGCGCGCTGACCGCGCCCGAAGCGAGAGCGGTTGCCGGATACGATCCGGCCGGAACGCGAGACGCCGGCCCCGGCCTTCTTGGCCGCCGCGAGGGCCTGCGCGATGAAGGGGCGCGCAGCCTGCGCGCGCGTCGAGCGGATGCGGCCTGGCCGGATACGGAAATCGTTGTCGCCGGTCATGGCCGATGCCCCGCACATCGCGCCAAGGCACGGAAAATCATGAAAAAACGGCGAAGCCGCGAGGTGCGAGGAAATCCCGCACCTCGCGAAATCGCCTCATAACCTATTGAAACAACACAACCGACCGATGCCGCACCTCGCGGCCTTTTATCCTGCCATCCTTCGGTCGTGTTGCCTGCCTCCCACCTCTGCGCCCTCTTGGACACGCTGGGGTGCGATATGTTGCGAAGGCCGTTGCGCACCGTCATCGCGGCTCTCCGGCTGTCGCGCGCGCCACAAACAGGCCGTTCGACTGCGGCTCAATCGCAGAGACATCGCGCACGGTGGTCGTGGCCGGCGCGCTACGGCCAAGTCGATCGGCCGACACGGAAGCGGCGGCCGCGGTGCGTTCGGACTGCACAATGAATAGTGGCGCGCGTGTCCAGGCCGATCGATCGATCTCAGCGACGACGGTCGGATTCGTGCCGCCCGAACCGTCGATGATGGGAGCGAGCAAGGCGACGTAGGCGCGCGTCTCGGCCGGCAACGAGCGGCCGGCAAGCGACTCCTCGTAGCGTCCGGGTCCGGCATTGTAGGCCGCCAGAAATCCCGGCGAGCCGTAGCGATTGTGCAGCTCGCGAAGGTACGCCGTGCCCGCGAGTATGTTGTCGCGCGGGTCGTAGGGATCGCGGCCGAGACCATGCCGAGCGCGCAAATCGGCCCAGGTCGCGGGCATGATCTGCATGAGGCCCATCGCCCCGGCCGATGATATGGCGCGGGGCTCTCCGGCGCTTTCGGCGCGCATCACCGCCCTGATCCATGCGATCGGAACGCCGAAGCGCCGCGATGCCTCCGCGACGTGATCCGCATAAGGATCGCGCTGCGACGGTCGGGCGCTCTGCGCGTCCTGCGCCATCGTGATCGCCGGCATGACGCTCGCGATGGAGAGGCCGGAAAGGAGAAGGAGAGCCATGCGCCGGGCGGCGCTGCGCAGCCCGGACGCACGCGGATGGCTCGTCGATTGGCGGCGAGCAATCATCGCTCAATCCTTCTCGCCGCGATCGCGCGGACGCGACCAGTGCAACGACCAGGCGTTGCCGGCATCGTCGTCGCGGAACAGGTTGGCCCGGATCGGATGCGGCAAAGCCGGATCGTCGATCAGCAGCGCGACATATTCGCCCGCACGTTCGCCGGTGCGTTTCCAACCCGCGCCGATCTCCTGGCCGTTCTCGTCGCTGCCGTCGTCGCGCGCATGAACACGGTAGTCTGGCGCGTTCTCCGCATCGGACGGGTCGGCCGGAACGACCGCGATGTCGCGGAACAGCGTCAGTGTCTCGATGCGCCCGGCGAAGCCGGATGGCCCGCACTTAAATTCTCCGATTTGCGGCATGACTTTCTCCTCGGCGGTGAGGTTGGGAAAACCATCGGCGGGCACCGCTCCCGTCGACGGGGAAGCGGTCAGCGTGTCGGTGCGCGCCATTCGAAGCGGCCGGCTCCGTCCTCGTCGGTCCACAGCGGGACCGCGCGGCCGATGATCTGGTCGGTGGAGGTCAAACCGAAGTAGCGGCCGTCGAGGCTGTCGCGGACCTGCCAGTTCATGAGGAAGACTTCGCCGGTCTGGACACGGCGGCAGCCTTGCCAGACGGGGAGATCGCGGCCGGCGCGGTCGCGTTCGAGTGCCGCCCCGACCTCGACGCCATCCACCGTGATGGTGAGGTTCGAGCGGCAAACGGTCTGCCCCGATACGGCCAGGATGCGCTTCATCAGCGGCACGCCCTTGGGCAGATAGCCACGCTCGGCGAGGAAGGTGGCGAGCGGTTCCGGGGCATCCACGGCGACCAGATCGGTGACTTCGGACGGTGCGTCGAAGTCGATCGTGTAGAAGCCGATTGGCGCACTCGCCGATGCGTTCCAGATCAACTTGATCGGCATTGGCGTGAGGCCGGGATAGCTGGCGCCAAGCGCCGCGAGCGTGGTCGCGAGGAGTAGTCCGGCGCGGCTCACGGCTCGGCCCTCCGGCGAGCCAAGAAGGCGCGGTGATGATCGAGCGTGTAGCCGCGCGGCTCATGTCCGGCGGTCAATCGATTGTGGACGTGACGCCAGTGGTCGGGCGAAACCGCTTCCGGGTCGATGCCTTGACGCTCGATGGCGTCGATCGCCTGCAGCACGCGCTCGACCTTGGGCCAGCTCTCGATCTTCAGCAGGATGTCGCCGCCCGGCCGGACAAAGGGCAGCGTCTGGTAGGCCTCGCCGCGTGCCACGGCGCGCACGATGTCGATCCGCGAGATGATCGTGCCGAAGTCGTTCGAGGCCCAGCGCACGAAGGCGAAGACCGTGCCGGGGCGGAAGGACAGGACGCGCCGCCGCCGATCGAGGATCTGTTCGTGTGCGTGCGAACCGAAGCGAATCCAGTTTTCGATCTTTTTCTCGACCCAGGTCAGCTCGACATGGGTGAGGTTGTCGTGCGGGAGCGCGGCCGGCGACGGGCCGCCGCGCATGCGGGAGGCCGCGATGTCGGTCATGGTGTGTCTCCTGGGCTTGACGGGAATTCGCGCGCGAGCAGCTCGCGCAGCATCTCGGCGACGGTGACGCCGCGCTTGAACGCGATGATCTTGATGCGTCCGCGCAGTTCCGGCGTGACGTCGATGGTCAGGCGGGCGGTGAAGCTGGATGCATCACCCGGTCGATTCGAAGGTGACTCGGCCGTCTTGATCCATGTCTCGGGATCGGCCGGGCGCGATGCGAAGGTCCGCCTGCTGGATCGCTCGCTCATGGCGCGATCCTCTCGATTTCGGTGACGAGCGCCGCGATCTCGCGCGCCGCGGGACCGTCGTCATCGATCTCGAAGGCGAGACGGCCCGACTGCGCAGCGTCGGCATAGATGACGCGCTGCCCGATCGCTGTGCGCAGCACTGGCGGATCGTGGTCGGCAAGCGTTTCGGCCGTCTCGCGGGCGATCACGGTGCGCGCGCCGCAGCGATTGAGAATGAAGCGGCCGCGTAGCTCCGGTCGATAGATGCGCGCCTCCGACAGGAGCGCCAGCATCTCGGCCGATGCCCAGCCGTCGAGCGGTGAAGGCTGCACCGGGATCAGCACGAGATCGGCGGCGAGCAATGCAGATCGCATCAGCCCGGCGACACGCGGCGGCCCGTCGATGACGACATGATCGACGTCGCGCGCCAGCTCGGGCGCCTCGCGGTGCAGCGTATCGCGCGCTAGGCCGACGACGCCGAACAGGCGCGGAAGGCCGCCGCGACTACGCTGTTGCGACCAGTCGAGCGCGGAGCCCTGCGGGTCAGCGTCGAGCAGCGTGATGCGCTTACCGCGGCCAGCCCATTCGCCGGCGAGATGCAGCGCCAGCGTCGTCTTGCCGACGCCGCCCTTCTGATTGAGGAGCGCAATGATCATCGCGCAGCTCCTGACCGCGGCGGAAGGGGCAGTTCGGGCGCGGGTTTTGGAGCGGCGCGCTCCGGCGCTGCGGCAGACGCAGAGGCGGGTCCGACGCTCTTCTTGGCGGCCGTGCTGAGGCTGCGGGCGGTGTCGCGGATGAGCTTTTGCACATCGCGCGCGCGCTCTTCAAAGTTAGATTCTCTGTTAGACTCTAAGTTAAGGGCGCGATTCTGGCTGTTATTTCCGTGGGTTAGACCCTGTTTCGGTTCCTGATAGCACGAGCCTCGGGTTCCCGATGGCACGATAGTTCGGGTTCCCGATAGCACGAGGCTATCCACAGCCGGTCCACAGGCTGGGGATGGCTCGAAGGCCAGCAGAACGCGGCCACCGATCTCCGTTTCGAGAAACAGGGTGTAGCCCGGTAGAGGCTGTCGGCGGATGATGTCGCGCAGCTCGAATGCGAAGCGCTTGAACGGCGACAGGCTGCCGGACTTCTGATGGAGGTGGCGGAAGTCGAATCGCCAGCCGCCGCGCTGGCGACCGCCGTGCTTGCGGACCAGGCGATAGAGCCAGCGATCGAGCCCGCCCGTGAGATCGAAATACGCGCGGTCAATCGTGAGCACGAGCGCGTCGTCGAGGACGGCGCGATAGAACCAATCTGGCACGATCAGTTCGATCCCCGCCGGCTTGCCGTCGCGATCGGTTCGCTCCTGCCATTCATTGATCCAGGAGAATCGATGTCGCCGGCCTTCGGCAGGTTGGCGGATCGACGTGGAGACGGTGGTCGATTGCAGACGATCAAGCGCCGCTTTCAGGCGCTGATAGTCGCGCAGGCTGGTGCCGCGCCCGACGAACATGAGGATTTCGTAGGGAGTCGCCGCCATCAGCCGAGAGGTGCGAAGGCCGGCGTCACGGGCCTCTACGATCTGGCTGGCGGCCCAGATGAGGATGTCGGCGTCCCAGATGGTCGCCATGCCGTGATCGGGCACGGCCTCGACCCGGATCGAAACGTTGCCTGCGGCGAAATCGATCGGGGCGACGCGATGGGATTTGGCGAGGGAGAAAAATGGATAGGCCATGAGATCTTGCGCGTCTCGTGGCGCGAAGTCGCCGGGGAGCGCCCGGAACAGGTCGAGCTGCCCGCGCTCCGAAAGGGACTGATGCCGCGCCGCCATTCGGGAAGCCGTCCGCGATCAGCGTGCGTAGCGGCCGGGCTGTGGCACCGCGGGCAAGGTTTGGCGTTTGGCCGGAAGGACAGAGCCGCGCGGATCGGAGGTCGAGGTGACGGAGCCGCGATCGGCCCAGGCTTCGAGATCGTCGATGGCATAGACCACGCGCCCGCCCAGCTTCCGATAAGCGGGGCCTGTGCCGTAGGTACGGTGCTTTTCGAGAGTGCGCGCCGACAGGCTGAGAAACTCGGCGGCTTCCTTGGTGCGGAGGTAGCGCGGCGGGAGAACGGCGAGGTCTGGTCGCATGGGAGGGGCCTCCGTGGGTTCGTTGGGCCTGCCGGAAAACGGCGGGTGACGAAGGCCACGATGGCGAAGCAGCACCGGCGAGATGCAGGGCGAATTCAGGGTGGCCTAAATTCGCCCACCATGAATCGCGGGCTGGGCAGCTAGGTTTGCCTGCGATGACGAAGAAGAGAGCGATAGCCGCCCGCGATCATCGCGCGGGCATCACGCAGCAGCGATTTGATGGCATGGCGCGCGGAGGATGCCTGCCAGTCGTCGCGATCGAGAGGGCCGAGCCGGAATATGACCTGTGCGATCTCTTGCTGGGTCGCACCGGCGCGGTAGCCATCGAAGGCTTGCAGCATCCTTCGCAATCGCACCCGCTGCTGGCGGGTCAGGCGCGTGTCCGGTGGAATGGCGCGGCCATGGAGGGCAGCGAGCAGGCGGCCGATGGATTCAATCTGGTCGAACCCATCAAGGCCGAGGGGCACAAACGCGCCGAGAGGCTTATCCGCCGACGCGTTGGCGGCATGAACAAGCTGGACATGCTGGCCGTTGCCGAGGTCGTAGAGCAGGTTGGTCTCACCGTCAGCGGCAACGGTAACTGCGGCGTCGATCGTCGGCTGCTGTTCAGTGCTTGCGGAAATGACAGCGGGCGGCTCGCCCAGAACGATGGCGCTTGTGTCCTCGCGGGGGAGCCAGAACACCGGCGCTTCGGGCGGGGACTGCAACGGGTCCACCGCGAAATCGCAACCCCCACCGCTGCCGGATCTTGTCGGTCAGCGGGTGTGGATCAATCTTGCTATCGTTCAGTGCCTGGAAGTCCTTGTCGTAGGACTCGTTACGGCGGAGCCATTCCCACGCGAGGTCGGATGCGGTCATGTCATCAACATGATCGTAGCCCTTGGGCGAACGCCAGCCGGATGCATCTGGTGTCATCGCGATCCTCCCTTAGTCTTTTGAACTTGTGGGAGAGTCAGGATTCCCGGCTGGGTTGTTCTGCGGAAGTCAGGTAGACGGCAAAGGGTGATGCCGAAGCGGCATCGCGGTGATCACTGTGCCGCGCGGACCAGCTCCCGATAGCCGTATTCGGTCATCCAGTTTGCGCGCGCGAGATGCGTGTCGTGGACATGGCGGCAGCGCTGCGGCTCGCGCGCTGGGTCGAGACCGAAGAGGATCTGGACGGCCTCCCGCCAGTCGGCGCCATCACGCGCCGAGTCGAGCAGGCGCAGATAGAGCACCATATGCTCGCGATCATAGGTCGTGAGCGTTTGGCTGATCGGTGGCTCGTCCAGAAACGGCGGCATCGCGTGTCCCATGAGGCGACTATATTCGCATGGTAAGCATTCGTTAACACATGCGCTTGGTTATCTTGTGACAAAGGGAGATGGACGATGCCCGCGACCTGACAGAAGGGTCGCTAGCGTTTTGCCGGTCGATCATCCCGCTCATGGAGCAACAGCACCCCTTCGCCCTTATCGGTGGAGAGCAGGACGATGCCGGCCGCCTCGAATGCCCTGCGGACCTGATCGCGCGTCGATTCGTACACCTCCAACCCATTCTCGGATTCGAGGCGCTTGAGCGCGGTCAGCGATGTGCGAGCCTTGTCAGCGAGCGTCTCCTGCGTCCACCCCAGCAACGCGCGCGCGGCCCGTGATTGTCGGGCGGTGATCATGCATGATCACCTCCCACCGACGCTAACGCACTTGCCAGAACTACGGCTATATTAGTCGTTCTTGGCTCTGTACGCGAGGGAAATCGATGCTGTGCAGCGTTTCGCACCTCGCCTCAGGGGGCGACTGATTCGGTCGCCCCCTGGTCCGCCGGCTACGACATGATCGTCGTGCGCTAGTCTGCGGCTTTGCCGGTGTTGAAGCGACGAGGCAGGGTCGTAAAGAAGCGTAGACCCCGATGTGCGGCGGGCCTTGTGGGCCATCACCAAAGACGTGCTCGGGGCGTTCTCCGAATGGGCGCCCCTTTGCGGTTGCAGGGGCCTCACGAGCGGCGGTGTCTTGCTGTTGCTCGCCGTCCACATGCAGAAGGCCCCGCCCGGTTCGACCGGGCGGAGCCTGGCCCGGGGGGATTACTCCCCGCTGCGGCGGCCGTTGGGGCGGGACCAGATGAGGCTGTAACCTTCGCCGCCCTCGTCTTCGAACAGGTTGGCGTAGATGGGTGCGTTGAAGGAGGGATCGTCGAGCTTGAGCGAGAGGTAGTCGCGACCTTCCTCGGAACGCTTCGACCAGGCGGCGCCAATCTCAGCCTTATGTGGTGCACCACATAACGCCGATTATGCGGAGTAAGGTGTTATGCAGAGTGGCGTGCTGTGCACGCCGATTTTTTCGGGCTTTGTCGATCGCGGTACTCCGCATAATCCCGAGGTGAGAAGGAGCGGCGCCTCGCGAGATGCAAGGCGCCGCAGCGGTCG
>NZ_DAIDJE010000187.1 GCF_027451485.1 Bradyrhizobium sp.
CACGGTCGAAAACATCAAGGGATTGGAGTTCCTCGTGCTTGATGGTGGTCTCACGGTGGGCGGCGAGATGCTTGAGCCGCAGGCCTGGGGCCGCCTGCCGGCCGGGATGGCTCTCCAGGCCGAGGTATCCGGCAGCGGAGCTCGGCTGTGGATGAAGCAGGGCCCGCTGCTGCATGAAAATGTCTGCGCGTTCTGAGCGACACCGCTGATCCCCTCGGCTTTTAACGATTGATTTACCAAGAGCGAGCACTTTCGGGACCGGGAGGATCATGCAGAATGAGCGTATTTCGTATTTGTCTCGCCAACGGCAATCGCCGCCTCAAGGCTGACCTGAAAGCCTCGGACGAGCAGAACGTCAGGGCCAACCTTGGACGCTGGTTCGACAGCAGCCAGTGGCAAGTCCTGGAGATCAGGCGCATCGAGACCTAACGCTTTCGGTCAGAAGTTACGGCTCACGGTGCCGTTCAGAACTCCCCATCAAAATAGCCACTTTCAACCGAATATTCACAACCGAAAGATTGGTACAGGTGATCGTCGTGCTCGGCGTCACGCTCATCATGAAACTGCTGAGCTGATCGCGAGCCGCCCCGCAATCCGAAATCCCGCTCGAAGGAACCGCGATTTATTCGCGGTCGTGTATCCGGCTGCCTTGCGCCGGGGTGGAAGCTGGCATCCTGGGGCGGGTTCCGTCCATTGCGCATAATTCTTGACTAAATTGCAGACAACTGTGGAACCAGCCAACATTTGTTAAGTTGCCCCGGTGCCATCACATCGAAGGCTGAATCATGACTGAGCGCGACCTCGAGAGGAAAGCAGAACGGGCCTTGGTCGCGATCGCGATCAGCACGGCGACCCTCGTCACGTGCCTGGGCTTTCTGGCGTTCAGATAGGAGACTGCGCACAATCCCGGCAAGCCTCCTGACGTTGGGCGGCAACCCGAACCAGGCGCTTCATTGCGAAACGAGGCATGCGGCATAACAGCCGCGTTCGATCTCGTCGATTAGCGACGGCCTGCACGGGCGCCAGCCCAGTTCTCGTCTGGCTCGAATGGCACGAACCCTGCTGTTGGAGCCCATGGTATTTTGCGCGGCGGCTTGCCCCCATTCGCGCGAGGCTTCGTCGAGTGACATCGGCACAGTGCCGGTCGTAACGCCGAGCTTGCGATTGATCGCCTCGCACACTTGCTTCATCGCGTTTTCGCCGTTCTCGGCAAAATAGAACGCCCCGGGCGGCGCCGAAGCGAGCGCGAGAAGATAGAGGTCGACCAGATCGTCAATGTGCACGTTGGACCAGATGTTTTCACCCGGCCCATAGTGCTTGGCGACGCCGGCTTTCTTGGCCAGCCGGATCAGCCATGGAACCTGCATGCTGTGTTTCGCCGGTCCACGGCTGCTGCCGTAGATGAGACTTGGACAGACGATGATCGGGCGAGCGCCTCTTTCCTTGAAGGACAGCACGAATTCGTTCAACGCAACACGCGCCGCGCGCCCGGCCGACGGAATGATCGGCGTTTCCTCGTCGAAAACGGCATCGTCGTGCTGTCCGGCGGATGGCGTTCCGACGATGCTGGACCCGCTCGTGTGAATGAACGCTTTCCCGGTGCCCTCAATCGTCTCCAGCATCGCGTGCGCTGACGGCTCATGGTCGGCATTGGCCGCATGGACGATCGCATCCGCACGCGAAGCGGCAGCCTGGACAATATCGAGATCATCAAGCGTTCCGAGGACCGGAGCGATGCCCAGACTTCGCACCCGTTCCGCCTTCTCTTCGGAGCGCACCAGTCCGGAGACTTCATGGCCTGCGGCAGCCAGCGCGACGGAGAGCGAACCGCCGATATAGCCCGATGCGCCCGTACAGAATATCCGCATGATTTCCATCCCGTCGTCGGAGCCCGTCGCCGTTATACACGCGATTTCCGCAAAGGAAGACGAGATCGATCGATTACTTCGTCTTCCCGGCGCTGCGCTCCGCTGCGCGGCGCATCGCTTCGGCAAATGCATTGCCGCCGCTGTCCTGCCTGGCCGGTCCACGCGAGGTCATCTGCCGTTCGTTGAAGCGCGGCCCGGGGTCGGCTTGCAGGCGGTTGGCTTTGGCGCCGACCGGATCATCCATGCGCAGCGTCAGCGCGATGCGCTTGCGGGCGACATCGACTTCCAGCACCTTGACCTTGACGATATCGCCGGGCTTCACGACTTCTCGCGGGTCCTTGATGAAAGTCTTCGACATCGCCGAGATGTGCACGAGACCATCCTGATGCACGCCGATATCGACGAAGGCGCCGAAGGCCGCCACGTTGGTGACGGCGCCTTCAAGGACCATCCCCGGTTTCAGGTCGCTCAATTTCTCGACGCCTTCCATGAACACCGCGGCCTTGAAAGCGGGGCGGGGATCGCGGCCCGGTTTTTCGAGTTCGCGCAGCACGTCGGTGACGGTCGGCAGACCAAATGTGTCGTCGACAAACGTTTTCGGCTGCACCTTGCGCAGAATCTCGACATTGCCGATCAGCGTCTTGATGTCGCTTTTGGTGGCTTCGAGAATCTTCCGCACCAGCGGATAGGCTTCCGGATGCACGCCGGATTTGTCGAGCGGATCGTCGCCGCCATTGATGCGCAGGAAGCCGGCACATTGCTCGAACGCCTTGGGGCCAAGCCTCGGCACCTCCTTCAGCGCCTTGCGCGACCTGAACGGACCGTTGGCGTCGCGATGCTGAACGATGCCCTGCGCGAGGCCGCTGCCGATGCCGGACACCCGGGCGAGCAGCGGGGCCGATGCGGTGTTGACATCGACCCCGACGCTGTTGACGCAGTCTTCGACCACGGCGTCGAGAGAGCGGGCGAGCTTGGTTTCACCGAGATCATGCTGATATTGCCCGACGCCGATCGCCTTTGGGTCGATCTTCACGAGCTCCGCCAGCGGGTCCTGCAGCCGCCGGGCGATCGATACCGCGCCGCGTAGCGTCACGTCGAGTTCGGGCAGTTCCTCGGAGGCGAAGGCAGAGGCCGAATAAACCGACGCGCCGGCCTCCGACACCACGATCTTGGACATCTTCAGGTCGGGCAAGAGCTTGACCAGCTCCGAGGCAAGCTTGTCGGTCTCGCGCGAGGCCGTGCCGTTGCCGATCGCGATGAGCTCCACCTTGTGTTGCACGGCGAGCTTGCCCAGCGTTGCCAGCGCGGCGTCCCAGGCGCGCTGCGGCTCGTGCGGATAGATCGTCGTTGTCGCGACGACCTTGCCCGTCGCATCGACCACGGCCGTCTTCACGCCGGAGCGATAGCCGGGATCGAGGCCCATGGTCACGCGTGCGCCGGCCGGTGCCGCCAGCAGGAGGTCGCGCAAGTTGGACGCGAACACGCGCACGCCTTCTTCTTCGGCGGCGGCCCACAGCCGTGCGCGCAGGTCGATGTTGAGATGCACCTGGATCTTGGTGCGCCAGGCCCAGCGCGTCGTTTCGGTCAGCCACTTGTCGCCGGGCCGGCCTCGATCGGAGATGCCGAACCGCTGCATGATCTTCAGTTCATAGGAGCTCGGCGTCGTCGCCGGGACGGGCGTCGCAGGCGCAGGTTCCGGCTGCATGGCGAGATCGAGGATCTCCTCTTTCTCGCCGCGGAACAGTGCGAGAATGCGGTGCGACGGCAGCTTGTGCAGCGGCTCGCTGAATTCGAAATAGTCCTTGAACTTCTCGCCTTCGGTCTTCTTGCCGGCGCGTACCGTCGAGGACATCAGCCCGTTCGACCACATCTGTTCGCGCAACGCACCGATCAGGTCGGCGTCTTCGGCAAATCGCTCGACCAGAATCGCGCGCGCGCCGTCGAGGGCTGCGGCGGCGTCGGCAACCTGCTTGTCGGGATTGACGAAGCCTTCCGCGACCTTCTTCGGATCGTTCTGCGGCTCGGAAAGCAAAAGATCCGACAGCGGTTCAAGGCCGGCCTCCCGGGCAATCTCCGCCTTGGTGCGGCGCTTCGGCTTGAAGGGCAGGTAGATATCCTCGAGCCGGCCCTTGTTGTCTGCCGCCAGGATCGAAGCTTCCAGCGCCGCGTCGAGCTTGCCCTGGTCACGTATCGATTCGAGGATGACTTTGCGGCGTTCTTCGAGCTCGCGCAGGTAAGTCAGGCGCTCTTCCAGCGTGCGCAACTGCGCGTCATCGAGCCCGCCGGTAATTTCCTTGCGGTAGCGGGCGACGAACGGCACTGTCGCGCCGCCGTTGAGCAGCTCCACCGTTGCCGCGACCTGCTGTTCGCGGACGCCAAGTTCTTCAGCGATCTTCTGATTGATGTTCACGCGGGAGTCTTCCTTGAATGCTGCGGCGGGTCAACCGCCGGAGGGAAGCGCTTATGGACTGATCCGCCCCGATTCATCAACCCCGCATGCGCGATCAAAAGTGATGTGAATCATCTTGTCGCGCTGTGAAAAATTCCTGTGACTTTCGCATCCGCCATGTTGCCAATCGGCGCGTGACGTCAGGATGTCAGCTGGACGAACGCTCGCGCAAGGCCACGCGAGCGGTCCGGCCGCTTGCGAGCTTTGCTTTGGCGTGCCCGGCAATGGCTGCGCGCAGCCTGGCGGGCCGGGTTGCGGCCGGCTCGGTTCGGGTGAGCCGGAGCAGAAGTCGTTTGCGCGCGCGGCTGGTCGAATGCCTTTCAGCCCGTTCTGCGCTTTCAGCCTTGCGGACGATCACGGCGGTGCCCGGGGCGGGCAATGCCCGCACCAGCGTGAAATTCCTGGATGTCGACAAGCCGCCGACGCCTTCGCAAGGCGCTTCGCGTGGCAGATCAGCGCGGATCGCGAGCATGTCGGCATCTTCGATCCAGTCTTCCGGGTCGGTTCCGGTGATGAGCCGGACATATTCGCGGGTTTCGTGCGGAAGCGCGGCCTTCCTCGAAAGCCATTTCTGGATTCGGCCGCTGCCGGCGTTGTACGCTGCGGCGGCAAGACCGAGATTTCCGAAGTCGCTGCGCAACTTGCGCAGCAGTCTTGCGGAGGCGCTCAACGCCTTCAGCGCATCGAAGGGATCGTCGAGGCCGAGTTCGGCGGCCGTCTCCGGCATGAACTGCGCCACGCCCTGAGCGCCGGCATGGCTGATTTCGTTCGCCCGGAATCCGCTTTCCTGCCAGATCAAACGCGCAAAAAACGCGACGGGTATTTCGTTGGCTTCGGCAGCCTCTGTCAGGGCACGGCAGAAGACATCCGCCGCGGACGCCGGCGCATCAACTGCAGTATCCTTGGCCGGGTTCGGCAGCGCAGGCAATTCATACGCGGCCGTCGCATTGAGCCACTGGCTTCCGAGAGGGCTTTGAATGAAGCGATCGGCGAAGGAAACGGCGCCGGATCCGGAGTCTTGCGAGGCGGAGGCCACTTCGATGGTTGAAGCGTGGCCTGATATTTGGCCTGGCGAACGATCGAAGTCGAACATCAGGACGAAAAACGCGGTCAGCGCCGCGATGATGAATCGCATTTGCGTCGATGGAGCTGTTCTGTGATGTGATGAGCTGCGCGCAAATGCGCTTCGAATAACGACTTTTTAACGAGTCGATTGCGGCAAAGCGGCGATCTTTGCGCTGCCGACGCGGAAGCCGTATTGGTTTTTGCGCTGGGACCTCTGTGCGAGCCGTAACTTTGCGGGAGTGTTCGCGTGGATGGCTCGGAAAGTTGGTTTCAGCGCCGCTGCGCAATCTGGAGTTCCATCAGCGCGATCCGCTTCAGCACGGCTGCATCTCGTTCGCCGCTGCTCGCGGTCCGCAGAATGGATTCGGCGATCATCGTGACGTGAGCCGAGTGGACGGGTTCGGGCAGCGTCGCCACCGCAGCTTCGAACGCGGTGATCATGGTCTCGATCACCTCAGGAGGGAATGCCCCGTTCGAAAGGCCTTTCATGGTCTCTGGCCGCTGCAACGCCTGGAAGAGCAAATCGCGAGATGAGGCGGAAGTTCCGAAAAGGCAGGCCGCGATATCCGATCGGGTAGGAGAGATCAGACCCTCTGAAGATGTCGGTGCGGTTTGGCCATTCGCAGCAAAAGCAGCGGGAACCGGAGGCTTCCGGGTCGAGTTTGATCACTGATCTTGTTGTCAGGAGCCGCTTATGAAAATCGTACCAATCGCAATCTCTACTGTCGCAATCGTGCTGGCGTCGGTCAGCGTGGCCGATGCCAAAGGCTGTATCAAAGGCGCCGTGGTCGGCGGCGTTGCCGGGCATATGGCGGGCCATGGTAAGCTCGGCGCCGCTGCAGGCTGTGCCATCGGTCATCACCAGGCTAACAAAGCCGAGATGAACAAGAAATCGGATCAGCAGTCGCAAGCCGGCCAAAAACCGTAATCCGCGGCGGGTCCACGTCGCAGACAGCAGTCCAAGGTGTCTGCGACCGGTTCTGATTTCGCATAAAGACGAGGCCGCCGCTCCTGGCGGCCTTTTACTTGATGCCGCGCTCTTGGTCTGGTTCAAGGATCTGCATCCCTCAGCACGCAGCTCTGCAAACGCTGGAATCGAAGGACCACCAGCCAATGCAAGTATCGCGTGAGGGTGTGGATCAGACGTTCATCTTGCAGAGGCTCCGGCGAGGTGGCTCGCAAATCTCGATCCAGTCCATTGGCGAGCACGCTCCGTTACATTGTGGACAATAGAACGCTCGCGGCGGCTGCAGCCTCGCATTACCGTTTCTTAAATTTCGGAACGACCGTGCGAAGGGGGGATTAGCCGTCGGTCCACGATGGAGAAGCTAAATGATTCGGATGAAGATGATTGCGGCTGCCGCTGTCGCTTCGGCGGCTCTCGGAGCGCCGGCTTTCGCTCAAGTGGTGTATACGCCGTTCGGCGCACCGTACCGCGACGCACCGCGGACCTATTACAGGTCGTATGATGTTCCGCCTGGAAGTTATGCGCCTCGGAATACCGACGAATACTGGAATCAACGCAACTTCGGTTTTTCCGGCAGAGATACATCCCGCGTGGGTGGCGACAGTCCGAGCGTGAATCCGCCCGGCAGCTAAGGGATGATCGCCACGAATGCTCGGCGTGTTGGGCGAGCGGGCGCCGAACGGCGCCCGCCCGTATCTGCCGGATTGGTCCAAGGGGCGAGATGCATTTGCAGTGTCGGGAGTAGCGGCACGGCGGACGAGAATTTTTCCAGGCGCGTCGAACTGCTGCGAGGCATCGTCATTAACGCAAGTTACTCTTGTTGATTGGAGGTGCGTCATGGGTCAATCTCTGCACCAGATCGCCGTTGTCGTCGAAGATGACGTTCTTCAACGCGAAATGATTGCGGTTCTATTGGAGGAAAGCGAATTCGACGTCATTCAGTGCGGGGATGCAGAGACCGCACTTCTTGCAGTCAAGATGCGGCATCCGTCCTTCCTGGTCACGGACGTGAATCTCAACGGCAAGATGGATGGGATTGAACTGGCTCACCTAGCGCGCGAACAAGATCCCGACATGCGCGTCGTTGTTATATCCGGCCAAGAACCCGCAAGGGGGTTGCCCGACGGCGCGAAGTTCTACGCGAAGCCTGTCCATCCGATGACATTACTGCGCGAGGCAGCCCACTGATCCGGGACGTGGATTTGATTGGTCGCCCTCGAGCGAATTTGGCTGAGACAACGAAAAATTGAGTTCCTCGGTGCTGGGCAGGTAATGATCCTCGACGGGCGCGATGCGGTCCCGGGAGCGAATAGTGCGGTGTTGCAGGTTGTCTCGTAAGCGGCCTTCCTGATGACCGGCTTCCCCGTTACCATGGCTCCCACGAAGTCATCGTCGAGGAGAAACACCATGCCCCAAGGCAAGCGTATCGTTCTGGCGTCGCGTCCGGTTGGCGAGCCGAAAATTTCCGATTTCCGCATCGAGGAATATCCGGTGCCTGCGCCGGGAAGCGGACAGGTGCTGCTCCGGACGATCTGGCTATCGCTCGATCCCTACATGCGCGGGCGCATGAGCGAAGCAGCCTCCTACGCCGCGCCGGTCCAGATTGGCGGCGTCATGGAAGGCGGCACGGTATCGGAGGTGATCGCTTCCGACAACGCCGCGTTCCAAACCGGCGACATCGTGCTGTCGCGCGCCGGTTGGCAGACCCACGCCGTCTCCGACGGTCATGGGCTCAGCAAGATCGATCCGAAACTCGCCCCGATCTCGACCGCTGTCGGCGTGCTCGGCATGCCTGGCATGACGGCCTATTGCGGGCTGCTTGACATCGGCAAGCCGCAAGCGGGCGAAACGGTCGTTGTCGCGGCGGCGTCGGGCGCGGTGGGATCGGCGGTCGGCCAGATTGCAAAACTCAAGGGCGCGCGCGTTGTCGGCATCGCCGGCGGCAGCGACAAGTGCAACTATGTCCGCAACGAACTTGGCTTTGACTGCCTCGATCATCGCGACCCCGATCTCGCGGCCAACCTGAAGGAAGTCTGCGCCAAGGGGATCGACGTCTACTTCGAAAATGTCGGCGGCGCCGTGTTCGAGGCTGTCTTTCCGCTGCTCAATGCTTTCGCGCGCGTGCCCGTCTGCGGCCTGATCGCGCACTACAACGACACCGAGGCGAAGGCGCCGAAGTGGGCGTCTTCGATGATGCGCTCGATCCTGACCAAGCGGCTGACCTTCCGGGGATTTATCGTCAGTGATTTCGCCGCGCGCCACGCCGAGTTCTTGCGCGACATGTCGCAATGGGTGCGGGAGGGCAAGGTGAAGTACAAGGAATTCGTCACAGATGGGATCGAGAATGCCCCGGGCGCGTTTATGGGGCTTCTCAAAGGGGCCAATTTCGGCAAGCAGCTGGTGCGTGTCGGACCGGAGCGGGAATAGGTCGCACGCTGGTCGATGCGGCGGCCGGCTCGATCGAGCTTAAGGTTTATCCTTATTGGCCTGCGCCATTGCAACTGAAGCCGTGGCGTCGATCTTTGCCATAACGCTGCGCGGATCGATCTGCGTAGCGGCTGATCGCAGTTTACGGCGTCGTTGAATTTCCCAGTGGTCCTTTGATTCTAACATTCGCAAAAGTTCCTGCTGGGAAGGAATGCGAATGTTGGAATGGCGCCACTGGCGCGCCAGTTCGCTTGATACCCGCCGCAATTCTTCCACCTGCGCTGTGTGGCCTAGGAATATGCGCGTAGTCCATCGAGACTAGAATGAACTTCCGTCTGTCGGGCAATGACTGACCGGTTCAAAGTATCCCCATGATGTCGGTCCGCAGCGGCAAGGCTTAGGGCGGGACATCGCAAACACCTCCTTTAACGAAAGGGATACGCCATGCGTAAATTGCTCCTCGCTTCCGCCGCAGTGTTCGCTCTGTCGTCTGCTGCGCACGCCGCCAACACGGCGACCACGTTCCAGGTGGGCGGCGTAAACGTCTCCACCGTGAACCAGCAAGGTCATGTGAACGACTCTTCGTTGACCACGCAGATCGGCTTCGTGAATTCCGCGAGCACCATGCAGGGCACCACCTCGATCTCACTCAACAACGCCCAGGGCACGCTCCAGATCGGTGCTGTGAACTCGGCCACCGCCGGGCAGGCCGCTCTCGGCAACAATCTGAGCGGGATTGGTCAGTTCTCGATCGGCAACCCGCCGGCCAACTCCGCGTCCGTTGGCCAGTTCAGCGCGTTCGGAGGATTGAACCTGAGCTTGGTTACGCAGCAGTAAGCCAGCCTCGTACCGCCCTGGGGGTCCACAGGCGCTCCCAGGGCAGGGCTCAAGTTTCCATGATCACATCAACCGGCGGATCGACCAGCTGCTGCTGCTGGCGGAGGAAGTCACATGCGGATCAATCATCTCGTCGCGACGGTCGTCATGCTCAGCGCGTTCACCGCTGTCGATGCCAAAGCCGCCAACACGGTTAGCGTGTTGCAATTCGGTGCGGTCAATTTCTCATCTACGACCCAGACCGGCCCAGTGAACAACACCGCAACGACATTGCAATTCGGTGCCTTCAACCAGGCGTCGAGCTCGCAGTCGGGATCGCTGGCGTCGGTCAACTCGATTGCGATCGGGCAGGGCGGCACAACGCCGACCGCGACCAATGGTGCGGTGGCCGGCCAGGCCGGCGGCTTCAACACGAGCCTGATCGGCCAGATCGGCTTGAACAATACGGCCGCGGTGGGTCAGCTCGGGATCCTGAACGGCTCTACGATTCTGCAGGCCGTTCCGTGACCGGGGTCGTGCCGATATCTCTGCAACAACGTGCAATGTGGAGGCATTGATGAACAAGCATCTTCTGGTTGCTGCCGTGGCAGCTCTCGTCGCCTGTTGCGCAGCGAGCGACTCTGCGCGGGCACAAAGCGCAAACATCAAGACGATCGTCTCGGTCAACGGACCGCC
>NZ_DAIDJE010000188.1 GCF_027451485.1 Bradyrhizobium sp.
CGAACGCGTCGGCATGTCGCACCGGATCAAACATTATCCGGCGCAATTGTCGGGCGGCCAGCAGCAGAGAGTGGCCGTGGCGCGGGCCCTCGCCGGAGAGCCGGCCATCCTGCTGGCCGACGAGCCGACCGGAAACCTGGATTCGGTGAACGGCGAGGCGGTGATGGATCTTTTAAGCGAACTCCATCGCGCGGGCGCGACCATCTGCATGGTGACGCACGACCCGCGGTATGCGCGGTTCGCCGATCGTACGGTGAAGCTGTTTGACGGGCGGATTGTCGAGGATGGCGCGGAGGTGCAGTGATGTTGCGGAGGAATGCGGACATATTGGCGCTCGCGATCATGGTGCTGGCGTTCTTCGCCGGCAAGGCGTTGTGGGCACACGAGCAGGCGAGCGCGGCGGCGCTCGGAGGGTTGGACGCCCCACGGGTGTGGATGATTCAGCCTTCGGGCGGCCATTTCTCCTGCCCGGACTTGAGCGGCGTCATCGACGGACTCCGCCGCTAGCCGTGCGCGCGCGGCGCGGCGGGTAAGATGAAGGCACCCGATGGTAATTTCTCTCAAAAACATTGAAAAGTACTTCGAACACGGACCGGTGAAGACATTCGTCCTGCGGCGCGTGACGCTCGACATCCGCGAAGGCGACTTCGTGTCCATCATGGGCCCCTCCGGCGCCGGCAAAAGCACCCTGCTGCACCTGCTCGGCATGCACGACAGCGACTGGACCGGCGAATACTGGCTGTTGGGACAGCCGGTGCACAAGATGAACAAGCGCGACCGGATGGAGCTGTACAAACAATACTTCGGCTTTGTGTTTCAAAGCTACCATCTGCTCGATTCGCTTACGGTTTACGAAAACCTCGACATTCCGCTCTCCTACCGCAACATCAAGAAGAGCGAGCGGGAGAGCATCGTCTGCGACGCGCTCGACCGCTTCCAGATCGTCGGCAAGCGGGATCTCTATCCGAACCAGCTTTCCGGCGGCCAGCAGCAGCTTGTGGCCGTAGCCCGCGCCATGATCGCCAATCCGAAGATTCTGCTCGCCGACGAACCCACCGGCAACCTGCACTCGGCGCAGGGCCAGCAGATCATGGAAATGTTCCGGAAGCTGAACGCCGAAGGCACCACGATCATCCAGGTCACTCACAACGAGCGCAACGCGGAGTACGGCAATCGCGTCGTCCAGATCGAAGACGGCTGGATCACCGGCGAGCGCACGGCGGCGGCATGAAGCCAGGCGGTAACGGGAACTATCGCCTCCTGGTGGCCGACGACCAGCCCGACGTGGTCGAGGCGCTCCGCTTTTTGCTCAAGGGCGAAGGCTACCAGATCGAGACGGCCTCGAGCCCGCGCGAAATCCTCGCCGCCATCGAGGCCCGCGAGTTCGACCTGCTCCTGATGGACCTCAACTATACGCGCGACACCACGTCGGGCGCTGAAGGCCTGGATCTGCTGCCGAAACTGCGCGCGGCCGACGGCCTGCTGCCCGTTGTGGTGATGACCGCGTGGGGCTCGGTGAACCTGGCGGTAGAAGCGATGCGCCGCGGTGCACGGGATTTCATCGAAAAGCCCTGGGACAACGCGCGGCTGCTCGCCATCGTTCGCACGCAGATCGAACTCGCGCAGGCGCTCAAAAAAGGACTGCGGCTGGAGGCGGAAAACCGGTTGCTCCGCGCCGAGGGGCGCCCTTCGCTGATCGCCGAATCGCCCGCCATGGAACCGGTGCTGCAGTTGATC
>NZ_DAIDJE010000189.1 GCF_027451485.1 Bradyrhizobium sp.
GCATGTCCTTTGGTCATGCCGAGATCGGCCCGGTTGAGGCCGCAGGCGCGGACGCGCACCAGCACCTGTGTGCCTTTCGGGGTGGGCTTGGCGACATCGGCGATTTCAGCGCCGTTGGCGCCGTAGATATAGGCTTTCATGGGATCTTTCTCTTTCTGGCGAGGCGACTTCAGTAAACCCTGATGGTGAGGAGCGCTACCGTCCGAGCAGGCCGAGCGCAAGTGAGGCCGTTAACGAACGGCGGCACGAAACAACGCGTCTCCGGACGATGCTTCGCATCGCCGGGAGAACCATGAGGCGCGACCCCGACCTCATCTTCGAGATGCCTGCTGCGCTGTGGCTCCTCAGGACAAGGGGACGGAGTCTTTTTTGGCACGACCGACTATTCTGCGGCCTGGCGGCGAGGGGAGAGCATCCCTTCGAGCCGGCTTTGAATGATCGCCTCCGCGTCGCGGACAATGCGCGATACGAGCTCGGCGCAGGTGGGAATATCATGGATCAGACCCTGGACCTGACCCGCCGACCAGATTCCCTCATCTGCATCGCCTGTCGCATAGACCATCTTGCCGCGCGCGCCCGCCACCAGTTCGCGAACCTGCTCGAAGGTGGCGCCTTCCTTCTCCATCGCCACTACCTTGGTCGAAATCGCGTTCTTGGCGACGCGCGAGGTGTTACGCATGGTGCGGAAGATCAGTTCGGTCTCGCGCTCGTCATTGGCGACGATGCGTTCCTTGATCTGCTGATGAATCGGACTTTCTCGGGTCGCCATGAAGCGCGTGCCCATGTTGATGCCTTCCGCGCCGAGTGCGAGCGCGGCGACCAGACCGCGTCCGTCACCGAAGCCGCCGGAGGCAATCATCGGTATCTTGATCTTGTCGGCAGCTGCCGGAATCAGGATCAGGCCCGGCGTATCGTCCTCTCCGGGGTGGCCGGCGCATTCAAAACCGTCGATGGAAATCGCATCGACCCCCATGCGTTCGGCCGACAGCGCGTGGCGCACGCTGGTGCATTTGTGCACGACCTTGATGCCGTGCTTCTTGAATTCGGCGACATGATCCTGCGGCTTGTTGCCGGCGGTCTCGACGATCTTGACGCCGCTTTCGATAATGGCCTGGCGATATTCGGCGTAAGGAGGAGGCTTGATCGCGGGCAGGATGGTCAGGTTGACGCCGAACGGCTTGTCAGTCATGTCGCGGCAGCGCGCGATCTCTTTTCGAAGATCTTCCGGCGTCGGTTGCGTCAGCGCGGTGAGGAAGCCGAGCGCCCCGGCATTCGCGACCGCCGAGACAAGTTCGGCGACCCCGACCCATTGCATGCCGCCCTGGGCGATCGGGTGTTCGACGCCGACCAGTTCGGTAAATCGCGTTTTGATCATTTTTCCTCCGAAAGGCTCACCTGTCGGCGCGCTTTTTTCAGAGGAAGGATGCCGCCGCAGCCGTGAATTGTCTACGGCGGCCTTGCATGGCGGCCGTGATCAGGCAAAGGCCGGTGTTTTGCTTTCGACCGGGATCGGAGCGCAGCCAAGTCCGGCTATTCGGGCCCGCTGCACGACGAGGGCGAGCACGGCGTCGAGGGCAGGCGTCGGGGTTTGCGTCAGCCGCCCCATTTCCTGAACCACCGAAACCAGCGGTCGGATTTCCATTGGCCGGCCGCGCTCAAGGTCCTGCAGCATCGACGTCTTGTGGGCGCCGACCTTGCGCGCGCCTTCGATGCGGCGTTCGACATCGACACGGAATTTGACGCCGAATTTTTCAGCGATCGTCTGTGCCTCGATCATGATCGCCTTCGACAGGGCGCGGGTGGCCGGATCCGAGCAGATCACGTCGAGCGTTGCATGCGTCAATGCGCTGATCGGATTGAGGCAGACATTGCCCCAGAGCTTCAGCCAGATTTCGTCGCGGATACGCGCCAGCACTGGCGCCTGCATGCCGGCCTCGCTGAACAGCGCAGACAGGCGTATCACGTCTTCCGTCGTTTCGCCGGAGGGTTCGCCGATCGGAAAGCGGTCGCCATAGACGTGCTGGATCACGCCCGGAGCCACAATCTCGGTCGCGGGGTAGACGATGCAGCCGATGGCGCGCGCAGGCCCCAGTTCGCGCCACTGTCGCCCGCCCGGATCGATGCTCTCCAGCGTCGCGCCTTCGTAGGCCCCGCCGTGCTTGTAGAAATACCAGTAGGGAATACCGTTCACCGCGGTCACAACGCGGGTTTTCTCGGCAAGCAGCGGCTGCATCGCATCGATGACCCCGGTGATGGAATGCGCCTTCAGGCAGATGATGACGAAGTCCTGCGGACCAAGTTCGGCGGGGCTGTCGGTGCAGCGCGGACGCGCCACACGCTCTTCGTCGCCGATCAGAAGCTTCAATCCATTCGCCTTCATCGCGGCAAGATGGGCGCCGCGCGCGACCAGGCTGACGTCGGCGCCCGCGCGCGCGAACTGAACCCCGAGATAACCGCCGATCGCACCGGCGCCGTAAATGCAGACTTTCATGAAACCTACCCGGAAGATCGAAATCGAAGCTGGATTGAGAAATCTGGACGCGTCGCTGCAGTGCGCGGAAACGGAATTTCCGCGCCTGGAAGTCGCAGGATGGGGAAGAGCCTCAGGCGGAGGCGGCGAACACCATGGCCTCGTCGTCAAAGGCGCTTGCAATGTCGCGAATGCTGATCACGCCGCAGAGGCTGTGGTTGTCGATCACCGGAAGATGGCGGATGTGATGTTCGTTCATCAGGTGACGGACATCTTCCAGCGTATCGTTGGAACTGCACCACACAAGCTGCTGCACCGAGATCAGCTGCGACACTTTCATGTTGACCCCGGCGGCGCCGTGTTCGGCGATCGCACGCACGACGTCGCGCTCCGTGAACATGCCGACAGCGGTATTGCCTTCCGTGCGCACAACGTCCTTGACGACGAGGGCGCTGACATTGCCCGCCCGCATCAGTTGCGCCGCGATGGCCACGGTTTCGTTCATTCGAATGGTGGAAATGCGCGCAGTCTTCTTGCGCAGGACGTCTCCGACTTTCATCGCAAGCTCCTCAAGGTCAGCCGCAGGATCAGGATATCAACGCACCAAGATTGGTATACGTTATGCCAGTTGTCAAATCGTTTGTGACCGTGATTCCGCAAGAATAATGGCAGCATTCCTGACGTTTCGCGCGACGCAAGCTCGCGCAACTGCCCGAGCCAGAGAGCATTGTGTATTTTGTATGCCAATCGCTTTTGGCAAAAAGAGGGGCGCACCGAAGTGCGCCCCACATTCCTGGCTGACGGACGCGTTGAGGGCGCCTTCGGCTATTCCGCCGGTTGCGCCACCGGGGCGTCCTTTTCCGCGGCGCGCTTTGAAAGCCGCATCGGCCGTACGACGAACAAGGCCAGCGCCACCACAAGAAGGTTCATGATCGATGCGACCACAAAAACGGCGTGCCAGCTGCCGGTGTGCACCTTCAGCACGTTGGCCAGCGGGACCACAAAGGCCGACACGCCCTTGGCCGTGTACATCAGGGCGGTATTGGTCGTCGCGTATTTC
>NZ_DAIDJE010000190.1 GCF_027451485.1 Bradyrhizobium sp.
ACAAGGTGCTGAGCTACGCTCAGCGCGAAGCCATCGTGCGCGGCTATGCCAGCAAGGCGGGCTTCGCCGCTGTGCCGGGATTGGCGGCGGTGCGGGGCTAGCTTGCTGCGAGGAGGGCGCTTGTTCGCTGGCACCTCCGCCTCGCTTGAGAGGTCGAGGCTTGCGTGAGAGAAAATCTCCGCGAGCTTCGATCTACGGAAAATCCCCTCACCCCAACCCTCAGTCCGCTAGAGGTGCCGGGAGAGGAGAGAGATCACGCTCCCGGCGGCGGGGGCAGGAAGTGGATGTTGTGCTCGGCGGCAAGCGCGACGACTGCGTCGGGCGTCTGTTCCTTCATGTTGTGAATGCCCCAGAACAGGTCATAGAGCTTCTGCGTCGGCGAGACCCAGAACAGCACCTTCACCACCTGATCGGATTTGTTGAAGATGCCGTGTGGAATGCCCATCCCGAGGCGGACCAGGTCGCCCGGGGTCGCCTGCGCATCCGAGCCGGCGAGCATGAAGTCGAGCCGGCCCTCAAGGATGTAGAGATATTCGTCCTGGTCCGGATGAATATGCGGCGGCACGAAGGTGCCGGGCGGAAACGTCGCGTGCCACGAGAAGCAGTGGTCGGTGCGGTTCTTCGGCACGTAGGTCTGGCCGAGAATATTCCAGGAAATGCCCTGGATGCCTTCGTTGGCGCTGGTGATGCCGGTGATCTCGCTTGTCATAGTAAGTCCACTCCCTTCCTTACTTGCCCGGCACGCATTCCTTGGCATAGCGGTCGCCGTAATTCGAAAACACTTTCTGCACGATCTCCGTCTCGAACTTGCCGTCGGGGCGCTTGGCGACCTTGGTCAAGTAGAAGTCCTGGATCGGATAGCCGTTGATGTTGAACCTGAAGTTGCCGCGCAGCGACTTGAAATCGGCTTTCTTCAGGGCGGCAGCGACCGCGTCTTTGTCGGCGAGATTGCCTTTCAGCGCGTTTACGGCGCTGTCGATCAGAAGGGCCGTGTCGTAGCCCTGCATGGCATAGGTGCCGGGCACGCTCTTGTAGGCGGCTTCATAGCCCGCGACGAACTTCTTGCTTTGCGGATTGTCGAGGTCCGGCGCCCAGTCCGCGCCGCCGAACATGCCGACCGCCGCGTCCTGCTGCGCCGGCAGCGTCGATTCATCGACGGTGAAGGCTGACAGCACCGGGATCTTGTCGGCGAGTCCTGCCTGCCTGTACTGCTTCACGAGGCTGACGCCCATGCCGCCCGGCATGAAGGTGAAGACGGCATCGGGTTTCTGCGCGGCGATTTTCGACAGTTCGACCTGGAAATCGAGCGTGCCGAGCGGCACGTAGCTCTCCTCGGTGATCTCGCCCTTGTATTCGAGCTTGAAGCCGGCGGCCGAATCCTTGCCGGCCTGGTAGTTCGGCTCCAGGATATAGACGCGCTTGTAGCCGCGATCCTGCGCGACCTTGCCGAGGACCGCGTGCACCTGATCGTTCTGGTAGGAGGTGACGTAGAAGAACGGACTGCAGTTCTTGCCGGCGTAGCTCGAGGGGCCTGCATTCGGACTGATCAGGAATGTCTTGTTGTCGACGACCGGCCGGTGGATCGCGAGGAGGATATTGGAGAAGATCGGGCCGACGACAAAATCGACCTTGTCGCGTTCGAGCAGCCCCTTCACCTTGGAAACCGCGGCGTCCGGCTTCAGTTCATCGTCCGCAACGATGACCTCCACTTCCCGACCGCCCATCTTGCCGCCGAGATCCTTCACCGCGAGATTGAAGCCGTCGCGGACCTGCGCGCCGAGGGCGGCGGCCGGGCCGGAGAGGGTGACGATCAGGCCGATCTTCAGTTTCTCCTGCGCGGCAGCAGGGTTTGCGAAAATCCCGGCCGCGGCCGCGACGACTGCAGCCCATTTCAACTGTTGACGCATCACCAATCTCCCCCTGTTCGCCGGCGTTCCGGCCCTTTCTTGCAGGCAGCTTATGCCGACGATGGCGGGGGCGGCAACCGCGTCCTTTGGCGGGTTGGGCTCACCCAACGCCTCAACATGCAAGGGACGCGCCAATTATTTGAAACTTAAAGAAATTCGTCCAGGCCGCCGAAGGAGGCGGGTCCCGTCGCGTTTTGACTTGAAGCGGCGCCTCAATTACGTGAAGGTTAAACAGGAAATATGCAGCATGATCCTCGATTCCGAAACCAAGGCCGTCGAGCTTCCCGGCGATCACGGCGACGAACTCCGGCTGTGGCTGCGGCTTTTGACCTGTACGACTCTGATCGAAGGCGAGGTCAGGAGCCGCTTGCGGGAGCGCTTTGATGTCACGCTGCCGCGCTTTGACCTGATGGCCCAGCTCGACAAGGCGCCGGAGGGGATGACGCTGTCGGACGTCTCCAAGCGCATGATGGTCAGTAACGGCAATGTCACCGGACTGGTTGAACGGCTGGTGGAGTCCGGCCATCTCGACCGGCGGACATCAGAGAGCGACCGGCGGGTTCAAGTGATCCGCCTGACAAAGGCCGGCCGCGCCGAATTCCGCAAGATGGCGGCTGAGCACGAGAGCTGGATTGCCGACATCTTCTCCGATCTGTCGCCGAAAGACGTGCGCGAATTGATGCGGCTGCTCGCCAAGACCAAAGCGTCTGCGCAGAAAGCCGCGCAGAGCAGGGCTTAGCTCCGTGACCTAGTACCGCCGATCTGAACTCCCTGAGCCACCGGAGGCGAATTCGATAAGGGACCTCAGATCGATAAATTGGAAGGTGGGCGCTAGTGGTTGATTACGAGGCCGAATACAACAACCGGGCGCGTGTCCCGGAAAACCCGGAGCTGATGGCGGGTTGGGCCCGCGATGCGGCGGCCTATCGCGAGCAGTACGCCCCGCGCCGGATCGCGTACGGGCCGGGGCCCCGTCACGTGATCGACGTTTTTGCCGGTGATGGCCGAAGTGAAGGCAAAGGCGAAGACAAAGTGCCGCTTGTCGTCTTCATTCATGGCGGCTACTGGCAGGCGCTGGACGGCTCATCGTTCAGCCACATGGCACGCGGCCTCAACGCCCACGGCATCGGCGTTGCCGTTCCGACCTACGATCTCTGCCCGCAAGTTTCGGTGGCGGACATCATCATGCAGATGCGCGAGGCGATGCTCGAGCTGGCGAAGATTTCGGAAGCGCTGGTTGTCAGCGGTCATTCCGCCGGCGGACAGCTGGCGGCCTGCATGCTGGCGACCGACTGGAAGGCGTATGATGAATCGCTGCCGCCGCAGTTCGTGCGCGCGGCCTATGCGATCTCCGGCCTGTTCGATCTGGAGCCGCTTGTTCAGACCTCCATCAACAGGGCGTTGCGTCTCGACCTCGCCTCGGCCCGCGCCGCTAGTCCCCTGTTGTGGCAACCGCCGTCGCACGGCAGCCTGGACGCGGTGGTCGGCGAAACGGAAAGCGCGGAATATCACCGCCAAAGCAAAACCCTTGTCGAAGCCTGGGGCGACGCCGGCATTGCGGTCAGATACGGCAGTCTGCCGGCGGCCAATCACTTCACTGCGATTGCCCCGCTTGCCGATCCCGCATCGCCTATGACCTTGCGGCTGAAGGAACTAGTGGAAGGGATTTGACATTCGCGACCTGCCGCGCCGCAGCCTCTGGAAGCGAACGTCGAATCCAAAGCTCCATCATAGATACCTGTATTTTCTGGTTATCTTTTGACCCCAGCATTTGCAGAAGTCCCTGCTGAAACGGGATGCAAATGCTGGAAATTCACCACGAACAGGCCGCCTAATCCGCCAAAAGGCGTGAGTTCGGCTATTGCGCTCAATTGTTTTAAGTATAAAATGTTTTCCGCTGCCGTTCCGAAATGGTGCGTGAGCACCAGACTACGGCGCGCAATTGCGCGTCCGAGAATCTCGAGGTTCCGGGTTTGCTTTCGCGAGCGCCCCGGAATGACTGCTGCTCCGCATCCCGAAACCGGGAGATGATGGAAATGTCAGGTCGAATTGCCCCATTGCTCGGCCCGTCTGGCCACGTCGATGATTTTGCCCGGCGTAATCTGCCGCCGTTTGAACTGTGGCCGGACATGTTGCTCGACCGGAGCGAGTTTCAATATCCGGATTATCTCAACGCTGGGGTTGAACTGACCGACCGCATGGTCGAGAGAGGTTTTGGCGATCATACCGCGCTGATCGGCAACGGACGCCAGCGCACCTACAAGGAACTCTCCGACTGGTCCAATCGTCTCGCGCATGCGCTCGTGGAGAATTACGGCGTCAAGCCAGGCAATCGCGTTCTGATCCGCTCGGGCAACAATCCGGCGCTTGTCGCCGCCTGGTTGGCGGCGACCAAGGCCGGCGCCGTGGTGGTCAACACCATGCCGCTGCTGCGCGCCGGCGAACTTTCCAAGATCGTCGACAAGGCCGAGATTTCACTGGCGCTCACCGACAGCCGCATCGCCGATGAGTTGGTCGCGTGCGCCAAGACGAGCCGTTTCCTCAAGCAGGTCGTCAACTTCGACGGCACCTCGAACCATGATGCCGAGCTTGATCGCGTCGCCTTGAGCAAGCCCGTGCGTTTTGATGCGGTCCAGACCGGCCGCGACGACGTCGCGTTGCTCGGTTTTACGTCCGGCACAACGGGCGAGCCGAAGGCGACCATGCACTTCCATCGCGACCTCCTGATGATCGCTGACGGCTATGCAAAGGAAGTGCTGGGTGTCACGCCGGATGACGTGTTCGTCGGCTCGCCGCCGCTGGCTTTCACGTTCGGGCTTGGAGGACTGGCGATTTTCCCGCTGCGGTTCGGTGCGACCGCGACGCTGTTGGAAAACGCTGCGCCTGCCGAGATGATCAAGATCATCGAGACCTATAAGGCAACGATCTGCTTCACCTCCCCGACCGCCTATCGCGCGATGATGGCCGCAATGGACAAGGGCGCGGATCTGTCTTCGCTGCGGCTTGCGGTCTCCGCCGGTGAAACCTTGCCGGCACCCGTGTTCGAGGCCTGGACCCAAAAAACCGGCAAGCCCATTCTTGACGGCATCGGTTCAACGGAAATGCTGCACATCTTCATCAGCAATCGCATCGAGGGCGCCGCCGCGGGATCAACGGGAACCCCGGTCGCGGGCTATGAGGCAAAAGTCGTCGACGACAACATGAACGAATTGCCGGCGGGCGCAGTCGGCAAGCTCGCAGTGCGTGGGCCGACGGGTTGCCGTTATCTCGCCGACCCGCGCCAGACCAATTACGTGCGCGAAGGCTGGAATCTGACCGGCGATTCCTTCACCCGCGACGAAAAGGGCCGTTTCTCCTTTGTGGCGCGGTCCGACGACATGATCATTTCCTCCGGCTACAACATCGCCGGCCCCGAAGTCGAGGCGGCTCTGCTCAGTCATCCCGGCGTGGCCGAGTGCGGGGTGGTGGGCGCGCCCGACGAGGCGCGCGGCACGATCGTCAAGGCCTATGTGGTGCTGACGGCAAAAGCTGTCGCCGGCGATGCGCTGACATCTGAGCTTCAGGAACACGTCAAACGGGTCATTGCACCATACAAATATCCGCGTGCGATAGAATATGTCGCGCAACTGCCGAAGACCCAAACCGGCAAGCTCCAGCGCTTCGCGTTGCGCCAGATTGCGCAAGGCAAGAGTACGTTGCCCGGCGTGGCGGCCGAATAGATTTCAAGGAGAACGACCGGTGACCCCTTTGAAAGGTCCGGCCCCTGCCGTCCGTTCCGAAGATGAGACGGCGGTACGAATTCTGCAACCGAGCGGCTGGCCCATGCCGAAAGGCTATGCCAACGGCGTGAGTGCTGACGGCAGGTTGGTAGTGACCGGCGGTGTGATCGGCTGGGACGTTCATGGCCATTTGCCCTCCGACTTCGTCGCGCAGGTGCGGCAAACCTTGCGCAACATCGCCGCCATTCTCGCCGAGGGCGGCGCGGGGCCGGAGCATCTGGTGCGCCTGACCTGGTATGTCGTCGATATGGACGAATATCTTTCCAGCCTGAGGGCGCTCGGGCAAATCTATCGCGAGATCATTGGCGCGCATTATCCGGCGATGGCGCTGGTGCAGGTCGTGCGCCTGGTCGAGAAAGAGGCCAGGGTCGAGATCGAGGCAACCGCTGTCGTGCCGCGCTGAGAGATTGGTGTGTTTCCTCACCTCATCCCGCGAGGGAGACAGATCAAGCGCTCGCGATCTTCAGCGGCTCAAGCTGCGCCAGCTGGTCATAAGCCTTGGCCGCTTTTCGCAGCAGCCGCTTCTTTTGCTTGGCGTCCAGCAACAGACCGCCTTCGCCGGCCTCGGTGCCAAGCGCAGCTGCAAGCGATCGGCGCCGTTCATCGTCATTGAGCTGCCCAAGCGATTTCTGAGCCTTGCGCAGCAGCGTCAGCATCGCCTGTTGTGCCGGCTTTTCGCTGGCGGAGACCAGTTTCGCCGCCGCCTCGACGGCGTAGCTAAGCCGCTTGTTGGCGAGCCGCACGCGATGGCGCTTGCGCGCGTTGAGGTCCTTGAGGTTGTGGCTTTTCTTCAAAAGCTTCTTGCGCCAATCCTCCAGTTTTTCCGAGCAGTAGGGCTCCGCAGCCCGCGCGCGGCGCTCGACCGCACCCTTCGATCGCTTGCGCGACCAGTCGCCATGTTCGATCCAGGCGGAAAGATCCCGGATCAGTCGCCGATAGCGCGGCGAGGCGAGTGCGCGGCTGAGGTGGCGCTGGCTGGCGTCGCGTTCGTTTCGCCAGGTTCGCTCGACGGCGTCGGCCGCCTGCTCCATTTTCGCGAGCCGCTCGAGCGCGACGTCGAGGTCGCGAACTATGCCCAGATGCGCATGCAGCCACTTCAATTCCGCGGCCAGCCGAACCTCGTCGTCGCCCTCTACCATAGGCGAAAACAAGGCAATAGCGGTCCGCAGCCGGGTCAGAGCTACACGCATGGCGTGTAGGGATGCGGCGTCGCCCGCAAACGTACCTTTGTGCTGCGCCGCCAGCTGATTCAGGTACTGGCTTGCTAACACTCGAAAGGCGGCTTCGCAGGTCATCGCGTCCGGAACCTTCGGGGCCAGCTTTATCGATTTCTTGACCATGACCATTGCGCTCACGGGAACAGGGTGCCCGGCTGCCGGTGTCTTGACAACAGGGCTTGTTCGAGGGCGAGCTTTGCGGCAGTAGTGGAAAAATCCTCGGAATTGGCGCCCGGGAGGGGAATTTTTGGCAAGGAGCCAGCTGCCTTCATATCAGCGTTGCGGCAAGTTCGTCATTTGAACTGCAGATTCAAAGCCGCACTCGAACCAATAGATTACTGGAGCTCCTTTGATTTCGAAGTTCGCATCAGGGGTGCCGCCGACAGTTTGCGAACTTCGGAAGCGGAACTCTGGTAGGCGTGCCCCAGAACAAGACGATCGAGCCCCGGCCGGTGATGGGCAAGCTGTCGGTGCTGCGCAAGCACCCGATTTTCTGTGACCTGGATGCAGAGGCATTCGAGCAGCTTGGCCGCTACGCCAAGTCCGCGACGCTGAAGCGCGGCGCGACGATCTTCTCCAAGGGTGATCCCGGCAACAGCCTGATCGCGGTCGTATCGGGCACGGTGAAGATCAGCATTTCCTCGCCGGACGGTCGCAACGCGATTCTCAACCTGATCGGCCCCGGCGAGATATTCGGTGAGGTCGCCGTTCTCGATGGCCAGGCGCGAACGGCCGACGCCATCGCCAACAGCAATTGCGAGATCGTCGTCATCGACCGCCGCGAATTCCTCCCGTTCGTGAAAAGTCAGCCGGCGCTGGCGATGAAATTCATTGAATTGTTGTGTACGCGCCTGCGCTGGACCTCCGGCCAGGTGGAAGAGGTGATCCTGCAGGATCTGCCGGGCCGGCTCGCGAGTGCGCTGCTCCGTCTCACCGAGCGGCGCAAGGCCTCGCAGGACAGCCGCACCATCGCCGTGACCCAGCAGGAGATCAGCGAAATGGTGGGCATGTCGCGCGAGAGCATCAACAAGCAGCTTCGCGCCTGGGCCTCGCGCAACTGGGTTCGCCTCGAACATGGCGCCATCGTCGTGCTGAACGCCGCATCTTTGCAGGAGATTGCGGGATCAGGCGCCGAAGACGATTAATCACGAAGTCAGCGATCTAAAGAGAAGGATGACGATGCGGCACGATCCTGTCGCGTCTCGGGCGCCGGCGCGTGTGAAGCAGATCATACGGGTTGGTCAGCGGACGGGATAGGTTTGCGTGGGGGACATCCTCGAATCGGAGGCACCCATGCACGCTCCTTACGACAAGCACAAGATCAGCTCTCGCAGCAAATCGACAGGCGGTGCCGGATTTCTCATCCTGACTGCCATGGCGCTTGTATTTCTGGCACTCGGGGCCTTTCATTCGAAGGCGCCGCTCTGGATATCGCAGGCTGCCGAGGCGGAGTTTGGCCTCAGCGGCTTTTCGGCAGACAACCCGGTACAAACCGCGCAGCCTGACATGGCCGTGCCGATCGAAACGGTTCGCGCCTATTGAAGCAGCCGGCCGGTTCCGGGCCAGCTCTCTTCAGAGATAGCCCTCGCCGGCCTCCGCGGCGAAGCGGGCCGGATCGCCTTCCCAGACGATCCGCGCGTGCTCGAGCACATAGACGCGGTCGGCATGCGGAAGTGCGAACGTCACGTTCTGCTCGCCCAACAGCACCGTGATGTCGGTGGTCTGCCGCAACCGCTCGAGCGCCTTTGACAGCGTCTCCAGGATGACCGGCGCCAGCCCCAGCGTCGGCTCGTCGAGGATCAGGAGCTTTGGCTGCATCATCAGCGCGCGTCCGATCGCAAGCATCTGCTGCTCGCCGCCCGAGAGCGTCTGCGCCAGTTGGCCCTGGCGTTGTTTCAGGATCGGGAATAGCTCAAAGAGCCAGGCGAGCTGCTTGGCCCGCTCCTCGTCGGTGAGGTGCTGGCCGCCGAGGTCGAGATTTTCCCGCACGGTCATCTCGCCGAACAGTTCTCGCGATTCCGGACATTGCACGATGCCGTTGCGCGCGATCTTTGCCGGGCTCGTGCCGCGCAGCTTTTCGCCGTCCCGGACCACTTCGCCGCTATAGGGCAGGAAGCCCGAGATCGTGTTGAACAGCGTGGTCTTGCCGGCGCCGTTCAGTCCCACCACAGAAACGAATTCGCCATGGTGCACATGGATCGACACGTTCTCCAGCGCCTGGGCCTTGCCGTAGAACACACTCACATTCTCGACCTGGAGTAGCGGCACCTTGTCCTTGAAAGAGTTTTCGGGACGCGCCGCAGTCTCGATCGCGCCGCCGAGATAGACGCGCCGCACCGTCTCGTTGCGCATGACCTCGTCGGCGCGCCCGGTGACGATTTCCTCGCCGAGATACATGGCAAGCACCCGGTCGACCAATGCCGCTACGCTCTTGACGTTGTGGTCCACGAGCAGCACGGCGCGGCCTTCGTCGCGGAAGCTCTTGATGAGCTCGGAGAAGGTGCCGACCTCGGCGAGCGTCAGTCCGGCAAACGGCTCGTCGACCAGCACCACCTTGGGATCCCGTGCGATCGCCTTGGCGAGTTCAAGGCGGCGCAAATCGGCGAAGGGCAGGGTCGGCGGATGGCGGTCCATCACCGCGCCGAGGCCGACGCGGTTGGCGATCCACTTGGCACGCTCGGTCAGAGCCTTGTCCGGAAACAGCATGAGCAGGCTGTCGGGCAGCAGCGCCACCATGATGTTTTCCAGCACCGTCTGCCGGTTCAACGGCCGCGAATGCTGGAACACCATGCCAAAGCCCTTGCGCGCGATCTTGTGCGCCGGCAGGCCCGCGACATCCTCGCCCTGGAAGACGACCTTGCCCGCGGTCGGGCGCTCGATTCCCATGATCGATTTCATCGCTGTCGACTTGCCGGACCCGTTCGGGCCGATCAGGCCGAAGATCTCGCCGGCATGAACGTCGAGGTCGAGGTTCTTCACCGCAGTGAGGCCGCCGAAGCGCTTGGTGAGCCCGCGGACCTCGAGGACCGGTGCGTTATTGGTTGTTGTGGCGTCCATATCAGCGGCTCTCATGCGAAAGGGCCGCGCCCAGGAAGCCGCCCGGGAAGAACAGCACGACGAGAAGCGCGACCGCCGACACGATGAATGTCGCGAGCTCGCCGGTGGGGCGCAGGAATTCGCCGGCGACGATCAGGAATATAGCCCCTAAGGCTGCGCCCAGCACGGTGCGGCGACCGCCCAGCACGGCGGCGACGATGACGTTCACGCCGACCGACACGTCGACCACCGTGCCGACCGAAGCGGTGCCCATGTAAAACACCAAGAGCGCGCCGGACAGGCCGGAAAAGAATGCCGAGACGATGAAGGCAGCGAGCTTGTGCTTGACGATGTTGAAGCCCAGCGCGCCGGCCTGCACCGGGTCCTGGCCGCTCGCTTGCAGGACGAGACCGATCGGCGATTGCGACAAGCCGTAGAGAATGAGCGCGCTGATTGTCATGAAGCCGAGCGCGATCCAGTAATTCGCGCCGGCGTCGATCGTGATGACATCGGGAATGGTCAGGCCGATTTCGCCGCCGGTGAGATCGGCGAACACGACCACGAAGTTTTGCAGGATCAGTACAGCGACCAGCGTGGTCAGGCCGAAATAGGGGCCGCGCACCCGCAACGCCGGCAAGGCCAGGACGAGCCCGGCAATGACGGCAGCAAACGCACCGAGCACGATACAGACATAAACCGACCAGCCGTACTGGGCGTTCAGAATGCCGGCGGTATAGGCGCCGACGCCGATCAGGAATGTCGGTCCGAAGTTGACCTCGCCGGCGAAACCGAACAGCAGGTCCCAGGACATCGCGAACACGCCGAAGTAATAGGCGACCGTGAGCAACCCGAGCACGTAGCCGGATACATAAAGCGGCAGGGTCGCCGCAATGATCACAACCGCGAGCGAAATGAAAAACAGCCGCGATTTGAAGAACCCGCTCATTTTAGCGCCTCCCGAGCAGGCCTTGCGGCCGCACATACATCACCGCCACGAGCAGCAGCAGCGCCGGAATGGTCCGGTAGGCCGGCGAGATCAGATAGGCCGTGATGGTTTCGAGGTAGCCGACGACGAAGGCGGCAATCAGAGAGCCCGAGACGCTGCCGAGACCGCCCAGCACCACGATCGAGAAGGCGCTCGCCGTCAAAGGACCGACGCTGTAGGAACTGACGCCCAGGAACATGCCGAGCAGCACGCCGGCGATGCCGGCAAGGATGCCGTAGATCGCCCAGACCACGATATAGATGCTGCCGAGTTCAAGCCCGAGAAGCGTCACGCCGCGCGGGTTCATCGATGCGGCCAGCACCGCCTTGCCGGTACGGGTGCGATTCACGAGCAGCCAGAGCAGGGCAATCACAAGGCAGCAGACGACGGCGGTGAAGATCTCGTTGCGCGGCGTGCGTATGCCGGCGATGTCGACGACGCCTTCGACGATCGGCAGCACGGTCTTGGCATTGTTGGTGAAGAAATAGGCGATCAGCTCCTGGATCATGATGCCCCAGAGCAGCGTGCCGGTGAGCACGAAGATTTCCTTCTCCTCGTTGGGGATGCGGCGCGACCTCTGGATCGGCTGCACCACCGCGAAATAGGTGGCGAAGGCCGCCACCACAGCAACCGCGACGCCGATCAGGGCGCCCGAATAGGTGTCGAGCTGGAACAGGCTTGCTGCCGCCCATGCCGCCACCGCCGCCAGCACCATGATGGCGCCGTGCGACAGGTTGAGCACGCCGGAGACGCCGAAGATGAGGGTAAACCCGGTAGCGCCCAGCGCATACAGCGCGCTGATGGCAAAACCGTCGATCAGAATCTGTAACGCAAGCATTTATACCCGCCGCGGCAGCCCCCGCCGCCTATCCTTTAAAGAAAACCGTTCACCAAAGAAAATGCTCCCGGGGGTTTTCCCCGGGAGCATTTTTTTGATCAGTTCGAAGTGACCTTGATGAAGCTCGGGAACTTGAGTTTGGCCTTGGCGACATCAGCCGGCCACACGCCCACCTGCTGGCCGTCCTGCCATTGCAGCATCAAGCCGGTGATGAGCCCCTTGCCGTACTTGATCGAGTGGGTGAACGGGTCGTCCTTGCCGTAGAACTGGACACGGCCGATGGTGCCGATCCAGTCGGTCTTCTCCAGGGCCGCGATCAGCTTGTCGGCATCGGTCGAGCCGGCGCGCTTCACGGCGTCGGCGATGTAGTAGACCTCGTCATAGGCGGTGTAGCCGCAATAAGACGGGAAGTTGCCGAACTTCGCCTTGAAGGCATCGGTGAAGGGAATGCTCTTGGGGGTCACCGCGACGCCCGTCCCCGACACACCCTGGTAGATCACACCGTTGGCGGCCTCGTTGGTGTCCTTGCCAAAGGTCGAGTTGGTAGCCTGCGAGGCGATGCCGAACATCGGGATCGGCACCTGCTGGTTCTTCCACTGCACGGTCGGCTGCACGCCGACATGCGAGATGCCGGTGATGATCACGTCGGGCTTGGAGCCTTCGATCTTGTTGAAGATCGGCGTGAAATCGGTGGTGTCGGGCGAGAAGCGGATGTGGTCGAGCACCTTCAGACCGATTTTCGGCAGACAGTCCTCATAGCCGACGTCGAGCGGCTTGGTCCATGCGGCATCCTCGCTCATGATGACCGCGGTTTTCATGTGCCTCTGCTCGACGAGCAGTTCCTTGGCGGCGTCGCACACCGATTGCGCCAGCGCAGCCGAGGTCAGGTAGCCGTGGAAGGTGTACTTGTTCTTCTCATAATCGGCGTGGACGGCCTTGCTGATCTCGTTGGAGGCTGCGCCAGGCGTGATCAAGGGCGTCTTCAGGCGCGCGGCCCAGGGCTCCAGCGCCAGTACCACCTCGCTGATGTAGCTTGCGATGACGATATTGACCTTGTCTTCGTTGACCGCGCGCTGGAATGCGCGAACGGAATCGGCGGACGAAGAGTGGTTGTCGTAAGTGACGATTTCGATCTTGCGACCGTCGACGCCGCCTTTGGCGTTGATCTCGTCGGCGGCGAGCTGGGCTGCCTGCGGGATCGAGGCGCCGGCGATGGCTTGCGCTTCCGCAATAACGCCGATCTTGATCGGATCGGCAGCGAGCGCCTGACCGGTGGCCATGAGCAGGCCGAGGGCCGTCGCGCCGAGCAGCGTACGGAATTTTGGTGTCATGATATCTCTACTCCCTAATCTCGGCCTTGGCGGCCTTTGCATTATTTTAGCCTCGCCTGCATCCCCAGCAAGCGAAACGGTCAAAGCGCCTAGTGTGGTACGACCCGGTTCACCTCTTGGAAAGACCAAAATCGTCGCAGCCGGTGCGCTTTCACGCCAGCGTTAATGCGCCGCGCCGCGGCCTCCTTGGAATATTTTGCGAAGGCGATTTTTCTTTGCAGATTCAACGGGTTACGATGGCGGCTGTGGCCCCTGTGGTTGTGCGAGGCGTTTGGTCGCCAAAACAATCTGGCTTGCACGCTGGTCGATTCCTCCTGGAGTGCAATTGCGCGCAGGTAAGCCTCTTGCGATGAGACGAAAGACTAACAGCGCACACCCGGGCGTCTCTGCCGCTCAGCTATCGATGATGGCAACCGCACGGGTCCAGCCGGCGGAAGCGCGTTCGATTTTCACCGGAAAGCAGCTGACCATAAAACCGGTCGAGGGAAGAAGTTCCAGATTGTGCAGCTTTTCGATGTGGCAATAGCCGATGTGACGTCCGGCCTTATGGCCTTCCCAGATCAGGCTCGCATCCTTCGTCTGCGCATATTTCCTGGCTGTGTAGACGAACGGCGCGTCCCAGCTCCAGCCGTCAATGCCCGTCAGCCGCACGCCGCGCTCGAGCAGGTACATCGTCGCTTCATATCCCATGCCGCAGCCGGAATTGACGAAGTCGGCCTGGCCGTATTTGGCGCCGGCAGAGGTGTTGACAACAACGATTTCGAGCGCTGACAGCGTGTGCCCGATGCGCTTCAGCTCAGTCTCGACATCCTTGGCGGTCACGACATAGCCGTCGGCAAAATGGCGGAAATCGAGTTTGACCGCCGGCTGAAAACACCATTCCAGCGGCACCTCTTCGATGGTCCAGGCGCGCTCGCCGCGATTCATGGTGGGGTGATAGTGATAGGGCGCGTCGAGATGGGTGCCGTTATGGGTCGAGAGCTGCACCGTCTCCATCGCCCACCCCTGGCCGTCCGGCAGATCTTCGGCTTTCAGCCCCGGGAAGAAGCCGAGCATGCGCGGCAGGCTCTGCTGATGGTCGTGATATTCGATGCGCGGGTTGATTCCCGGCGGATCGGCCGGAACGTCATTTTGCAGCGGCACGGAAATGTCGATCAGTTTTCGCGCCATGGCGCTCCCTCGCATGTTGTGTTTCTCTCATTGTGAGAGGTTTTGGGCTGCACCTGTCAAGCCGTGCGTCCGGGCCTCGAAACGAGCCGGCCTTGGTTCAAAGTCCGCCACCCGGGTTCCTTGCCGGCGCTTGGGCGTATCATCGACCTGTCTGCGGTGTCGACATGAACCGAACGCGCCTTGCCAATGTCACGGTTCTGACATTCGTATCAGGTCGCGGCAGATCGGCTTAACGATTGTCAGAACCAAAGGACCACTAGCAAACACATATGTTTCTCGTGGAGTTAGGATTTGACTTTGGCTTTGCGAGCTGGCGGCCAAGTAGGTAGCGATATCAAATCCACTCCACGCGTGCGGCTTTGGACTTGGCCTTCGCTACGAGGACTGACGGTAACATGAAAGCGAATGCCAAATCCGCCGCATTGGCCATTCTTGCAATTGCAACGCTCGGGGCCGGCTGGTCGCATGTCAGGAAGCCGCCGGAGCTCGATGCACACCGGCATACCCGCCAGATCATTATGCGCTACACGTTCAGCAGGGTCGAAAACCCCATCATCGTGCTCGGCGACAGCATTACGGAGGCCTCGACACTGCCTCGATCGCTTTGCGATCACGCCCTCGTCAATGCAGGACTGGACGGCGCCTCCACGGCAAGCGATCTCGGGACCTGGCTGATGGGCGCGCTCGATGGTAAGCGCGCTGCGGCCATCCTGATTGCGCTCGGCACCAATGACGCGCTTCAGGGACGCACGCGCGATGAATTCGAAAGCGATTACCGATCGCTGCTCGCCCAGCTCAACGCCGCAACCGATCGTCTCGCCGTTCTGGGCATTCCCGCAGTCGAAGTGGGCGGCCGCATGCCGCCGCAGTATCAGGCCGAGACCATGGAGCGTATCAGAGCCTTCAACGCAGCCCTGCCTGCCGTGGCCGGGAAAGGCGGCGCGACCTTTGCCGCGTTGCCGCCGATGCCCGCCCCCCACACGATTGACGGCGTGCATCTCGATGCGGCGGGTTATGCCGTGTGGGATGCTGCCGTGCTGAAGGGCGTGTCAGGTGCCTGCAGCAGGTCCTAATGCCTTCCCCGAAGATACGAACATGCCGGCCATGCGGGATGCCCTCACACCCAGGCGGTCAAAACGAGGCGCGGCCTACCGCGCAACGCCGTCGGCGATGAGCGGTAGGAAATCGCTAACGCTTCTCAAAGATTGAGTGAGCCGGCCGACGTGGCGGGCAAGGCGCCCGGTCCGCGGAATAAGCCGACGCTAACCTATTTATCCGATTGATTAACCGGATCCAGCGTTACCCCAAATGGCAACTCGAGCATGTTCTCAACCGAAGCTCGCGTACAACGATTTCTCTCGACGACGATCGCGCTGCTGGTTGCCGGCGCGCTCGCCGTCATCGGTCATCAGTCGGTGAACGATCTGCTCGGGCTCGATGATCTGTTCACTACCATCCTCTTGAGCGCTGCAACCCTGCCGAAATTGTGGAAGGGCATTGCGCTTGGGCTCGACGGTAACCCGCCGCTCTACATGACGGCGGCCTGGCTGATTATTCAGACTGTGCCAACGCTGGTGTCACCGGTCGCGTTGCTGAAAACTTTGAATATTGTCGCGGCCGGGGCCGGCGTGGTTGTGCTTGGTCAACTCGCGCGCCGGATCGTTTCGCCCGCGGCAGCGTGGATCGGCGCGCTGTTGTTCGTGACCCTCAGCAAGGGATTCATCTACGACGCGTCCGTGCTCCGTACCTACGCGCTTTATTTTCTGGCCGCTGCTTTGGCCGCTCTCTGTCAGCAACGGCTGATCGAACGGCGTCGGCGATCGGATATCGTATGGCTGGCGCTCGCCAACATCGCGCTGGCGACGTCGCATACTTTCGGAAGTGCCTATGTCGGCATCGTTGCGCTTGCAGGATGGTTGAGTCGGCCGCGCGGAGACAAGACGTTGCTGGTGCCGATGGCAATGGCCATCGCTCCCGCGGTGCTGGTCGTGGCTGTCTGGAGTCCGTCCCTGATGGAGCAGCTTCAAGTCGCCAAGCCCTACGGCTGGATGACGCCACCTCACTTGCCGGAGCTGCTCGATTCCGTGTTCGGGTCGGTCGTCATGCTGTGGATCTCGATCTTCGAGGTCGCCTGCCTGATCGCCGCAACTCTTTCGGCCCTGAAGCTTGATCCTGCATGGCTTCGCACCCGGTTCGGCGGTCCGGCGGGGCAGCCGCTGCGCTTCGTCGTGCTGGTGGTGGCCGGCATCACCGGTTTCACGGTGCTGGGCTGGCTGGTCTCGCGGACGCTGTTTCCTCTGTTCGTGGTCCGCTATTTCACGCCGCAGCTTTTCGCAGCCTACGCATTGCATGTCGCGTTCGGCGAGTGGCTGGTCCGGCACCGGTTGCAGTATCGGACAGCGATCATAGCGGTCTGTGCCGTGCTGGTGCCGCTGGTCATGGGCAACGTCGCGCTTCACGCGCACAAGTCGGTTCACGGAACCGACCCCTGCGTGCGTCCGGCCAGCGGCAAGTTCTTCGAAGAGAGCTTCGTCGACGGCAAGCTGCCCGTTATCGTCGATTCGTCGCACATGTTTCTGCCGCGCCTGGCCTTTGCCGCTCGCAGCGATGTCTATCGTTTCGCACTGGATTGGGATGTCGTTCTCAAATATCCGGACTGGCTGCGTGACAACGCATCGGACTTCCACTTGATGGAGGATCTTCAAACGTGGTGGCCGGAACCGCGGGTCGTAACCACCGAAGACATCCTGAAGACCTACCCGCAGTTCCTGGTCATCGCGCAGCGGGCGTGGTTTTTCAACCTTCAGACCACCCGTCACGTGACCGCCGAGAAGCTCGCGGAGGTCAACTCCTCTGTCGAGGGCGAGACCTCATGCACGCTCTGGAAGGTCACGCGTGTCGAGCCGCTGGAGTAGGGTCTTTCAAACCGGGCACCGGAACGGCTCCAGCCAATCCGAGGAAGGGAAGCTCGAGCGCGTAAGGATTTCGTTAACCATTTTTAGGGGAGACTGAACGGGCCTTCTTCTCAGGATGGATGACAGCCATGATTGAGCTTGATGTCTTAAGCCGCCAGATCGACGCCCTGATGGCTGAGCAGCGAGAGGCCTGGCGTCAACTTGCCGTTCCAACCCTGACCGCCTTCGACCGGCGCGAGATCCGCAACCGGATCCGGCAGAGCGGAATCGAATTGCGGGATCATCTGAAAGTAAGGACGGAACGGCTGAGTTATCAGCCGCGCCCGGCGGAGCCGCCGACCGACAGTCTCGCCAATTTCAACTTCCGCCTGCTTTAGAACTCGAAGTCGCCGGTCGACTGCCGCGCCAGCGCGCGCAGGTCGGCGATCGTCCCGCGCACGGCATTGCAGCGCCGGCAATGGACGTGGACGTCATCGCCGGTCTCCGCCGGATCGATCGGCTTGATCGACAGGCTGCCGCAAACCTCGCAGACGATCTTCAGTCCGCTTTGCGTCTCGCTGGAATGATCGAG
>NZ_DAIDJE010000191.1 GCF_027451485.1 Bradyrhizobium sp.
GAGCAATGCAAACGTCTGAAACCGTCGGAGACATAAGCTCGATTTCATCGTCGCCGTAACCCTGAGCAATGAGCGCGGAGGCAAACTCTGGACACTGTTTGCTTCGCAGCGGGTTCTACTCTTGATCTGGGTCAATGGAACCCGGCTAACCCTGGGCGCGTGGCATGATCGGACAGATGCGCCCGCTGCAGGCTGCGACCGATTGCGAAGTCGCAGCTTAGGGCCGCCCGGGGAATTTCGATCGCCCAGTAACTCCTGCGCCTGCGTGGCATCTCATTTTTCGTCGGGGAAAACGGGCCCGCATAGCGGCTCCTTCGCTTTGGGGATTTACGTGCTGGCGCGAGCGCTTCGTGCCCGAATGGCCAACGCGACCTATTCTGCAAAAAAGGCGGCGAGTTTTCCGAAAGACCGGAAACTTTCGAATTCAAACGAGTTGCCCCACACGGCCAGAGCTTCGAAGAATGGCGGACGACATTCCATCAAGACTGCTCAATTGGCACCGCCCGGTTGTCGGAGCTTAGAGGGCAGATGCGCATCGCTCAACTTGCTCCTCTGGCCGAAAGTGTTCCTCCGAAGCTCTGCGGCGGCACCGAGCGGGTCATCGCCTGGTTGGTAGATGAACTCGTTGAGCTGGGTCATGAAGTCGTTCTTTTTGCAAGCGGTGATTCAAAAACACGCGGCAAGCTTCACCCGGTTTGGCCTCGCGCTTTGCGCCTCGGACAAAAGGGCGCCGATCCGAGTGCTGCCTGTACGCTCTTGCTGGAAGCGATCGCGGGACGGGCGGGCGAATTCGACGTGATCCACGCCCATATCGACTGGCTTCACCTTCCTCTGCTCAGTCGGCTGGGCGTCCCGTTTCTGACAACCATGCACGGCAGGCTCGACCTTCCCGGCTTGCCGGAGGTCGTCCAGGCATTTCCGGAAGCGAGCTTTGTCTCGATATCCACTCACCAGCGACTGCCGCTGCAGGGTGCCAATTGGATCGGCACGATCCAGCACGGACTTCCTGCGAACCAGTTTCACCCCTCGCGTGAGCAAGGCTCGTACCTGGCGTTTCTGGGGCGCCTTTCAGCAGAAAAAGGACCTGAAGACGCAATCCGTATCGCGAAGGCCGCGCGCATGCCGCTACGCATCGCGGCCAAGATACCCCGAATCGAGACCGCTTACTTCAAGAAGCATCTCGAGCCTCATATCGACAGCAAGGCTGTCCAACTCGTCGGCGAGATCAGTCAGAGCGGCAAGCAGCCATTTCTCGCCAATGCTGCCGCCTTGCTCTTCCCGATCGATTGGCCTGAGCCGTTCGGTCTGGTTATGATTGAAGCGATGGCATGCGGAACACCCTTGATCGCTTATCGGCCTGGTTCTGTGCCGTAGGTCATTGATGACGGAGTCACGGGCTTCATCGTCGAGAGCGAGGAACATGCTGTTCGCGCGGTGAGACAACTGGCGCGACCAGATAGAGACACGATACGCGCGCGTTTCGAGGTTCTCTGCGCGCCGCATGGCACGAGAATTCGAAGCTCAGTATCGAAAGCTAATTGCCGGCCGGGGTTCTGCACGCGAATCCGCTCCTGGAATGACGCTGAAAGAGCCCGCAGGTGTTCGCTAACCCCAGCGGCATCGTGTCAGCATGGCCGATGGCCGGTCCTGCTCAATACATAGAAGCTCTCGCCCGACAAGCTCAGATTTAATGCATGTTCTCCAGCGGATCATAGGCATCGAGGTTCGATCCCTCCGTCCAGCTAGTGGGATGGGTGACGTGTGATCCTGTTACTCGCTAAACGTTTTAATCGAAAGAGATGTCTTCGGAGTCACGCATGAGGGCTCCATCCCAGACCTCGTGAATGCCTTCGATAGTGTGATGTCGGCATCGCTGGTGGAGGCGCGAAGCTGGTGGTCTTGGGTTCTTCGGCGAGTGCGGTAACGCTTGATGGAGGCTGCCGCCGAGACCGGTTTGGGTCGAAGCCCCGCCGATCTCCACCTTACACAAATGCCCGCATATACCGGACCAGGTAATGTCCATGCTTTCGCGTGCGCGTCACCTGGCCATCTCGGCCCTGTCGTCGAGACGCACTCCTGAATTATTGATGGCGTGCCCGCGTAAGCGGGCCGATATCTCAACTGCGTATCGATCGACCGACGCGAAGACCTTGCTTGCGGCGACAGCAAGAGCGACTCCGCTCACAAGGGCAGAGATTTGAGCAAAGCCGGTGCCAGCCATTTTGTTCAGAGACAAGAACAGGGCAGCCGCCGGCCCGCACATGATCGGCCAGTGCATGAGGTAGAGCGGAAACGACAATTTGGATCGCTCCACAAGCCACGGTTTGGATAGAAAATCGCGGCACACCTGGAGGTGGATGATTCCAATCAGAAAAAGAACGGCGCCGAAGGCCTTCTGCTGCATTGGTGGGAACTGGCCCGCGAATAGCCAAGGGGTCGGCCATGAATAAAGACTGATGAGCCAGTCCGGTTGCCATATATCGGCGACCACACAGGAAAGTAGGCCGAAAGCGGCCAACGCGGCCGGCAGTGAGGCGCGTTCTGGCGCCGGCCGCTCTGCGCAATAGGCGACCGCCAGCAGATGGCCGGCGAAGAAGCAAAGATAGGCGCTTCTGATTGTGAAGACTGCTCCGAGTATTACGACCAACAACCATAGTTGACGGGATCGCTGCGCGCACCAGCATAGAAGCAGGATCGTCATCGAACCGTAAAACTCAATGCTGAGCGTCCAGAGCGGCGTGATGAAGGACTGCTCAGTTGATTGCTGCCAAGGCGCCAGGAATACGGCACCTGGCATGTCTCGGTAACCGAGAAACAGCGCGTTGACCGTGCCATCGCGAATTATCGAGATAGTCGAAAGGTCAGTGTCCCACTGACGGCTAAGCCAATCGCTGCCTAGCCATTTGCCGGCTTCGACGTTTGCTTTACCAAACAGCACCATCAAGGCCGCGGCAACGACAGTTGCGAGTAAGGCTGGTAATCCAAGGCGAACGACGCGAGCGACAATTTGCAATTGTGGCCGCATCGATTGACGTTCGAAGGAGCGGGTCAAGACGTAACCGCTGAGAGTGAAGAAGATGTAGACCGCGGAGTAGCCGTCATAAAGGAAAGAGAGCGGCGACAGATGAATTGAGGCAGCAAGAGCGGACGAATGCCCGGGAAACACCAAGTCTGGCACGAAGGCGGCGAAGAAATGCAACAACAACACCTGAATCGCGGCAAGACCCCTGATCGATTCCAGGTACGAGATGCGAACTGGCGCAAATGGGGGCGAACGCGACGCCAATGACGACAGGAAACTGGAGTGAGGGGCGTTGCCAATCACCTCAAATTCCTAGGATGATGGCATAGGGTCGGCGGGACGAATTTGCTGCTGCACGGCAGCAGCATTTTCGGACAAACTGCAGGACGCCGCGATAACTTCGCTTCGATCCCGAAGAGAAGGCAAGGGAAGTTTTGTCAGAGACTGTGGTCGACCGCCAATCATGCGCGTCAAATACCGCACACAATCATTAAGAGAGTCAGAACTTAAGGCGTTCAGAAGGTTAGATATAACACCGCAGGTTGATTGCATCACTCCAAAGTGACTTAATCCGTTCTAAAGCGGAAACGTAAGATTCACGACAATCGCAAGGCCCTCTTAGTGGGTGGCGCCGCGAAAAGTTCGCTCATTATTTATCGATGCGACAGAGAAGCGAGCCTGCGACGGTTGCATTACCGGCAAATCAGAGCCGATCCACAACGCCGCATGCTATAAGAGGTCCATCCCGCCGATCGGGAGCTTGGGGTCGCTTTGGTGATGTCGAGCGTCTGCTTTTTGGGATCGCGTCAGCCGAAAAATCGCCAAACGGCGAAGCCAAGAAGCACAGGCACCGTTGCCGAGGTGTGATCCTTTCTCGGTTGCTATGTTGACCATCAATATCTCGATGGTGACTCCCTGAAGGTGTACGGATCCAAAGCGGAATACGTCCCCGAGCCCCCAGGCTCGGAAGTGCAGGATGTCGAACATCATCCGCACCTTGGTGGGCGCCACCCGTAGGGTTCTTCAGTCCGGAAGAGACCAACGATGCTGTTACCGGGTTGCACTTGGCCGCCGTTCTGAAAAGATGCGGGGTGCGCTTGCCCAAACAACAGAATTTAAAAGCGGACAAGCGGAGGAGATGAAAACAGGGAGGGGAGAGTATGGCCGGCATCCATTCGCTCGATCGACTGATAGGCAATGAATATCCGATTTTTACTACGGATGCCGACGTCCAGGCCTTCGAACGCATTCCCTATCCCGAGCGCATCGCTGCCCAGAGCACCTATGATGCCATCAAGCTCGGAGCCGCCAGGAATCCTGATGCTCCCGCCCTCCAATTCCTGGCCAATGCTGATCCGGCGGACGCACCATTGGTTATTTCCCACCGCGACTTCCTCGCGCGGGTGACGCAAGCCGCCAACATGTTTCACGCGCTGGGTGTTGGCGAAAATGACGTGGTGAGCTTCATGCTTCCGCTTATCCCGGAAGCCTTCGTCGTTCTGTTCGGAGCCGAAGCTGCCGGCATTGCGAATCCGATCAATCCGCTCCTGGAACCGTACCAAATTGCCGAAATCCTGGACGCCGCGAAGACCACCGTCCTTGTCGCCCTCGGTCCGACGCCAGGAACGGACATTTGGCAGAAAGTGGAGCAGGTCCGCGGCAGGCTGAAGCACCTGAAAGCCGTCGTGCAGATGCATGGTCCCGGCGATCCTGCGAACAACATCTATTCCTTTGCTGATCTCATCAGGGACCAGCCTTCCGACAGGCTCGTCAGCGGCAGACGGATTTCCGGCGATCAGATTGCAGCTTACTTTCACACCGGAGGCACTACCGGCACCCCGAAGCTCGTCTGTCACAGCCATGCCAATCAGGTCTATCAGGCCTGGGCTTGCAATCTCCTGCTCAAGTCGAAGTCCGGAGCCAATCTGCTTTTCGGCATGCCTCTTTTCCACGTCGGCGGCTCGCTTACACAGGCACTGAGCAACTTGTCGGCCGGCAACTGCCTGGTCGTTCTGTCGCCGTCAGGATGGCGAAATCCCGCGGCTGTAAAGAACGTCTGGGGCCTCATCGAACGGTTCAGGCCGGAAACTTTCAGCGGCGTCCCGACAGTTCTGGCGGCAGCACTTTCCATTCCGCCGGGCAACGCTGACCTGTCGAGCCTGCGATATGCCGCTGCCGGAGGATCGGCCATCCCGGTTGCCGTCGGCAAAGCAATCCAGGAAAAATTCAAGATACCGGTTATCGAGGTCTATGGCATGACCGAGACCTCCAGCGTCCATACCATGGCGTATCCGGATCGTCCCATCCGTCTCGGATCGGTCGGCCTGCCCATACCCTACAGCCGGGTTCGCATCGTCAAGCTGGACAGCAACGATCAAATTGAACGAGACTGTGAGCCCGACGAAATCGGCGTCGTGATCATGGCCGGCCCCGGTGTTTTCCGTGGCTATCTCGACGAAATCCACAACAAGGGTGCCTTCGCTGACAAGGGGTGGGTCAATTCGGGTGATCTCGGCCGCCTCGACAAGGACGGCTATCTCTGGATCACCGGCCGCGCCAAGGATCTCGTTATTCGTGGCGGCCACAACATCGATCCCGGTCCGATCGAAGATATCATGTTCCAGCATCCCGCGGTCGGCCTGGCTGCCGTGGTCGGTCAGCCGGACGCCTATGCGGGCGAACTGCCCGTGGGCTACGTACAATTGAAGGCGGGCGCAATCGTTCAGCCGGGCGAGTTGGAAGCGTGGGTGCGAGAGCGTACGCCGGAACGTGCCGCCGTTCCCGCGCAAATCATTCCAATTGATCCGATGCCGCTCACCGGCGTTGGCAAGGTGTTCAAGCCTCGGCTTCGATGGGATGCGGCCAAGCGAGTATTTACCCGCGTTCTAGCGCCTCTTGCGGAAAGAGGGATCGACTGTACCGTCGAGGTGGGGCCCCATGGCAGCCATGGCAGCATGGCCACGGTCACAATCCCGCATGTCGCCGAACATGAGCGCGAGGCAATCGCGAATGAGGTCGACACGATGCTCGCGCCCTTCGTGATGCGTCACGAGATCGTCTTTTTGTAGGTAATGGTACAGGGTGGCAGCTCGATCCCATCGTGCTCGCATCGCGCGCGTCGTCCTTTCGATGTCCGCAGCCAGTTGACGCAAGTTACCGAGTGAGGTTTCGGGAAATTCTGAGCTTTCACGACGACGGGCGTCCAAAGGAGCGCGACGAATGGCCAACCCCTTCTACACGGCCGAGCACGAGGCCTATCGTGAAGTGGTGCGCCGCTTCGTCGAGAAGGAGATTGAGCCTTATGCCCACGAATGGGACGAGGCGGGCGGATTCCCCCGCGTTTTATACGAGAAGGCTGCCGCAATCGGCCTTTTGGGCCTGGGCTTTCCGGAAGAGTATGGGGGCACCGAAGTCGACAATTTCATGTGGATCGTCGCGGTACAGGAATTGGCCCGCGCCGGCGCCGGCGGCGTCGCCGCCAGCCTGAAGAGCAATTCGATAGGTGCCCCACCCATTGCGCGCGCCGGCCGGCCGGAATTTAAAGCTCGGGTGCTGCCGCAGATTCTGTCGGGCAAGAAGATCTCCGCGCTTGCGATCACGGAACCGAGCGGTGGTTCTGATGTAGCCAACCTGCGGACCTCGGCGCGCCGCGACGGCGATACTTACGTCGTCAACGGGGAGAAGACCTTCATTACCTCGGGAATGCGCGCCGATTTTATCACCACCGCGGTGCGCACCGGGGGGCCGGGGTCGGAGGGTGTCAGTCTCCTGGTGATCGAGGGCAACGCGCCCGGGCTCTCACGCACACCGCTCAAGAAAATGGGCTGGTGGGCTTCGGATACGGCGACATTGCATTTTGACAATTGCCGTGTGCCGACCGGAAATCTGCTCGGAGAGGAAGGTAGCGGATTCAAGATCATCATGCGCAACTTCAACAGCGAGCGGCTGACGATGGCGGCTGGCTGCACCGCGGCGGCCCGGGTATGCCTGGAGGAGGCGATGGACTACGCAAAACAGAGGCACACTTTCGGCAAGCCATTGGCGCAGCATCAGGTGATCCGGCACAAGCTGGTCGACATGGCGCAGCGGGTCGCAGCATCGCAAGCGATGCTTGAAATGCTGGCATGGCGGCTCGATCAAGGCGAAAGTCCGATCGCCGAAATATGCATGCTGAAGAATCAGGCAACACAGACAATGGCATTCTGCGCTTCCGAAGCCGTGCAGATTTTCGGCGGCGCAGGCTACATGCGAGGCATCAAGGTCGAGCGCATCTACCGTGATGTCAAGGTCAATGCGATCGGGGGCGGCAGCGAAGAGATCATGAAGGATCTGGCCAGCCGGCAGATGGGATTATGACAAGGAGGTAGAATGCTCTTCACAGCCGATCATGAAGAAATCCGCCGCGCGCTTCAGAAATTCATAGCCGCTGAAATAAATCCCTTTGTGGATGAATGGGAAAAGGAAGGCGTTTTTCCTGCGCATGACCTGTTCAGGAAACTTGGCGCACTCGGCTTTCTCGGCCTTAACAAGCCCGTGGAATTCGGCGGCCAGGGGCTCGATTACAGCTATGCGTTGATGATGGCCGAAGAACTTGGCACCATTCGCTGCGGCGGCGTGCCGATGGCGATCGGCGTGCAGACCGACATGGCAACGCCGGCGCTGGCTCGCTTCGGCTCCGATGAGGTACGTCGGGAGTTTCTGAGCCCTGCGATCGCGGGCGACGCAGTTGCTTGTATCGGCGTCTCCGAACCGGGAGCCGGCTCGGACGTCGCCTCGATCAAGACGAGCGCGCGCTCCGATGGCGGCGACTACGTCATCAATGGTGGAAAGATGTGGATTACCAACGGCGTCCAGGCCGACTGGATCTGCCTGCTCGCCAATACAGGCGATGGCCCCAAACACCGCAACAAATCGCTGATCTGCGTCCCAATGAAGACCAAGGGCGTTCAGGTTGCGCGCAAGCTCGACAAGATGGGTATGCATTCTTCCGACACCGCGCAGATTTTCTTCGACGATGTCCGGGTGCCGAAGCGCAACCGTATCGGTGAGGAAGGCCAAGGCTTCACCTACCAGATGCTGCAATTTCAGGAGGAGCGGCTCTGGGCTGCCGCCGCCTGCCTCAAGGCCCATGAGTTCATCATCACAGAGACCATCGAATATACCCGCAACCGAAAGGCATTCGGCCAAAGCATTCTCGACAACCAGGTCGTACACTTCAAGCTCGCGGAAATGCAGACCGAGGTCGAGTTGCTGCGTGCGCTGACTTATCGCGCCGCTGAAGCTCTGATAGCCGGCGAGGACGTCACAAAGCTTGCGACGATGGCCAAGCTCAAGGCTGGCCGGTTAGGGCGCGTCCTGACCGATGCGTGCTTGCAATTTTGGGGCGGTATGGGCTTCATGAACGAGACCCCCGTGAGCCGCGCCTATCGCGACACCCGCCTGGCTTCGATCGGCGGTGGTGCTGACGAAGTGATGCTGTCGGTGCTGTGCAAGATGATGGGCACGCTGCCCGGAATGAACCAGTGATAGTCGAGGGAGCGACCGATGATCACGCTTTATCACTGCTACGGCGCGCGCTCGTTCCGGCCGCTATGGATGCTGGAAGAGATGGGAATGCCTTACGATCTAAAAATGCTGCCATTCCCGCCGCGCGTGTTCGCTAAGGATTACCTTTCGCTCAACCCGCTCGGCACCATTCCCCTGATGATTGACGGTGATACCAAAATGACCGAGTCATCCGGAATATGTCACTACCTGGGTTCGAAATATGGGCCGACGCCGCTGATAGTTCGAACCGACGAGCCCGGGTATGGCGCGTTCATCAACTGGATGTATTTCAGCGACGCAACGCTGACCTTTCCGCAAACGCTGGTGCTGCGGTACACCCAGCTCGAACCGGAGGGACGGCGTAATCCGCAAGTCGCGAGCGACTATGCCAAATGGTTTTTGGGACGGCTGCGGGCAGTCGAGGCTGCGACCGCGCACGCGGAGACACTGGCCGCGAAACGATTCACAGCGGCAGATATCGTCATCGGGTACGCGCTGCGTCTTGCCGGAATTATTGGGCTCGCGAAGGATTTCGGGCCCAATGTGACCGCCTATTGGGAGCGCTTGCAGCAACGCGATGGCTATCAACGGGCGTTGGCGGCGGAAGAAGCCGCCCAGCAGAACGTTGCCCCCAGCGTCCCTGCCTGAGTCGAATATTTCTCCCGGAACACTTCAACTTACTGAGCGTCCAGGTGACCGTTTGCGTTCGATGCTTCGCATTGGTCCTGAAAGGCGGTATGGTTGACCCCAGCAGAGCAGCCGAAAAGAGCTGTGTGAGGAGGTTCGACCATGGACGACGGAGGCCGTGAATCCGGCCATTTGATGCTGATCACACCTGAACGTGTATTTTACGGTGGCCTGCTCGGTCGTCCGCGCGAGCGTTGCTCCGGCGCCATTAACATCTACGTTGCGATCAAGGGTGGTCTCACGCTCGAAGTCGAAGGCACACCCGCCGAGCAGGGCGAACTGGTGGTGGTGCTGCCGAACCTGCGGCACACCATCGTCAGCGACTATCGTTCCGTGATTTGCGTCTTGATTGAGCCGGAAACCGTCTGCGGCGGAGTGCTCGAAGTGCTCGCAAATCGCCTATCGGGAACTGAAGGCCAGTTTTTTGCGGCACGGCTCCGCGCGGCCTACGAGCAGTTGCAGCGCCAGGCATGCGCCGGCGATATCGACAGTGCCGCGTTTGACATCATGTGCTTTGGCGAAGCGCTGCCGCCGCGGGCCCTTGATCCCCGCGTCCTGAGGGCGATCGAGCAAATCTGCCGTTTTTCCGGCGATCCAGTGACGGCAGCAAGCTGCGCGGAACAGGCGGGTTTATCGTCGTCGCGATTCCTCCATCTCTTCAAGCAGGAGACCGATATCTCCTTTCGTTCTTTCCGGGCCTGGAAGCGTGCCCGCCACCTGCTGCACTTCGCTAACCAGGACCTCAATCTCGCGCATCTTGCGCAGGAAATCGGCTATCCCGACTCCACCCATTTCAGCCACTCGATCCGGCGCTTTTACGGGCTAAAGCCGCGCGCCATCTTTTCGGGTTCTCGCGACCTTGCGATCTACGATGGAAGCGGAGCGGGTAATAGCGCGTGGACGCAAGAAGCCGGATGATGCGGAAGGCATGATCCCGCGGATCACGCAGAACCTTACCGGAATCACGGCGGCTTCATGAGCGACAAGGCTGTCATCACCTGCGCGCTGAACGGCGTGCTGACCGACCCTAAACAGCATCACGTTCCGGTTACCCCTGAGGAAATGGCGCGCGAGGCAAGATCCGCCTTCAATGCCGGCGCCAGTGTGATGCATATCCATTTGCGACAGCAAACGCCGGGCAAGGGACACCTGCCTTCTTGGGAGGTGTCGGTCTCTCGCGAGATCCAGCAGGCGATCCGCGAGGCCTGCCCGGGCGTAATCATCAACCATACCACGGGCACGTCGGGGCCCAACTATCAGGGAGCACTCCGTTGCTTGCGCGAAACAAGGCCCGAAATGGCCGCCTGCAACGCCGGTTCGCTGAATTATCTTAAAGTGAAGGCGGACAATACCTGGGCCTGGCCGCCGATGATGTTCGATAATGCTGTCGAGAAGGTGCAGGATTATCTCGATGCGATGAAGGAAGCAGGCACGATCCCCGAATTTGAATGTTTCGACGTCGGCATCGTCCGCTGCGTCGGCATGTACAGGCAAACCGGCATGTATTCAGGTCCGCTGGACTATAATTTCGTCATGGGGGTCGCCTCCGGCATGCCGGCCGACTCCGAGCTGCTGCCGATCCTTTTGAAATTGAAATTGCCGGAAGCCCATTGGCAGGTCACGGCGATCGGGCGGGCTGAAATCTGGCCGCTGCACCAGCGGTGCGCGGAGCTTGGCGGTCATTTGCGCACCGGCCTCGAAGATACCTTCTATCAGCCCGATGGGACCAAGGTGACATCCAACGGCCAGTTGATTGAAAGCATCGCGGTTTGCGCGCGCCGGGTGGGGCGCGAAATAGCGACACCGGCCGAGGCACGCCGGATTTTCGGGCTCCTCCACTAAAATGCCTGGCCGGGGTGAAGCTTCGCGAACTCGCAAGAGTGACGCAAATGAGGGAGTGAAACGTCATGACCAACCTGGCGGCGACGGGCGGCGTAGCTGGTCCGGGCCGGATCGGCCGCGTCGCGATCGGCGATCTACTGAAACGCGCTGCGGCGCGCTTTCCTGATCGAACCGCCGTCACTGACGGCGCGCGGCGCGTGACCTTCAGTGAGCTGGAGCGTGACGCCAACCGCTTCGCGAATTATCTGGTCGCGCGTGGCCTCAAGCCCGGCGACAAGATTTCCAGCATCTGCAACAATTCGGTTGAATTCGTCAAAGCTCTTTTCGGCATTCACCGCGCGGGCCTGGTCTGGGTGCCCATCAATACCATGCTCGGACCTGCCGATATGAACTACATCCTCGATCACGCGGAGGTGCGTTTCGCGCTGATCGACGACAATCTCTACGGTCAGCCGGACCGGCGCGCCGCGCTGCAAAAGCGCGGCGCGCACTTGATCGCGGTTGATCTGGCCGGCACGTCCGCTGCGGCAGGCCTGGAGGGTTTCAATGATCTGCTGAAAGGCCAGTCCGAGATCGAGCCGGAAATCGACATCGATGACCGCGATCTGGCGATGATCATCTATACGTCAGGCACCACTTCGCGGCCGAAGGGCGCGATGCACAGCCACCTCGGCGTCGTCATGGCTGTGATGAGCAACGCCATCGAGATGCAACTCGACCGCGACGATGGCATTACCGGGCAGTTTCCGCTTTTCCATTGCGCAGGCCACGTGCTGCTGTTGAGCTACTTGTCGGTCGGCGGCCGCATGGCGTTGATGCGCGGGTTCGATCCGGTGGCATGCATGGAGGCCATTGTACGCGACAAGCTGACAGTCTTCGTCGGCCTGCCGCTGATGTATCAGGCGATCCTCGACCATCCACGCCGCAAGGAGTTCGACCTTACCGGCCTGCGAACCTGCATCTACACCATGGCGCCTATGGGGCGGCCGCTGCTCGAGCGCGCCATGGCCGATCTGTGCCCGAATTTCGTTCTCAGCAGCGGTCAGACCGAAATGTACCCGGCCACCACGATGTCTCGTCCCGAGGTTCAGCTGCAGCGTTTCGGCAATTACTGGGGCGAGTCGTTGATCGTCAACGAGACGGCAATCATGGACGATTCCGGCAATCTCCTGCCGCGGGGTCAGCCCGGCGAATTGGTGCATCGCGGGCCGAACGTCATGATGGGATATTACAAGGATCCGCAAGCGACCGAACAGGCGCGCAAATTCGGATGGCATCATACCGGCGATCTCGCGCTGATCGACGAAAACGGCGAAGTGCTGTTCCTTGACCGTAAGAAGGACATGATCAAGTCGGGCGGCGAGAATGTCGCTTCCGTCAGAATCGAGGAAATCTTGCTTGCTCATCCCGCCGTGCAAAACGCCGCGGTCGTCGGTCTGCCGCATCCGCAATGGGGTGAGGCGGTTTCCGCCTTCATCAAGCTCAAGCCGGGTGTGAACGCAGACGAAGCCGAACTCTTGGAGCACTGCCGCAAAAATCTGGGCGGCTTCCAGGTGCCGAAATTCATCAAGGTTCTCGATCAAATGCCGATGACGGCGACCGGCAAACTCCGCAAGGTCGAGCTGCGTCAGGCGTTTGCCGAACACTTTGCGAAAGAGGGCGCGTAGCGCGGGAACTGTAATCGCAAATGACCGTCATTGAATCGACGATCTCGCCCGGCAGCGACGCTTACAGGACTAATCGCGACGGGATGCTGGCTTTGATTGCGCAGATACGTGCTCTCGAGGAGCGAACGCGCAGGGCTTCGGCTGCCGCAAAGGACCGATTCCACAAGCGCGGACAATTGCTGCCGCGTGAGCGGGTGGCGCTTATGCTCGATCCCGGCGCGCCCTTTATCGAGCTGTCCACGCTCGCGGGTTATCGGTTCGATGTGGCCGATCCCGAAAAGAGCGTCCCAGGAGGAGGGGTGATCGCCGGCATCGGCTTCGTCGCCGGTATCCGCTGCATGGTAAGCGCCAACGATGCCGGCATCGACGCCGGCGCCTTGCAGCCTTACGGCCTCGACAAGACGCTTCGGGTGCAGGAATTGGCGCTGGATAACAAGCTGCCGTACGTCCAACTGGTCGAGAGTGCCGGCGCGAACCTTTTGCGTTACCGCGTCGAGGATTTTGTCAGAGGTGGAAATATCTTCCGCAATTTGGCGCTGCTATCCGCGCAAGGCTTGCCGGTGATCACAGTGACGCATGGCTCGTCCACGGCCGGCGGCGCCTACCAGACCGGGCTGTCGGACTATATCGTGATGGTGCGCGGCAGGACGCGGGCGTTTCTCGCCGGTCCGCCGCTGCTGCTGAAAGCTGCGACCGGTGAAATTGCCACCGAAGAGGAGCTTGGGGGCGCCGAGATGCACACCGGCATCTCCGGGCTAGGCGACTATCTGGCTGAGGACGACCGTGATGCCTTGCGAATTGCGCGCGACATCATGGCAAGCTTGCCATGGGACCGGCCGGTCAGAAATGAAGTCTCGCATCGTCCGCCCCGCCATGATCCCGAGGAACTGCTTGGAATTATGCCGATGGACCACAAGCGGCCGGTCGATATGCGGCAGGTTATCGCGCGTATCATCGATGATTCTGACTTCCTCGAGTTTGGTACGAACTATGGTCCTGCAACTGTTTGTGGCCACGCCCGCGTCGAGGGGCAGGCGATCGGTATTATCACCAACAATGGTCCGCTTGATCCCGACGGCGCCAACAAGGCAACGCATTTCATCCAGGCCTGCTGCCAGTCGCGCACGCCGCTTCTCTACCTGAACAACACCACCGGCTACATGGTCGGCAAGGCCTATGAAGAAGCCGGCATGATCAAGCACGGCTCAAAAATGATCCAGGCTGTAACCTCGGCCACCGTGCCCCAGATCACAATTTATTGTGGCGCGTCTTTCGGCGCTGGCAATTACGGAATGTGTGGACGCGGCTTCCAACCGCGCTTCTGCTTCTCATGGCCCAACGCAAAGACCGCGGTGATGGGTGGCGAACAGGCTGCCGAAACCATGGCGATCGTGACGGAAGCTGCCGCGATCCGGCGCGGCAAGCCGATCGAAGAGGCGAAGCTCGTCGCTATGAAAGAGCAGATCGTCGGGGTTTTCGATGGCCAGATGGACGTGTTTTCGACGAGCGCCCGGTTACTGGATGATGGCGTGATTGACCCCCGCGACACGCGGGCAATATTGAGCGAGGTGCTGGCGATTTGCCGTGAAGCTGAAGTGCGTAGCCCGCAGCGGATGCAGTTTTCGGTCGCGCGGCCATGAGAAAACCTTCGCGGGCTGCGTCGTTCCGCAAAATCTTGATCGCCAACCGCGGCGAAATCGCACTTCGGATCATGCGCACCGCGCGCCGGCTTGGATATCGCGTGGTTGCGGTCTACTCGGATGCCGACCGGGAAAACTTGCATGTTCGCGAGGCCGACGAGGCTGTTCGTCTCGGCGAGGCGTTGCCGGCCCAATCCTATCTCAACATCGGCGCGATAGTCTCGGCGGCGAAATCAAGCGGTGCTGACGCGCTTCACCCCGGCTATGGCTTCCTTGCGGAGAACGCCAGGCTCGCGGAGGCCTGTCGGGATGCGGGTCTGGTGTTCATCGGTCCGTCGGCCGAAATGATCGAGGCGATGGGCAACAAGGCAGGCGCCAAGGAGATCATGCGAGCCGCCGGCGTTCCCTGTGTGCCCGGCTATCTGGGGGCTGATCAGAGCGAAACTGCGCTGCTGGTCGAGGCCAACAGGATCGGTTTTCCGGTGATGATCAAGGCCGTTGCCGGTGGTGGCGGGCGCGGCATGCGGCTGGTCTCCGATGCTTCAGCGTTCGTGGATGCGGTGCGCGGTGCGCGATCCGAGGCGCAAAGCGCTTTTGGTGATAGCGCCGTTATCCTGGAGCGCGCGATTGTCGACCCTCGCCACATCGAAATTCAAGTGTTCGGCGACGCCTTTGGGAATGCCATTCATCTCGGCGAACGTGACTGTTCGGTGCAGCGGCGGCATCAGAAGCTTATCGAGGAGGCGCCCGCGCCGAAGGTCAGCGCCGAGTTGCGCGAGCGCATGGGCTCGATTTCGGTCAATGCCATCAGATCGATCGGCTATCAGGGGGCCGGCACGCTGGAGTTCCTGCTCGACCGGAATGGCGAGTTCTTTTTCATGGAAATGAATACGCGCCTCCAGGTTGAGCATCCCGTCACCGAGGCGGTTACGGGGCTTGACCTCGTCGAACTCCAGCTGCGCGTCGCGAGCGGCGAGCCTCTTGGGCTTAAGCAAGAAGATGTCCGCTTTTCTGGTCATGCTATCGAGGCGCGGCTTTGCTCGGAGGATGCAGCAAACGATTTCATGCCCCAGTCGGGCTGTATGAAGTTGTGGCGGAAGCCGGAGGGGCTTCGCGTCGAGCATGCAATGTGCTCAGGCTCGGAGATTCCGCCATTCTATGATTCAATGATAGCCAAGTTCGTTAGCTTCGGAACGACCCGCGACGAGGCGCGGCGCAAGCTCATTCACGGACTCGAAGAGACGGCAGCGTTTGGCGTCACGACAAATCAGTCGTTTCTTGCCGCTTGCCTGCGGCACCCGGAATTCTTGGAGGGAGATGTCACTACCTCCTTTATTGCGCTTAACCGCGCTGAACTGTTGGCTTCCCCCAACGACGCCGGTGAAAGCGCGGCCTTGGCCGCATTGCTGCTGCACGTTTCAAATCCGTTCGCGCCGCCGTGGAAAGGTGGACGAACGCTGGGGACGACATTTCCTCTTCCCGTCCGTCTTGAGCTTGATCACGTCGTCTATGACATCGAGCTCATGCGGGAGCGGGAAGGCGGTTACACGGCGCGCCTCAAAGGGACCGAGTGCAGCTTCGAAATAGTTGAGCTCAGCCGTGAAGCCATTCGTTTTCTCCGCGACGGCCTTACCGAGTCGGCAAGATTCCTTCGAGATGGCGATCACCTTTATCTTCTCCACCGTGGCATTACGATTTCGGCACGTGATCTGACACTTTCGAGGCCGGCGTCGACGCCCACAATCAAGAGCGACGGGCAAATCCGTGCGGCGATGTCCGGGCGAGTGGTTGCGGTCCTGGTCAGACCTGGGGAAGGGGTTGCGGCTGGTCAGCCGATCGTCACGCTGGAAGCTATGAAGATGGAACACGTCCATTCCGCACCGGTTTCGGGGGTAATTTCCGCCATTGATGTGACAGAAGGCGAGCAGGTGAAGAGCGGACAGCTTGTTATCAAAATTGACGTATTGAGCGCGTAATCGCCGCTCAATGTCCGGAATAGGGCTCGACCGTTTAGTGCCAGTTGAGCTGGCAGGAGGTCGGCCTGGGGGAAGCGCCGCTATAACCGTCCCCTTTGGTGCTAGCGTTTGCGCAGATCCGACGGGCTGTGTCCAAACTTTCTTCGAAAAACTGTGCTGAAATGGGATGAGCTATGGAAACCCAACCGGTACGCTACGTCGGTGACCGATAGTGAGCGCAATTCGGGGCGCGTCAGCAAGTCGTAGCATCGCTGAAGCCGCCGATCCAAAACCCATTCAGACACAGACACATCGTTGAGCCTGAAAAGATAGTGCAGATGCCTCAACGAAACACCGTTGCTTCTGGCGATCTTTTCTGGCGAGAGATCCGGATCTGTAAGATGCTCCTCGATCCAATCCTTGACGGAACGCAAGCGGGCCTTCTGGGCAGTCGCGTCCTCCGATAGTTCATGCCTGTCGCCCATGTCGAGCGCGAGCGCCAGCACGTCCATGAGTTCGCCGCCCAGACGGCCCCTTGCGGCCTCGTCTAATGCTGCCCCTTCCGATGCAAGCGTCGAACAGAACTCCGCCGCGATCCGTCCGAGACCGCGCGCAGTGGCGATCGTCGCTGCAACGGGGATATTGTGTTCGCTGAATCGCGCAGCGAACTCCTTGCGCGGAATCTCGAGATAGAGCGACCGGACCCTGCCGATGCACTCCAAATCGTAGGCTTCGGCCGCAGAGAAAATTGCGCCGACCGCAGGGTTGGAGAGCAGGGTCTGGCCTGCTTGAAGGACATTGATCTTTCCCTGCTGGACGAACTCGACGTAATAACAATCCTTGTCGAGCTTTGCGATGTGCCGCTCGCGTCGTGCTATTCGCTGTTCCGACAGCAGGACGTCGGTCATTGTGACAGGGCCGAACCGCGCTTCCCGGATGAAGCCTTCGTAGTCGGACCGCTTTTCCGCGTTCACGTCGACGTTGACATAGACGTCGCAAATCGCTCCCTGCCAAGCCGCGTAGCGCTTGGAGGGCTCTATGCCCTTTGTCGTGAACACGAGATCCATCGGTTATCCGGTTGCTACAGGATGGACTGTTTTGCGCTGCATCAAAGCTCGCGTCGCGCAATTCTAGGTCCCCCTTGACGCTGTGCAAGCCAACTTTGCGCCTAAATGCAAAACCTTTGCGCTTCCAAGCAAGCGCTGTTCTGAGTATTGCGCTATCAAAATCCTAAAGAGGGAGGAGGCGTTCGCGCGCCGGTTCGGCAGGGATGCGCGCCAGATGCCGGTCGAGGGAATTAAGCGATGCGTGCTGATCTGCTTTCGCCAATGACAACGAGGTTCACAAGGCCCGTTGTCTCCATTGGCGACATCGAGGCATTAGAGCAATTACCGTACGACTCCCTGGTGCCCGCGCGCAGTCTGTATCAGCTCTTCGAGGCTACGGCGCGATTGCATCCCGACAGGCAGGCGTTGACGGTGTTGACCCGAAAATCGGGGCAGACATGCGAGGTCAGCCGCACCCATCGTGAATTGCTTGCCGATCTTTCCCAAGCGGCCAACCTGTTCAGGTCGTTTGGGATCACGCCGGGCGGTCCAACAATCGCATTTCTTTGCCCGATCCTGCCGCAGGTATTTCCCGCTTTGCTCGGCGCCCAAGTCGCAGGCGTAGCGAGCTCCATCAACTTCATGCTTAGCGAAACAGCAATCGCAGACCTGCTTGAGGCCCAGGGAGCCCGCGTGCTGGTCATCCCGTCGGAGTCGACCGACGTCGCCATTTGGCAAAAGGCAAAGAACGTCGCTACCCGAATGAGCTCGCTGCGGACGATTTTGGTCATGGGGGAGAGCCATGACGTCGAGGATCGCTTCGTCAGTTTCGACGAATCAATTGCCGCCCAGCGGAATTCTCTCGATTTCGAACCATCGATTGATCGAGAGTTGGTGTGCGCGCTCTTCCATACCGGCGGAACGACCGGACGCCCGAAGCTGGTTCGCCTGACGCATGGAAATCAGATTCATGCCGCCTGGAGCTTCGCTCAGGTTCACGGAATCGACGAACGCGATGTTGCATTGAACGGCTTCCCGTTGTTTCATGTTGGCGGCACGATGACGGCCGGGTTGTCGGTTCTTGCGGCCGGCGGCCACGTCGTCATTCCGTCGCCGTACAGTCTAAGAAGTCCGGAAGCAATTCGCGATTTTTGGCATATCGTGGACCGGTTTCGGGCGACGATCATCAGCGGGGTGCCGACATCAATCGCCGCTCTGGCCGAAGTGCCGATCGGTTCTTGCGACATCGGTACTGTCAGAATGGCGCTGACCGGAGGCTCCGTGCTTCCGAAGGCGATCGGAGATCGATTCCAGGACAGAACGGGGCTCAGGCTGTTTGAAACTTACGGCATGACGGAAACGGCAGCGGCTATCGCATTCAACCCGGGCCTTGGAGAGCCGCTCCAGGGCAGCGTCGGATTCAGGGCCCCGTTCGCGAGGACAAAGATTGTGTCGCTTGGGGATGCGGACATGCGAAGCGAATGCCCGCCGCTCACCAGTGGCCTCGTGCTCGCGAAGGGGCCGCAGGTATTTCCGGGCTACGTCGATCCCAGTCACAACGTTGGTGTCCTGACCGAGGATCATTGGATTGTCACGGGCGATGTCGGCTATCTCACGCCGGATCAGCGTCTGGTGCTCACGGGCCGCGAGAAGGATCTGATCGTTCGGAGCGGACATAACATTGACCCGGCCGCGATCGAAGACGTCGCCAATGCCTTTCCCGGCGTGCAGATGAGTTCAGCGGTGGGAATGCCGGACGCTTATGCAGGAGAAGTTCCCATTCTCTTCGTGGTGCCATCGCCGAACCAGACGATCGACGCAGAGCAATTGCGCGAATTTGTTGACAACAATGTCAATGAACCGCCCGCCAGACCGAGGCGTATCGTGCAGCTGGACGCGTTGCCGGTGACTGCGGTCGGCAAGATTTTCAAACCCGCTCTTCGCGATCTCGCGGTGCGGGAGAAGGTGGGGGCTGAAATCGAACGGATATTTGGTGCCGGGACCGGCGCAGAGATCGAGGTGGACAAGGACGACAAACTCAATACGCTCGTTCGGGTTTCGGTGGCATCCGACGACGAGAAGCTCGTCGCCGAGCTTGCCAAAAGCCTGTCCGCGCTTCCGCAAACCTATCGAATCGAACGCCGTTCGCCTTAGCTGCCGGGGTCGCCTGTGATGAAACGCCTTAGGTTCAGTCAGCAAGAAATCGTGTTCGCCGTCTTTGCGGCCTTGTTCGTGGCATTTTCAATCTTCCTGAACGGCTTTCTCACCGCCCAGAATATGCTGACGCTGCTGCAGAATGTGGCAGTCCTTGGCATCCTTGGCCTGGCGATGGCGATCGTCGTCATCGGTCGTGGCATCGATCTCTCGCTGATCGCGGCGCTCGCGGTCCCGGGGGGGCTCGTGCTCCAGTTGGTTCAGAACGGCCACTCGCTGCCCACATCGTTGCTGGCCGCGGGTCTGCTGGCGATTGGCATCGGGCTCGTCAACGGATGGCTCATCGCATACGCCGAGGTGCCGCCGCTGTTTGCGACGCTCGCCACCGGTCTCTTTGTTGCCGGTCTTGGTCAGGCGGCGCTGTTCCAGCTCGACGTCGTCCAATGGAGTGCCGGGATGGCCGGATTTGAGCGGCTTGGGCAGGGAAGCATCCTTGGCATTCCCACGGCGATCGTGATGTTCGCGCTCGCCTGCGTGGTTGTGTTCGTGCTGTTACGGCAGACGCGCTGGGGCGCCTACATTTACGCTATCGGCGATAATCCATTTGCGGCGCGCGTTACCGGCATCCCATCCCGGCCAATCGTCGTGCTCCAATATGTTCTCGCAGCGATGATTGGATATTTTGCCGGCCTTGTCATGGCGGCATCCGTCAGCTCCATGCCGACCCGTATCTTCAATTCGACGCTGATCTACGATGTGATTCTCGTTGTCGTTCTGGGGGGC